>NZ_CP124616.1:1310820-1966230 GCF_029958925.1 Tropicibacter oceani
TTCCGGCACCTGGTTGGTTTCCGCCTGCACCGCCGCGCCGACAAGATCGGACAGCGCGCCGGGCGGGGTGAGGAAACTTTCGCCGGAAATCTTGATCTTCAGGCTGGTCGTGGTGCCAAACGCCTTGTCGACCTTGGCGGCCTCGTCCCGCAGCCAGTCCGACAAGGTGGCGCCGGAATGGGCGTCGTTAAAGCGGATATTGACGCAGGCGCGGGTCTGCGCCGGGATCACGTTGGTCGCCGGGTTGCCGGTGTCGATGGTCACGATGGCCAGGGTCGAGGCGTCGAAATGCTCGGTTCCTTCATCGAGGGTATGGCTGGCAAGGCGATCCATCAGCCGCGCCATGGCGGGCAGGGGATTCAGCGCGCGGTGCGGATAGGCGGAATGGCCCTGCTGGCCCTGTACGGTGAACCAGGCGGACAGGGAACCGCGCCGCCCGATCTTCATCATCTGGCCCATGAAATCGGGGCTGGTGGGTTCGCCCACAAGGCAGACATCCATCTGTTCGCCCTGATCCTTCATCCAGTCCAGCAGCGCAACGGTGCCATCGGTGGCGTCGCCTTCTTCGTCGCCGGTGATGGTCAGGATGATCGACCCGTCGGGGGGCGTGCCCCGCACGAAATCCACGGCGGCGGCGGCAAAGGCGGCGACGCCGGATTTCATGTCGGTCGAGCCGCGCCCGTACAGGAACCCGCCGTCGATTTCCGCGCCGAAGGGGTCAAAGGTCCAATCCTCGGGGTTGCCGATCGGCACCACGTCGGTATGGCCGTTAAAGCCAAAGGTCTTGGCCGCGCCCTTGTCGCCCCAGCGCGCGAACAGGTTGCTGGTGCCGTTGCGATCAACCCGGGTGCAGGTGAACCCGGCGCCTTCCAGAAGGTCCTGCAACAGGACAAGCGCGCCACCCTCTTCGGGGGTCACCGAAGGGCAGCGGACAAGGCGGGCGGTCAGATCGACGGGGTCAATGGGCGTCATGGGCTTCTCCGGTTTGTTGCCTGATGGCTAGCGTGCCGGGGCGCGCTTGGCAAATGACAATGGCCTGGGGTTCTTTGGTCTCGCCTCAGAGGGCGCTGCGTGTTATCACAGAGGACAACAAAAAACTTCCGGCAAGGCCCGGATACCGAGCGGTATGTTCATGGTTACAGTTGCAAAGGCCCCGGCATGAGCTGGATCGCCACCTCGGGCGGGGGGCAGTCCTGGATTTGTCCCAAGGTCTTTGGCACGGCCTGCGCCCCGCGCGATGCGCTGATGGCGCGCGGCAGCATCGTGCTGGAAACGCGCCTGTCGCCCGAAGGGCGCCCCCAGACCCTGCTGCACTACGAACGCCGCCATCCCTGGAATGGCTCGATCTCGGTGCGGGCTGTGCCGGGGGGCAGCATTGCGCTGGTCCTGACCCAGAACAGCGAGGTGTTCCATACCGTCCTGCAACCGCCGCATGATGCCCGCACCGATGTTCTGCGCGTTACTTTCAGCTGGGACACCCGGCAGCGGTTTGGCCGGATCGCGGTCGAGCGCCCGGAAAGCGACCAGGTGATCGAACAGTCGACCCCGCCGCCGCCGCCGCTGTTGATCGAGGACATCCATACCATCGCCCGCCGCCCGCAATTGCGCCAGATGGACGAAGACGTGGTGTTCTTTGCGGTTTCGACCGATATCGAACCGATCGGCCCGATGCCGACGCTGACCGGGCAGGTGCAGGTTCTGACGCCGACGGGCTATCGCGCTGTGGGGCAATTGCAATGCGGCGATACCATCAAGACGCGCGAGCATGGCGTGGTGCCGGTGCTTCACCGGGTATCGCGTCTTGTCCCGGCGCTGGGGGCCTTTCGCCCGATCCGTCTGCGCGCGCCCTATTTCGGATTGCACCGCGATCTGATCGTCTCGCCGCAACAGCGCCTGGTGATCGGCGGGTCCGACGTGGAATACCTGTTTGGCCGCGAGGCGGTGCTGATCCCGGCGCAAAGCCTGGTGAACGGCTTTGCCGCGGTGCACGAGGATGGCCATCGGTTCGTTCGCTACCACCAACTGTTGTTGCCGCGTCACGAACCCATCATCGCCGCCGAGGCGGACTTGGAAAGCCTGTATATCGGGCGTCTGCGCCGCGACCGAGACAGGGTTGCCAGCAGTCTTCTGGCCGATTGCCCAAGCGGTTTGTTGCCCGAACATGCCCGCGCCGGGTTGAAGGTGCTGGGCAGTTTCGAGGCGATCACGCTGGCCGAAGCGCGCGCCGCCTGATCCTAGCGCCGCAGTTGACGGGCGGTCCAGATCAGGGCGCTGGCGCCCAATGCGCCCACCAACAGTTGCGGCAACCATGCGCGTTCGGCATAGATGCCTGCCCGTTGCAGGATGAAATTCATCACCATGGCCCCGACGATCCCCAACACGATATTCAGGATCAGACCGGTGTCGGCCTTCATGACCCTGCTGGCAATCCAGCCCGCAAGCCCTCCGATTATGATCGAAACGAAAAACCCAAGTCCCATGATGCCCTCCTGATCCACTTCAAGAATATAGGGGCAGGGGCGGGCGCTGCAAATCCGGTCAGTCGAAAAATGGATTGACCTGCGCCACGATGACCGAGTTTTCCGACAGCGCGCGGGCCATCAACTCCAACTCGTCCTCGCCGATCTCGTGGCCTTGTTCGCGGCGCTCATCAGCGGTGCCATAGCCCGTCACGTCCAGCGGCGCCATGTCCGCCTGTTTCAGGATCGCCACGGTTTCGCGCACGGCCTCAGCCTCGTCCACGCCCGAGGCGTAGCACATCAGCGCGGCGCCGGTGCATTTGTCGGGCAACCCGTCACCCTTGCTGCGGCCGACCTCGACCAACAGGGTAAAGACCTGCTGGCGGCTGGGTTTCTTGGGCTTCTTTTCGGTGGTCATGGCGGGCCTTTCCGCAAAAGGCGGGGTCGCCCCCGCCCTGCGTTGGTATCGTTTGTCTGCGGATCAGTCGCGCAGCAGTTCGTTGATGCCGGTCTTGGAGCGGGTGCGTTCGTCGACCCGCTTGACGATCACGGCGCAGTACAGGTTGATGCCGTTCTTGGATGGCATGGAGCCTGCGACGACCACCGAATAGGGCGGCACTTCGCCGTACATGACTTCGCCGGTTTCACGGTCGACGATCTTGGTCGACTGGCCGATGAAAACACCCATGCCCAGGACCGACCCTTCGCGCACGATGCAGCCTTCGACCACTTCGGATCGCGCGCCGATAAAGCAGTTGTCCTCGATGATGGTCGGACCGGCCTGCATCGGTTCCAGCACGCCGCCGATGCCGACGCCGCCGGACAGGTGCACGTTCTTGCCGATCTGCGCGCAGGACCCGACGGTCGCCCAGGTGTCGACCATGGTGCCCGTGTCGACATAGGCGCCAAGGTTCACAAAGGACGGCATCAGCACCACGCCCGGCGCGATATAGGCGGATTTGCGAACAACGCAGTTGGGCACGGCGCGGAAACCGGCGGCCTTCCACTGGTCATCGCCCCAGCCCTTGAACTTGCTGTCGACCTTGTCCCACCAGCCGCTGCCCTGCGGGCCGTTGTCGTGGATTTCCATGTCCTTGATGCGAAAGCCCAGCAGCACGGCCTTTTTGGCCCACTGGTTCACGTGCCACGTGCCATCGTCCTGACGTTCGGCGACGCGCAGCGCACCGCTGTCGAGGGCGTTCAGAGTGTCCTGAATGGCTTCGCGGGTTTCACCGCCGGTGGACGGGGTGATGGTATCGCGGGCCTCCCAGGCGGCTTCGATGGCGGCTTCGAGCTGTGCGTTGGACATGTGAGTCTCCCAAGGAATGTCGTTTGCAGCCCTATACAGCGCGAAGGCTTTCAAAGGAAAGCCGTTCTGCAAGGATCACACGCCATGGTTGCCGCAGGATCGGGCAAAACACGGGATTCTCTCCCCGGTTTCGCCGGGAAATTGCGCAAATCCGGGTGGCCGAAGGGGCAAGTGACCCTCGGTAAGCGCCCTTGGATTGTGCAGATGCGGAAATTTTCGCTCAATTTTTCGGCAAATCCACTGGAATGCTGCACGCGCGAACAAGAATCCCGAGAGTCCCGCTCATGTTCGCGCCCTTAATGCCCCTGCAGCGCCCGGAACCGTTCCGGAGCTGCACCCCGAGGGGGGCACGCGCCTTTCTCAGACCTATTCACTGAACGCGGCAGCGTTCGCGGGACTGGCGGGTTTCCTTCCGCCCTTGGCCATCCCGCCGCTGCCGCCCGAAAAACTGGGGCATTTGCCAAATGAAAACTTCTGTTCTTGCTGCTCTTCCCACGGCTGCCTTGCTGCTGACCGGCACCTCGGCGCTGGCCGCCGATTGCCCGATCAAGGTCGGCGTGCTGCATTCGCTGTCCGGCACCATGGCGATTTCCGAAACCACGCTGAAAGACACCGTGGAAATGCTGGTCGAAGACCAGAACGCCAAGGGCGGCCTGCTGGGCTGCGAACTTGAGGCGGTGGTTGTCGACCCGGCGTCTGACTGGCCGCTGTTCGCCGAAAAGGCGCGCGAATTGCTGACCGTACACAATGTCGACGTGATCTTTGGCAACTGGACCAGCGTGTCGCGCAAATCCGTGCTGCCCGTCATCGAGGAACTGAACGGCCTGCTGTTCTACCCGGTGCAGTACGAAGGCGAAGAATCGTCCAAGAACGTGTTCTACACCGGCGCCGCGCCGAACCAGCAGGCGATCCCGGCTGTGGACTATTTCCTCGAAGAACTGGGCGTCGAGAAATTCGCGCTGCTGGGCACCGACTATGTCTATCCGCGCACCACGAACAACATCCTTGAAAGCTATCTGAAGTCCAAGGGCATCGCCGCCGAAGACATCTTTGTGAACTATACGCCCTTTGGCCATTCCGACTGGGCGACCATCGTGTCGGACGTCGTGGCGCTGGGCGCGGATGGCAAGCAGGTCGGCGTGATCAGCACCATCAACGGCGATGCCAACATCGGTTTCTACAAGGAACTGGCCGCCGCTGACGTCTCTGCCGACGACATTCCCGTCGTGGCCTTCTCGGTCGGCGAAGAGGAACTGTCGGGTCTGGATACCAGCAACCTTGTCGGTCACCTGGCCGCCTGGAACTATTTCCAGTCTGCCGACACCCCGGCCAACACCGAATGGGTCGCCAAGTGGAAGGCCCGCATGGGCGAAGATCGCGTGACCAACGACCCGATGGAGGCACACTACATCGGCTTCAACATGTGGGTGAACGCCGTGACCGATGCCGGAACCACCGATGTCGATGCCGTGCGCACCGCCATGTACGGCCAGGAATTTCCGAACCTGACCGGCGGCACCGCCGTGATGCTGCCGAACCATCACCTGTCCAAGCCGGTGCTGATCGGTGAAATCCAGGCCGATGGTCAGTTCGACATCATCAGCCAGACCGAGCCGGTCCCCGGCGACGCCTGGACCGACTTCCTGCCGGAATCGGCGGTCCTGACCTCGGATTGGAAAGACCTCGGCTGCGGCATGTACAACACCCAGACCGAAACCTGCGTTCAGATCAAATCCAATTACTGATCTGAACAGACCGGGGCGCGCGTCTCCCTCGTGCGCCCCGCCTTTTACGGAAAGCCCCCATGTTACGCGCGCTTATCGCCTTTTGCCTGCTGGTCCTGACGGGCCTGTCCAGCCCTGCCGCGGCGCAGGATCTTCAGACCCTTCTGCAAACCCATGCGGACGAAGTGGCCAAGCCCGGCCGCCAAAGCGTGGACGTCGTGATCGACGATCTCATGGCTTCGGGGTTGCCGCAGGTGCAGGAGTTCCTTGAACGCTGGCAGGCGCGCGAGGTGGTGCAGGACGAGGCGACAGGCCTGTTCTACTATGCCGACCCCCTGACCGATATCGACAGCGGCCAGCCCGTCACCCTGACGGATGCCAGCCTGAGCGCGATCAAACCGAATGGCGGCGTTCGCAAGGTGATCGGCGGCGCGCTGGTGCAGTTCCAGCTGTCCGACCCCGATATCGCCAAACGCACCGAGGCGCTGAACGCCATCGCCCGCGCGCCTTCGGGCGACCAGATCGAACCGCTCGAGGCGTCATTGCAGGGCGAAACGGACGCGGCGCTGCTGGCCCGTAAACAGGGCGTCGTCGACATGCTCAAGGCGCGCTATGGCGAGACGACCGAAGTTCGCGTCGCGGCCATCGAAAACCTTGCCGGCGGCGTCAGCGTCGAGGCCCGCGCCACCCTGAACCAGATCCTGGCCACCACGGCCGGGGTCGCCAGGGACCTGCCGCAAGGCGTCAATATCGCCCGCGTCCTGACCCTGGGCAAAGACCTGACCGAGGCCGAAGCCTTTGGCCGCCTGGTCGATGCCGGTCTGACCCCCGCCCGCATTTCCAACGCCGCCATCAAGGAGGCGCTGGCTGCCCATATCGACGGCGGTGCGGTCGCGGGCATCCCGGTGCACGATTTGGGCACGCTCGATCGCCGGTTCGAGGCCTATGCAAGGCTTGCCGATCAGGGGCTTGTCCCGCCGACCGTCACCGACGATCAGGCCGCCGCAACCATGGCCCAGTACCAATTCTACGAAACCTATGCCGAGCCGGACGCCGAGGTGACCGCCGCCGCCCTGCGCGTTCTGGACAGCATCGAACGCAGTGTCGCGATCAACCAGACGGCTGACCTGGCGCTGGACGCGATCAGCCTTGCCTCGATCTATTTCCTCGCGGCCATCGGGCTTGCCATCATCTTTGGCGTGATGGGCGTGATCAACATGGCGCATGGCGAATTCATCATGATGGGCGCCTACACCGGCTATGTCATGCAGCAGATCATCCCCGACTATACCCTGTCGCTGGTGGTCGCACTGCCGGTCGCCTTTGCCGTGACCTTTGGCGCGGGCGTCGCGATGGAACGGCTGGTGATCCGCCACCTCTATCACCGTCCGCTGGAAACATTGCTGGCCACCTTCGGCATTTCCATCGCGCTGCAACAATTGGCCAAGAACATCTTTGGCACCCAGGCCCGTCCGCTGACCTCGCCGGGCTGGCTGGACGGCGCGCTGGTTTTCAACGAAGTCGTGCAGATCAGCTATATCCGCATCGCGATCTTTGTCCTTGCCCTGATCTTCCTTGGCCTGATCCTGTTCATCCTGAACAAGACGCGGTTGGGGCTCGAAGTGCGCGCCGTCACGCAAAACCCCGGCATGGCCGCCTCGATGGGCATCAACCCCGACCGCATCAACATGCTGACCTTCGGCCTTGGCTCCGGCATCGCCGGGATCGCCGGCGTCGCCATTGGCCTCTATGCCAAGGTGACCTCGGAAATGGGCGCCGATTACATCGTGCAAAGCTTCATGACCGTGGTGGTTGGCGGCGTTGGCAACGTCTGGGGCACGCTTGCGGGCGCCTCCATGATCGGCAGCCTGCAAAAGGGGATCGAGTTCCTCAACCCCTCGAACACCCTGGCCGCGCAAACCTACATGATCCTCTTCATCATCCTGTTCATCCAGTTCCGACCCAAGGGCATCGTCGCCCTCAAGGGCCGCGCGGCGGAGGCATAAATGACCGACATCCCTGCTTCCATTGGCTCCAAATATCCTGGGGGTCCGGGGGCAAAGCCCCCGGCCGGTCGCGGCGCCGCGTGCCGCGAAACCCCGCGCACAACCTTCATCGCGCAGAACCCGTCGGTTCTGTGGTTCCTGCTGGCGCTGGCGCTGTTCACCCTGGGCGTCACCGTCCTGTCCGAGGCAACCGGCGCGGCGATCCTATCCACCTCTTTCGTCAAGACCCTGGGCAAGACGCTGTGCCTGTGCCTTGTCGCCATCGCCATGGATGTGGTCTGGGGCTACTGCGGTATCCTGTCGCTTGGCCACATGGCGTTCTTCGGCATCGGCGGCTATGCCATCGGCCAATGGCTGATGTACGCCCGGACCGAACTCATCGTCACCAAAAGCCTGTCCGCCGCTGCCATCCCCCCGACAGAGCAAGAGGTGGTCGACGCCATCGGCACGCAGATCTTTGGCGTTGTCGGCAGTTCCGAATTCCCGACGATCTGGGCCTTTTCCGACAGCCTGTTCCTGCAGCTGCTGATGGTCATCGCGGTCCCGGGCCTGCTGGCGCTGGTCTTTGGCTGGCTGGCCTTCCGCAGCCGCGTCACCGGCGTCTACCTGTCCATCCTGACCCAGGCGATGACGCTGGCCCTGTCGCTCTACCTGTTCCAGAACGACAGCGGGTTGCGCGGCAACAACGGGCTTTCGGGCCTGCAAAACATCCCCGGCTTTGAACAGACCTCGCAGGCGACGCTGTCGATCGCCTTCTTCTGGGCCTCGGCGCTGGCGCTGGGGCTTGGCTATGTACTCTTCGCCTGGATCACCACGGGCAAGATGGGATCGGTCGTTCGCGGCATCCGCGATGACGAGGCGCGCGTGCGCTTCCTTGGCTACCACGTCGAAAGCTACAAACTGTTCGTTTTCACTGTCACCGCCATCGTCGCGGGCATCGCCGGCGCGCTGTATTATCCGCAGGCGGGCATCATCAACCCGGCGGAAATCGCGCCCATCGCCTCGATCTACCTTGCGGTCTGGGTCGCCATCGGCGGGCGCGGGCGGCTCTATGGCGCGGTGATTGGCGCGGCCTTTGTATCCTTGCTGTCCAGCTGGTTCACCGGCGGCGGCGCGCCCGACATCAACCTTGGGTTCTACACCATCAACTGGACCGACTGGTGGCTGGTGCTGCTGGGGCTCAGCTTTGTCGCCGTCACGCTGTTCGCGCCCAAGGGCATTGGCGGGCTGTTCGATCTGATCATGTTGCGCAAGACGCCCGACAGGCAGGGCGATTATGGCCCGGACAAGGGCGCCAAACGCGCCGAGGAGGGCTCGGAATGACTTTGCTTGAAATGTCCGGCGTCTCGGTTTCCTTCGACGGGTTCAAGGCGATCAACAACCTGTCCTTCCAGATCGGAGAGCCGGAGATGCGCGCCATCATCGGCCCCAACGGCGCGGGCAAGACCACCTTCATGGACATC
Organism: Tropicibacter oceani; assembly: GCF_029958925.1. Taxonomy (NCBI): domain Bacteria; kingdom Pseudomonadati; phylum Pseudomonadota; class Alphaproteobacteria; order Rhodobacterales; family Roseobacteraceae; genus Pacificoceanicola; species Pacificoceanicola oceani. Next base: position 1,319,782 of record NZ_CP124616.1, read on the forward strand.
ATCACCGGCAAGACCCGGCCCGACGAAGGCCGCGTGATCTTTGGCGAAAAATCCGTTTCCCTGCTGAAGATGAGCGAAAGCCACATCGCCCGCGCCGGGATCGGCCGCAAGTTTCAGAAACCCACGGTCTTCGAGGCGCAATCGGTGCGCGAAAACCTGGCCATGGCGTTGAAGAACCCGCGCGGTCCCTTCGATGTGCTGCTTTATCGCAAATCCGCCAAGGGCGCCGGTCGGATCGAAGAAATTGCCGGTGAAGTCGGCCTGACCGACCACCTGACCCGCCCCGCAGGCGAGCTGAGCCACGGTCAGAAACAATGGTTGGAAATCGGCATGCTGCTGGCGCAGGAACCGCGCCTGTTGCTGGTCGATGAACCCGCCGCCGGCATGACCCCGGCAGAGCGCGAACACACCACTGACCTGCTGAAACGACTGGCGCAAAAGCACGCGGTTGTCGTGGTCGAACACGACATGGAGTTCGTCCGCCGCCTGAACTGCAAGGTCACGGTCCTGCACGAAGGGTCGGTCCTCGCCGAAGGCTCACTGGACCATGTGACCAAGAACAAGGACGTCATCGACGTCTACCTGGGGCGCTAAGATATGCTGGAAATCAAAGACCTGACCCTGCGCTATGGCCAAAGCCAGATCCTGCACGGCATTTCCCTGACCGCCGAGGCGGGGCAGGTCACAGGCGTCATGGGCACCAATGGCGTGGGCAAGACCTCGCTGCTCAAGGCCATCGCCGGGCGGCATCCCTTCACCGGCGGCACAATATCGCTGAATGGTCAGGACCTTGGTCACCCCACCGCCTTTTCCGCCGCCAAGGCGGGCATCGCCTATGTGCCACAGGGCCGCGAAGTCTTTCCCCTGATGACGGTCATGGAAAACCTCGAAACCGGCTTTGCCTGCCTGCCGCGCAGCGATCACAAGATCCCCGAGCGGATCTTTGACCTGTTCCCGATCCTCAAGGAATTCCTGCACCGGCGCGGCGGCGATCTGTCGGGCGGTCAGCAACAGCAGCTTGCCATCGCCCGCGCCCTGATCACCCGCCCCAAGGTGCTGCTGCTGGACGAGCCGACCGAAGGCATCCAGCCCAGCATCATCAAGCAGATCGGCCGCGTCATCGAAGTGCTGCGCGACGAAGGCGAGATCGCCATCATCCTGGTCGAACAATACTTCGACTTCGCCGTCGGCCTGGCTGACCAGGTCTTTGCCATGAACCGCGGGCAAGTCAGCTTTGAAACCCAAAACCCGCAACAGGATCGCGCCGCGCTGCTGGAAAGCGTGTCGATCTAACCTCTTCTTCTTGGCGAAAATACTCCGGGGGAGCGCGCAGCGCGGGGGCAGAGCCCCCTTATGCCTTCAACCGATACCCCCGGCGGAACATCGTCCAGGCCAGGGCGCAGACCGCCAGCGTCGCCCCCAGGGCCACGACAAACCCAAGCAGCGGATCGCTGTCCGACACTCCGATGATCCCCCAGCGCGCCCCGTCGATCAGGTAAAAGACCGGGTTCACATGGGTGATCTGGTACAGCACCGGGGGCAGCGCCTCGACCGAATAGAAGGTACCGGACAGAAAGGCCAAGGGGGTGATGACGAAATTGGTGATCGCCGCCATCTGGTCGAACTTGTTGGCAAAGATCCCCGCGATCATGCCCAGCGCCGACAGGAACGCCGCGCCCAGAATGACGAATGCCAGCATCGCCAGCGGGTGCGCCGGGACGATCCCCAGCGTCAGCGCCAGCGCGATGGCGATGGCCAGCGCCACCACCAGCCCGCGCGCCACGCCGCCCGCCAGATAGCCCAGCACCATTTCGCCCGCCGACAGCGGCGGCATCAGCGTATCGACGATGTTGCCCTGCACCTTGGAAATCACCAGCGAACTGGATGTATTGGCAAAGGCGTTCTGGATCACCGTCATCATCAGGATGCCCGGCGCGATAAAGGTGGTGAACGGCACGCCCATCACATCCCCGCGCTGCGGGCCGATGGCGATCGAGAAAATCACCATGAACAGCCCTGCCGTCACCAGCGGCGCCAGCAGGGTTTGTGTCCAGACGTTGGCGAACCGCAATATCTCGCGCAGGGCCAAGGTATAAAGACCCAGCCAGTTCACGCGGCCAAAGCGGCGGGTTCCGGGGGCAAAGCTGTCGTTCTGCGGCATGGGGCCTCCTTGCGGTTTGAGCGCCTTGTAACTTGCTTTGTGATGTTTAGAATAGGGGTAACCCGGAAACGACAGGCGGCCCGCATGGCGGCGCCGCTTTTTTCAGTAGGAATTGCCATGTCCTGGACCGATGAACGCGTCGAGCTGCTCAAAAAGATGTGGGGCGAAGGCCAATCCGCAAGCCAGATCGCCAAGGAACTGGGTGGTGTCACGCGCAACGCGGTGATCGGCAAGGTGCATCGCCTTGGCCTGTCCAACCGCGCGGGCGGTGGTGCTGCGACGCCTCCGACAAAGGCCGAGGCAAAGCCGAAGGCGAAGCCCGAGGCCAAGGCCAAGCCGGTCAAGAAACCAGAGCCGGCGCCAGCCGAGGTTGCCGATCAAGAGCCCGAGGCCAAGCCCGCCGCTGCGGCACCGGCGCCCCAGCCGATCAGCCCGGCGCGCAAACAGATCATTCCCGCAGGCCAGCCGCTGCCGCCGCAACCTTCGGCGAACGAGATCAGCCCAGAGGCGTTGGCCAAGGTCAGTGCTATTGAAAAGAAAGCAAAAAAGCTGACCTTGATGGAGCTGACCGAGCGCACCTGCAAGTGGCCCGTGGGTGACCCTGCGACCGATGATTTCTGGTTCTGCGGCCTGCCCGTGCAACAGGGCAAACCCTATTGCGAGGCGCACGTGGGCGTGGCGTTCCAGCCGATGTCGTCGCGCCGCGACCGCCGCCGGTAAACACCGTCCAAAAACCCATCGCACACCACGGTTAACGGGCCTTCGCGGCCCGTTTTTCGTGGTCGCAGCCCGGATGCGGGTGCAGGTTCGGTCCCCCCACCGTTTGGTGCAGATTGCAAACCCCGTACCCGGCGCGAAAAACACGCGGATCAGCGCTGTGTTACGATTCGCGGCGTGTTTGCTACAGATTGATCGCCGCCGGGCGCAAATGCGCCCTGACGTTGCGTCGCAAATGGTTAACGGCGCGAATTCCTATTCTTTGCGCCCGACCAGACCAGCCATGACCGCCGCCGCGATGGCGGTGATGATCCAGCCCGACAGCTGGACGATCCAGCCCGTCCAATACCCGATCTTGCCCCATATCCCGCGCAGGGGCGAAGGCGCCCAGGTGGTTTCCTGCCCCAAGGCTTCGAGCGGGACGAAAAGATCGACGGCGTAAAGGAAGGGGTGGAAGGTGGTGTAATCCTGTTCCGTCGCGCTGCCCGGCCAGGCCAGTTGCGGCAGCGGGCCAGCGCCATTGTCATAGGCAGCGACCGCGCCGGTCCAGTCGCCCGAGGTCAGGACCACGTCCGAGGTCGGGGCCATCTGGCCGTGGTCATAGGCCTGCGCATAAAGCGCCCAGTTCAGCCCGATGATGAGCGCCACCCATAGCAACGCGCGGGCCGGCCGGTGACCATAGCCAAAGACCGCCCCGAAAAGCCAATCGAAGGGGCGTCTGAAAATGGCCACCTGCGCCGCCCAACCGGCGCGCAGCGTGCCATCCACCCCGGCCAGCGCGCGGTGGTACGAGGCGCGAAAAACCCTGCGGTCGCGTTCCTCCAGAACACGGGCCGCGCCCTGCGCCGCCCCCTGTTCGCGCAGCACCCTGGCCAGTTGGGTATAAGGCTGGGGGTCACATTTGGGTTGATAGCTGCCGTGGATGAAGGGCGTAGGAAGTTTGTATGTGCGGCCGTGGAAATCGAATGGCGCGCCAAAGGGCGGCTCGATGGTGGCATCTTGCTTTTTTCCCAGCCAATCGAGGCGCTGCTGGACGGTCATGAGGCTGGTCAGCCGGTCATAGCGAAAGCCATTCAGATGCATTTTGTCTGTCTTGGCCCAGCTTGGCCAATCGTCCACCAGCACGCCAACGTGGGCACCGGCGAGGTTCAATGCCCCCGATATCTTGGCGACGTCCCGCCACAAGAGTCCTGCTTTGACGGTCATCGCCTCGGCAATGAGGTCGCCATCGAAACTGCCGCCGACGCAAGCCACCTGCCCGGCGACCGAGGCTTGGATCAGGGTCACCGTACCCTTGGCGGAAAAGCCGTTGTTCAGGAAGAAGTCGGATCCGATAGTCATGGCATCGGCATTGAGAGCCGCCCGTCCGTTGCCGTCGAATGTGCCCGCGACACAAGCAATCTGCCCGATGACAGAGGCCCGGATCAGGGTCACCGTACCCTTGGCGGAAAAGCCGTTATTCAGGAACAGGTCGGCCCCGATGGTGATGCCATCGGCGTTCAGCGCAGTTTGGCCGTCGCCGTCAAAGCTGGCTCCGGCGCAGGTAACCTGCATGGTGACGTTGGCCCCATTCAGGGCCACCGTACCCTTGGCGGAAAAACCATTGCTCAGGATCAAGCCACCCCTAATGATCGCGCCAGTTGCCGTCAGCGCGGCTTGGCCGTTGCCATCGAAAGTGCCGCCGTCGCAGGCAAGGCTGTCGCCGATCCGAGCGCTGTTGAGGTTAACCGTGCCCGTGCTGACGAAATCCTGTCCGCACAGATAAACCGGGCCGGTGGTTTTCAGGCGGTGGGCCTGCAGTCCGGGAATGCGGCAGTCTTCCAGTGACAGCCCGTAAAGGCTGGCATCCCAAAGGAGCGGGGTGTTTTCGATGCTGCAGCATTCGAGTTGCAAGGCCAGATCGCTGCGGATCATTTGCAGGTCGAGGGTGCCGGATATCCACGCGCCGCGGACATAGGGGCCGGTGTGGTTCACTGGGCAGGCGTCGCAGCCACCCAGCAGTAGGTGGCGGACCAGATCGGCGCGGATGTCGACCGCGTCCGAGGGGGCGTCGGGACGGCTGTCGGATATGATCACCAAACCATTGCGCGCGCCATCCAGCAGGCGCTGTTCGGCGCTGGTCCAGGGGCGGTCGGACTCCATCTGTGGCAGCGATTTGCGGTGGTGATTGACGGACATGACACAACCCTTTCGGGTTGAGCTTAGGCGCGTTTGCCACGAAGGGGAAGGCAGCCCCTAGCGGTTCAGCAGGTTCAGCAGACCGTCCTTGGCGCGTTCTTCTATAGATTGGCGCAGGGCGTCCTCGACCTTTTGGCCTTCGCCGACGGTCACGCCCAGTTTGTCCTGGATCGCTTCGTTCACCTTGTCGCGGGCCTTTTGTTCCAGCGCTTCGCGTTCCTGGGCCAGGTTGGCGTTCAGCGCCTCGGCGGCGTCGACGCGGAAGGTCAGCGCGCTCCACGGGCCTTTGACGCGGACGGGGATTGACAGGCCCTGACCGCCGCGCGCCTGCGGGGCGAGGACGGTCATCAGGTAATCCATGCTGCGCGCGCCCAGATCGATGCGGCCATCGCCGCGCGCCATCAGGCGGGGCAGGGCCATGGACAGGTCGTTGTTGCGCAGCACGCCGTCCTTGATGGTGAAGGTGCCGGTGGCCTGGTCAAAGATCGTGGTGCCGCCGGTGGCCTGACCGGTCAGGGCGGCGGTCAGGTCGATGCCCTCGATCACGCCGGGACCGGCGCGCAGGGCGCCGTCGCCAGACAGCGTGCCAACCAGCGCGGCGACGGAATTGCCCGAGGCCAGCAGGCTGACGCTGCCATCGGCGGGGCCGGAAAAGCGGCTGACATCCATGGTGTCGGACAGCAGGTCCCTCAGCGCGAGACCGGCAAAGGCAAGGTCGGCGCGGGTCGACAACCCGCCGCGGTTGTTGGCAACAAAGGTGCCGGTGATCAGCCCGCCATAGCCTTGCAGTTCGCGCAGCTCGAAACTGGCCCGGGAATTGTCGAGGCTTAGCAGGGCGCGGGTCTTGCCAAAGCTGAGCGGATCGAGGTTCAGCGCCTCGGTGACAAGGCTGATTTCGCCGTCAAAGGCGGCAAGGCCCGAGGCGTCGATGCGCGCGGTGGACCAGCCGTCCGAGGCGGCGGCGCTGGTGTTCGTGTCGGAGCCCGAGCCCTTGTCCGTGCCGGTAAGGCCAGACAGGTCAAGCGCGGCGGCGCGGATCTGGGCGTTGACGCGCGGTTTGCCGCCAAGGGTGACGTCCGCGGCCAGTTCCAGCGCGTTGTTGTCTAGGCTGAGCGCCGCGTCGCGCAGGGCAAGGCGGCCTTCGCGGGTCAGGGTGATCTGCATCTGGCCGGTGATGCTTTGGCCCAGGCCCTCGGGCAGGGTCAGCCCCAGTTGGCCAAAGGCGGCGGCGGCCTTGGCGGTGTTGTCCAGGTCGATGGTCAGTTCGCCCTGCGCCTCGGGGGCGGTGCCCGCCAGACCGGCGAAATCCAGCGCGCCGCCAGGGGTGTGGATGCTGAGCGAGACGGGCGCGGCGCCGCCGGCCATCATGGTGCGCGGGCGTTGCAGGCTGCCGCTAAGGGTGATCGGGCTTTGCGCCGGGCTGAGCGTGATGGCAAAGGACAAGGGGCCGTCGGTGTCGGGCCAACGCATCGACAGATCGGTGTTGCGATAGTCGCTGATCTGGCCGTCGGTATCCAGGATCACGCGGCCATCGGAAATCGACAGCCGGTCCAGCGTTGTCAGGGCGAAACCGGGTTTGGCCGGTTCGGACGTTGTCGAGGTCGTGGTTGTCGTCGTGGTGGCCTGCGGGGCGCTGAAGTGCCAGTTGGCCTGATCGCCGCGGGTGGTCAGGCGCAGGATGGGGCTGACGGCCTCGATGCTGCGGAATTCAAGGCGGCCCTGGATCGCGGCGACCGGATCAAGCCCGAAAGAGGCGCGGGTGGCCTCGAACATCGGGGCCTCTCCGGCCCAGTCGGCATTGCCGACGCGCACGCCGCCGGCCTGAACGCCCAGCACGGGCCATATCGACAGGCGGGCGTCGGACAGGGTCACCTCGCGGCCAAGCTGCTTGCTCAGCTGGTCCGAGGCGATGCGCCCCCAGCGATCGGCAGGCAGCAGGAACAGACCCGCCGCCGCAACGGCGATCAGGACGGCGAGAAAGCCAAGGGTTTTCCAAATCAGACGCATGGGAGGGGGACCTTTCCGGGCTGTACCGGACTTGGGTGACAAATGGCAGGCTTGGCCGCAAGGGGAATACCGCGTGATTGGCGGTTTTCGGCAGGGCAAGCAGGGTGAAACCCTGCCCTGCGGGGGGCGGCGCCGTGTTGGCGGGCCTTGCCGTAGCGCGGGCGGTGGATATATGAGGGGCCATGAGCACAAATCCCCCTGACCTGCGGCCCGATCTGGCCGCCGCCCGCTTTGCCGCCGATCGCCGCGAAGGCCAGCCGACCATTGGCATGGTGTCGCTGGGTTGCCCCAAGGCCCTTGTCGACAGCGAACGCATCCTGACGCGGCTGCGCGCCGAGGGCTATGGCATCTCGCCGGATTATTCCGGGGCCGATGCGGTGATCGTGAACACCTGCGGGTTTCTTGACAGCGCCAAGGCCGAAAGCCTTGAGGCGATTGGCGAGGCGCTGGCCGAAAACGGCAAGGTGATCGTGACGGGATGTCTGGGCGCTGAGCCCGAGTATATCACCGGGGTGCATCCCAAGGTTCTGGCCGTCACCGGCCCGCATCAGTACGAACAGGTGCTGGACGCGGTACATGGCGCGGTGCCGCCCAGCCCCGATCCCTTCATCGATCTGCTGCCCGCCAGCGGCGTCAGCCTGACGCCCCGGCATTACAGCTATCTCAAGATTTCCGAGGGCTGCAATCACAAGTGCAAGTTCTGCATCATCCCTGACATGCGCGGCCGTCTGGCCAGCCGCCCCGCCCGCGCCGTGCTGCGCGAGGCGGAAAAGCTGGTCGAGGCCGGGGTGAAGGAGCTGCTGGTGATCAGCCAGGACACCAGCGCCTATGGCACCGACTGGAAGGACCGGGACGAAAAGTTTCCGTTTCTGGGTCTGGCGCGCGAGCTGGGCGAGCTGGGGGCCTGGGTGCGGATGCACTATGTCTATCCCTACCCGCATGTGCGCGAGGTGGTGCCGCTGATGGCCGAGGGCAAGATCCTGCCCTATCTGGACATTCCGTTCCAGCATGCCCACCCCGACACGCTGCGCCGCATGGCGCGGCCGGCGGCGGCGGAACGCACGCTGGACGAAATCGCGGCCTGGCGTGACACCTGCCCGGACATCACCCTGCGCAGCACCTTTATCGTCGGTTATCCCGGCGAGACCGAGGCCGAGTTCCAGACCTTGCTGGACTGGATGGACGAGGCGCAGTTGGATCGCGTCGGCTGTTTCCAGTACGAAAACGTCGCGGGTGCGCGGTCGAACGATCTGCCCGATCACGTGGCCGATGAGGTCAAGCAGGAACGCTGGGACCGCTTCATGGAAAAGGCGCAGGCGATTTCCGAGGCCAAGCTGGCGGCCAAGGTCGGGCAGCGCATGGATGTGATCGTCGATGACATCGACGAGGACGGCATCGCCACCTGCCGCACCAAGGCCGACGCCCCCGAGATCGACGGCAACCTGTTCATCGACGAAGGCGCCGAGGCGCTGAAGCCGGGCGATATCGTCACGGTCGAGGTGGACGAGGCCGGGGAATACGACCTTTGGGGTTGGCTGCTGGCCTGAGGTATAGAGCGCAAGAGGCCCCGGACCTGATCCGGGGCCTCATGTCGCGAGATCCCGGATCAGGTCCGGGACGGGCATGCGCTGTCAGGCCTGTTCGTTCTCGAGGTGGAGCTTCATGTTGATCAGCACCTTTTGAATGGCCAGGGTCTCGTTCAGCAGACGCTTGGCTTCGTTGGCGGTGATGACGCCGTCCTGAATGCTTTGCTGGTATTCAGCCATCAGCATGGCAAAGCGCTGTGACAGGGCGATCACATCGGCATTGACGCCGCCGACGCGCTTGGTGTTGCTGCGGTCCTGATCGAAATGCAGGGTGATGCCCTTGAGCTCCGCCAGCGCCGAGGTCACGTGGGGGTACGAGGACGCCTCTTCGAGGGCGGCCACCGCGTCGATCGGCATGAAGCGTTCGTCATGTTCGGTATGGTCCGAATAATAGCGCCCCAGCGTCGCCTTGGATTTTCCCGTCAGCGCGCAGGCCGGTTCAATGCCGACGTCCTTCACCAATGCCTCGGTGTGTTTCTTCAGGTAGCGTCCCAAATTGTTCATCTGTCACCTTCTTTTCCCGGGCGGGTGTCCCGGGGAAGCTCCGTATTCGTTTCCCCCTTAACTGTATTGGTGTTGAATGTCATTCTCAAATCAAGCCCTTTGAGGAGGGCATGAACTTGCAAATTGCCGCGCTTGTATCTGGTTTCCAGAGTAACTGTTTGTCTCGCGGTGGTTTTGCACAGGTCAACTGGCGCGAAGGGTCCGGTGACCCCCAGGGATTTTTCCCACGGGCCCTTCGCGCCTTTTGCCGCCTTGTCAAACCGGCGGGCCAAGGGCAATAGACGGGCATGGCCAAGCTGCATTTTCACTATTCCACCATGAATGCGGGCAAATCGACCCTGCTGTTGCAGGCTGCCCACAACTATAATGAACGCGGGATGCAGACCTATCTGCTGACCGCCGCGCTGGATGATCGCGCGGGCGAGGGCCGGATCGGGTCGCGCATCGGGCTGGGGCGTCCGGCGGACACCTTTGGCGCCGACGACGATCTGTTCGCCAGGATCGCGGCGCGGCTGGAGCAGGGGCCGGTTGCCTGCATATTCATCGACGAAGCCCAGTTTCTGAGCCGCGAGCAGGTCTGGCAGCTGGCGCGGGTGGTCGATGATCTCAAGGTGCCGATCATGGCCTATGGGTTGCGGGTCGATTTTCGCGGAGAGCTGTTCCCCGGCTCGGCCGCTTTGCTGGCACTGGCGGATGAAATGCGCGAAGTGCGCACCATCTGCCATTGCGGGAAAAAGGCGACGATGGTCATTCGGCAGGGGCCGGATGGCAAGGTGCTGAGGGACGGCGCGCAGGTGCAGATCGGCGGCAATGAAACCTACGTCAGCCTGTGCCGCAAACACTGGCGCAAGGCGGTCGGCGACAAGGCCTGACAACAGGCGCTTTTTTGCGAACAATGCCGCCCGTTTGCGGGCATTTCCCACGAAGCGCCCCGACTGCACCATGATTTTGCCCCAAGTGCCGGGCCAGATGTCTGCAAAGACATGAAGGACAGGCACATGGTTTATGCGGCGCGATCTGTATTCCTGCTGGGCACGGGGATCATGGGATTTGGTCTGCTTTGGGCCATCGCGATCTGGAAGGATGCGGTGGCCTTTCTGCCCGGTTTCTGGGACCAGCCGGTCACGGCGGTGGTCCTGATGGCGGTGGGCTTTGCCATTTGTTCGCTGGGCAAGAAGATGGGTGGCGATGTCTTTGGCGACGCCAGCCCGATCGCACAGATCCAGGCCGATCTTGCACGCTTTGTCCCGCAGCGCTGGCGCGGCGGGGTCGTTCAGGATGCAGCTTCGAACAAGGATCGCTTTGGCGCCTATGGCGACATGATCGAGGATGCCCCTGCGGAATATCATCAACCGGGCCGCCCGGCGCTCAAGGCGCGTCAATCGCTGCAGGATATCCCGGCCGAGGCGAAATCCGAGGTGATCGCGGCGCTGCTGCGCGGCGGGGTCAAGGCCGTCGAGGACATGCCGCCGATGCGCCCGGTATCGGGGGCCGCAGTGTCGCCGCCGCCCGCGCCGCGCGCGGATGTGTCCCCGCCGCCACCCGCCGCGCCCCTGACCGATTTCCGCACGGGCCGCATCAGGCTTCAGGTGGCTTTGCCGCAGCGGCAGACACGCAGCTGGATCGGCGGCGGCCCGTCGCTGCCCGAGGCCATGGACTGGCCGATGATCGACGGCAGACCGGCCAGCTTTTATGCGCAGATCGCGCTGGGCGACCTGCCGCAGGGCATCTGGGGTGGGATCGGGCCGCGCGATGGCTGGCTGATCTTTTTCGGCGCGGATGATCCGGGTGCCCGGGCGATCGTGCTGCACAGTCCTGAGCGCGGCGTGGACAGGGTGCCCCCAGCCGAGGCGGATTACTACTTCAAGGGGCATTCCGGCGAAGAGGCTTTGGCCGAGATGATCGGCCCCGAGGCGCTGCAACCGCCCCGCTGGTATCTGGAAACTGTTCAGGATGATGGCGGGGCGCGGCCCGATCTGGCGGTGCGCTCGCCCGTTGCCAGCCTGCTGGTGAAACCGACGATGACCGATCCCGGGCTGCTGCCCTTTGACTGGCCCACCGCCTTTGCCCTGCTGGACAGCGCCGATGCGATGGTGCAGCGGATGATCGCACGGGCCACCGACCGGGCCGAACAGGGCAACGGGGCAGCGCTGGCGCAGGCCGAGGCGATGACCGATGTGCTGACCCGTCTGCGTCTGATCGCGCGCCGGTTCGAGGCCCGCGCCGAGGCCGCACCCTTTGACGAAAAGGCCTGTGCCCGCTTGATCGGCGCCCTGGCCAAGACGACCAACGCCGGCTGGCTGTCGGCCAAGGCGCGCGCCGAGGGCAAGAAGCCGATCAGCCTGTTGCAGTTCCAGGGCTATGCGCCCTATCGCAAGCTGTACGAAGCGCAGGCGCGTCGGGTCTATTGCGAGGGCGGCGCGCTGCCCGAGGCGACGCTGGCCCGGCTGCTGCCGCTATGGCAGGCACAGGCAGCGGTCGAGGCGATCTTTGTCGGCAACGCCCCGAATGAGGCGCTGCCGCAGGACGCGCCCTGCCTGCTGGTGCTGCCGTCAAGCGAGCTGACTGGCTGGCAGATCGGCGATCTGTCGCGCTGGGCGGTGCAGATCACCCCCGAGGCGCTGGCGCAAGGCCGGTTCAACGCCGCCGTTTCGCAAAACAGCCATGGGCAGGATTGGGACAGCTAGGGGCTATTCCCACTCCATCTTTTCAAAGACGGCCTGGGCGTTGCGCCCGGCCAGCGCCTCGAACTGGTCGAGATAGGCAAAGGCGGATTGGTCAACCTCGACCGAACCGATGATATCGCCGCCGTCGTCGATATGGGTGCGCATCGCGTTGCGCAGGTTTTGCAGGTAATCGCGGGTGTCGCGCTGCGCCGTGGCAAGGTCGGTGGCAGGGCCGTGGCCGGGGATCAGGTGCTGCGGTTCCAGCGCCTCAATCGCGGCAAAGGCGTCAAGCCATGTGGCGCTGTCGGAAAACTCCATGATGCCAAGGATGCGCCCGACATAGACGATATCGCCGGTAAAAACGGTGCGCGTGTCCGGCAGCCAGACAAAGCTGTCGCCGGGGGTATGGGCCGCGCCGGTGTGGCGGATTTCGATCTGCGTGCCGCCAAGCGTCAGGTCATAGGCGTCGTCAAAGGTGATGTCGGCATACGAGGGCGTCGTGCCCTCCAGCCCGTCGCCAACCAGTGCGCGCAGCGCGGTCAGTTGCATCGACTCGCGGTTCTGATGATCCGCCACGGCGTCGTTCGACGCGATGACCTGCGCGCCCAAGGCCTGCCAATAGCCATTGCCCAGCCAGCGGTGATCCTGCCCGCCGGTGTTGATGACGTAGGCAACGGGCTGGTCGGTCAGGGATTTCACGACCGCGTGCAGCGCCTGCGCCCCGGCCCAAGTGCCGCCGGGGTCGACCAGAACTGCGCCCTGCGGCGTTTCGATCAGGCCAAAGGTGGCGTTGTTGCCAAGATTTTCGGCGTCGCGCTGTTCGGCGGGGCCTTCGATGGCCCAGACGCCGGGGGTGACGGGCTGCGGGGTCAGGATATCGGCCAGCAGCGCGCTGGGCAGGCAGGCAAGGGCGGTCAGGATGGCGATCGGTTTCAAAGAGGGTCCTCCCGGTGTCAGGCGCGTTCCACCAGAACCGAGCCTACGGAATAGCCCGCACCAAAGGAACAGATCACGCCCCTGTCGCCCTGTTCCAAATCGTCGCTGTGCTTGGAAAAGGCGATGATCGACCCGGCAGAGGAGGTGTTGGCGTAATCTTGCAGGATGTTCGGCTGCTCGCCGTCTTCGGGCACCCGGCCCAGGACCTTTTTGCCGATGAAGTCGTTCATCGTCTTGTTGGCCTGATGCAGCCAAAGCCGTTTGAGATCATCCGCCTGCCAGCCCATCGCCGTCATGTGATCGCCGATATGAGAGGAGACCATGGGCAGCACTTCCTTGAAGACCTTGCGCCCGTTTTGCATGAACTGCATGTCGCGGCGGTCGTCCATCTGGTCGTGGTTGCGGCGCAGGAAACCGTTGTTGTTGCGGATGTTGTTGGAAAACTGCGTGGCGCAGCGGGTCGAGACGATGTCGAAACGCGGGCCTTGGGCATCTTCGCTGCGCTCGATCAGCACGGCGGTGGCGACGTCGCCAAAGATGAAATGACAGTCGCGGTCGCGCCATTCCAGGTGGCCGGAACAGATTTCCGGGCAGACCACCAGCGCACGGCGGGCGCTGCCGGCGCGGACCATGTCGGCGGCGGCCTGAATGCCGAAGGTGGCGGACGAACAGGCCACGTTCATGTCAAAGGCAAAGCCCTGCGCGCCCAAAAGCTGCTGGATCTCTATGGCAATGGCGGGATAGGCGCGTTCGTGGTTCGAGGCGGCGCAGATCACCAGATCGACCTCGGCACCCGTGCGCCCGGCCATGGTCAGCGCCTTGGTCGCGGCATCCAGCGCCATTTCGGCCATGATGCCGGGCTGGTCGTCGTCGCGGGCGGGCAGGCGCGGATACATGCGGGCCGGGTCCAGCGTGCCGGTCTTGTCCATGACATAGCGCTGCTCGATCCCGCTGGCGTTCACGATGAAGTCAGAGCTGGACTGCGGCATCGGCTCGACGTCGCCCGTGGCGATGGCCTGCGCGTTCTCGGCGTTCCACAGGTCGGCATAGGCGTTGAAGGCCGCGACCAATTCATCGTTGGTGATGATCTGGTCGGGGGTAAAGACGCCGTGGCCGGTGATGCTGGGCTGGTACATGAAAGGTCCTCCTGCGGGGACTAGGGTACAACGCGGGGCAGCGGCCAGGTCAAGCCGCGCCCTTGGGTCAATGCATGCGCGCGCCGTTCGGCACGGGGTGATCGGGGGCGATCAGGACGATGGCGCCACTGTCGTCGCTGGCGCCCAGAACCAGCACCTCGGATCTGACCGGGCCGATCTGGCGGGGCGGAAAGTTGACGACGGCCATGACCTGACGGCCAATCAGCCCCTCGGGCGTGTAATGCACGGTGATCTGGGCGCTGGATTTCTTTTCGCCGATCTCGGGGCCGAAATCGATCCAGAGCTTGATCGCCGGTTTGCGCGCCTCGGGAAAGGGTTCGGCGCGGGTCACGGTGCCGACGCGGATATCGACGGCAAGGAAATCGTCATAACTGATCTCAGCCATTGGCCAGCTCCTTTGACCGGGCGGTCGCGGCGGCGACGGTGGCGCGGATCAGCGGCGGCAGACCGGTTTCGGCATCCATAAGCACCTGCAATCCCGCCTGCGTCGTGCCATTGGGCGAGGTCACGTTGACGCGCAATTGCGCCGGGTCTTCGACCGCTTGCATCGCCAGCGCGCCCGCACCCGCCACGGTGGCCTTGGCCAGCTGCATCGCGAGTTCGGGGGGCAGCCCCTGCGCCTCACCTGCGGCGGCCATGCATTCGATCATGTGAAACACATAGGCGGGGCCTGACCCGCTAAGCCCCGTAACGGCATCCATCTGCGCCTCGGCGCTAAGCCGGACAACCTGTCCGATGGCGGACAGCAACCCTTCGGTCATGGTCAGGTGGGCATCCGATGCGCGGGCATTGCCGATCACGGCGGTGATCCCTTGCCCCACGGCGGCGGGGGTGTTGGGCATGGCGCGCACGATGGGGGTGTCGGCGCCAAGGATCCCTTCCAGCGCCGCGATCGTCGTCCCGGCGGCGATCGAGACGAACAACACGTCGCCATTGCCAAGCGCCTGAAGCCCGGGCAAGGCCTCGCCCATCATCTGTGGTTTGACCGCGACCAGCACCACCGCCGGGTTGTCCGGCAGGCCCGCGTTCAGACGCACGCCCTGCGCCCGCACCCAGTCGCTGGGATAGGGGTCCAGAACCCAGACCGACGCGGCGGGCAGCCCGCGCGCCAGCCACCCGGCCAGCATCGCCGACCCCATCTTGCCACAGCCCAGCAGCACCAGCCCGCGCCCCGCGATCACATCCATGTCCATCGGCCACCCCTTTGCAGATTTGCCGCCAAGCTAGCCATGCAAAAGGGGCACCGCAAGCATCGGTACCCCTGTCTTCCAATTGCGAAAAATATCCCGGGGAGTCCCGCAGGGACGGGGCAGAGCCCCAAACCCGCTCAGGCCCGGCCGTAGGCCTCTGCGATGGCCACCTGCAGCGCATCCTGCGCCGTCCTGTCGGTCCAGCTCATCAGCTGGAAGGCCGGGTAATAGCGTTCCGAGGCCATCACGGCGGCACTGATCAGCGTGTCGATCTGATCGGCGCTGGCGATCTGGCCACCGGCAAGGACCAGCCCGTATTTGTAGACCATCAACTGCTGGTCGGCCCAAAAGCTGAAGGCGCCCGCCCAGCATTGGTCGTTCACCGCGTTCAGCCCTTCGAACAGCGTCGGCAGCCGGTCTTCTGGCGGCTCGAATTCAAAGGTGCAGATCATCCGCAGGGTTTCGTCATAATGCGACCAGGCCAGGGTGATCGAATAGGTGCGCCACTGACCCTGGACCGCCATGGCAATCTGATCGTCCGCGATGCGGTCGAAATCCCAGTCGTTGTGCGCCGCAATATGCTCGACGATGTCGATGGGATGAATGTCGTCGTTCAGGTAATGCTCGGACAGGGCCATGCCGCCACCTCTTTTTGTTGTGCGCCGAAGGCCGCAGAGACCCCAAGCACTAGCTGCCTGCTCAAGGGTCTGGGGCTGTTCCCAGCGCCCTTACCATATATGGTGCCTGTCCAAGGGGGCGTCTGTAAAGCAATAATTTGGGGATATCTACTGTAACTTGTGGATTGATCGCCAAATGGCTCAGGATATGGGTAGGGTTTCGGCGGCCTGCGCCAGCGCGCGCGCGAACAAGTGTTGCGAGCGTGACGGCGCGTCGTCGGGGCGGGTCATCAGGCCGACGGGGCCGCTGGTCAACCCCAGATCCAACGCCAGCGCCGCCAGCCGTCCCTGGGCGATATCCTGCGCCACCACCCCTTCGGAGATGAACCAGAGCGCGTCCGATCCGGGCACGAAACTGCGCCCGAAAGCGCCCGACACGCAGGCGATCTGGGTCGGGAAGGGGCCCAGCCCCTGCGCCAGCCGCCAGCGGTCCAACAGGGGCCGGATTGCCGCGCCTTCGGGCGGATAGAGCACGGGCCATTTGCCCAGCTCCGAAGGGTCGGGGGCATGGGCCTGCAAGGGATGCGCGGGGTCAGCGACGCAGACCACATGTTCCTGATAAAGCTGGGTAAAGGACAGACCCTGCATCATGTCGGGATCGCCCATGCGGCCGATCACCATGTCCAGCGCGCCGGAGCGCAGGTCGTTTGTCAGCGCCTCGTGCGCGCCGTCCCGCAGGGTCAGCCGCGTGTCTGGCGACAGGCGGCGGAACAGCGCCACGGCGGGCGGCATCAGCCGCGCCGCGACGCTGGGCAGGGACCCGACCTTGAGCACCTCGGCATTGCCGGCGCGGATTGCGCCCACGCCTTCGACGCCGCGACGCAGGGCTGCCAGGCTTTGCGCGCTGAATTCGAGGAATACCTCGCCCTCGGGGGTCAGCTGTGTGCCGCCGCGGTCGCGGTGCATCAGGCGGGCGCCAAGGATGTCTTCGAGGTCCTTGAGGGTCTTGGACAGGGCGGGCTGGCTAAGGTTCAGCGCCGCGCAGGCGGATTTCAGCGTACCGGCGCGGGCTATGGCGGCGAAAGCCTCGAGATGGCGCAGTTTGATCCGTCGGTCCAGCACGTGGTTGCCTTTTTGATTAAGTAAGTGGGCGATAATGTCATTTTACATGGCGTATCGGTTCAGTGTCTACTGGGGATCAGGATTTGGGAGGATCGCATGCGCACGCAGGTTTGTATCATCGGGGGCGGCCCTTCGGGGCTGTTGCTGAGCCAGCTTTTGCACCGCAAGGGCATCGACAGCGTCGTGTTGGAGCGCAAGACCAAGGACTATGTGTTGGGCCGTATCCGCGCCGGTATTCTTGAGACCGGGATGGTCGAATTGATGCGCGAGGCCGGGGTTGGCGCGCGGATGGACCGCGAATGCTTTGTCCATGATGGCACGGTGATTTCCGTCGGCGACGACCAGTTCGAGGTTAATTTCAGGGATCTGATCGGCGCGCATGTGGTGGTTTATGGCCAGACCGAGGTAACGCGCGATCTGTACGAGGCGCGCGAGGCAGCGGGCGGCAAGATCGTGTTCAACGTCGAGGGCGTTCAGATCCACGGCGCCGACAGCGATGCACCCTATGTGACCTATACGGTGGATGGGGCCGAACAGCGGATCGATTGCGATTTCGTGGCCGGCTGTGATGGCTTTCACGGTGTCAGTCGCCAGACTATTCCTTTGACCGTGCGCAAGGAATACGAAAAGGTCTATCCCTTTGGCTGGCTGGGCATCCTGTCGGAAACGCCACCCGTGCATGACGAGCTGATCTATGCCTCGTCGGATCGCGGCTTTGCCTTGTGTTCGATGCGCAACGAGAACCTCAGCCGCTATTACATCCAGTGTTCGCTGTCCGACAGTCCGAACGACTGGACCGACGCGGCGTTCTGGGAAGAGCTGAAGCGGCGCATTCCGTCCGATATGGCCGACAGGCTGGTCACCGGTCCGTCGATCGAGAAAAGCATTGCGCCGCTGCGGTCCTTTGTGACCGAACCGATGCGCTGGGGGCGGTTGTTCCTGTGCGGGGACGCGGCCCATATCGTGCCGCCGACCGGGGCCAAGGGGCTGAACACCGCGGCCAGCGACATTCACTACCTGTATCATGGGCTGGTGCGGTTTTACGCCGACGGCGACAGCGCCGGGCTGGACGGCTATTCGCAAAAGGCGCTGGCACGGATCTGGAAGGCCGAGCGGTTCAGCTGGTGGATGACATCGCTGCTGCACCGGTTCCCGGATCAGTCGGAATTCGACATCAAGATGCAGCAGGCGGAAATCGCGTTTCTGCGCGGCAACAAGGCGGCGCAGATCGCGATGGCGGAAAACTATGTCGGACTGCCATACTGATGGTGAACAAGACCGTCGCCGGAAATCCCGTTCACCCCAAACCCGGAGAGCCCATGACCAACCGTTTCGACACAGGCATGAAGGTGCGCCGCGAGGTTCTGGGCGATGCCCATGTGGACCGCGCCGAGGCCGCGAAGACGCCGCTCGACACGCCGTTCCAGACGCTGATCACCGAAAGCGCCTGGGGAACGCTATGGGCCAGTGATGCGATCAGTCGCCGCGACCGGTCGATGCTGACGCTTGCGCTGCTGGCGGCCTGCGGGAATTTCGAGGAAATCCCCATGCACATCCGCGCCGCCACCCGCACCGGGGCCAGCCGCGAGGACATCATGGAGGCGTTTCAGCACGTCGCCATTTACGCGGGCGTTCCAAAGGCCAATCATGCCATCAAGCTGGCCAAGCAGACCTGGGCCGAGCTGGACGCCGAATGATTTCAGGAAACGCGCGCTCCGCAATCCGATAGGAGGAGAGACCCCATGCCGACACCCGGCGAATATTATCAGCGTGACCGCGAATGGCAGCCGCCTGCCTACACGCATGACTACAAGACCTCGGTGGCGCGGTCGCCGCGCTATTCCCTGATCAGCCTGGAAAATACGGTCTCGGAAATCACCGGGCCGACCTTTGGGCACAATGACATCGATCCGCTCGACAATGACATGATCCACAACTACGCCAGGTCGGGCGAAAGCGCGATCGGCGAGCGGATCATCCTGCACGGCCGGGTTCTGGACGAAAACGCGCGCCCTGTGCCGAATACCCTGGTCGAGGCCTGGCAGGCCAATGCGGGCGGGCGCTATCGGCACAAGAAGGACACCTATCTTGCGCCCATCGACCCCAACTTTGGCGGCTGCGGGCGCACGATCACCGACGAGAACGGGTATTACTATTTCCGCACGGTGAAACCCGGTGCCTATCCCTGGCGCAACTGGGTGAACAACTGGCGGCCCGCGCATATCCACCTGTCGGTCTTTGGCAGTGGGTTTGTGCAGCGCCTGATCACCCAGTGTTACTTCGAGGGCGATCCGCTGATCCCGAAATGCCCGATCGTCAAGACAATCCCGACGCAGGAGGGCATCGACAGCCTTGTGGCGGCGCTGGACCTGAACGCGACGATCCCGCTGGATTCGATTGCCTACAAGTTTGACATCGTGCTGCGCGGACGCCGCTCGACCCTGTTCGAAAACCGGTTGGAGGGGAACTGAGATGGTACAAAAGGTTGACTATTTGAAAGAAACCCCATCCCAGACTGCTGGTCCTTATGTCCACATCGGCCTTGCCCCCGGCGCGGCGGGTTTCGACATCTACAAACAGGAACTGGGCAAGGACATCGCCGGACCGATTGCCAACGGCGAACGCATCCGCGTCGAAGGTCTGGTCATCGACGGCACCGGCAGCCCGGTCAAGGACGTGTTGCTCGAGGTGTGGCAGGCCAATGCGGATGGCCGCTATGCCCACCCCGAGGGCGGCGGCCCGGTCGAAGAGGGATTTCGCGGCTGGGGCCGGGTGATCACCGATTTTGCCACGGGCGAATGGGGCTTTGACACCATCAAACCGGGCAAAACGCCGGGGCGCAACGGGTCGGTTCAGGCGCCGCACATCAACCTGTGGATCGTCGCGCGTGGTATCAACATCGGGCTGAACACCCGGATGTACTTCGAGGACGAGGCCGAGGCCAACGCACAGGACCCGGTGCTGAACCTGATCGAATGGGAAAACCGCCGCGGCACGCTGATCGCGGGGCGCAGCGAACGGGACGGGCAGGCGGTCTATCGCTTTGAAATCCGCCTGCAGGGCGACGGGGAAACCGTTTTCTTCGATATCTAGGCAAGCCGGGGGCGCTTGGCGGCGCCCCTGCTTCTTCTTGGCAAAAATACTCACTCGTCTACGATCAGCCGCAAGCGCACCGTTGAAAAGGCAAGCAAACCCATGACCAAACCCTGCATCATCTGCGTCGCGATCACCGGATCGGTGCCGCGCAAGGCTGACAACCCCGCCGTGCCTGTCACCATCGCGGAACAGATCGAAAGCACGCAAGCGGCCTTCGAGGCCGGGGCCAGCATCATGCATGCCCATGTGCGCGACGAAAACGAAAACCCCACCTCGGACCCCGAACGCTTTGCGCGGCTGATGGAGGGGGTGCAGAAACATTGCCCCGGGATGATCATCCAACTGTCGACCGGCGGGCGCAGCGGTGCAGGGCAGGCGCGCGGTGGCATGCTGCCGCTGCGGCCCGACATGGCGTCGCTGTCGGTGGGGTCGAACAACTTTCCGACGCGGGTCTACGAAAACTCGCCGGATCTGGTGGATTGGCTGGCCTCGGAAATGCGCCAATACGCGGTCAAGCCCGAGATCGAGGCCTTTGACCTGAGCCACATCTTCAAGGCCGCCGAGATGAACCGCGACGGGCGCATTCCCGGCAGGCTTTATGTGCAGTTCGTCTTGGGGGTCAAAAATGCCATGCCCTGCGATCGTGAGGTGTTCGATTATTACATCAAGACGGTGCAGCGGCTGGTGCCGGACGCCGAATGGTGCGCCGCAGGGATCGGGCGCCACCAGGTCGAGGTCAATGAATGGTGCATCGCCGCCGGGGGCCACACGCGCACGGGGCTTGAGGATAACGTGCGCTGGGACAAATCCACGCTGGCGCCGTCGAACGCGGCGCTGGTGCAGCGCGCGGTCGATCTGTGTGACAAATACGAACGGCCCGTCGCGACATGGCAGCAGGCGCGCGACATCCTGGGGTTGCGCCCGGCGTGAGCGGGGCAAACAGTCTGAACGCCGCGCTTGACGCTGCCGATCTGGCAGACGGGGCAACGATAAGTTTTCATCATCATCTGCGCAATGGCGACGGTGTTTTGAACGCGGTCCTTGACGCCTGCGCGGCGCGCGGGCTGCGCAATCTGCATGTCGCCGCCAGTTCGCTGTTTCCGGTCCACGCGCCTTTGGTCGATCACATTCGGTCAGGGGTGGTGACGCGGATCAGCGCGGGCTTTGTGTCCGGGCCAGTAGGAGAGGCGGTCAGCCAGAGGCTGTTACCGCATCCGGTGCAGTTGCAGACGCATGGCGGCCGCGCGCGGGCAATCGACCAGCGGGCGTTGCAGGTTGATGCGGCTTTCATCGCCGCCTCGGGCGCGGACCGATCCGGCAACCTGACGGGGCGCAGCGGCCCGCGTGCCTTTGGGGCAATGGGCTATCCGCAGCCGGACGCGCGGGCGGCGGACTGTGTTATCGGCGTAACGGACCATCGCGCCGCCTTTGACCCTGATTTGATCGACATCCCGGCAAACCTTGTGAGCCACGTGGCCGAGCTTGACCGCATCGGCGATCCCGGCGGAATATCCAGCGGCACCACGCGCCCTGCCATCGACCCTGTCAGCCGGGCCATCGGCGAGATGGCGGCGCAGGTGATCGCGCAAAGCGGCGTGTTGAAGGACGGGTTCAGTTTTCAGACCGGGGCCGGGGGCATTTCGCTGGCGGCGGCGCAGGCGGTTGGTCAGACCATGGCGCAGCGCGGCATCCGGGGCGATTTCGCCAGCGGCGGGATCACCGGGTTTCATGTCGCGCTGTTGCAGGCGGGGCTGTTTCGGCGGCTGCTGGATGTGCAGTGTTTCGATTTGGCTGCGGTCACGTCGATCTGCGCCGATCCGCGTCATCAGGGGATCTCGGCCAGCGCCTATGCCGGGCCGCATGTGGGCGGCGCCGTGGTGGACCGGCTGAGCGCGGTGATCCTTGGCGCTGCCGAGGTCGACGAGGCGTTCAACGTCAATGTGACGACGCGGGCGGACGGGGTGTTGATGGGCGGTTCGGGTGGTCACGCCGATACCGCCGAGGGGGCGGCATTGACGGTGATCACCACGCGCCTGACCGCCGCCGGATGGCCCAAGCTGGTGGACAGGGTCCGTCATGTCACGACCGCCGGCAGGCATGTCGATGCGGTGGTGACCGAGGCCGGCGTGGCGGTGAACCCCGCGCACGAGGCGCTGCGCGCACGGTTGCAGCATGCGGGCCTGCCGTTGGTCGAGATCGGCGATCTGGTACGCATGGCGGCGCAGGCGGGCAGGCCGCGCCCGGCCCCGCGCACAGGGCAGGTGGTGGCGCAGAGCCTTGATCGGCACGGCGTGCTTACGGATGTGCTGCGGGCCTAGGGCTCAGGATAGCAGGGCGTCGTCGAAGCAGACCGCCTGAACCTGCGGCACCGAGCTTTCGGGCAGCACGTCAAAGGCCTGCTCGACCCGTTTGCCGCTGTCGTCGATCACCGCAAAGGTCCAGCGGCCCTGCACCATCTCGTAGCCATGTTCGAAGGTGAAGAGGTTGAGGCTGCGCCCCCCGGGCTCCAGCGCGGTCGGCCAGCTTTGGGTCGTGGTGCGAGAGGCTCCGAGCGACGGATGGGTGACCACCACGCGGGTTCCGGTGCTGGTGCTTTCCGGATCAAGGGCAATCCGGATGCCAAAACTGAGCCCCAGTTTCGCGGGCACCGAGGTGCTGATCACATCAAAGCCGCGCTGCTGGTCGATCAGGTTCATCTTGCCGCTTTCGGTCAGCGGCGCGGGACGTTCGCCGGTGATGGCGACATCGCAGATCACGCCGAACTCGACCAGTTCGACGGCGGCCACAGGGGTGGCAAGACAGGCGGCAAGGGCAAAAAGGCGAAACATGCGCGCTTCCTAGCACGGGGCGCATGGGCCCGGCAGGGGGGATTTTCGTCACAGGCCGGCGGGTGGCGATTTCCTGCAGGGAAATCGGGACGGAAACTTTGCAAGTTTCCGGGCCTGTCGCGGGGCCGGCGGCGGTGCGGCATGAAAACTGCACGAAACAGCAGGGCCGGATGCGTTTTGGGCGACTGGATATCTGAAAACCCGTGAGCCAATGAAAAAGGCCCCGCGCGTGGGCGGGGCCTTGTGAAGGGGTTTGACGGTGAGGGGCTCAGCCGATGGCCACGGCCTTCACGTCTTCGTCGATGAAGGGGACATACTGTTCAAAGTTGTCCGCGAACATATGCACCAGCTTTTGCGCCTGCGCGTCGTAGGCCGCCTTGTCTTCCCAGGTCTTGCGCGGGTCGAGCAGCAGTTCCGGCACGCCTTCGACATGCACCGGAACGTCAAAGCCAAAGTTGGCGTCCTTGCGGAACTCGGCATCGGCGAGCGAGCCGTTCAGCGCGGCGGTCAGCAGGGCGCGGGTTGCCTTGATCGGCATGCGCGACCCGGTGCCATAGGCGCCGCCGGTCCAGCCGGTGTTGACCAGCCAGCAGGTTGCGCCGTGCTTGGCGATCTTGTCGCGCAGCAGGTTGCCATAGGCCTCGGGGCGGCGCGGCATGAAGGGCGCGCCAAAGCAGGTGCTGAAGGTCGGTTCCGGTTCAGTCACGCCGCGTTCGGTTCCCGCCACCTTGGAGGTGAAGCCGGACAGGAAGTGGTACATCGCCTGCGCCGGGGTCAGTCGCGCGATCGGGGGCAGCACACCAAAGGCATCACAGGTCAGCATGATGATGTTCTTGGGGTGGCCGCCAAGCGCGGTTTTCGACGCGTTGGAAATGTAGTGCAGCGGGTAGGCGCAGCGCATGTTTGCCGTCAGGCTGTCATCCTCGAAATCCAGATCACGGGTGTCTTCGTCGTAGATCATGTTCTCGATCACGGTGCCGAATTTTTCGGTCGTGGCGTAGATTTCCGGCTCGGCCTCGGCGCTCAGATTGATGGTCTTGGCATAGCAGCCGCCTTCGAAGTTGAAGGTGCCGCGATCGGACCAGCCGTGTTCGTCGTCGCCGATCAGAACGCGGTCAGGGTCGGCGGACAGGGTCGTCTTGCCGGTGCCGGACAGGCCAAAGAAGATGGCGGTGTCGACCGGGTTGCCCTTGGCGTGGTTGGCCGAGCAGTGCATCGCCATGATGCCCTTGCCGGGCAGGATGTAGTTCAGCAGCGTGAAGATCGATTTCTTGTTCTCGCCGGCATATTCGGTGTTGGCGATCAGGATGCGCTTTTTGTCAAAGTTCATCGCCACCACGGTGTCGGTGCGGCAGCCGTGGCGCGCCGGGTCGGCCTTGAAGCTGGGGCAGTTGATCACTGTCCAGTCGGCTTCGAAGGTGTCTAGGTCCTCGCGGTCGGGACGGCGCAGCATGTGGCGGATGAACAGCCCGTGCCAGGCCAGTTCCGTCACCATGCGCACGTCGATGGCATTGGCCGGATCGGCGCCACCGACAAGGTCCTGCACATAATAGTCGCGGCCCTTCATGTGTTCGAGCATGTCGGCCTCGAGGGCGTCAAAGCCTTCGGGTGTCATGGGGGCGTTGTTTTCCCACCAGATGTTGTCTTCGACCGACGGGGTGCGGACGATGAACTTGTCCTTGGGGGATCGGCCGGTGAACTTGCCGGTGGTGACAAGGAAGGCACCGCCCTTGCCCAATGCTCCTTCGCCTTTTTTCAAGGCAGCCTCGACTAGCGCGGGCTCCATGAGGTTGTAATAGACATTGCCCAGGCCTTCGATCCCTTGATCTTCAAGCCGGAATTGCGGGTTTACCCGTCCAAATGTCATCTGCATAGCTCCTGTCGCAGCGCTGGGAAGTAAGTTTCGTGCGGCAAGTCGGCCGCCCGTGCAACTTCCTTTAACATGTCGGTTTCCGGCATGAACAGGACGCAAGCGCGCAGTTAGCGCAATCAAATGACGTTTAGCGATACCACGGCAAAACCCTGCCCAAGCTGTTAGCGCCCAATTCTGAAGGTTTGAGGACAATCTGCGGAATCGAGGTGAGACTTTTTAGCCATTCCTTTGCCAAATTCGACTGGAATGAAGGCAGGATCATGGCCTGATTCGTACTTAGGGATTGTTGGAAAGTGAAAAATCTCTCATAGTGGACGAAAAAAATCAGGCAAACAGAGCAGCATAAGGAATAGCCTATGTCGAAAATCGCCCTTGTGGACGATGACAGGAATATCCTGACATCGGTTTCGATGACTCTTGAGGCAGAGGGTTTCGAAGTAGAGACATACAACGACGGTCAAGCCGCGCTTGACGCGTTCAACAAGAAGATGCCCGATATGGCCGTCTTCGACATCAAGATGCCCCGCATGGACGGCATGGACCTGCTTCAGCGCGTCCGCCAGAAATCCAAGATGCCGGTGATCTTCCTGACCTCCAAGGATGACGAGATCGACGAGGTTCTTGGCCTGCGCATGGGGGCCGATGATTACGTCAAAAAGCCGTTTTCCCAGCGTCTTCTGGTCGAACGCATCCGCGCCCTGCTGCGCCGCCAGGAGGCGGTTGCCGGTGACGTGGTCGGCGACACCGAGGAAACCAAGATGATGACCCGCGGGTCGTTGTCGATGGACCCGCTGCGCCATGCCGTGTCGTGGAAAGGTCAGGACGTGACCCTGACGGTCACCGAATTCCTGCTGCTGCAGGCCCTGGCGCAACGCCCCGGTTTCGTCAAATCGCGCGACCAGCTGATGGACGTGGCCTATGACGATCAGGTGTATGTCGACGACCGGACCATCGACAGCCACATCAAGCGCCTGCGCAAGAAGATGCGTTCCGTGGACTCCGATTTCTCAGCGATCGAAACGCTGTACGGGATCGGATACCGTTACAACGAAGAGTGATCTATGGCCTTGGCCGAGCGGATCTCCATGAGTGACGACCGGGACGAAGGGTCCCGAAACAGCGCCGATGTTGTTCTGGGCGACGATTGGGTCGCCCCGGACAGCACGGTGGAAAAGGCGTTGCGCGACAGCCGTGCGCAACGCAGCCTGTTTTCGCTCAACCGTTCGCCGCTGACGCGCAAGATCATCACCTTCAACCTTGTCGCGCTGAACGTGCTGGTTGCCGGTATCCTGTGGCTGAATTCGTCGCGCGACACACTGGCCGTCCAGAAGGCCAACGCGCTGCAATCCGAGGTCGAGTTGATCGCGGATGTCTTTGAGGCGCAGTTGCCTGCGGGCGCGCCCGTCAGTCTTGCCACATCAGACGGGATCGACGTTGCGACCACGGTGCAGGGCATCGACCTGCGCCAGGGCGTGCAGCTGCTGGTCTATGATGCGGCCGGGTTCCTGGTGGGCGAAGGGGCGGGCAGGTTGCCGCCGCTGCTAAGCGTCGTGCCAGAAGACGAACAGCCGACGCTGATCTCGAATTTCCTCAACAGCGTCTGGCGCACCGTGTCAGGCTTCTTTACCTATTTCTCGTCCGAGGAGGACCTTGTCCTTGAGGACAAGCTGCGCCGCATGATCGAGGCAGGCGACCCAACGGTCACCCGGGTCGAATCCGGCAACGGGCCGCAGGGCGAAACCCTGTTCCACGCCTTTTCCCCGATCCAGCAGGGCGCGACGATCCTGGGCACCGTGGCCCTGGTGTCACCGGCGGCGGAAATCGACGCGGCCGTCAGCGCCGAGCGCGAGCGCGTGTTGCAGATGTTCGTGATCGCCACGCTGGTGTCGATCGGGCTAAGCCTTGTGCTGGCTTCGACCATCGCCAACCCGATTTCCGATCTGGCCGACGCCGCCGAAATCGGCCGTGACCGCAACCGCCGCAGCAAGACGACGGGCCGCATCCGCATCCCCGATCTGACCGCACGGCCGGACGAAATCGGCCGCCTGTCCGGCGCCCTGCGCGGCATGGTTGGCGCGCTGTACGATCGGATCGACAGCAACGAACAATTCGCTGCCGACGTGGCGCATGAAATCAAGAATCCGCTGGCCTCGATGCGCAGCGCTGTGGGCAGCCTGCGCATGGTGCGCAAGGAAGAACACCGCAACAAGCTGCTTGAGGTGATCGAACATGACGTCCGCCGTCTTGACCGGCTGGTCAGCGATATTTCCAACGCCTCGCGGCTGGACAGCGAGCTGGTCAAGGAAGAAGAGCAGGAGTTCAACCTGCTGGATCTTCTGGGCAACATCACCGAATTCCTGGGGCAGGACGCCGAAAAGAAGGGGGTCGAGTTCATCACCGACCTGCCGCCGCGTCCGATCCTGATCAACGGGCTTGAACCGCGCCTGGCGCAGGTTTTCGTCAACCTGATCACAAATGCCATCAGCTTTTGCGAAGACGGCGATGCCATCCGCGTCTGGGCCCGCCGCCGCGACAACCGCGTGCTGGTCGTGGTCGAAGACACTGGCCCCGGCATTCCCGAAGAGGCGCTTCAGAAGATCTTCAAACGGTTTTATACCTCGCGTCCCAGCCAGGATTTCGGCAACAACTCGGGCCTTGGGCTGGCGATTTCCAAGCAGATCGTCGAAGCGCATGGCGGGGTGATCTGGGCCGAAAACATCCGGCCGACCGAAGCGGACGTGACCTCGGAACCGCTTGGGGCGCGTTTCGTGGTGGGTCTGCCGATCTAGGTCATGGCGGAACCTGCCCCGCCGCTTGTCCTTCACGCCAGTGCCGTAGCGGTCGATGGCCGCGCGATCCTGATCCGAGGCGCATCGGGCAGCGGGAAATCGTCGCTGGCGCTGGCGCTGATGGCGCTTGGGGCGCAGTTGGTGGCGGATGACCGGGTGATCGTGACCGCGCGCGATGGCGGCGCGCCCTGGCTTGCCGCGCCGGCAACCATCGCCGGGCTGATCGAGGCGCGCGGCCTTGGCATCCTGAGGGCCGAGGCAGTGGACGGCGCCGAACTGGCGCTGGTCATCGACCTGGACGAAACAGAAACCGACCGTCTGCCCCCAAAACGCGAGACGGTTGTGATGAACCGGGCGGTTCCCTTGCTTCACCTTTGCGAAACTGCCTATTTTCCTGCGGCGGTCCTGCAATATATCAAGGGCGGCAGAAGGGATTGACCATGCTTCAGGGCATTCAAAGAGTGGTTTTGGTAACCGGACCGTCAGGCGCCGGGCGGTCAACCGCGATCAATGCGCTGGAGGATTTCGGCTTTGAAAGCATCGACAACATCCCGCTTTCGCTGATCCCGCGCCTGATCGAAGGCAGCGAACGCCTGCCGCGCCCCATGGCGCTGGGCATCGACGTGCGCAACCGGGATTTTTCCGCCGAAGGGCTGCTGGAGATCCATCAGGCGCTGTCCACCTTTGACGGGCTGAGTTGCGATCTGCTGTATCTGGACTGCGCGCCCGATGTGCTGAGCCGTCGGTATTCGGAAACCCGGCGCCGGCACCCGCTGGCCCCCGATGAATCGCCCAGCGAAGGCATCGCGCGGGAACTGGCCCTGTTGGAGGACGTTCGCGCCCGCGCCGATGTGCTGATCGACACCACCAACCTGACGGTGCACGAGCTGCGCGCGGAAATGGAAAGCTGGTTCCAGTACGAAACCGGCCAGGAAATGGCGCTGTCTCTGCACAGCTTTTCCTACAAGCGGGGGCTGCCGCAGGGTCTGGATGTCGCGATCGACTGCCGGTTCTTGCGCAATCCGCATTGGCAACCCGATCTGCGCGCCTTTACCGGCCTGGACGCGCCTGTGGCACAATACGTGGCGCAGGACGCGCGCTATGACGGATTCGTCGACCGCACGCTGGACCTGCTTTTGTTCATGCTTCCGGGCTGTGTCGAAGAGGGCAAGGCGCATTTTTCCGTGGGATTCGGGTGTACTGGGGGGCAACACCGGTCTGTTTCCGTAACGGAACACGTGGCAGCCGCCCTTGCACAAGAAGGCTGGCGGGTGTCAATTAGGCACCGCGAACTGGAAAGACGGGGGCTGACTTCGGCTTCGGGGCGCATGCCGGACAAAGCTGGAAAGGCGCCGCAGTGATCGGAATCGTGATCGTCGCACATGGAGGATTGGCGCGAGAGTATCTCTCGGCCGTAGAGCATGTTGTGGGCGAGCAACCCGGCATTCTGGCCATCTCGATCGAGGCCGATTGCGACCGGCCGTTGAAGCAGGCCGAAATCTGCGTGGCCGCAGATGAGGTGGACAAGGGCGACGGCGTGGTCATCGTGACCGACATGTTCGGCGGATCGCCGTCAAATCTGGCGTTGGTGGCCTGTCAGCCGGAAAACCGCCGGATTCTGTATGGCGCCAACCTGCCGATGCTGATCAAACTGGCCAAAAGCCGCCACATGACGGTCACCGATGCCGTGCGGGGTGCACTTGACGCGGGTCGCAAGTATATCGACAGCCGCAACATTGGCCCCGGCGCGGCCTGACCCCCGCGCCCCGACTTAATTAATCGAAAGACCGAATTCATGTCCGAGAGTGTTAACCGCACGCTGAAGATCATCAACGAAAAGGGCCTGCATGCCCGCGCCTCGGCCAAGCTGGTCGAAGTGGTCGAAGGCTTTGACGCCACTGCCGAGGTCAGCCGCGACGGCATGTCCGCCAGTGGCGACAGCATCATGGGGCTTTTGATGTTGGCAGCCGCAAAGGGAACCACTATTGAAGTCCAAACCTCGGGGCCGGACGCGATTGCGCTGGCCGATGCGGTCGAAGCGCTGGTCGCCGACCGTTTCGGGGAAGAGTGCTAGGCCGCAAATGGGGCCTTGGGGATGAACACTGCTCGGCCTGAAAGACGCCCGGGCCAGAACGACGGGACAGAGACGGGCATGGTCGAAAGCACGCATGCGCCTGCCACTGGCAAGAACGGCCCGTCCAATCCTGCCCCCTATGACAAGCGCAAGATCAGCTACGCCAACACCTTTACCAACCCGTGGAAGGCGACAACCATCCGCGCGATGGAATGGCTGACCGGCAAGATCCCGATGCTGCGCATAGTGCGCCGGTTCGAACGCATGGGCCCCGCCGAGGGGCAGGCGTTCTGGACGCAGGCGCTGGACATCATGCGGATCGAATTGCAGACCCCGGCAGAGCAGATCGCCCGCATCCCGGCGACCGGCCCGGTGATCATTGTCGCCAACCACCCGCATGGACTGGTCGACGGCATGGTGCTGGCGGAAATGATCGGCCGCGTGCGCACCGACTACAAGATCCTGACCCGGTCGCTGTTGACCGGCGTCAAGGAGATCGAGCCCTTCATGATCCCGGTGCCTTTCCCGCACGAGGACAACGCCCGCGAACAAAGCCTGGAAATGCGCGCCCGCGCCATGACGCACCTGAAGGAAGGCGGCGTCATCGTGTTGTTCCCGTCCGGCGTGGTGGCCCATTCCGAAACCTGGTTCGGCCCGGCGATCGAGGCAGGCTGGAACCCCTTTACCGCAAAGATGGTGCAGCGGTCGGGCGCCACCGTGGTGCCGGTGTATTTTCCGGGCCAGAACAGCCGCGCCTACCAGATCGCCAACAAGCTGTCGGCGACGTTGCGGCAGGGTCTGTTGATCCACGAGGTCATGCACGCCCGCAACCGGCCGCAAAAACCCGTGGTCGGGATGCCGATCACCCCCGAAGAGATCAAGGGCTTTGCCGGCGGTCAGCGCGAATTTGTTGCCTGGCTGCGCGACACGACCCTGTCGCTCAAGGAAGGCTGACGCGGCTCAGCGCGTCGGCACCGGTGTGTCGCCGCGGTAATCGTAGAACCCGCGTTGTGATTTGCGGCCCAGCCAACCGGCCTCGACGTATTTGGTCAGCAGCGGGCAGGGGCGGTACTTGGTATCGGCCAGCCCGTCGTGCAGAACGTTCATGATGGCAAGGCAGGTGTCCAGCCCGATGAAATCAGCCAGTTCCAGCGGCCCCATCGGATGGTTGGCCCCCAGTTTCAGCGACTGGTCGATCGAGTAGACGTTGCCGACGCCTTCATACAGCGTATAGACCGCCTCGTTGATCATCGGCATCAGGATACGGTTGACGATGAAGGCTGGGAAATCCTCGGCGCTTGCGGCGGTCTTGCCCAGCTTTTCGACAACGGCAAGGCAAGAGTCGTAGGTGGGTTTGTCGGTGGCGATGCCGCGGATCAGTTCCACCAGCTGCATCACCGGCACCGGGTTCATGAAGTGGAACCCCATGAATTTTTCCGGCCGGTCCGTGCGCGAGGCAAGCCGGGTGATCGAGATCGACGAAGTGTTCGAGGTCAGGATGGTGTGCGGGGCAAGGTCGGGCAGCAGTGCCTCGAAGATCTTGTGCTTGATCTCTTCGCGTTCGGTTGCGGCCTCGATCACCAGATCGGTCTGGGCCACGTCCTTCAGCGATGTGGTCGTGACGATGCGCGCCATGGCCGAATCGCGTTCCTCGGCGCTGATCTTTTCGCGGCTGACCTGGCGGTCCAGGTTCTTGCGGATCAGTGCAACGGCCTTGTCCATCGCGTCCTGGCTGATGTCGTTCAGCCGCACGTCATAGCCGGCCAGCGCCATCACATGAGCGATCCCGTTGCCCATCTGGCCTGCGCCGACAACGCCTACTGATTTGATCTCCATGGGACAATCCTTTGCTACGCGCGGCAACCATAGGCCCGCTTGCGGGGGGGCCGCAAGGGCAGGTGTCTCAACTTCTCGGAGCATTGTCACTTTAGCGATTTGGCAAGATGAATCGGCGAATCTCATCCTTGGGTGAGAAGATAAAGAGGTGGGTGAAATGACATGCCATTCCGGTGGGCCGGGGGCTCTTGAATACTATCCATGCAGATACGGAAATTCCCGCGTGCTGTTTCGCGGACCACGTAGCCAGATGGAGGGCGATTTCATCGCCTTTCTGGGGGGGATCGAAACCTACGGGCGCTTTATTGCAAAGCCCTATCCCGAGCTTCTGGAGCGGTTGCTGTCGGTGGAATGCGTCAACTTTGGCGTGGTGAACGCCGGGGTCGATTTGTACCTGAACGATCCGGCGGCGCTGGATCTGGCGGGCGGTGCATCCGCCAAGGTGCTGCAGGTCATGGGTGCGCAGAATTTGTCCAATCGGTTCTACATGGTGCATCCGCGCCGCAATGACCGCTTTTTGCGGGCATCCGAACAGTTGGAAACCCTGTATCCCGAGGTGGATTTCACAGAGTTCCATTTCAATCGCCACATGCTGGTGCGGCTTCGCGAGGTTTGCGAGACCCGCTATCAGGATGTGGTCAAGGAACTGCGCAATGCCTGGATCGCCCGGATGAAACACATCCTGACCATCATTCGCGGCAAGGTGGTCCTGCTTTGGTTTGCCGATCACGAGGTCGATGGGGACGGGACGTCGCCGAACGCGCGCGATCCGCTGTTCGTGACCCGCGACATGATCGAAACGCTGCGCCCCCGCGTTGCCGCCGTGGTCGAAGTCGTGCCCTCGGAAGAGGCGGTGATGCAGGGGACCATGGGCATGGTTTTCAACGATTTCGAAGCCTGCGCGGCCGCCGAACTGATGGGCCCCGCGGCCCATGCCGAGGCGGCCGATGCCCTGGCCGAGGTGTTGGGCCCGATGGTCGGACGCGGTCTGGCCTGACGCCGGCAACCGCCGCGCTGGATACAAAAAGGCCCGCCAAATCAGGCGGGCCTTTGGTGTTTCGCGTCAGGGCGGGGTGGTCCCGCGCCTGCTTACAGTTTTTCGGTCAGCTCGGGCACGGCGTCGAACAGGTCGGCCACCAGGCCAAAGTCCGCGACCTGGAAGATCGGGGCCTCTTCGTCCTTGTTGATCGCGACGATGATCTTGCTGTCCTTCATGCCGGCCAGGTGCTGGATCGCCCCCGAGATGCCGACCGCGACGTAAAGATCCGGCGCGACGACCTTGCCGGTCTGGCCAACCTGCCAGTCGTTCGGGGCAAAGCCAGAGTCGACCGCGGCGCGCGAGGCACCGACAGCGGCGCCCAGCTTGTCCGCGAGGGCTTCGATGATCTTGAAGTCGTCTTCCGAGCCAACACCGCGCCCGCCGGACACGACGATGCCTGCGCTGGTCAGTTCGGGGCGGTCGCTGGCGGCGACCTTGTCTTCGACCCATTCCGACAGACCGCTGGTTGCGCCTGTGTCGATGGCCTCGACCGGGGCCGAGCCACCGGCGGCGGCGGCATCAAAGCCCGCGGTGCGGATCGTCATGACCTTGACCGGATCACCGGATTTCACCGTCTGGATCGCGTTGCCCGCATAGATCGGGCGTTCGAATGTTTCGGCATCGACCACGGCGGTCACGTCCGAAATCACCATCACGTCCAGCAGCGCAGCAACGCGCGGCAGAACGTTCTTGGCGTCCGAGGTGGCCGGGGCCGCGATGTGCGAATAGTCGCCCGAAAGCCCCTTGATCAGATCGGCAACCGGTTCGGCCAGCGTGTGGCAAAACCCGTGATCGCCCGCGAAAAGCACCTTGGAGACACCGGCAAGCGTGGCAGCCTCGGCGGCGGCGGCGTCACCGCCCTGGCCTGCGACCAGCACATGAACATCGCCCAGCGAGGCAACGGCGGTCAGCGCCTTGGCGACCGCGTCGGTGGACAGTTGACCGTTGGTCACATCTGCAAGAAGAAGAACAGCCATTATACAGCCCCCGCCTCTTTGAGTTTCGCAATCAGCTCGTCGACCGAGCCTACCTTGATGCCGGCAGCGCGTTCGCTGGGCTCCGAGGTCTTGAGGACCGTCAGACGCGGGGTGACATCGACGCCGTAGTCGGCGGCAGATTTTTCATCCAGCGGCTTTTTCTTGGCCTTCATGATGTTCGGCAGCGAGGCATAGCGCGGTTCGTTCAGGCGCAGATCGACCGTCACGACGGCGGGCATCTTGACGCTGATCGTCTGCAGACCGCCGTCCACCTCGCGGGTGACCTTGGCGCTGTCGCCGTCGATCTCGACGTCCGAGGCAAAGGTCGCCTGGGACCAGCCCAACAGCGCCGCCAGCATCTGGCCGGTGGCGTTCATGTCGTTGTCGATGGCCTGCTTGCCACAAAGCACCAGACCGGGCTGTTCCTCGTCGACCACGGCCTTGAGGATCTTGGCGACGGCCAGCGGTTCGATGTCCTGGTGGACGTCGTCGGCGGCGATCACCAGAATGGCGCGGTCGGCACCCATGGCCAGCGCGTTGCGCAGCGTGTCGGTGGCCTGCTTGACCCCGATCGAAACCGCGACGACCTCGGTCGCCTTGCCAGCCTCTTTCAGGCGGATCGCCTCTTCGACTGCGATTTCGTCGAACGGGTTCATCGACATTTTCACGTTGGCGAGATCGACACCGCTTCCGTCCGCCTTGACGCGGACCTTCACGTTGTAATCAATCACGCGCTTGACGGGCACGAGTACCTTCATCGGCGTTCCTCTCCTTGGTCTGGCGCGGCGGATTCTGCCACGCGGCATTCCTCAGGCAGTTTGATACCGCGCCGCAGCACGGGGAAACAGAGCAAAATCGTCACGTTAGCGCCAAAGGACGTCGCGTTTTTGAGGCATGTCGAAAACACCGGCCAAAATCAGGGGAAAATTCCCGGACCCGGCTGAAAATCAGTCGCAGATTCGCTGCAGCGCCTGCCATTCCGCGCGGTTCAGGATCGGGTTGGTGTCGGATTGGCTTTCGGCAAAACTGCGGGCCTGTTCGGCGCGTTCGGCAGTGACCGGGTGGGTCGCCAGGTAGCCGGGCAATTCCAGCCCGCCCAGTTCCGCGTCGATCACATCGAAGAATGCCGCAAAGCCCGTGGCGCTGACGCCCGAATTGTCCAGCATCCGAAGGGCAAAGGCATCGGCCTGACCTTCGGCGTCGCGGGTATACGAGGCGTTGATCATGTGTTCGCCCAGGATGGCGAACAGCGCCCCGCCGGTGAAATCCCCGATCAGCATGGACAACAGGCCGGCGGACCCGGCGGCACGCAGCGCGTTTCGCGTGGCGTCGCGGGCTTCGACGTGGCCCAGTTCATGCGCCAGAACACCGGCGACTTCGTCGGGGCCGCTGGCCTTGTCCAGAAGACCGCGCAGGATCACGACCTGACCACCGGGGGCGGCAAAGGCGTTGATCATCGGGTGGTCCAGTACCTGAAGCTCGATGTCATAGCGCATCTGTTGCCCTGCGGTCAGGCGGCGCAGCATGGCCTGCAGGGCGGCGTTGCCGGCGGGGTCGTCGCAGTGCAGCGCCCCGATGCGCGTGCCGCCCAGGACCCGCTCCATCTGGGCGGTGACGGTCTTGCCAAAGGCGATTTCGCGCTCGATCGGCAGGATGCGGGCGAGGGTGTTGGCCATTGCGGGCAGGATCACGAACAGCATCATCAGCGCCGCCACCACCGCCCCCGCGGCATATTTCACGGCCTTGCGCCCGGTGCCCTTGTGCAGATCCTGTTTGAACAGGTTTGGCCGCGTCCTGTGCAGCCAGGCGATCAGATCGGGGTCATGGATCACCAGGCGGGCGGGATCGCGCGGGGCCTCGTCGGTGGTTTCGGCCAACCGCGTCAGGATCAGGCGCGACGGGTCGGCGGTGTCATGCAGGGCCCGCAGGTCGGGCAGTTTCCATTGCAGGGCACCGGGCAGGGTCTGCCCGGTGATCTCGAGCGCCTGACGGTCCTTTGACAGGGCGACAAACACGCTGTGTCGCCCCGCCGTTTCACCGTCAAAGAACTCCGCGCCGGTGGGCTGCATCAGATCGCGCCGCCGATATCCAGCGCGTCGGCAAAGCCTTCGGCGTCCAGGCCGGTTTCGGCCTCGCGCTGACGGATGGCGTTC
This sequence comes from Tropicibacter oceani, assembly GCF_029958925.1. Lineage (NCBI taxonomy): Bacteria > Pseudomonadati > Pseudomonadota > Alphaproteobacteria > Rhodobacterales > Roseobacteraceae > Pacificoceanicola > Pacificoceanicola oceani. Next base: position 1,355,288 of record NZ_CP124616.1, read on the forward strand.
AGGGCGTCCGGGTTGGTGACCGTGATGGTGCCGATGTAATGGGCCAGGATCGGCTGGACGATAAAGACCAGGGCCAGCGCCTGAACCGCGATCAAGGCCACGACATAGCCGATCGCGCCAATGGCAATGGTGCCGATCCCGGGGGTGCCGCCCGATGCCTCGGTCACAAGAAAGACGAGGCCGGCCAGCACGGCGATCACGGCAGCCAGGGCAAGCCCGACCAGCAGGGAGCCAAGGATATAGGTCTTGAGCACGGTGCCGGTTCGCGGGGCCGAGACAAAGCGGATGTCCGCGCCCAGGCGTTTGTGGCTGGTCAGATAGCCAAAGCTGCGCACGCCGAAATACACAAGGCCGATGATCAGCCAGACATAGCCGACGCCGCCGGCAATCGCGGCCACGCCCGGAACCTGCGCCGCGCCCAGCACGCCGCCCAGCACCATAAGCCCGATGCCGATCCCGACATGCTTCATCGCGCCATACAGATCGGTCCATTTGCCTTCCTGGACAAAGCGGGCATCACCGTACCAGCTGCGGTCGGTCATGTACTTTTCCAGGAAAAAGACCTGGCGCGGCAGCAGGGCGCCAAGCGTGACCAGGGTCAAAAGCCCGTGTCCGATGGCGCGCCAGACAAAGCCCCAGGCGCCCTTTTCCATGCCAAAGCGGATGCCCCGCCAGCGGGTGCGCGCCATCTTGTAGCGCCGGGCGCGGTAGACCGCGAACAGCAAAAAGGGCACGACCGCAAAGATGGTGACATACAGCGCGATGAGTTGGCCGATGGCTTGCTCCATCGTGACGGCCGGGGTCATCAGCGTCAGCCCGAAGAAGAACAGCACCATCTGGATCAGCCCGACGTAGACCGCCAGGAAAAGCACCGCCAGCAGAAAGCCCAGGAACTTTTCCATGCCGGTGCCGGTGTATTCGAATGTATCTCCGCCGGCATTGGTCGATGACCAGATGTATTTGCGCAGGCGGGTCTTTTGCCAAAAACGATAGATCCCAAGCGTTGCCAGGGTCAGAAAGCCGGTTTTCAGGGCCAGATTGAAAAGCGGCCCCCTTTCGCCGGTATAGTGGATTGCAAAATCGTCCGGGTTGGAATGCATTTACCTAAGTCCTCACTGTCACGCGGTAATTCCGGGCAGAGTGCCGCCGGGACAACCATAAGTAAAGTCGGGTTTTGCCGGCCTTGGCGCTGTTTTCGCGGTCACTGCCACCGTTTTTGTTCGCAGATGGATTTCAGGGCGTGCCAGTCGTCCGAGGCCAGAAGCGGGGCAAAGCCATGGCCCCGGGGCGTAGCGGCGCGCGCGGCCTTTATCCGGTCGCCAAGGGCCGGATGCGACAGGAAATGCGCCATGATCCCGGCGGCTTCGGAGCCCTGTTCGCCAAAGCGTTCGAACATCCGGGCCAGCGCGTCGGGCGGCAGCCCCGCCTCCAGCATGACGCGATGGGCAAACAGATCGGCCTTGGCCTCGGCCCCTTGTGAATATTGCGCGTCGATCAGCCGTTCCGCCAGAAACAGCACAAGGGTGCCACCGGCGAAATCCCCCAAAAGCAGCCCCAGCACCCCGATCGAACCCGCCGTGCGCAGTGCGTGCCGGGTCGGGTCGCGGCTGACCACATGGCCGATTTCATGGGCAAAGACGGCTGCCAGTTCGTCAGGTTGGTCGGCGGTGTCGATCAGCCCCTTGAAGAACACGATGTGCCCGCCGGGCAGGGCGAAGGCATTGACCATGTCGTGGTCCAGCACATGCACCGTCAATTCGGTGGGCAGATCGACCGCTGTCTCAAGCCGGGCCTGAAGCCTGTCCAGCGCCGCGCGGCCGGCCGGGGCGTCACAAAAGGCCACGGGGCGATAGCCGGTTTCGTCCATCGCTTCGCGGATCTGGGTCAGGGTGGCTTCGCCCAGGGCGCGTTCGCCTTCGGGCGGGATGAAGCGGGCCAGTTGGTCGGCCATCACCGGCACCAGCACAAAGACGATCAGCGCGACCGAGGCGATGGCGGCGGCGGCCCATTTCAGGATTGCGCCACGGTTGGCGGCAGGGGCGGTTTTGTGCGGCCGGGGCAGGTGAAGCACCAGGCCGGGTTCCTTGAGGATCAACCGTTGCAGCGGATCATCGGCCAGGCGCAGCACGATCAGGTCCGATCCGGCAAAATCGGGCGGCACTCGGATCCGGTCCAGTGGCCAGTCGATGCCCTTTCCGCGCAGGGCCCGCGCCGCGCTGTCGAGGAACACCTCGACCTGCCGGGGGCTGCCGGTCTGGCCGTCCAGGTGCAGTGCCGTGGTCTCGAAATCTGTGTCGAAGCTGTCCGCCATGTCGGTCATAGCGAGGCCCCCACATCCAGCGCCTCGGCAAAGCCTTCGGCCTCGGCGTGTTCGTCGCGCGGGCGCTGGCGGATCTGCGACAGGGCGGCGCCCCCGGTCAGGCTCAGACCGCGGGCATAGTGGCGCAGCACGGGCAGGGTGACCATGGCGTGGGAAAAGGCCGACCAGGTCAGGAAGATCGAGAAATAGGCCATGGCGGACAGGGCGACAAAGGCCCATTGGGTTTTACGGGTCCAGCCAATGGCCACGCCATCGTTGGCAATGTCGATTTGCGGCGCCAGGGTCTGGATCTGGGCATAGACGATTCCAAGGATGCCGATCGGCACGGCCGCTGCCAGCGCCGCCAACAGATAGCCAAAGACGTGAATCCACAGCACGCGCCAGGGGCTGGCCGTCAGGGTCAGGCCGACGCCGTCCAGCGATTTGGTGGCGGTCAGGCGGCGCAGGCTGTCGACCTTGTAATAGATCAGCCCGAATCCAGCGAGCCCCCCGGCAAAGACCAACACAGGCAGCGCTGCTGCCGTATTGCCAAGCTCCAGCACCACAATGCCCACAAGGCCAAGGACCAGCGCAAGCGCGATCCAGACAAGCGACCGGTACAGCATGGTCCAGCGTCCGCCCTGATGCATCCTGCGATCGCCGAAAAAGGTGCGGTCGGTTTTGTATTTCTCAAGCCGATAGGTCATCAGCGGCCACAGCAGCCCCGCCGACAGGATCGTCAGAAGCCAGTAACCCAGCGCCCGAAAGGCATAGCCCCAGGCTCCCGGCTCCAATCCAAAGCGCAGGCCCAGCCAGCGGGTGCGCGCCAGCACATAGCGTCGGGCGCGGTACTGCGCGTAGAACCAGATCGGGATCACGCCGACAAAGGACAACAGATAGGCGGCGGCGTTGTCTTGCAGCAGGGAAAAGCTGGCGAACATCAGCGCCAGGTTCACGATGCCGATGTAGAACGCCAGGATGACCACGGCGACAAGGAAGCCCAGCAGCTTTTCAAAGGGGTCGCCAACGTATTCCAGCGGCATCCCGCCAATGCGGATCGCCGACCAGTACCAGCGGCGTAACCGGGTCTTCATCCAGAACCGGTAGAGGCCCAGGGTCACCACGGTCAGCGCGCCGGATCGAAGCGCCAGCGCCAACAGGCTGGACCGCTTGCCTTGAAAGTCACCATGCAGGGGCGGGGCGGCGGCGGGCGCTGTCCATGGTCCCTGTGTCTGCGCGTCGTTCAAATGTCCTGCCCCTGGCTGTCAATGCGGAGCAGGATACAGGCGCAGGCGCGGCGGTAAAGTCAGTTGAACCTGTTGTCCCTTGGGAAACCGCGCGGGGCCATGCGGCCGGTGCCGGCCCGCTTGCCTATCCATTCCTCTAGATCGGTTTCGGTGCGGGTGCGCCCTGCCGGATCCAGCCAGCTGAGCCCTTCGGACAGGGTAAAGGTGCGCACGTCGGACATGCCGCCATCCTTGTACTTTTGCAGGCGCACACCCTTGCCGCGACCCATTTCAGGCAGTTCGTCCAGCGCAAAGACCAGAACCTTGCGGTTTTCGCCGACCACGGCGACATGATCGCCGGTGACCGGTTTGCAGACGCGGGCGCGCACGTCATCCTTGACGTTCAGCACCTGTTTGCCCGACCGGGTCTGCGCGATCACATCGGCCTCGGGCACGACAAAGCCATCCCCGGCAGAGGAGGCGACCAGCAGTTTGCCGTCGGGGCGGTGAATGAACAGATCGACGATCTCGGCCTCGTTCGGCAGATCGACCATCAGGCGCAGTGGTTCGCCCATGCCGCGCCCACCGGGCAGACCGGCGGCGGACAGGGTGTAGAAACGGCCGTTCGAGCCAAAGACCAGCAGTTTGTCGGTGGTTTCGGCGTGGAAGATAAAGCGCGGGCCGTCGCCGTCCTTGAATTTCAGTTCGCGGTTCAGGTCGATATGGCCGGTCATCGCCCGGATCCAGCCCATTTGCGAACAGACCACGGTGATCGGTTCGCGTTCGATCATTGCCTCGATCGGGACATCTTCGGCCTCGGCGGCCTCGGCGAACCGGGTGCGGCGCGGGCCGCCTTCGTAGCCCTTGCCAAAGGCCTTGCGGACCTCGCGCAGCTGTTCGGCGATGCGCGACCATTGCAGATCGCCGGAATCGAGCAGGTCTTCGAGCCCGGCGCGTTCCTCCATCAGGCGGTCTCGCTCGCCGACCAGTTCCAGTTCCTCAAGGCGGCGCAGGCTGCGCAGGCGCATGTTGAGGATCGCCTCGGCCTGCACGTCCGACAGCCCTTCGGAGCGCCCGACAAAGCGCGCGGGCACCTTGGCGTCGGTGCCGTCGTCGGCCAGAACGCCGCGCGCGATGGCCTCGGGGTCTTCGCGAAGGGTCAGGGATTTGACGTCGATCCCGGCCAGCGGCGACTGGTAATCGCGTTCATCCGTTGCGCGGGTGATGGTCGCCTGATGGGTTTTCGACCAGTCCTCGTACATCAGCGCGGCCTTGGGATCATCGTCATAGCGGATGATGTCGATGACGCGGTCAAGGTTCAGAAAGGCGACGATCAGCCCTTCGAGCACTTCGAGGCGGTTGTCGATCTTGGCCATGCGGTGACGCGACCGGCGGACCAGCACATCGCGGCGGAAGTCGAGAAAGGCGCGCAGAACCTCTTTGAGCGAGCAGACGCGCGGCGTGACGCCGTCGATCAGCACGTTCATGTTCAGGCTGAACCGGGTTTCCAGATCGGAATTGCGGAACAGCATGTTCATCAGGACATCGGGGTCGACGTTCTTGGACTTGGGCTCCAGCACCATGCGGATGTCGTCGGCGGATTCGTCGCGTACATCGGCCAGAATCGGGATCTTCTTGGTCTGGATCAGCTCGGCGATGCGTTCGACCAGCTTGGATTTCTGCACCTGGTAGGGGATTTCGGTCACGACGGCCTGCCACAGGCCGCGGCCAAGGTCCTCGACCTCCCACTTGGCGCGCAGGCGAATGCTGCCGCGCCCGGTGCGATAGGCGTTGGCGATGTTGTCGGCCGGTTCGACGATCACCCCGCCGGTGGGGAAATCGGGGCCGGGAACGTATTGCAGCAGCGTGTCGTCGCGGGCGTCGGGGGATTTGATCAGATGCAGGCAGGCATCCAGCAATTCGCCGATGTTGTGCGGCGGGATGTTGGTCGCCATGCCCACGGCAATGCCGCTGGACCCATTGGCCAGAAGGTTCGGGTAGGACGCGGGCAGAACCACGGGTTCCTGCAGGCGGCCGTCATAATTGTCCCGGAAATCAACGGCGTTTTCGTCCAGGCCTTCTAGCAGGGCCTCGGACATGATGGTCATGCGGGCCTCGGTATAGCGCGAGGCGGCGGGGTTGTCGCCGTCGATGTTGCCAAAGTTGCCCTGACCGTCGACCAGCGGGTAGCGGATGGTGAAATCCTGCGCCAGGCGCGCCATTGCATCATAGATCGCGGCATCGCCGTGGGGGTGGAAATCGCCCATGGTGTCGCCGCTGATCTTGGCGGATTTCAGGAACCCCCCGGTCGAGTTGAGCCGCAACCGGCGCATGGCGTACAGGATACGCCGATGCACGGGCTTCAGCCCGTCGCGGGCATCGGGCAGCGCCCGGTGCATGATCGTCGAAAGGGCATAGGTCAGATAGCGGTCACCGATTGCACGGCGCAGCGTTTCGGACATTTCCCGAGGGTTCATGTTGGGGTCGAGCGTATCGTCATCCATAGATGCTGTGATACCGTTGCCCATTGGCACCGGCAAGCCAGCCCGTGGGAAAAAATCCCCGTTTTTCCCTTAGGCCAGCGGCGGGAATCGGTTAAAACGTCGAAACGCCGCGCAATCTGCCTGCGGTGCACGTGGTGTTTGGGTCGTTTTCGGGGGGTATGTGATGACGCGGGTTATCCTTGTGACTTTTGGTTTTTTGGGTTGGGCATGGTACGAAATGTCCGGCGGCAGCGCCTTTGAGCCCGGAACGAATTCGTTGATGGTGCTTGCGCCGGTCGAAGAAACCACGATCGCGCGCCCCGAACGGGTCGCCATCGTCAGCACCAAGACCGAAACGCCGCCGCGTCCCGAAGTTACCCGCACCACTGGCATGGGCACTTCGCTGGCCAATGTGGGCAACCTGACGCGGGTCGCCGCCCCCTGGGAAACCGGCACGGCCAAGGCCGACGACATCGCGTCGCTGGTGAACACGGTCGTGGCCGCGGACGAAGGGTCGCAAGTGGCGGCCAAGCCGATCATGGTACCGGTGGTATCGGTCGCGTCGTCGATCGACTATCGCACCGTCACGGGCAACCGTGTGAACCTGCGCAGCGGTCCCAGCACCGGGTTCGACGTGGTGACCAAACTTGTGCGCGGAGACGAGGTCGAAGTGCTGCAAGAGGACGGCACCGGCTGGGTCAAACTGCGCGCGCTGCGCGGCAGCGACATCGGCTGGATGTCCGAGCAGTTCCTGGTTGCCGGCAACTAGGGCACAAAACGCCCTTTCGCGGGCGCGCTGCCTGACATAGATCGGCGGCATGACACAGAAATCCATTCTTATCACGGGCTGTTCGTCGGGCATTGGCCTGGACGCCGCCCAGGGCCTGAAGGCGCGCGGCTGGCGCGTCTTTGCCTCCTGCCGCCAGCAGGCCGACTGCACCCGTCTGCGGGCGATGGGCTTTGAAAGCCCGCGGCTTGACTACGCGGACGGAGGCAGCATCAAATCGGCCCTGGCCGAGGTGCTGGCCGCGACCGGCGGCACGCTGGACGTTCTGTTCAACAACGGCGCCTATGCGGCGCCCGGCGCCGCCGAAGACCTGCCTGCCGACGCCCTGCGCGCGATTTTCGAGACGAATGTCTTTGGTTGGCATGATCTGACGACCCGGGTGATCCCTGTCATGCGGGCGCAGGGGCATGGCCGGATCGTCAACCATTCCTCGGTTCTGGGACTTGTGGTCCAGCCCTGGCGTGCGGCCTACAACACCTCGAAATTCGCGATCGAAGGGCTGACCGACACCCTTCGGCTGGAGATGCGCGACACGCCCATTCACGTGATCACTCTGAACACCGGGCCGGTCACGTCAAAGATCCGCGTCAACGCCATCCCGCATTTCGAGAAATGGATCGACTGGAAGGCTTCGCCGCGCGCCGATCAGTACCGCGAAACGCTGCTGCCCCGCCTGTACGAGGACAACGGCCCGGACCGCTTTGAATTGCCGCCCTCGGCGGTCACCGCCAAGCTGATCCACGCGGTCGAGGCAAGCCGTCCAAAGCCGCGCTATTACATCACCACGCCAACCTACATTTCGGGCATGGCGCGGCGGTTGCTGTCGACGCGGGCGCTGGACTGGCTTTTGACGAAAGGCAGCTAATTGGGTTCGCTTTTTGCGCAAAGGCGTCTAAGTCATGGCGCAAAGACATAGGAGTCGCCCGTGGCCAAGGATCCGCTTTTCATCGTCGTCGCCATCGCCATGCTGTTTGTCGTGGCGGTCCTTCTGTTCGGCATCGGCGCTTTCGCCCGTGGCGGAGAGTTCAACCGCAAATACGCCAACAAGGCCATGCGCCTGCGGATCGCCGCGCAATTCGTTGCAGTGCTTTTGATCCTGGGGTTCGTCTGGTTGCGGCGCGGAGGCTGACACGATGGTTGTTCTGAACAAGATTTACACCCGCACCGGTGACAAGGGCGATACCGCGCTGGGCAATGGCGCGCGGGTGGCCAAGTTCGATCCCCGAGTCGCCAGCTATGGCACCTCGGACGAGCTGAACTCGGCCGTCGGCGTTGCCCGCCTGCACGCCGAAGGCGACATGGACACGGCACTGATGCGCATCCAGAACGACCTGTTCGATCTGGGCGCCGACCTGTGCCGCCCGGACATGGAGCAGGACGCGCAGGCGGAATACCCGCCGCTGCGCATGGTGGCCGAACAGGTGACGCGGCTTGAGAACGAAATCGACGCGATGAACGCCCGGCTGGAGCCGCTTCGCAGTTTCATCCTGCCGGGCGGCTCGGCCCTGTCGGCGCATCTGCACGTCTGCCGCACCCAGGCCCGCCGCGCCGAGCGGCTGTCGGTCGAACTGGCCACCGTCGAGACGGTGAACCCCGAGGCGATCAAGTATCTCAACCGTCTGTCCGACTGGTTCTTTGTCGCCGCGCGCATCGCCAATGACGACGGCCGCGCCGATGTGCTTTGGATTCCGGGGGCGAACCGCTAAGGCGGCGGGGCTTGCGGTGGAAACACCGGCACCCGGAAGGCCGAACCGCTAAAGCGGCTCGGCCTCCAGCCAGACGCCGCCTTCGGGGCGCAGGGTCAGGATCATCACCGGGTCGGGATTGCGGCCCGGCACGGCCTTGAACCGGAAATTCGCCAAAAGCGTTGCCAGCACGATCACCGCTTCCTGGATGGCGAACGACGCGCCGATGCAGATGCGCGGCCCGTCGCCGAACGGCAGATAGGCATAGCGGTCCGGTTTGCTGCCCTCCCAGCGGGCGGGTCGGAAAGCATCGGGTTCATCCCAAAGCAGCGCGCTGCGGTGCAGGGCATAGATCGGCAGGATCACCGTGTCGCCCTTGCGGATCTGGCGCCCGCACAGCTGGTCATCCGCCTGCGCGGTGCGCGACAGCATGGCGGCGGGGGGATAAAGGCGCAGCGCCTCGTCGACGATGCGCCGGATCAGGGGCAGGTTTTCCACGTCTTCGCCAGTCGCGGCGCCGTCCTTGACCACTGACAGAACCTCTTGCCGGGCCTGGTCCTGCACCTCTGGATCGAAGGCCAGCAGGTAGAGCGACCAAGCCAGGGTCAGGGCGGTGGTTTCATGCCCGGCGACGATGAAGGTCAGCAGGTTGTCGCGCAGCTCGGCGGTGTTCATGCGGCGCTTGGTTTCCGGGTCCTCGCCCGCCAGCAGCAGGTCCAGCAGGTCGGGCACACCTTCGGCGCCGCGCTGGGCGCGGCCCTCGATGGCGGTGTCGGCAACCTTTTTCATCTGCGCCACCGCGCCGGCGGAAAACACCCGCCCCGGGCGCGGCACCCAATCAGGAAAGCCCAGCAGGTCGAACAGCGAGATTTTCCCGGCCTCGGAAATATAGGCGTCGATGGCCCCGTGCACCCCGTCGCGGTCGAACCCCGCATCGCCCGAAAAAGTCACGTCGGAAATGACGTCAAAGGTCAGGCTGACCATTTCATCCAGAAAGTTGATCGCCTTTGGCCCGGCCGCCCCGATACGCCGGACCGAACGCTGCGCCGCGCCGGTCATGATTGGCGCAAGGTTCATCACGTTGCGATGGCTGAACACAGGCGCGGCCGTGCGCCGCTGCCAGCGCCAATGCGCGCCTTCGGCGATGAACAGCGATTCCCCGATGGCCGGGCGCAAAAGGTTCTTGGTCACGGTCGACTTGGGGTAATTGGCCAGATTTTCCAGCAGCACCCGCCGGTTGCCTGCCGGGTCCATGACCATGTGCCAGCGCTTGCCGGTCTTGCCGGACAGGATCGGCTGGCGGGTTGCGACCTCGGGGATGATGGACAACACGTTGCGCCGAGACGCCTGCAGACTTTCCCAAAGCCCCATGGGGCGGGTCACCAGGGGGACACGGACGGGCAGGGGGGCGGCTGGGGAATGGTTTGTCATGACCCTAATGTAGGCGGCGGCGGCGCCATGGCAAAGCCCCACTGATTGCATGGCGCGCCCCTTCGCGGTATCCAGTCCGAACATGAAACCCTGGGGGACTCCATGATCCGTATTCTTGTCGCTTTTTCCTTGGTGCTGGGCCTTGCCGCCTGTTCGGATGTGCCGGCCGACCTGTCGAAACCGCCGGTTGCCCTTGGGGACTTCAAACTTGGCCATGCCGAGGTCGTCGCGCCCAACCTGCAACAGCTTCTGGTATCGCGCGAGGCGACCAAGGAAGAATGGATCAAGGTCGTCGACGAGGCCATGGAACAACGCTTTCGCCGCTATGAGGGCGACAAGTTTTATCACATCGGCATCAGCGTCGAGGCCTATTCCCTGCCGCCCCCGGTGGTGCCCGGAAAATCGGCGCTGGCCCTGCATGTCACGGTCTGGGACGACGCGACGCAATCCAAGCTGAACACCAAGCCCGAGCCGATCCACGTGATCAAGGTCTTTGAATCCCGCCTGTCCAAGAATCGCGATGAACAGATGCAGGGGCTGGCGCTGGAGGCGGCGCTGCTGATCGAAAAATGGCTGCGCGAAGAACAGGAAACCAAAGGCTGGTTTGGCGGGCTTCCGGAAGTCGAGGAAGCCGCCGAAGATATCGCAGAGGCCCCTGCCGACGGTCCCAGCTGACCTTGCGCCGCTGAAACACCGGCATCCCCGCGGATCGGGCAACCCGCTGGAAAGGCAGGGCGCGGCGCGCCCAGAACGGTGCCGTCCGGCGCTTGCAACCAAAAGAACGCGGTGTTCGGCGCCCAGAAGGGCGCTGCGCAACATCATCCACTTGATTTTCGCGGCTCAACCCAATATGTGGCCCGCGATGCAAACCCCGGGCCCGGGTGTGGCCCCAAACCGTGAGGCGTCTCAGAGATGGGTAAGGAAAAGTTTGAACGCGGCAAGCCGCATTGCAACATCGGCACGATCGGTCACGTTGACCACGGCAAGACGACGCTGACGGCGGCGATCACCAAGTATTTTGGTGACTTCAAGGCGTACGACCAGATCGACGGCGCGCCCGAAGAGAAGGCCCGCGGGATCACGATCTCGACGGCGCACGTGGAGTACGAGACCGAAGCGCGTCACTATGCGCACGTCGACTGCCCCGGCCACGCCGACTACGTCAAGAACATGATCACCGGTGCTGCCCAGATGGACGGCGCGATCCTGGTTGTGAACGCCGCTGACGGCCCGATGCCGCAAACGCGCGAGCACATCCTGCTGGGCCGCCAGGTGGGTATCCCCGCCATGGTCGTGTTCATGAACAAGGTTGACCAGGTCGACGACGAAGAGCTGCTGGAACTGGTGGAAATGGAAATCCGCGAGCTTCTGTCGGCCTACGACTTCCCGGGCGACGACATTCCGATCATTGCCGGTTCGGCTCTGCACGCGATGAACGGCACGCAGCCGGAAATCGGCGAAGAGAAGATCCGCGAACTGATGAAGGCCGTGGACGAGTATATCCCGCAGCCGGCCCGCGCGATCGACCAGCCGTTCCTGATGCCGATCGAAGACGTGTTCTCGATCTCGGGTCGTGGTACGGTTGTGACCGGCCGTATCGAGCGTGGCGTGATCAACGTTGGCGACGAAATCGAGATCGTCGGCATCCGCGACACCGCCAAGACGACCTGCACGGGCGTTGAAATGTTCCGCAAGCTGCTGGACCGCGGTGAAGCAGGCGACAACGTCGGCGTTCTGCTGCGCGGCATCGACCGCGAAGGCGTCGAGCGCGGTCAGGTTCTGTGCAAGCCCAAGTCGGTGAACCCGCACACCAAGTTCGAAGCCGAGGTCTACATCCTGACCAAGGAAGAAGGCGGTCGTCACACGCCGTTCTTCGCGAACTACCGCCCGCAGTTCTACTTCCGCACGACGGACGTGACCGGCACGGTCAACCTGCCCGAGGGCACCGAGATGGTGATGCCGGGCGACAACCTGAAGTTCGAAGTCGAACTGATCGCACCGATCGCGATGGAAGACGGCCTGCGTTTCGCCATCCGCGAAGGCGGCCGCACCGTTGGTTCGGGCGTCGTGTCGAAGATCCTCGCATAAGCCCCAGGGTGGGTTTCAACCCACCCTTTGGTCGAGAAAACAGAAGGGCGCCCCAAAGGGCGCCCTTTTTTGCATGGTGCTGCAGTCTTCCATGTCGCCCGCGTGTGGCCATCCCGGTCGCGGTGGCGATACCATGCCCTCAAAACAGAAAAGACCGCCCCTTGGGACGGTCCTTTCGCGAAAAGTGCCTTTTGCAATCCGCCATGCGCCAGGGAGGGGACGCATGGCGGGCAGGGGCATGATCACTTGATCATTGCCAGTACTTTGCCGCGGGTCTCGCCTGCGCTGTCGCCCGAGTGGATCACGGCGAGGATCGAGTTGACTTCGGTGGCGGACAGACCGGACAGGTCGGCCTGCGGTGCAAAGGTCTGGATTTCGTGCAGCTGGGCTGCGGTCGGGGTCGAGGTCATGGCCTGGGCTGCGCCAGCAAAGGCGGCGATTGCGACGAGGCTGGATGCGATGATGCGTTTCATGGTGTTTTCCTTTTCATTCAGAGGTTTCCGGCTTTGGATTTGAATATGCCGGTCATTGAGGGTGGCCAAAGGCCGTCAGTGTTTTGCCTGGGGGCATGATCACTTGATCATTGCCAGGACTTTGCCGCGGGTCTCGCCTGCGCTGTCGCCCGAGTGGATCACGGCGAGGATCGAGTTGACTTCGGTGGCGGACAGACCGGACAGGTCGGCCTGCGGTGCAAAGGTCTGGATTTCGTGCAGCTGGGCTGCGGTCGGGGTCGAGGTCATGGCCTGGGCTGCGCCAGCAAAGGCGGCGATTGCGACGAGGCTGGATGCGATGATGCGTTTCATGGTGTTTTCCTTTTTTACGGTGGCGTTTGCCACGGTTCTGATTGTCTGGGTCGAACTGTCTGTCCGACACAAATCCAGATAGGGCCTGGAATTCCGAAGTTGAAATCACGAAGCAATATCAATTGGTTCACGCACCTGTGTCCTTGAAATTCGGGGTCGTCGAAACGGGGTATGTGAAGAAATGCACAGCTTTGGTGCGCATCAAGCCGGCTTGGAAGGTGCGCAGTCCGGGCTGCGCGCGCGGCGGTGTTTCGGACGCGGCAGAAGCCGCGACTTTGGCTGCATCACATGTTTTTGAATCCGGAAATTGTGCCGGTCTTGGCCCCCGGGATGCCGCCACGCCCCAGGGCAGGCGGAAAAATTGTTCGCCAAACCATGGCCCCGGCCGTCAAACTGCGCTTTTCCGGCTTGCAAAGCGCCTGCACCTTTCGTAGATCAGGCCCCGGACCTTAGGGGTATAGCTCAGCTGGTAGAGCGACGGTCTCCAAAACCGTAGGTCGCGGGTTCGAACCCTGCTGCCCCTGCCATTTCCCATACATCGTGATACACCGGCGCCGCCCGTGCTTTGAAAGCGCGGTGTGAGATGTGCGCACGAAAAAAGGGGCCGCGAATGCGACCCCTTTTCTGGATGGTGCGGCGATCAGCTGGCCAGAGCGGCCGAAATCGCGGTTTCGATGGCGTCTTCGTCACCGCTGGTCAGCGCGGCGCGGATCTGGCGGCTTTCGACCGCGTCAATCATCGAAAAGTCAGCGTCCGGCGCGAACCGCAGAATGGCGACCTCTTCCTGCTGGGTGAAATCGGCGGGTTTCACCATGCCGGCCTCGGCCGTGGGGGTCATGATTGCCCGTTCGATGGCCTGGCGGTCACCGGAAGCGATGGCAAGACGCAGTTCGGAAATCTCGGCGTCCGTAAAGATCGACGTGTCGACATTGGCGTCAACGGAGCGAATCTTGTTGATCTCGACCGGCGTCAGGGGTTCCACATTCAGTGCGTTGCGGGCGGTCACGACGGCCTGCATCTGGGTGGCCTTTTCCGTGTCCGATGCACCGCCGTTGGCGATGATCAACAGCTCGTCGATCTGAGCTTCGCTCAGCAGATCGACATCGACGGTCGGCAGGTAGGACTGCAGCATGTTCAACTGACCCGAGGTTGCGGCAAAGGCGCCGGTGGCAAGGGTGGCGGCAAGGGCGGTGGTGGCAAAAAGACGTTTCATAAGGATATCTCCTGTTTGCTTTCGCGGGGCGCCAGACGCGGCCCGTCATCTGCATCCCCAACCGGCCACGGGCGATTGCGTTCCGAATTTGTCTTCACGGTGCCGTGAAGCTGGCGTGAGGCGGGGCGATCCGGCGACAGTGCACCGGGTCATTTCGCACGGCGGTCGCAACAGGGTTGTAATTCGTCAGACCCGCGCGTAGATACGCCCGACATCGCGACACCGATCAAAAGGCATTCGGCCATGGCCCGCACCACCAATCCGCTTCAATTCATCCAGCAGGTCCGTGCTGAGGTTTCCAAGGTTGTCTGGCCGACCCGCCGCGAGGTCGTGCTGACGACGATCATGGTCTTTATCATGGCGACGCTGACCGCGATCTTTTTTGCGTTGGTCGATATCCTGATCCGCAGCGGTCTTCAGGGGATCCTGACGCTCTTTGGCTGACCTTGGCGCCCGGGCCTCTTGAATTCAGGGGGGCTTGGCGGTAGGGAACGGCCTACTGAATGAAGGGCGTGCACTGATTCGAGTTGCACGCCGCTTTTTTGTTTCCCGCGCGCATCGCGGCGGGGATGGACGACAAAGGCCGGGCTTTGACCTGGCCAAGGAACGAGGGACAGCCCAGATGGCAAAGCGGTGGTATTCGGTGAGCGTGCTCTCGAACTTCGAAAAGAAGATTGCCGAGCAGATCCGCACTTCGGTGGAAGAGCAGGGGCTCGAGGATCAGATCGACGAAGTGCTGGTTCCCACCGAAGAGGTGATCGAGGTCCGTCGCGGCAAGAAGGTAACGACCGAGCGTCGCTTCATGCCCGGTTACGTGCTGGTGCACATGGAAATGTCGGACCGCGGCTATCACCTGATCAACTCGATCAACCGCGTGACCGGGTTCCTTGGTCCGCAGGGGCGCCCGATGCCGATGCGCGACGCCGAGGTCGAGGCGATCCTTGGCCGCGTCCAGGAAAACGAAGATGCGCCGCGCACGCTGATCCACTTTGAGATCGGCGAAAAGGTCAAGGTCAACGATGGCCCCTTCGAGGGCTTCGATGGCATGGTCGAGGGCGTGGACGAAGACAACCAGCGCCTGCGTGTCGCGGTGTCGATCTTTGGCCGGGAAACCCCGGTCGAACTGGAATTCACCCAGGTTACAAAGCAGTAATTGCGCTGCGGCATCTGACGCGATTTCGCGTCACTTGGCCTTGTGGTGCTAAAGTAATCAAAAGGGGCGGGCAGCAATGCGCGCCCCTATTTCGTTGCAGACGCCCACAAGACCCGGCGTTGATCGTTCCGATGACCAAAGGTTGCGATGGAAGGCGACCCGGTTGACATGTTCCGAAGCTGTGCGAGTTGACTAAGTCCATGACAAAAGAAGCGCTGATTGTCCGGGAGGCCGCTCTTGGCGACCACGGAAAGATGCGGCAGGATCTGGCCTGTATCGCACTGACTCGTGACTATTTCGGCGTGGATGTCGATGAGGCGGCAATTGAACGGCTGCAAGACAGAGACATGCATGCGACCGCGATAACCGCGCTTGGGTCCGAGTGCCTCCCGACTGCTTGGGACAGTTGGTGGGCATTGTTGCACGACAGGCTGCATGGAAATTTTGACGGCTGGAGCCCTTTGGCAGCTTTCCGCGCCCTGGGCTATGCGCGCGTCGCGGATCTTTGGCAAGACCAGGAGGCGTTTCTGCGCACCATCCAGGTTGAAAAGGTCGATCCCAACGAAGACGACGATCTGGATGAGTTTATGCCCGACGGCGAAGGCGGATACTATAGGATGCATGATCGCGGCGCGTTCGAGCAGGCCTGCGCTGAACGGCAGGCAGCCTCGATTGCCGTTTTCAAGGACGCAGGATTGCCCTCGCAGTATGTGGAGGCCGAAATTTCCGCGTTGTTCAATCTTGAGGGCGTCAGCCAAGAGACGTTTGACGTGTATTGGGCCACGCGGATCACAGAAACTCAGGCATTTGCACGCTATTCACCCGAGTGGCCGGACACCAGTTGGACCGGGCCGAACGACCCTGTCGGGTGGTTGACACGCCGGCATCAGGCGGCCCTGCGCGCACATGGCTACGAGTATCGCTTTGCCTTTTGGGAGCGGGAGCAGGGTTATGACCGCGGCTCGCTTTGGATTCAGACCGACAAGGGACCGCTGCGGCTGTTTGACAGTACCGATGCGGCCTCGCTGCGCAGCAATTTTCCGGTTCGTGTGGCCAGTATCGAGGGCAAGCCTTTGTTCGAGTTGACGCGCAATGACGTTCCGGACTGGCTGTTTGATGTCGGACGGGACACGTGGCACCGGAAAAGCCGCCTGGCGCGGTTTTGGCCAAAACTTCTGGGCAAGCGTTGAGCCGGGGAGGGCGCGTCACGAAACCGCCAAAACCGCAGGCTTTCCGCCATGCGGGGTTGATCGCCGGTCAAAGCTGGGCTATGCGCCGGGCTTCGGTTGGCCGCTGCGAGTCGCACGGACCCCGAAACGTGGGAGGCGAGGGTTTCGCGAAATCCGGACCTGACCACGCAACAAACCGGCCCCAAGAACGCGTTCGCGGGGTGTTGTAAAGGAGAAAGCCAATGGCCAAGAAGCTTGCTGGCAAGATGAAGCTGCAGATCCCTGCAGGCAAAGCCAACCCGTCGCCGCCCGTGGGCCCCGCCCTGGGTCAGCGCGGCATCAACATCATGGAATTCTGCAAGGCGTTCAACGCCAAGACGCAGGAAATGGAGCCCGGCGCGCCGTGCCCGACCGTGATCACCTATTATCAGGACAAGTCCTTCACCATGGACATCAAGACGCCCCCCGCGTCTTATTACCTGAAAAAGGCCGCCGGTCTGAAGCCGGTCGGCAAGCGCAACCGCCCCAAGGGCGCCGTGCTTCCGGGCCGTGAAACCATCGCGACCGTGACCCTCAAGCAGGTGCGCGAAATCGCCGAGGCCAAGATGAAGGACCTGTCGGCGAATGACGTCGAAGCGGCAATGAAGATCATCGTTGGCTCTGCCAACTCGATGGGCATCGAGGTGAAGTAATATGGCAAAGCTTGGAAAACGTACCCGCGCAGCCCGCGAAGCCTTTGCTGGCAAAGAAGACATCACCATCGAAGAAGCCGTCGCGCTGATCAAGGGCAACTCGAACACCAAGTTCGACGAGACCGTTGAAATCGCGATGAACCTGGGTGTTGACCCGCGTCACGCAGACCAGATGGTTCGCGGCGTTGTCGGCCTGCCGAACGGCACCGGCAAGACCGTGCGCGTGGCCGTGTTCGCCCGCGGCGCCAAGGCAGACGAAGCCCTGGCCGCTGGTGCGGACATCGTTGGCGCAGAGGACCTGATGGAAACCGTTCAGGGCGGCACCATCGACTTTGACCGTTGCATCGCAACCCCGGACATGATGCCCGTCGTGGGCCGTCTGGGCAAAGTGCTGGGCCCGCGCAACCTGATGCCGAACCCCAAGGTCGGCACCGTGACCATGGACGTCGCCGAGGCTGTCAAGGCAGCCAAGGGCGGTCAGGTTCAGTTCAAGGCCGAAAAGGCTGGCGTCGTGCACGCTGGCGTTGGCAAGGTTTCCTTTGACGAAGCCAAGCTGGTCGAAAACATCCGCGCCTTTGTCGCGGCCGTTTCCGCAGCCAAGCCGACCGGCGCCAAGGGCACCTACATGAAGAAGATCGCGCTCAGCTCCTCGATGGGCCCGGGCGTGTCGGTCGACGTCAGCAGCGCCACCGGCAACTGATCCTCGATCACAAATTTTCGGAAAAGGCGGGCCTTTCGGGTCCGCCTTTTTTGTTGGTCGAAAGGCTGTGTTAGAGATTTGGCGTCAAGACTGCGGAACATCTGTCTCAACACGGGGTTTCGTCATGTTTCGCCTACTGGCTTTTTTGCTTTCCTGCCTTGTCGGCAGCTTATCCTTGCCGGCTTATGCCCTTGATAACCCAAGGTCCCCGGCAATCCTGACAATATCCGGCGCCATCGACGGGGCGGCACAGGGCGGCATGATGCGTTTTGACCGCGCCGCGCTCGAAGACTTGGATTGGCGCGAGATTCGGACCTTTACCTCCTTTACAGAAGGCGAGCAGAGCTTTTCCGGCCCCACGCTTGCGTCATTGTTGCAGGCTGTTGGGGTCAGCGACGGGGTTTTGCGGGCCTCGGCGGTCAACGACTATACCGTCGAAATCCCGGTCTCGCACGCCTTTGAACACGACGTCCTACTGGCGCTGGATCACAACGGCAGCCCGATGACGGTGCGAACCAAGGGGCCGATCTGGATTGTCTATCCGCTGTCCGAGGATGCGGCCAAGCGCCAGCCCTTTGACAGTGAAATGATCTGGCAACTGGTCCGCATCGAGGTGGTTCGCTAGCGCATGAAGCTGTCGTCCTGGATCAGGGACAACAACCGCATGCTGCGTGCGGTGTTCGCGGTATGCCTTGCGGGCAGCCTGGCGGCGATTCTGTTCGTCCGCGAGCAGCAGCGCGCCACGGACCGCGAGGCCGAGCTGTATTCCGTGAATTCGGCCCTTTGGAAGATCAGCGAATTGATCTACGAAACCGAACGCCTGTCCGGGGTGCTTCTGGCTTATGCCATCGGGGATGACACGCAGCAGGGTGTTGCCTTGCGCTTTGACATCCTGTGGAGCAGGACGGATGTCCTGTCGGTGGCCGCCGGGGAACGAACGTTGGTCTTTGCGCAGGTGATCCAGGGCTACAGCGACTTTCTGAAAGCGGAAGAACCCGCGGTTTTTGGCGACGCGCCCTTGTCGGATGCGGACGTCGATCGCATGCGCGGGCAGCTACAGGTCTTGTCACATCGTGCGCGCAGCGTCTGGTCCGAGGCCATGGCCGACAAGAACACGGCGCTTCACGCCACGCAAATCGCAGACAGGCGGCAGGGACTGTACTATCGCACGGTCACCGCGGCCATGATCGGGTTGTTGATGCTGTTCGTGGTGATCGAGATTTTCAGCGCGAACCGGGACCGGAACCGCGAAATGCGCCTGCACGAGGCGGCAGCCCAATCCAGCGCGGCCAAGTCGCGGTTCCTTGCCAACATCAGCCATGAGATCCGCACCCCCTTGAACGGTATCCTGAGCATGGCGACGGAACTGGCCGAAACCGATCTGGACGCGGATCAACGACGCTGTGTTGATGTCATCGAACAATCTGGCGGTCTATTGCTATCGACGATCAACGACGTGCTGGACCTGTCCAAGGTCGAGGCCGGGCAGTTCCACATCGAGGCCCATGCTTTCGATCTGCGCACGCTGCTGAACGCGGCGGCATCGCTTTATTCGGCGTCGGCGCGGGAAAAGGGGCTGGAACTGAGCGTTGAAACGGACAGCTCTGTCCCCGGGTTGGTGCGCGGCGACGGGCGCAGGCTGCGCCAGGTTCTGAACAACCTGATCGCCAATGCCGTCAAATTCACACCAACCGGCCAGGTGCTTGTCCGCGCTTTGGTAGATGCCGACCCAGGCTTGATCCGGATCGAGGTGCGGGACACCGGGCCCGGAATCCCCGCCGAGGCGCAGGAACGCATCTTTGAACCCTTCACCCAGGCGGATACGAGCATCACGCGGGTGCACGGGGGCACTGGTCTGGGCCTGACGATTTCCCGCCAGCTTTGTGTCGCCATGGGCGGGACGCTGTCGCTGGCTAGTGACCTGGGCAAAGGGGCCGTGTTCAGCTGCGTCCTGCCCTTGCCGGCGGTCGAAGTTCCAAAGCCGGTGCAGGCCGACAGCCCGCGCGCGGCCCCCAGCGATCTGAGCGGAATGCGCATTCTGGTCGTCGATGACAATGCCACAAACCGCCTGATCCTTGACCGGTTCATCAAGCCGACCGGGGCGGTGGTGACGCAGGCCGAAAACGGCGCCGAGGCGGTCGCGGCGCTGCGCGAGGCGCGCTTTGACCTGGTGCTGATGGACATCCAGATGCCAGTGATGGACGGGGTCGCCGCAACGCGTGAAATCCGGGCCGAAGAGGCCGCAAGCGGGCGACCGGCTACCCCGGTGATCGGGGTGACCGCAAATGTGCTGAGCCATCAGGTCGATGAATACCACGCCGCTGGCATGGACCATGTGCTGCCCAAACCGGCCTCGAAAAAGGCCCTGTGGCAGGTGCTGGACAGCTGCCTTGGCCGCCGGGATGCCGCATAGCGCCATTCACGTCGCCCGCCACGCGGCAAAGGCTTGGCAAGCGCAAGAGAACCGGTTAGTACCGCGTCTGAGGGCACCTGCGTGATTCGTCGGTGCCCTTGATTTCGTCCGAGACGGTGGGCTGGCCAGTGGTAGAGATACCCCGCGCCGTTAAGTCCTGCCTGAGGCGGGAAGAGACATCTCTCCGGGCGCTGATGTGTTCCGGGCCACGTGATGTGACGACCCGAACGGACCTCTTGGCCGGGATATCCCGGCTGAAACGAGCCGGAGGGGTCACCCTCCAATGATTGGAGTGAAACTGTGGATAGAGCCCAGAAAGAAAAATTGGTCGAGGAACTCGGCCAGATCTTTGAAAGCTCTGGCGTCGTGGTGGTTAGCCGCTACGAAGGTCTCACAGTTGCCGAGATGCAGGATCTTCGTGGGCGCGCACGCGCCGAGAACACGTCGGTTCGCGTCGCCAAGAACAGGCTCGCCAAGATTGCCCTCGCGGGTACGCCTTGTGAAAGCATCGCGTCCCTCCTGGGTGGAATGACTGTTCTGACCTATTCCGAAGACCCCGTGGCAGCCGCCAAGGTGTGTGAGGATTTCGCCAAGGATAACAAAAAGTTTGAGATCCTCGGCGGGAACATGGGCGGAACGGCTCTGGACCGGGCCGGTGTCGAAGCCGTGTCGAAAATGCCGTCGCGCGAGGAGCTTATTGCCTCCATCGTCGGCTGCATCGGCGCACCCGCATCGAACATCGCCGGCGCAATTGGCGCACCTGCATCGAACATCGCTTCCATCCTTTCGACCATCGAAGAAAAGGCGGAAGCGGCGTAAGGCAGCTGAAACGATCTACGTAGGGCCCAGGCCCACGCGTTGGAACACATCTAGTATAACGGAAAGAGTCTCAAAATGGCTGATCTGAAAGCACTTGCTGAGCAAATCGTCAACCTGACGCTGCTTGAAGCACAAGAACTGAAAACCATCCTCAAGGACGAGTATGGCATCGAGCCCGCCGCTGGCGGCGCAGTGATGATGGCAGGCCCCGCAGCAGAAGCTGGCCCGGCTGCCGAAGAGCAAACCGAATTCGACGTGATCCTCAAGTCCGCTGGCGACAAGAAGATCAACGTGATCAAAGAAGTCCGCGGCATCACCGGCCTGGGCCTGAAAGAAGCCAAAGAGCTGGTCGAAGCCGGCGGCAAGGCTGTCAAGGAAGGCGTTTCCAAGGACGAAGCCGAAGCGCTCAAGAAGCAGCTTGAAGAAGCTGGCGCCGAAGTCGAACTCAAGTAATTCCGGCCTTCGGGCTGTTTTACCTGGCAAGCGCTCCCTTTTGGGGGCGCTTGTTTCGTTTTCGGGGCAGGGTGCGGCACGCGTCATATCCCAGTCCGTGGGGCTGCCCGATCAGGCAGGGCGGCGGCGTCGGAATCCAAGCGAATGCTTGACCTTCTCCGCGGTTTTTGTCATTCTGCGTGAACGTAGAAATTACGCAAAGCTCCCCTTGGGGGACTTGCGTTCTTTATGTTCACAGAATATTCGGAAGTCTCCTGCGGGTTCGAGCGATTCGAAGCCGCTTTTTGTCTGTTGCAGACTGCGAGGTGCGCCGAGACATCGTTGAAATCCCTGACTGCCGCACCCAAATAGGTCAAATCATCCAGAAAACATGACCCGGCGTGCTGCGAGATGGGGAAATACCCGGCCCGCACAGTCCTGTGCTTGGCAAGCTCCTCTGCGGAGGATCTTTCCAAGATAGGAACATGGATCGAGAGACAGGCGGTGGGACGCCCGTCGAGAATGGACCAAAGTTCGTATCGTCACTGACGAGATGGCACGCTGTGGCCCGACAGCCGCGCCATCCAGGCAGAGAAAAGAAAAGGGTGGCCCCTACATGGCGCAAAGCTTCCTCGGACAGAAACGTCTTCGCCGGTACTACGGCAAGATCCGCGAAGTGCTTGAAATGCCGAACCTCATTGAGGTTCAGAAATCTTCCTACAAGCTTTTCCTAGACTCGGGTGACCAGCCCAAGCCGATGGACGGGGAAGGTATCAAAGGCGTCTTCCAGTCGGTTTTCCCGATCAAGGACTTCAACGAAACCGCCATTCTCGAGTTCGTCGATTACGACCTCGAAAAGCCCAAGTATGACGTCGAAGAGTGCATGCAGCGCGACATGACCTACAGCGCCCCGCTGAAGGTCACCCTGCGTCTGATCGTGTTCGATATCGACGAAGATACCGGCGCGAAATCCGTCAAGGATATCAAGGAACAAGACGTCTTTATGGGCGATATGCCCCTGATGACCCCGAACGGCACCTTTGTCGTGAACGGGACCGAACGTGTGATCGTTTCCCAGATGCACCGTTCGCCGGGCGTGTTCTTTGACCACGACAAGGGCAAGACCCATTCGTCGGGCAAGCTGCTGTTCGCCTGCCGCATCATTCCCTACCGCGGGTCGTGGCTGGACTTTGAATTCGACGCCAAGGACATCGTCTTTGCCCGGATCGACCGCCGCCGCAAGCTGCCGGTGACGACGCTTCTGTACGCTCTTGGTCTGGACCAAGAGGCGATCATGGACGCCTATTACGACACGGTGACCTACGAGCTGCGCAAAGGTGAAGGTTGGGCGACCAAGTTCTTCCCCGAGCGTGTGCGCGGCACCCGCCCGACCTATGATCTGGTCGACGCCGACAGCGGCGAAGTGATCGCCGAAGCCGGCAAGAAGGTCACGCCGCGCGCGGTGAAAAAGCTGATCGACGACGCCAAGGTCAAGAACCTGCTGGTGCCCTTCGAGGCGATCGTCGGCAAGTATGCCGCCAAGGACATCATCAACGAGGAAACCGGCGCGATCTACGTCGAGGCTGGCGATGAGCTGACCTGGGAAGTGGACAAGGACGGCGACGTCACCGGTGGCACGCTCAAGGAGCTGGTCGACGCCGGTGTGACCGAGATCCCGGTCCTGGACATCGACAACGTCAACGTCGGCCCCTACATGCGCAACACCATGGCGCTGGACAAGAACATGGGCCGCGATACCGCGCTCATGGACATCTACCGCGTCATGCGCCCGGGCGAGCCGCCCACCGTCGAAGCCGCGTCGGCCCTGTTCGACACGCTGTTCTTTGACAGCGAGCGTTATGACCTGTCCGCCGTTGGCCGCGTCAAGATGAACATGCGTCTTGCGCTGGACAAGGAAGACACTCAGCGCACGCTGGACCGTGACGACATCGTGGCCTGCATCAAGGCCCTGGTCGACCTGCGCGACGGCCGCGGCGACATCGACGACATCGACCACCTTGGCAACCGCCGGGTACGTTCGGTCGGCGAATTGATGGAAAACCAGTACCGTGTTGGCCTGCTGCGCATGGAGCGTGCGATCAAGGAACGCATGTCCAGCGTCGAGATCGACACTGTCATGCCGCAGGACCTGATCAACGCCAAGCCGGCGGCCGCCGCAGTGCGCGAATTCTTCGGTTCGTCCCAGCTGTCGCAGTTCATGGACCAGACCAACCCGCTGTCCGAAGTGACGCACAAGCGTCGCCTGTCGGCGCTTGGGCCGGGCGGTCTGACCCGCGAACGCGCTGGCTTTGAGGTGCGCGACGTGCACCCGACGCACTATGGCCGGATGTGCCCGATTGAAACGCCGGAAGGCCCGAACATCGGTCTTATCAACAGCCTCGCCACCTTTGCCCGCGTGAACAAGTACGGTTTCATTGAAACCCCGTACCGCGTGGTCAAGGATCGTCAGGTCACCGACGAAGTGCATTACATGTCCGCGACCGAGGAAATGCGCCACACCGTGGCACAGGCCAACGCATCGCTGGACGAGGACGGCAAGTTCGTCAACGATCTGGTCAGCACCCGGAAATCCGGTGACTACACCCTGTCGCCCAGCGAAAGCGTCGATCTGATCGACGTGTCGCCCAAGCAGCTGGTTTCGGTCGCGGCATCGCTGATCCCCTTCCTTGAAAACGACGACGCCAACCGCGCCCTGATGGGTTCGAACATGCAACGTCAGGCGGTTCCGACCCTGCGCTCGGAAGCGCCGCTGGTCGGCACCGGCATCGAGGAAATCGTGGCGCGCGATTCCGGCGCGGCCGTCATGGCCAAGCGTGCGGGCATCATCGACCAGGTCGATGCGCAGCGTATCGTGATCCGGGCCACCGAAGATCTGGAATTGGGCGATGCGGGCGTCGACATTTACCGCATGCGCAAATTCCAGCGTTCGAACCAGAACACCTGTATCAACCAGAAGCCTCTGGTGAAGGTGGGTGACACGGTTCAGAAGGGCGAAGTGATTGCCGACGGTCCGTCGACCGACATGGGCGAACTGGCCCTGGGCAAGAACGTCATCGTCGCCTTCATGCCCTGGAACGGCTACAACTACGAAGACTCGATCCTGATCTCGGAACGCATCGCCCGCGATGACGTGTTCACCAGCGTCCACATCGAGGAATTCGAAGTGGCCGCCCGTGACACCAAGCTTGGGCCCGAGGAAATCACCCGCGACATCCCCAACGTCGGCGAGGAAGCCCTGCGCAACCTCGACGAAGCGGGCATCGTCTATATCGGCGCGGACGTCGAGCCGGGCGATATCCTTGTCGGCAAGATCACCCCGAAGGGCGAAAGCCCGATGACGCCGGAAGAAAAGCTTCTGCGCGCCATCTTTGGTGAAAAGGCATCGGACGTGCGCGACACCTCGCTGCGTGTGAAGCCCGGTGATTACGGCACGGTTGTCGAAGTGCGCGTCTTTAACCGCCATGGCGTGGAAAAAGACGAACGTGCGCTGCAGATCGAGCGTGAAGAGATCGAAAGCCTGGCGCGCGACCGCGACGACGAGCTGGCGATCCTTGACCGCAACATCTATGCGCGTCTGCGTTCGATGATCGAAGGCAAGGTCGCGGTAAAGGGCCCGAAAGGCGTCAAGCCGAACTCGGAAATCAACGAGGACCTGCTGAGCAGCCTGACCCGCGGTCAGTGGTGGCAGCTGGCCCTGGGCGAAGAGCAGGACGCCAAGCATGTCGAGGCCCTGCACGAGCAGTACGAAGTGCAAAAGCGCGCTTTGGATGCCCGTTTCGAGGACAAGGTCGAAAAGGTCCGCCGCGGCGACGATCTGCCCCCGGGCGTGATGAAGATGGTCAAGGTCTTCATCGCCGTGAAGCGCAAGCTTCAGCCGGGCGACAAGATGGCCGGCCGTCACGGCAACAAGGGCGTCATTTCCCGCGTTGTGCCGATCGAGGACATGCCGTTCCTTGCGGACGGGACCCCGGTGGATTTCTGTCTGAACCCGCTGGGCGTGCCGTCGCGCATGAACGTCGGTCAGATCCTTGAAACCCACATGGGTTGGGCCGCGCGTGCGCTGGGTCTGGAAATCGACGAGGCGCTGCAGGACTATCGCCGCACCGGCGACCTGACGCCGATCCGCGAAGCCATGCGCATCGCCTATGGCGACGAGGTCTATGAAGAGGGCATCAAGGGCATGGACGAAGACACGCTTGTCGAAGCGGCTTCGAACGTGACCAAGGGTGTGCCGATCGCGACCCCGGTCTTTGACGGCGCCAAAGAGGCGGACGTGAACGACTCGCTCAAGCGGGCCGGTTTCGACACCTCGGGTCAGTCGGTTCTGTACGATGGCCGCACCGGCGATCAGTTCAGCCGCAAGGTGACGGTGGGAGTCAAGTACCTGCTCAAGCTGCACCACCTTGTCGACGACAAGATCCACGCCCGTTCCACCGGACCGTACTCGCTTGTCACGCAGCAGCCGCTGGGTGGTAAGGCGCAGTTCGGCGGCCAGCGTTTCGGGGAAATGGAGGTCTGGGCTCTGGAAGCGTACGGCGCCGCCTACACCCTGCAGGAAATGCTGACGGTGAAATCGGACGACGTGGCAGGCCGGACCAAGGTCTATGAAAGCATCGTCAAGGGTGAGGACAACTTTGAAGCCGGCGTGCCGGAATCCTTCAACGTTCTCGTCAAAGAGGTCCGCGGTCTGGGCCTCAACATGGAACTCCTGGATGCGGAGGAGGATGAGTAAGGCGCCCGCCGCCGACACTCACGGCAGGATGGGTCCTGACCCATCCTGCGCCTCCCCCGCTTCCCTCTGAATTTGTGAGGAACACATGAACCAGGAACTGACCAACAATCCGTTCAACCCTGTTGCACCGGTTAAGACATTCGACGAGATCAAGGTCTCGCTTGCTTCCCCCGAACGGATCCTTTCGTGGTCCTTCGGCGAGATCAAGAAGCCGGAAACCATCAACTACCGCACGTTCAAGCCCGAGCGTGACGGTCTGTTCTGCGCGCGTATCTTTGGCCCGATCAAGGATTACGAATGCCTGTGCGGCAAATACAAGCGCATGAAATATCGCGGCGTCGTCTGCGAAAAATGCGGCGTCGAAGTCACGCTGCAAAAGGTCCGCCGCGAGCGTATGGGCCACATCGAACTGGCCGCCCCCTGCGCCCATATCTGGTTCCTCAAGTCGCTGCCCTCGCGCATTGGCCTGATGCTGGACATGACGCTGCGCGATCTGGAACGCGTGCTGTACTTTGAAAACTACGTGGTGATCGAACCCGGTCTGACCGACCTGACCTATGGCCAGATGCTGAACGAAGAGGAATTCCTCGACGCGCAGGACCAGTACGGCATGGACGCCTTCACCGCCAACATTGGCGCCGAAGCGATCCGCGAAATGCTGGCGGCCATCGACCTTGAGGCCGAGGCAGAAAACCTGCGCGCCGACCTCAAAGAGGCCACCGGCGAGCTGAAGCCCAAGAAGATCATCAAGCGCCTGAAGGTGGTTGAGAGCTTCCTGGAATCCGGCAACCGCCCGGAATGGATGGTTCTGACCGTGATCCCCGTGATCCCGCCGGAACTGCGTCCGCTGGTGCCGCTGGATGGCGGCCGTTTTGCGACCTCTGACCTGAACGATCTGTATCGCCGTGTGATCAACCGGAACAACCGCCTCAAGCGGCTGATCGAGCTGCGCGCGCCCGATATCATCGTCCGCAACGAAAAGCGGATGCTTCAGGAATCCGTGGACGCGCTGTTTGACAACGGTCGTCGCGGCCGCGTCATCACGGGCGCCAACAAGCGTCCGCTGAAGTCGCTCTCTGACATGCTCAAGGGCAAGCAGGGTCGCTTCCGTCAGAACCTTTTGGGCAAGCGCGTCGACTTTTCGGGCCGTTCGGTCATCGTGACCGGTCCGGAACTCAAGCTGCACCAGTGCGGCCTGCCCAAGAAGATGGCGCTCGAACTGTTCAAGCCCTTCATCTATTCGCGACTGGAGGCCAAGGGCCTGTCCAGCACCGTGAAGCAGGCGAAGAAGCTGGTCGAAAAAGAGCGCCCCGAGGTTTGGGACATCCTCGACGAGGTGATCCGCGAACACCCGGTCATGCTGAACCGTGCGCCGACGCTGCACCGTCTGGGTATCCAGGCCTTTGAACCCACGCTGATCGAAGGCAAGGCCATCCAGCTGCACCCGCTGGTCTGTTCGGCCTTCAACGCCGACTTTGACGGCGACCAGATGGCCGTTCACGTCCCGCTGAGCCTTGAGGCCCAGTTGGAAGCGCGCGTTCTGATGATGTCGACGAACAACGTTCTGTCGCCCGCCAACGGCGCGCCGATCATCGTTCCGTCGCAGGACATGATCCTTGGTCTGTACTACGTCACCATCATGCGCGAAGGCATGAAGGGCGAAGGCATGATCTTCTCGTCCATCGAAGAGGTCGAGCACGCCCTGACCGCCGGCGAAGTGCACCTGCACGCCAAGATCCAGGCCCGCGTCCGTCAGATCGACGACGAAGGCAACGAAATCGTCAAGCGTTTCGAAACCACGCCGGGCCGTGTCCGTCTGGGTGCGCTTCTGCCGATGAACGCCAAGGCGCCTTTCGACCTGGTCAACCAGCTGCTGCGCAAGAAAGACGTGCAGCGGGTCATCGACACCGTTTACCGGTATTGCGGTCAGAAAGAGTCGGTCATCTTCTGTGACCAGATCATGACCATGGGCTTCCGCGAGGCCTTCAAGGCGGGCATTTCCTTCGGCAAGGATGACATGGTCATCCCCGAAAGCAAATGGCCGATCGTCGAGGAAACCCGCGACCAGGTGAAGGATTTCGAACAGCAGTACATGGACGGCCTGATCACTCAGGGCGAAAAGTACAACAAGGTTGTCGATGCCTGGTCCAAGTGTAACGACAAGGTTACCGAAGCCATGATGGCCACCATCTCGGCCGAGCGCCGCGATGCGGACGGGTCAGAAATGGAGCCGAACTCGGTCTACATGATGGCCCACTCCGGTGCGCGTGGCTCGGTCACCCAGATGAAGCAGCTGGGCGGGATGCGCGGCCTGATGGCCAAGCCGAACGGCGACATCATCGAAACGCCGATCATCTCTAACTTCAAGGAAGGTCTGACCGTTCTTGAATACTTCAACTCGACCCACGGCGCCCGCAAGGGTCTGTCCGACACGGCTCTGAAGACGGCGAACTCGGGGTATCTGACCCGCCGTCTGGTGGACGTCGCGCAGGACTGCATCGTGCGTCTGGACGATTGCGGCACCGACCGCGCCATCACCGCCGAAGCGGCGGTGAACGACGGCGAAGTCGTGTCCTCGATCGGTGAACGCGTTCTGGGCCGTGTGGCCGCGGACGACGTCTGCGTTCCGGGCACCGAAGACGTGATCGTCAAGCAGGGTCAGTTGATCGACGAACGCATGGCGGACGCGATCGAAGAGGCGGGCGTGCAGTCCATGCGCATCCGCAGCCCGCTGACCTGCGAAGCCGAAGAGGGCGTCTGCGCCACCTGCTATGGTCGTGACCTGGCTCGCGGCACCAAGGTGAACACCGGCGAAGCCGTCGGCATCATCGCGGCGCAGTCGATCGGTGAACCCGGCACGCAGCTGACCATGCGGACCTTCCACATGGGCGGCGTTGCGCAGGGTTCGTCGCGGTCTTTCCTCGAAGCCAGCCACGCCGGCAAGATCGTGTTCGCGAACCCCGCGACCATCGAAAACGCCGCGGGCGAGCAGATCGTCATGAACCGCAACATGACCCTGTTGATCATGAGCGATCAGGACGAGGAACTGTCGAGCCACAAGATCGGCTACGGTGCCAAGCTGTTTGTCAAAGAGGGTGCAACCGTTGCCCGCGGCGACAAGCTGTTTGAATGGGACCCCTACACGCTTCCGATCATCGCCGAGAAGGATGGTATCGCCAAGCACGTCGACCTCGTGAACGGCCTTGCCGTGCGCGAAGAGACGGACGATGCCACAGGCATGACCCAGAAGATCGTGATCGACTGGCGCGCGGCCCCCAAGGGCAACGAGCTCAAGCCCGAGATCATCCTGATGGATGCCGACGGCGAGCCGGTGCGCAATGATCAGGGCAACCCGATCACCTACACCATGTCGGTGGACGCGATCCTTTCCTGTGAAGACGGGCAAGAGGTCAAGGCCGGTGACGTTGTGGCGCGTATCCCGCGCGAAGGCGCCAAGACCAAGGACATCACCGGTGGTCTGCCGCGTGTGGCCGAACTGTTCGAAGCCCGTCGTCCCAAGGATCACGCGATCATCGCGGAAATCGACGGCTATGTGCGCTTTGGCAAGGACTACAAGAACAAGCGCCGCATCACCATCGAGCCGACCGACGAGAGCCTTGAACCGCGGGAATACATGATCCCCAAGGGCAAGCACATCCCGGTGGGCGAAGGCGACTTCATCCAGAAGGGCGACTACATCATGGACGGCAACCCGGCCCCGCACGACATTCTGTCGATCATGGGGATCGAGGCGCTGGCAAACTACATGATCGACGAGGTCCAGGACGTCTATCGACTGCAGGGTGTGAAGATCAACGACAAGCACGTCGAAGTGATCGTTCGCCAGATGCTGCAAAAGTGGGAAATCCTCGACAGCGGCGACACCACGTTGCTCAAGGGCGAACACGTCGACAAGGCTGAATTCGACCTTGCCAACGAGAAGTCCGAGAAGAAGGGCGGGCGTCCTGCCAAGGGCGAACCGATCCTGCTGGGCATCACCAAGGCGTCGCTGCAGACCCGGTCGTTCATCTCGGCGGCCTCGTTCCAGGAAACCACCCGCGTTCTCACCGAGGCATCGGTGCAGGGCAAGAAAGACAAGCTGGTCGGTCTGAAGGAAAACGTCATCGTGGGTCGTCTGATCCCGGCGGGCACCGGTGGTGCCACGCAGGACATGCGCCACATCGCGCAGCAGCGTGACAACGTCGTGATCGAAGCACGCCGCGAAGAAGCCGAGGCCGCCGCCGCTCTGGCTGCGCCCGACATGGCCGCTGACGTGGTCGGTGGGGACGAGTTCGACACCCTGATCGTCGACACGCCCGAAAGCCGCGAGTGACCTTGAGGCGGGATGGAGTTCCAAGCTGAAACTCCATTCACCTGACATCATCGAAACGCCCCTGCCGCATGGTGGGGGCGTTTTTCCATTCAGGCCAAGGGGATGTCGCAAATGGCATGGTGAGGGGCCAGCGCTCCTGCTATGGCCAAATGCATGAGCATCCAGTCAGACAATTCCCGCGGCGCGCTTTTGATGGTCGCGTCCATGTCCGCCTTCACCTTTGGCGACATCTGCATCAAGGCGATCGGCACCTCGATGCCCCTGTCGCAGGTCCTGACCTTGCGCGGGTTGGTCGCGACCTTTTTCATCGGGGTGCTGGCCTGGCGGGCCAAGGCGTTGCACCTGCGATTTCCGGCGCGGGACAAGGCGCTGGTTGCCCTGCGCGCCATTGCCGAAGTCGGCGCGGCCGTCTTCTTTTTCACAGCCTTGTTCAACATGCCCATCGCCAACGTATCGGCGCTGTTGCAGATGTTGCCGCTGACCATAACGCTGGGCAGCGCCCTGTTTTTCAAAGAGCCGGTGGGCTGGCGTCGTTGGTTGGCCATTGCGGCGGGGTTTCTGGGGATGTTGCTGATCGTGCGGCCCGGCACCGACGGGTTCAACATCTATTCCCTGTGGGCCCTTGCCGCCGTGGCCTGCGTCACCCTGCGCGATCTGGTGACCCGGCGCATGTCGGCGGCCGTGCCGTCGCTGGCGGTCACCTTTGCGACCTCTCTGACGGTGCTGGTCTTTGCGGCGCTTTGGTCGCTGTCGCAGGATTGGGTGCCCCTGACGGGCATGACGACGGCGCTGCTGGGCAGTGCCAGTGTCTTGATCGTGGCGGGCTACACGCTCAGCGTGATGGTGATGCGGGTCGGCGAGGTCGGCTTTATCGCGCCGTTCCGGTACACCAGCCTGGTGTTGTCGCTGATCCTTGGGTTGGCGTTCTTTGACGAATGGCCCAAGCCCGTTGCCCTGGCCGGCGCGGCGTTGATTGTTGGTACGGGGCTGTTTACCCTGTGGCGTGAAACGCAGCTCAGGCGCCGTAGATCCGGCGGACCTCGGGCTCGGTAACCCCAAAGCGGTTTTGCAGCACGGCAAGCGTCGCGGCATCGGCGCGGGGCAGGCGGACCGGTTGCACATGGGCCTTCTGCCGCGAGTCGTTAAAGGCGTTGTGACCACGGATATACATGGGGCTGTCGGTAAAGGTCACCGTGGGCATGAACTGCGCCACCTTGCTGTGTCCGAAATTCATGATCGACTGGCGCACGCCCCCGGCGATCACCATGGCCATGCCCATGGGATAATAGGGCAGGGTGCATTCTTCGGCCGCCAGACCCCGGGCATCGGCCTGAACCACAAAGCCACGGTTGTAATCCAGCGTCACCAAGCGGTTGGCATCGCAAAGCGGCTGGACCAATTTGACATCGGCGCGCAGACGTTCGACGAAATCAACAGCAACGGTGTCGTCATCGTCCATTCGAAACTGGATGCAGGATGCCGCTGGATCGGTCCGGGCCATGTTCAGAACCTGCTGGCAGACCTTGCGATGCGGTCCCGGCGCCCAGGGCACCACCACCGCCTGCGGCATGTTCTGGATCAGCGCCAAAAGACGCTCTGCCAGCGGTTCCGGCAATGCCTCGTCCACAAGGATGACAAAGGTGAAATCCGGATCGGTTTGCGCCCTCAGCCCGGCCAGGGTGATCGCCTCGAAGGACCGAAGCCGGTCCTCGATCCGCTCGGGGGCGTACAGATAGCGGCGCCGGTCCTCGATGGTCTCATGCCCGACCTGGAAACCACCCTCGGCGGGATAGGAAAACCGACATAACCCGATGACTTGCACGTTGAATTTCCCTGTTGATCTGGCCGCAAACCTGTATCACAACCCTTGCACCGCGCCCGGCCCCGCACAATATGAAGATGCGGTTGACATGCCATGCGACTCCCCATATACGCCCGACCATCCGGCGCGGGGAGACCCATTTGCCGAAATCTGAAGACCAGTGGTCAAGATCCGGGCGACTTAAATGCTCCGATCCTCTGAGAACCCGCCGCATCGTTCACCTCGGAATGGGAGCGAAGCGGCTTTTTGTTCGTTTGTGCACTGCACTTCGAACAGCTTAGCCCGGTGATCTGCGGACGCGCAGGGCGCCTTGAATTGAACCTCGTCGGGAAGGTCCCGGCGGCACATATGTGAGAAGCACGGGGAAAGTTACCTAATGCCCACGATCCAACAGCTGATCCGCAAGCCGCGTCAGCCCAAAGTCAAGCGCTCGAAGTCGCAGCACCTTGAGCAATGCCCGCAAAAGCGTGGCGTTTGTACGCGCGTTTATACCACCACGCCCAAAAAGCCGAACTCGGCCATGCGTAAAGTTGCCAAGGTCCGTCTGACCAACGGCTTCGAGGTGATCAGCTATATTCCCGGCGAAAGCCACAACCTTCAGGAACACTCGGTTGTCCTGATCCGTGGCGGCCGTGTGAAAGACCTTCCCGGCGTTCGTTACCACATCCTGCGCGGTGTTCTGGATACCCAGGGCGTCAAAGACCGGAAGCAGCGTCGCTCCAAGTATGGCGCGAAGCGTCCGAAGTAAGAGGAAGATCAGATGTCTCGTCGTCACGCCGCTGAAAAACGCGAAGTTCTGCCCGATGCCAAGTACGGCGATCGGGTTCTGACCAAGTTCATGAACAACCTGATGCTCGATGGAAAGAAATCCACCGCCGAGCGTATCGTCTACAACGCCCTCGATCGCGTTGAAGCCAAGGTCAAGCGCGCGCCCGTGGAACTGTTCCACGAAGCGCTCGACAACATCAAGCCGTCGGTCGAAGTCCGCTCCCGCCGGGTTGGTGGCGCCACCTACCAGGTGCCCGTCGAAGTCCGCCCCGAGCGCCGCGAAGCGCTTGCGATCCGCTGGCTGATCAACGCCTCGCGCGCCCGCAACGAAAACACCATGGAAGAGCGCCTTGCAGGCGAGCTTCTGGATGCTGTCCAGTCGCGCGGTTCCGCCGTGAAAAAGCGTGAAGACACCCACAAGATGGCCGACGCGAACAAAGCGTTCAGCCATTATCGCTGGTAACCCCCGAGAGGTCCTGACCAAATGGCACGCGATTATCCCCTCGACCGGTACCGCAACTTCGGTATCATGGCGCACATCGACGCAGGTAAAACCACCTGCTCCGAGCGTATCCTTTTCTACACCGGCAAGTCCCACAACATCGGTGAGGTGCACGATGGTGCAGCCACCATGGACTGGATGGAGCAGGAGCAGGAACGCGGCATCACCATCACCTCGGCTGCAACGACCACCTTCTGGGAACGCACCGAAGATGGCGTAACGCCGGACACGCCCAAGCACCGCCTGAACATCATCGACACCCCCGGCCACGTTGACTTCACCATCGAAGTCGAACGTTCGCTGGCCGTTCTGGACGGCGCCGTTGCCGTTCTGGACGCCAACGCCGGTGTCGAACCGCAGACCGAAACCGTGTGGCGTCAGGCTGACCGCTACAAGGTTCCGCGCATCGTCTTCGTCAACAAGATGGACAAGATCGGCGCTGACTTCTTCAACTGCGTTCACATGATCGAAGACCGCACCGGCGCCCGCGCCGTTCCCGTCGGTATTCCGATCGGCGCCGAGAACGAGCTGGAAGGCCTGATCGATCTCGTTACCATGAAGGAATGGCTGTGGCAGGGTGAAGACCTTGGCGCATCGTGGATCCAGACGGATATCCGCGACAGCCTGAAGGACATGGCTGACGAATGGCGTGGCAAGATGATCGAAGCCGCCGTCGAAGAAGACGACGACGCGATGGAAGCCTACCTCGAAGGCGAAGAACCCGACGTTCCGACCCTGCGCAAACTGCTGCGCAAGGGCACCTTGGCCATGCACTTCGTGCCGGTTCTGGGTGGTTCCGCGTTCAAGAACAAAGGCGTGCAGCCGCTGCTGAACGCCGTGATCGACTATCTGCCCAGCCCGCTGGACGTTGTTGATTACATGGGCTTCTCGCCGGATGACGAAACCGAAGAGCGTAACATCGCCCGCCGTGCGGACGACAACATGCCCTTCGCAGGTCTGGCGTTCAAGATCATGAACGACCCCTTCGTCGGCTCGCTGACCTTCACCCGGATCTATTCGGGCACCATGAAGAAGGGCGACTCGATCCTGAACTCGACCAAGGGCAAGAAAGAGCGCATCGGTCGTATGATGATGATGCACTCGAACAACCGCGAAGAGATCGAAGAAGCCTTTGCAGGCGACATCATCGCGCTGGCGGGCCTGAAGGACACCACCACCGGTGACACCCTGTGCGACGCCAAATCGCCGGTCGTTCTCGAAACCATGACCTTCCCCGATCCGGTGATCGAGATCGCGGTCGAGCCCAAGACCAAGGGCGACCAGGAAAAGATGTCCCAGGGCCTCGCGCGCCTGGCGGCAGAAGATCCGTCGTTCCGCGTCGAAACCGACCTCGAGTCCGGTCAGACGATCATGAAGGGCATGGGCGAACTTCACCTCGACATCCTGGTTGACCGTCTCAAGCGGGAATTCAAGGTCGAGGCCAACATCGGTGCCCCGCAGGTGGCTTATCGCGAGACCATCGGTCACGAGATCGAGCACACCTACACCCACAAGAAACAGTCGGGTGGTTCGGGTCAGTTCGCCGAAGTCAAGCTGGTCATTTCGCCGACACAGCCGGGCGAAGGCTATTCCTTCGAGTCCAAGATCGTTGGTGGTGCTGTTCCCAAGGAATACATCCCGGGCGTTGAAAAGGGCATCAAGTCGGTCATGGACTCCGGTCCGCTGGCAGGCTTCCCCGTGATCGACTTCAAGGTCGCGCTGATCGACGGCAAGTTCCACGACGTGGACTCCTCGGTTCTGGCCTTCGAAATCGCTGCTCGTATGGCAATGCGCGAAGGTCTGCGCAAAGCCGGCGCCAAGCTGCTCGAGCCGATGATGAAGGTCGAGGTCGTGACCCCGGAAGAATACACCGGCGGCATCATCGGCGACCTGACGTCCCGTCGTGGTCAGGTGTCGGGTCAGGACTCGCGCGGCAACGCCGTTGCGATCCAGGCATTCGTGCCGCTGGCCAACATGTTCGGCTACATCAACACCCTGCGTTCCATGTCTTCGGGCCGCGCGCAGTTCACGATGCAGTTCGACCATTACGATCCGGTTCCGCAGAACATCTCGGAAGAGATTCAGGCGAAATACGCTTAAGAAAACCGGGTGGCGGGGGAAACCCCGCCCTGCCCAACATTGTAGGGTGGGCCTGTGCCCACCATCCGTACACGAAAAAGGAGCCTACCTATGGGTAAGGAAAAGTTTGAACGCGGCAAGCCGCATTGCAACATCGGCACGATCGGTCACGTTGACCACGGCAAGACGACGCTGACGGCGGCGATCACCAAGTATTTTGGTGACTTCAAGGCGTACGACCAGATCGACGGCGCGCCCGAAGAGAAGGCCCGCGGGATCACGATCTCGACGGCGCACGTGGAGTACGAGACCGAAGCGCGTCACTATGCGCACGTCGACTGCCCCGGCCACGCCGACTACGTCAAGAACATGATCACCGGTGCTGCCCAGATGGACGGCGCGATCCTGGTTGTGAACGCCGCTGACGGCCCGATGCCGCAAACGCGCGAGCACATCCTGCTGGGCCGCCAGGTGGGTATCCCCGCCATGGTCGTGTTCATGAACAAGGTTGACCAGGTCGACGACGAAGAGCTGCTGGAACTGGTGGAAATGGAAATCCGCGAGCTTCTGTCGGCCTACGACTTCCCGGGCGACGACATTCCGATCATTGCCGGTTCGGCTCTGCACGCGATGAACGGCACGCAGCCGGAAATCGGCGAAGAGAAGATCCGCGAACTGATGAAGGCCGTGGACGAGTATATCCCGCAGCCGGCCCGCGCGATCGACCAGCCGTTCCTGATGCCGATCGAAGACGTGTTCTCGATCTCGGGTCGTGGTACGGTTGTGACCGGCCGTATCGAGCGTGGCGTGATCAACGTTGGCGACGAAATCGAGATCGTCGGCATCCGCGACACCGCCAAGACGACCTGCACGGGCGTTGAAATGTTCCGCAAGCTGCTGGACCGCGGTGAAGCAGGCGACAACGTCGGCGTTCTGCTGCGCGGCATCGACCGCGAAGGCGTCGAGCGCGGTCAGGTTCTGTGCAAGCCCAAGTCGGTGAACCCGCACACCAAGTTCGAAGCCGAGGTCTACATCCTGACCAAGGAAGAAGGCGGTCGTCACACGCCGTTCTTCGCGAACTACCGCCCGCAGTTCTACTTCCGCACGACGGACGTGACCGGCACGGTCAACCTGCCCGAGGGCACCGAGATGGTGATGCCGGGCGACAACCTGAAGTTCGAAGTCGAACTGATCGCACCGATCGCGATGGAAGACGGCCTGCGTTTCGCCATCCGCGAAGGCGGCCGCACCGTTGGTTCGGGCGTCGTGTCGAAGATCCTCGCATAAGCCCCAGGGTGGGTTTCAACCCACCCTTTGGTCGAGAAAACAGAAGGGCGCCCCAAAGGGCGCCCTTTTTTGCTTCGTCCCATCCGCGCTGTTTGAGACTTGCGGCGCGCGCACTTTGCCCGACGGTCACCACAGCCATGGCAAACCGCCTGAGTGCAAGGGCATATTGCGTATCTTCTGCGCCATGCCAGCAGCGTCACGGGTACGAGCCGGGAAAGCCTGGCTGGCCCCGGGTTTTTCTGTCGCGGAATGCGCCATGAAAGCCTTGCCACACCCACCCCAAACCCGTATACGCGCGCAACGGCCCATGGGTCGTGCAAGGGCGGGGTGATTCTCCGCCCTTAAGGTTCGATGAGGGTGCGCGGTGGTCGTGTGTCCTCCTCTCAACCTCAATGCCAATATAAGGTATGTTCAATGAACCAGAACATCCGTATCCGGCTCAAGGCGTTTGATTACCGCGTGCTGGACGCCAGCACCCAGGAAATCGTCAACACCGCCAAGCGCACCGGCGCCACCGTTCGTGGCCCGATCCCGCTGCCGAACAAGATCGAAAAATTCACCGTTCTGCGTGGTCCCCACGTCAACAAGAAGTCGCGCGACCAGTTCGAGATCCGTACGCACAAGCGTATGCTCGACATCGTCGATCCGACGCCGCAGACCGTTGATGCCCTGATGAAGCTCGACCTCGCCGCCGGCGTGGATGTCGAGATCAAGGTATAAGGGGAGCATCAGACAATGCGCTCTGGAATTATCGCAAAAAAGGTCGGCATGACCCGTCTCTTCATGGAAGACGGCAAGCAGATCCCCGTAACCGTGTTGCAGCTGGACAATCTTCAGGTTGTTTCGCAGCGCACCGATGACAAGCACGGCTATACCGCTGTTCAGCTGGGCGCAGGCAGCGCCAAGGCCAAGAACACGTCCAAAGCCATGCGTGGCCACTTTGCCGCCGCCTCGGTCGAACCGAAGCGCAAGGTTGCAGAGTTCCGCGTCGATCCCGCGAACCTCATCGAGGTTGGTGCCGAGATCACCGCCGAACACTACAACGAAGGCCAGTACGTCGACGTCAGTGGCATCTCGATTGGTAAAGGCTTTGCCGGCGCCATGAAACGTCACAACTTTGGCGGTCTGCGTGCCACGCACGGTGTTTCTGTCAGCCACCGTTCGCATGGTTCGACCGGTCAGTGTCAGGACCCGGGCAAAGTCTTCAAAGGTAAGAAGATGGCCGGCCACATGGGTGCCGTACGCGTGACCACGCAGAACCTGCAGGTCGTCAAGACCGATGCAGACCGTGGTCTTATCATGATCAAAGGCGCCGTTCCCGGCTCCAAAGGTGGCTGGGTCACCGTCAAGGATGCAGTGAAAAAGCCGCTGCCCGAAGGCGTTCCGACCCCCGCCGCGATCCGTTCCGCTGCTGCGCCCGCCGCAGAAGCGCCTGCCGAGGGAGGTGAGGAATGAAACTCGACGTGATCAACCTGGACGGCGGCAATGCCGGTTCCGTCGACCTGACGGACGCGATCTTTGATCTCGAGCCGCGCGCCGACATCCTGCACCGCGTTGTCCGCTGGCAGCGTAACAAGGCGCAGGCCGGTACGCACAAGGTCAAGACCCGGTCCGAAGTCAGCTACTCGACCAAGAAGATCTATCGCCAGAAAGGCACCGGCGGCGCACGCCACGGTTCCCGCAAGGCGCCCATCTTCCGCAAGGGTGGCATCTACAAGGGTCCGACCCCTCGTTCGCACGCACATGACCTTCCCAAGAAGGTTCGCGCGCTGGGTCTCAAGCATGCACTGTCGGCCAAGGCCAAGGCAGGCGCGCTGGTGATCATCGAGAACGCGGAAGCAAACGGCAAGACGTCCATCCTGGCCAAGCAGGTCAAGAACTTGGGCTGGAAGCGCGCGCTGATCATCGATGGCGCAGCAGTGAACGAAGGCTTTGCCGCCGCTGCTCGCAACATCGAAGGTCTGGACGTGCTGCCCTCGATGGGCGCAAACGTGTTTGACATCCTCAAGCGTGACACCCTGGTGCTCACCAAGGCGGGTGTCGAAGCTCTGGAGGCTCGACTGAAATGAGTGCAAACGCAACGCATTACGATGTGATCCGCAAGCCGATCATCACCGAGAAAACCACCATGGCGTCCGAAAATGGCGCAGTGGTTTTCGAAGTGGCAATCGACAGCAACAAGCCGCAGATCAAAGAGGCCGTCGAGGCTCTGTTTGGTGTGAAGGTGAAGGCCGTGAACACGACCATCACCAAAGGCAAGGTCAAGCGCTTCAAAGGCCAGATGGGTCGTCGCAAGGACGTCAAGAAAGCCTATGTGACGCTTGAAGCGGGCAACACGATCGACGTGTCGACCGGTCTTTGACCGGGTGCCGGGCTGAAGACCGGCCTACCGAAAATGAACCCCGGCTGCGCAAGCGGTCGGGGTTTTTTCATGCTCGGATGGGAGAGCGTTGGGCAGGGCGGCAGATGCGGGTTTAACGCGGTGGCCCCAGCGTTAAACCTGCCGTGCTAACCGCCTGGAAAGGGGCAATCGGTACGAAGCCCTGCCGGTTTGGTACAGTTTAAGGCCCGCCGGAAAGGGAGGTCTGGGGCCCCGGAGAAGGGCTTTGGTGCGCTTCTGGGGCTGTTGGTACAGATTTCAAAATGCAGATATGAGTATGAGCACCATTTCGGAAGACGTCGGGTTTTTCCGGATCACGGGTTGGTCAGGGTGCGCGGAGGCGGGGTGAAACCCCGCCCTACGGTGTGTCGTGCGAGGGTTTTGATCCATCCGCGCAGCGACGGGCTGGCTCTCATTGGTGTCGACCAAAGCCCGCGGTTCAGTAATGCACGCAACGAAGCATGCAACCGCCCTTGACCCCACCCCAACCATCCCCTAAACGACCCCATCGGCATGGCCCCGGATTCGTTCCGGGGCTTTGTTGTTGTCTTGCCGAAACCCGTTCCGGGCCTGACCCGGAACCTCTGGTATGAGGCCGCGGACGCAAGTTCGGGGCGTGATCGGCAAGAGCCTCCACCGGGGACCTTCGGGGCCCTATACTCGAAATAGGCAGGCCACACTTGGTCTGTCGCATGCAAACGGAAGACAGAAAGCATGGCACTCAAGTCGTACAAACCGACGACGCCTGGCCAGCGCGGGCTGGTACTGATCGACCGTTCGGAGCTGTGGAAAGGTCGTCCTGTCAAAGCCCTCACCGAGGGTCTGACGAAAAAGGGCGGACGGAACAACACCGGACGGATCACGATGCGTCGCAAAGGCGGCGGGGCAAAGCGCCTCTACCGCATCGTCGATTTCAAGCGTAACAAATTTGACGTGGGCGCAACCGTTGCCCGTATCGAATACGACCCCAACCGTACCGCATTCATCGCACTGGTTCAGTACGACGACGGCGAGCAGGCCTATATCCTGGCGCCTCAGCGCCTGGCCATCGGCGACCGCGTGATCGCATCGGCCAAGGCCGACGTGAAGCCCGGTAACGCGATGCCGTTCAGCGGCCTGCCGATCGGTACGATCGTTCACAACATCGAGCTGAAGCCCGGCAAGGGTGGCCAGATCGCACGCGCCGCGGGCACCTATGCCCAGTTCGTCGGCCGTGACGGTGGCTATGCCCAGATCCGTCTGAGCTCGGGCGAACTGCGTCTGGTACGTCAGGAATGCATGGCCACCGTTGGTGCCGTGTCGAACCCCGACAACTCGAACCAGAACTTTGGTAAAGCGGGCCGCATGCGTCACAAGGGCATCCGCCCGAGCGTTCGCGGCGTCGTGATGAACCCCATCGACCACCCGCATGGTGGTGGTGAGGGCCGGACCTCGGGTGGTCGTCACCCGGTGACGCCCTGGGGCAAGCCGACCAAAGGCAAGCGCACCCGCAACACCAACAAGGCGTCGCAAAAGCTTATCGTTCGCTCGCGTCACGCCAAGAAGAAGGGTCGCTAACACATGTCGCGCTCTGTATGGAAAGGCCCGTTCGTTGATGCCTATGTCTTGAAAAAGGCAGAGGCGGCACGCGAATCCGGCCGTAACGAAGTTATCAAGATCTGGTCGCGCCGCTCGACGATCCTGCCCCAGTTCGTGGGTCTGACGTTTGGCGTTTACAACGGCCAGAAGCACATCCCCGTGAACGTGTCCGAGGACATGATCGGTCAGAAGTTCGGCGAATACAGCCCGACCCGTACCTATTACGGTCATGCTGCCGACAAAAAAGCCAAGAGGAAGTAAGCCATGGGCAAGGATAAGAATCCCCGCCGCGTGGCGGACAACGAAGCGATGGCCAAGTTGCGCATGCTGCGCACTTCGCCGCAGAAGCTGAACCTTGTGGCTCAGCTGATCCGCGGCAAGAAAGTGGACAAAGCTCTGACCGATCTGACCTTCTCGAAGAAGCGGATCGCGGAAGACGTGAAGAAATGCCTTCAGTCCGCCATTGCAAACGCCGAGAACAACCACGGCCTGGACGTTGACGAGCTGATCGTCGCCGAAGCCTTCGTGGGCAAGAACCTTGTGATGAAGCGTGGCCGTCCTCGGGCACGGGGTCGTTTTGGCCGCATCAACAAGCCGTTCTCGGAACTCACCATCAAGGTGCGTCAGATCGAGGAGCAAGCCTAATGGGTAACAAGACCAATCCGATCGGCATGCGCCTTCAGGTGAACCGCACCTGGGACAGCCGCTGGTACGCAGACACCAAGGACTATGGCAATCTTCTGCTTGAAGATCTCGCGATCCGCGATTTCATCAACAAGGAATGCAAGCAGGCCGGTATTGCCCGCGTGATCATCGAACGCCCCCACAAGAAGTGCCGTGTGACCATTCACACCGCGCGTCCGGGCGTGATCATCGGCAAGAAAGGTGCGGACATCGAAGTTCTTCGCAAGAAACTGGCGGCTTTGACCGACAGCGAACTGCACCTGAACATCGTCGAAGTGCGCAAGCCGGAGCTTGACGCACAGCTGGTTGGCGAAAGCATTTCGCAGCAGCTGGAGCGCCGTGTTTCTTTCCGCCGTGCCATGAAACGGGCCGTGCAGAACGCCATGCGCATGGGCGCCCTGGGTATCCGGGTGAACGTCGCTGGCCGTCTGGGTGGCGCTGAAATCGCGCGTACCGAATGGTACCGCGAAGGCCGCGTGCCCCTGCACACCCTGCGTGCTGACATCGATTACGCGACTGTCGAGGCGGCAACGCCCTACGGCATCATCGGGATCAAGGTCTGGATCTTCAAAGGTGAGATCATGGAACACGACCCCGCCGCGCGTGACCGCAAGGCACAGGAAATCCAGGACGGCCCCGCACCCCGTGGTGCAGGCGGTCGTCGTGATGACCGGAGATAATCATGCTTCAGCCAAAGCGTACTAAATTCCGCAAGATGCACAAAGGCCGGATCAAGGGCCTTGCAAAGGGCGGTTCGGATCTGAACTTCGGGACTTTTGGCCTCAAGGCCACGCAGCCCGAGCGTGTGACCGCACGCCAGATCGAAGCAGCCCGTCGTGCCATGACGCGTCACATGAAGCGTCAGGGTCGCGTCTGGATCCGCATCTTCCCGGACACCCCGGTCACCTCCAAGCCCACCGAAGTTCGTATGGGTAAGGGTAAAGGTTCCGTGGATTTCTGGGCCTGCAAGGTCAAGCCGGGCCGCGTCATGTTCGAAATCGACGGCGTTGCCGAAGATGTCGCGCGTGAGGCTCTGCGTCTTGCTGCGATGAAATTGCCGATCAAAACCCGCGTCGTTGTGCGCGAAGACTGGTAATTTCCGTCCAAAGTGAAAAGAATGGCCCCCGCTGCAACCGTAGCGGGGGCCATTTTCGTTTTGGCCGCGACGAAACAGGAACGAGGATCGCCGTGTTTTCATATTTGCGCCGCCGCATCACGCGGGCCATCGCCCACGCGGCGTCACAGGGAAACCCGCTGGCCCGGCGTCTTGTGGCGCGGGAAATGCGCGGCGTCCTGCAAACCCTGCCGGCGCATTCGCCGATCGTGCGGGGCGATTTCATGACACCCGACCTGTCGAGGCCCTTGCCCGAAGAGTTGAGCAACAGCCTTGTCGGCGAATACGAGATGATGCCGCTGGAGCGCCGTCCGGCGCTGCCCGAAGAGGTTGTCGGTCGGCGCATCGACATGCTGTCGGTCACGCTGGGGTCCTATGGCATGGGCGGTTATGGATTTTTCGGCCTGCTGCTGGACAGCGGCGAATGGTTGATCGTCGCGTTGGACGGTGCGGCGACCTGGATCGAGCTGGATGGCCGCATCCTTGAGGACCCGTTTCACGAAGGGCAGGGGGCCAAGGGGCCCTGGATCGTCGCGGCGGACGATGCCGCCGCGCTGGCCCGCATCAGCGGCGCGCGGATCGTGTCGCTGGACATCAAGGCCAAGTCGCTGGACATGCTTTTGGACAACGGCGCGCGGTTCTGCATTTCCGACAACCCCGACCGGCGGCCCATCCTTGCCGGTAGCCGGAAAAAGCGCGCCTTTCTTCAGGGCGACGATCTGCGCGACGCGGTGTTCCTGAGCCCGTCGGGCGAAATCTTTGTCTAGGCAAACTTTGGCCGTGGCCCACAATTTTGCTGTTTCGCGGCGCACTCGGCAGGGGTAGAAGCCTGATCATGACTCAGATCCGATCGCTTTTCGCCACGCGCCTGTACCGCGCTCAGCTGTCCGAACACGGCCCCGCCATCGACAACGATGAGCTGGAGGCCTCGTGCTATTCCATCGCCGAGGATGACGAGGCGGGGCAGGAGTGGTGCGAAAACAACGGCTATCCCGGCTATACCTCTTATGCGTCGCTGACCGATCTGGGCTGGCGCTTTCCGATCTTTGCCGACCTGATCAAGGCGCTGGACCAGCATGTGGCCGCGTTCGCCAAGGATCTGGAGTTCGACCTCGGCGACAAGGGGCTGGTGCTGGAGGATATCTGGATCAACATCCTGCCGCCGGGCGGCACGCATTCCAGCCACATCCACCCGCATTCGGTGATTTCCGGCACGACCTATGTGGCGATGCCCGAAGGCGCCGCCGCGCTGAAGTTGGAAGACCCGCGGTTGCAGATGATGATGGCCGCGCCGACCCGCATCAAGGGCGCGCGCGAAGAACTGCGCCCCTTCATCTATGAGGCGACACAGCCCGGCGATGTGCTGCTGTGGGAAAGCTGGCTGCGCCACGAGGTTCCGATGAACATGGCCGAAGAAGACAACCGGATTTCGGTCAGCTTCAACTACAAGTGGGAATAAGGCGTCGGGGCCGCACCCCTATTCGGGGGCTTTTCATTTTCGATTAGAGTTATATGTGACTTTTCAGGGCATCTTTTGCCTGACGTTCATTTGGTGTTCTGTTCCCATGGTCGAAAAACTTGCCGCCGAGGCGCGGCGTCTGCACAAAATCCTGGAAGCGCATGTTCCGCAAAAGGCGGTGCGCGACGTCTGGTATTGGCTGCGCTACGGGCGCAAGGCGCCGGCCTCGGACAGTGCGATCTTTGTCAGGCCGGGCGATGTGACCCATTCGCTGGCGCATCACGACACCCTTGGCCATTTCCGGCGCCAGAACAGCGGGCGCGTGATCGGCGGCGATTGGGATACCCACCGCGACGATGT
Source organism: Tropicibacter oceani (assembly GCF_029958925.1). Taxonomy (NCBI): domain Bacteria; kingdom Pseudomonadati; phylum Pseudomonadota; class Alphaproteobacteria; order Rhodobacterales; family Roseobacteraceae; genus Pacificoceanicola; species Pacificoceanicola oceani. The sequence goes on from NZ_CP124616.1 coordinate 1,399,800, forward strand.
CGAGCGCAACACCAAGCTGCGCAGTTGCCGGATGCGCTGGGAGCAGGGCGCCGATTGGCACGAAACCCCGATCTACAAGCGGATGCTGGCGGAAATTGCGGCCGGTCGCGCACCGGATGAATGCCGGTCCGCCGAGGATCTGGACGAACGCTATGCCATGCTGGATCGGGTCTTTGCCGAAACCCGGTTCCGGGGCCGGCTGCTGACCAAGGAAGAATTGCCCGACCATTTCCGGCGCGAACACGGCGGCATCCTGGTGCATGTGGCCCGCGACGGAACCTGCCTGCGGCGCGGCGGCGGGGCGCATCGTTTTGCGATTGCGCGCATCCTGGACTTGCCGGAAATGCCGGCGCAGGTCGGTGTGGTGCACCCCAAGGCCATCGAGGACGGGCACCTGCAACGGCTGTTGCAATCGCGCCATCGCGAAGCGGCTTAGCCACCGGCCCTTGCCCCCAAAAGCCGCCCCGGCTGCGCCGGATTGTGGCCCTTGGCGGTGCCGTTCTGCCTGCGGTGGCTTATCCGCTTGCCATGTGGGGGCATCGGGTCTATAGGGGCGCTTCATCCACGGACTCCACCGGACCAAAGGTGACCCTCGCGATTCGCAAAAAGGGAGGGGCCTGCCGGTGATGTTGCAACAAAGGAGAGGCGCATGAACGCCCAGGAACTCCGTGACAAGACCCCGGACCAGCTCCGGGACACCCTTGTCCAATTGAAAAAAGAGGCCTTCAACCTGCGGTTCCAGCAGGCCACCGGCCAGATGGAAAACACCGCCCGCATGCGTCAGGTTCGCCGCGACGTCGCCAAGGTGAAGACCGTACTCAACGAAAAGGCCGCTGCAGCGGCATCGGAGGCGTAAGACATGCCCAAGCGTATCCTGTCCGGCACCGTGACCTCCACGGCCAACGCCCAGACCGTCACCGTTCTCGTTGAGCGTCGTTTCAAGCATCCGGTGATGCAGAAGACGATCAAGAAGACCAAGAAATACCGCGCTCATGATGAGGCGGAAAAGTTCGCTGTCGGCGATATGGTTCGCATCATCGAATGTGCACCCAAGTCGAAAACGAAACGTTGGGAAGTGATCGCCGAATAAACCCGGCGGTTCCTTCCCGATAATCGAAACCCCGAGGTCAATGTCCCAAGGATAGGGCGGCCTCGGAAGTCGGGAGAAACCAAATGATCCAGATGCAGACCAATCTGGATGTTGCTGACAACTCCGGCGCTCGCCGGGTTCAGTGCATCAAGGTCCTCGGCGGTTCCCACCGCCGTTATGCATCCGTGGGCGACATCATCGTGGTGTCGGTCAAGGAAGCAATTCCGCGTGGTCGCGTGAAAAAGGGTGACGTCCGCAAGGCCGTCGTCGTGCGCACCGCCAAGGAAGTTCGTCGCGAAGATGGCACGTCCATCCGCTTTGACCGCAACGCCGCGGTCATCCTGAACAACAACAACGAGCCGGTCGGCACCCGTATCTTCGGGCCGGTGGTTCGCGAATTGCGTTCGAAGAACTTCATGAAGATCATCTCGCTTGCGCCGGAGGTGCTGTAAGATGGCTGCCAAGTTGAAAAAGGGCGACAAGGTCGTCGTGCTCGCAGGCAAGGACAAGGGCAAGACCGGTGAGATCACCAGCGTCGACCCCAAAGCCGGCAAAGCCGTGGTCGAAGGCGTGAACATCGCCATCCGCCACACCCGTCAGTCGCAGACCGCCCAGGGCGGCCGCCTGCCCAAGGCTCTGCCGATCGACCTGTCGAACCTCGCAATCGTTGATGCCAATGGCAAAGCGACCCGCGTCGGCTTCCGTATGGATGGCGACAAGAAGGTCCGTTTCGCCAAGACCACAGGGGATGTGATCTGATGCTTGATGTTGCAAATTACACCCCGCGTCTGAAGGTCCAGTTCAACGACGTGATCAAGCCCGCTCTGAAAGAGCAGTTTGGTTACACGAACGACCTGCAGATCCCGCGTCTGGAAAAGATCGTTCTGAACATCGGTTGCGGTGCAGAAGCCGTGCGCGACTCGAAAAAGGCCAAATCGGCCATCGAGGACCTGACCAAGATCGCCGGCCAGCAGGCCGTCGGCACGATCGCCAAGCATTCGCACGCGCCTTTCCGCCTGCGCGAAGGCATGGTCATCGGCACCAAGGTCACGCTGCGCGATGTCCGTATGTTTGAATTCCTTGACCGCCTGGTCACTGTCGCGATGCCCCGCATCCGTGACTTCCGTGGCGTGAAGCCGTCGTTCGACGGTCGTGGCAACTTTGCCATGGGTCTCAAGGAACACATCGTCTTCCCGGAAATCGACTTCGACAAGGTCGACGAAGTCTGGGGCATGGACATCATCATCACCACCAATGCGCGCCAGTTCGGGGAACACTCGGCCGATGCGCAAGCCAAAGCGCTGTTGAAGCATTTCAACATGCCCTTCAACGCGTAAGGAGCGACAGACATGGCCAAGAAATCCATGATCGAACGCGAGAAAAAGCGTCAGCGTCTGGTGGAAAAGTATGCCGCCAAACGTGTTGAGCTGAAAGAAATCGCCAACGATGAATCCAAGCCGATGGAAGAGCGCTTCAAGGCGCGCCTGAAGCTTGCCAAGCTGCCGCGCAACTCTGCGCCCAGCCGCCTGCATAACCGCTGCCAGCTGACTGGCCGTCCGCACGCCTACTATCGCAAGCTCAAGATCTCCCGGATCATGTTGCGCGAGCTGGGCTCGAACGGTCAGCTGCCCGGCGTCGTAAAGTCCAGCTGGTAAGGGAGGGTATAGATTATGAACGATCCTATCGGCGATATGCTCACCCGTATCCGTAACTCTCAGATGCGCGGCAAATCCACTGTGTCCACCCCGGCTTCGAAGCTGCGGGCATGGGTCCTGGATGTGCTGGCGGACGAAGGTTACATCCGTGGCTACGAAAAAGGCACTGATGAGCGCGGTCACCCGACGCTTGAGATCAGCTTGAAGTACTTCGACGGCACCCCGGTGATCCGTGAAGTCAAGCGCGTCTCCAAGCCCGGCCGTCGCGTCTACATGAGTGTGGATGACATCCCGCAGGTCCGTCAGGGTCTGGGTGTGTCGATTGTCAGCACGTCCAAGGGCGTGATGTCGGACGCAAATGCACGCGCAGCCAATGTCGGCGGCGAAGTGCTTTGCACGGTGTTCTAAGGAGGGCCTCATGTCTCGTATTGGGAAAAAACCGGTCGAGCTGCCCTCGGGTGTGTCTGCCTCGCTTTCGGGCCAGACCATCGAGGTGAAGGGTCCGAAAGGCACCCAGAGCTTTACCGCGACCGACGACGTCACCATCACCATTGATGGCGAAGCTGTCACCGTCACGCCGCGCGGCAAATCCAAGCGCGCGCTGCAGCAGTGGGGGATGTCCCGCACCGTCGTGTCCAACCTGGTTCACGGTGTGCAGAACACCTTCAAGAAAGAGCTTGAAATCCACGGCGTCGGCTATCGTGCCGCCGTTCAGGGTAACACGCTCAAGCTGAACCTGGGTTACAGCCACGATGTCGATTTCGACATCCCGCAGGGTATCACCGTTGCCTGCCCGAAGCCGACTGAAATCGTGATCGAAGGTCACGACAAGCAGGAAGTGGGCGAAGTTGCGGCCAAGATCCGCGATTGGCGCCGGCCCGAGCCCTACAAGGGGAAGGGTATTCGCTATAAGGGCGAATTCATCTTCCGCAAGGAAGGCAAGAAGAAGTAAGGACGCGACAGATGGCAAACAGCAAAAGAGCCCTGTTCCAGAAGCGCCGCATGCGCGTCCGGAACAAACTCCGCAAGGTCAACGCCGGTCGCGTTCGCCTTTCGGTTCACCGTTCGAACAAGAACATCAGTGTTCAGCTGATCGACGACGTCCAGGGCAAGACCCTGGCGGCGGCCTCGACCCTCGAAAAGGATCTGGGCATGGTCGGCAAGAACAACCTCGAAGCGGCTGCAAAGATTGGCGCAGCGATCGCAGAGCGTGCCAAGGCCGCCGGCGTGACCGAAGCCTATTTCGACCGCGGCGGGTTCCTCTTTCATGGCCGCGTCAAGGCACTTGCCGACGCAGCGCGTGAAGGTGGTCTGAAGATCTAAAGTCTGCAGGGGGCCTTTCGGGGCCCCCTCGATGATCCGGGGGGCGTGTGCCTGGCGACAGGTGTGCCCCACTTGGATTGAAATAAGCAGGTGCCAAAGCGGCGCCACCAAGAAAAAGGGATGCCACAGATGGCAGAACGTGAAAACCGCCGGGGCGGCCGTCGCGAACGCGAAGAAGCTCCGGAATTTGCAGATCGCCTTGTTGCGATCAACCGTGTTTCCAAGACCGTGAAGGGTGGTAAGCGCTTTGGCTTTGCCGCACTCGTCGTTGTTGGGGACCAGAAGGGCCGCGTCGGCTTTGGCAAGGGCAAGGCCAAGGAGGTCCCCGAGGCCATCCGCAAGGCCACCGAGCAAGCCAAGCGTCAGATGGTCCGCGTTCCTCTGAAAGAAGGCCGTACCCTGCACCACGACATCGAAGGTCGTCACGGCGCCGGCAAGGTGGTCATGCGCACCGCCCCGACCGGTACCGGGATCATCGCCGGTGGTCCGATGCGTGCCGTGTTCGAAATGCTGGGTGTTCAGGACGTCGTCGCCAAGTCGATCGGCTCGCAGAACCCCTACAACATGATCCGCGCCACGCTGGACGGCCTGTCGAAAGAACAGTCGCCGCGCAACGTTGCACAGCGTCGTGGCAAGAAAGTGGCCGACATCCTGCCCAAGCGTGATGACGCACCGGCAGCCGAAGCCGCAACCGAGGAGGCCTGATTCCAATGGCAAAGACCATCGTCGTCAAGCAGATCGGCTCGCCGATCCGTCGCCCCGCCAAGCAGCGTGCCACGCTGGTCGGCCTGGGCCTGAACAAGATGCACCGCACCCGCGAGCTGGAGGATACACCCTCGGTTCGTGGCATGGTTCGCTCGATCCCGCACCTCGTCGAGATCATCGAAGAGCGCGGCTAAGCGATTTTTCAGTCCTTCGGGATTGAATGAACGCCCCTCGGTTCGGTCCGGGGGGCTTTTTTTCGTGCGAAGGGTTTGTGTGTTTTTCGCTCACGGGCGTTGGATCACGGCCCGTTTCGGGGGCTGGTTTGCTGCCCTTTGACGGGTTTTCCTGCTTGGTGTCGCTGGGGGGTGCAAGGCGTGCGCGCATCCTTGCACATGGTCTGTGCAGGGATTGCCGCAGGTTGGCACGCCTCTATGTTAAACTGAATAAACCTCAGGGAGAATGAGCTATGACCCAGACCCGCCGCACCTTTCTTGCCACCGCCGCCGCTGTTGGCGCGGTGACGATCCTGCCGTTTCAGGCCCGCGCGGCCGCCCATGCCGGCGACATGTTCGAAACCGACATGGGGCCTGTCACCGTGCACCCCGTCGCGCATGCGTCCTTTGTGATGGAAGCGCCCGCGGGCGTCATTTACGTCGACACCGTGGGTGATGCTGCGATGTATGACGGATTTCCCGATGCCGACCTGATCCTGATCACGCATGAGCATGGCGATCACTACAACGCCGACACCCTGGCCGCGCTGGTCAAGGACGGTACTCAGCTGATCACCAACCCCGCCGTTTACGGCATGCTGCCCGAGGCGCTGAAGGCCAAGGCGATGAGCATGGCCAATGGCGACAGCCACAGCTGGGGCGACGTGACGATCGACGCGATCCCGGCGCACAACATCACCGAAGGGCGCGAGAATTTCCACCCCAAGGGGCGTGACAACGGCTATGTCCTGACCATGGGCAATTTCCGCACCTATATCTCGGGCGATACCGAGGACATTCCGGAAATGCGCGCGCTGGAAGACATCACGCTGGCCTTTGTCTGCATGAACCTGCCCTTTACTATGGAGGCCAGTGCCGCCGCCGATGCGGTCAAGGAATTTGGTCCCAAGTTCGTCTATCCCTATCACTATCGCGGCCGGGATGGCGGCACGCAGGACCCGGCGGAATTTGCCAGCCTTGTGGGCGATGCCGCGCAGGTCCAGATGGGGCCCTGGTACAAACCCGGCGAGCTGGGCTGACACCCCCAAGGGCGGGTTACAACCCCGCTTCTGATTGGTCAAAGGCGTCCCGTTCGGGGCGCCTTTTTCGATGCTTGCGCTGCTGTGCGGGATGCTCCACCATCCCTGCGGGAGGAAAATAAGCATGCATATTGATTTGGATGCCTTCGATCTGAACCGCATCGACATGGGGTTCATCGAAAACCCGCATCCGACCCTGCATGCGCTGCGCCGCGATCGCCCGGTGTTCCGCAATGCCGATGGGTCGGTCTACCTGACGCGCCATGACGACGTTCTGAAGGTTTATCAGTCGCGCGACATGCTGTCGGACAAGACCGAGGCCTTTGGCGAAAAGTTCGGACGCTGCCCGCTGCACACCCATCACACAACCAGCCTGATCTTTAACGATCCGCCTTATCATACCGTGGTGCGCAAGCTGATTTCCGGCGCTTTCACGCCGCGCAAACTGGCCGAGTTCGAACCGCTGATCGAGGGCATCGTCGGGCGCCTGCTGGACCGGGTCGAGGATCTGGGCGATCTGGACCTGATCGACGATTTCGCCAAGGTGCTGCCGACCGAGATCATCAGTTTCATGCTGGGTATCCCGGAAGAGTACCGGTCGAAACTGCGTGATTATTCGCTGGCCATTCTGGGCGCGCTTGATCCGGTTGTACCGCAGGATCGGCTGGACGCGGGCAACAGGGCGGTGGTCGAGTTCGGCGAAATCCTGAACGAGTTGATCAACCATCGCCGCGCCAATCCCGACGGGGCGTTGCAGGGCGAAGTGCTGGATGCGCTGATTTTCGGCGAACACGAAGGCCGCCGCCTGACGCAGGAAGAGTTGATCCAGAACTGCATTTTCCTGCTGAACGCGGGGCATGAGACGACGACCAGCTTTGTCGGCAATGCGATGGGGGTGCTGTTCGACAATCCGGATCAGCATCGGCTGCTGCTGGATCAGCCGGACCTGATCACCCCGGCCATCGAGGAATTCCTGAGGGTGGAAAGCCCGTTGCAGATCGGTAACCGGCTGGCGGGGGCGGATATCGCATTGTCGACGCAAACCATTCCCAAGGGCACCTATATCCACACCTCGATCGCGGCGGCGAACCGTGATCCGGCGGTGTTTGAAAACCCCGACGCGGTGGATATCACCCGCAAACCGAACCGTCACATCGCCTTTATCACCGGCATTCATGTCTGTCTGGGGGCGTCGCTGGCGCGGGTCGAGGGCAAGATTGCCCTGGGCCAGTTGGTGCAGCGCTTTCCGAAAATCCGCCAGACCGGGGACAGGACAAGGGTGCCGCTGGCCCGGTTCCGGGGGTTTGCCACGCTGCCGGTGTCGGTGCGCTAGCGGGCTTTACAGAGTCCGGGCGTAGTCGACCAGTTGATCGACCACGGTGCCCCAGCCATCGTAAAATCCCATATTTTCGTGGGCTTCGCGTGTTTCAGTTGACCGGTGGCGTGCGGTGGCGGTGTAGATCGTGCCGCCCTTGCCGTCGGGTTTCAGGTCAAGGATCGCGGTCATGAACGGATCGGGGGCGGGTTTCCAGCCTTCGGTATAGGCGTCGGTAAAGACCAGGCGCTGGCCCGGGATCACCTCGAGATAGACGCCCGAATTGGGCATCTCTTGCCCGTTCACCACCATCACGGTGTTGAACCGCCCGCCGACGCGCAAGTCAATGTCGCAGGATTTGATCGAATGGGGTTTGGGTACAAAGAAGTGTTTGATGTGTGCGGGGGTTGTCCAGCAGTCCCAGACCAGCGCGGGGGCGATGGGCAGGGTGCGGGTGAAACTCAGGTCGGTGTTCGGGTCCAGATCCATCTGCGCGGTCTTTCAAGGGGCGCGGTGTGTGGCCAGGGCAGCCAGGCCGCGCGCGGGCCAAGTGTTGGGCAAGTCTAGCGCGGGCAAAGGCGTTCCGAAAGTGAGTCTTGAGCTGGTAATGGCAGGGCGGACGAGCAGAGGGCAAAGAAAAAGCCGGGCGCGAGGCCCGGCTTTCCAAGGGTGTATCAGGCTGCGCGGGACTTGCCGCCGCCGGACCGGCGAGCGCGCTGGGGACGGCCACCGCCGCCGCCGCCGCCACCAGGACGACCGCCGCCACCGGGCTTGCCACCACGGCCACGACCGCCGCCGCCGTTCGGCTTTTTCTTGGCGACGCCTTCCCAGGCTTCGCCCGAGGCGACGTCGATGTCGCGCTTCATCACCTTCTGGATGGCCTTCAGTTCGCCCATCTCGTCCGGGGCGCAATAGGCCACGGCGGTGCCGTCACGGCCGGCGCGGGCCGTCCGGCCGATGCGGTGGACATAGTTGTCCGGCACGTTCGGCAGATCGTAGTTGTAGACATAGCGCACCGCGGGAATGTCGATGCCGCGTGCGGCAACATCGGTGGCGACCAGCACCTTGAGTTCGCCATCGCGGAAGGCCTGAAGCGCGCGATCGCGCTGGCCCTGGCTTTTGTTGCCGTGGATCGACCCGGCCGAGAAGCCCTGCGATTCAAGGCTTTTTTTCAGGCGTTCAGCGCCGTGCTTGGTGCGGGCAAAGATCAGCGCGGCATCGTCGCGGTGACGATCAAGGTGCGTGATCAGCAGCTTGGGCTTGTGCGCCTGTTCGACGAAATGCACCGACTGTTCGATCTTTTCGATCGGTTTGCCCGGAGGCGACACCTCGATGCGGATCGGATCCTTGAGGTATGCCTGCGCCAGTTCGTTCATCTGTTTCGGCATGGTGGCCGAGAACAGCATGGTCTGACGGTCCTTGCGCAGCAGCGGCGCGATCTGGCGCAGCGCGTGGATAAAGCCCATGTCCAGCATCTGGTCGGCCTCGTCCAGCACCAGGAAACCGGTCATGTCCAGGCGCACGGCCTTGCGTTCGATCAGGTCGATCAGGCGGCCCGGAGTGGCGACCAGAAGGTCACAGCCCTTGGCCAGTTTTTGTGCCTGCGCGTTCAGGGACTGACCACCAACCACAAGGTTGACGCGCACCTGGGTGCCGGCGCCATAGGCGCGCAGGTTGTCGACGATCTGTTTTGCCAGCTCGCGGGTGGGGGCAAGGATCAGACCGCGGGTGGTCTTGGGCATGGGGCGGCCTTCGATGCGCAGCAGCGCGGACAGAAGGGGCAGGCCAAAGGCGGCGGTCTTGCCGGTGCCGGTCTGGGCAAGGCCCATCACGTCGCGGCCTTTCATGGCCTCGGGGATGGCCTGGATCTGGATCGGCGTCGGTTCAGAGATGTTCAGTTCGGCCAGGTTGGCCAGAAGGCGGGCCGGAAGCCCCATCGAGTCAAAATTCAAAAGATGTTCCTTTTCGGCAAGGCAAATGCCCTGCACGTTCATGCGCCTGCCCGGTCCGGGGCAGATCGTCACGTGGGTTACGCCGCAGGCTCGGGTCGCGGGGGCAGGATTGCCGCAAGGACCGCCAAGGCGCTGGCCCCCCGCGTGAATTGGGTACCGGTTGAGAAAACTGCCTGCGGGCGCAGATCGGATCAAAAGCCCAGCGGCCCCGCTCACGCGGCGGGTGCGGCAGTTGAAGGTCATATGGGGGAAGCGGGCGGCCAAGTCAATGGTTTCTCTATGGGCCTTCGACGAACCATCATGTCGTCAGTTGGTTGATAGAGAGATCATGTGCCATTGTCCGTCACGAAAAACTGGATAAGGAAACGACGCCACAAGTTCTTCGACAAGCCATGCATTGGACTTGAATGGCGTCTGAACCGAAAGGTCAAAAAACGTGACGAGCCTGACTGCGTCGATGGTCGGTTTGAAGTATCGAAAAATACTACCTTCAAACTTGTGACGTTCTGAAAGCCACTCAAGGTCTGCCATTGGGGCAGGTGCCAACGCACCAATGTCCTCATTGGAAATGTAGCCCATGGCCTTCAGTTGAACCGAGGTGACATCACTGGCTTTTGATGAGCCAAACATGAGATCGCGTTTTTTCTTCAACAAATCGATCCACTTCCGCCGGACACCTTTTTCGGCGGTTCTTATGACTTCGGGAGTTTTTTGTCGGACTGCATCATAGAGTGCCTTCAGATCGTGTCCGAAGTCTTGGGTATTCTTGACCGTTTCGCCCAAAGCCAAAAGATGGGCTTTCAAAACGAGCTCCAACGCGTGTGCCAAAAGCAAGTATTCCGGCGCATCTGTACGTAGGCTGAGCTCAGACTTATTTAGGTGCCTTGCGGACGTTGCGAAGTCTTGAGCGCGGATGAAGAAACCCACTGAGAGTTCCAAAGGATCGGTTTTCGGTTCAGTGTTCATTCAACTTGCGCCCCGCGCAGCATTTTACTATACGCCGCGAGTGCTGTAGCAGCACGACTCATCAAAACCAAGAAAAGCCGTGGTTGCCCCATACGCTTCGGGGGGCACATCCGGCAAAGGAGAAGCGTTATGAAACTGCATGAACTGCGCGACAATCCCGGCGCAACCAAGCGCAAGAAACGTATTGGCCGTGGTGCCGGTTCCGGCATGGGTAAGACCGGTGGCCGTGGTATCAAGGGTCAGAAGTCGCGTTCGGGTGTGGCCATCAATGGCTACGAAGGCGGCCAGATGCCGCTGTACCAGCGTCTGCCCAAGCGTGGCTTTAACAAGCCGAACCGCAAGGCCTATGCTGTCATCAACCTGAACATCATCCAGAAGTTCATCGATGCGGGCAAGCTGGACGCTGCCAACATCACCGAGGACACGCTGGTTGCCAGCGGTGCCGTGCGCCGCAAGCTGGACGGTATCCGCGTCCTGGCCAAAGGTGCGCTGACCGGCAAGGCCACCATTTCCGTGACCGGCGCCTCCAAGGCCGCGATCGAAGCCGTCGAAAAGGCGGGCGGTGCCCTGAATGTGACGGCGGCTGCCGAATAAAACGGGTTGTGAGCGGCCAACGCGCCGCTTACATACATCCCAGTTTTCCTTATAGCGCCGCCCGATGCTGGAAAACGCATCGAGGCGGCGTTTGAATTCAAAAGAGAGACCCGCATGGTATCCGCAGTAGAGCAGATGGCCGCCAACACCAGTTGGTCGGCGCTAGGCAAAGCCACCGACCTGCGCAACCGTATCCTCTTTACCCTTGGCCTGTTGATCGTTTACCGCCTTGGCACCTTCATTCCCGTACCGGGGATCGACGGCGCGGCGCTGCGCGAATTCATGGAGCAGGCCGGGCAGGGGATCGGCGGCATGGTGTCGATGTTCACCGGCGGGGCGCTTGGGCGCATGGGCATCTTTGCCCTGGGCATCATGCCCTATATCTCGGCCTCGATCATCGTGCAGCTGCTGTCGTCGATGGTGCCCGCGCTTGAGCAACTCAAGAAAGAGGGCGAGCAGGGCCGCAAGAAGATCAACCAGTACACCCGGTTCGGCACCGTGGCGCTGGCGCTGTTCCAGGCCTACGGTCTTGCCGCCAGCCTTGAGGCGGGCGACCTTGCCCATGATCCGGGTTGGTATTTCCGCGCGTCGGTCGTGATCACGCTGGTCGGCGGCACCATGTTCCTGATGTGGCTGGGTGAGCAGATCACCGCACGCGGCATTGGCAACGGCATTTCGCTGATCATCTTTGTCGGCATCATCGCCGAGGTTCCCGCCGCGCTGGCGCAGTTCTTTGAATCGGGCCGTTCGGGCGCGATCAGCCCTGCCGTCATCGTTGGTGTGATGCTGATGGTGGTGGGCGTGATCGCCTTTGTGGTGTTCATGGAACGCGCACTGCGCAAGATCACCATCCAGTATCCGCGCCGTCAGGTCGGCATGAAGATGACCGAGGCGCAGAACAGCCACCTGCCGGTGAAGGTGAACCCGGCAGGCGTGATCCCGGCGATCTTTGCAAGCTCGCTGCTGTTGCTGCCGGTCACGATCTCGACCTTCTCGGGGTCTGACGCGGGCCCGATCATGTCGACGATTCTGGCCTACTTTGGCCCCGGCCAGCCGCTGTACCTGCTGTTCTTTGCCGCGATGATCGTGTTCTTTGCCTATTTCTACACCTTCAACGTGTCGTTCAAACCCGATGACGTGGCGGACAACCTGAAGAATCAGAACGGCTTTGTTCCCGGCATCCGTCCGGGCAAGAACACCGCCGCCTATCTGGAATACGTGGTCAACCGCGTGCTGGTTCTGGGCTCGGCCTATCTGGCGGCGGTCTGTCTGCTGCCGGAAATCCTGCGCGGTCAGTTCGCCATCCCGTTCTATTTTGGCGGCACCTCGGTCCTGATTGTCGTGTCGGTGACGATGGATACGATCCAGCAGGTTCAAAGCCATCTTCTGGCGCACCAGTACGAAGGTCTTATTCAGAAATCGCAACTGCGCGGTAAGGGTAAGGCTCGCAAGAAAAAGGGGCCCGCACGGCGATGAACATCATTCTTCTTGGACCGCCGGGCGCGGGCAAAGGCACTCAGGCACGGATTCTGGTCGAAGAGCGGGGCATGGTCCAGCTGTCCACCGGCGACATGCTGCGCGAGGCCAAGGACAGCGGCACCGAGATGGGCAAATTGGTTGCCGATGTCATGGCGCGCGGCGAGCTGGTCACAGACGAGATCGTCATTGGCCTGATCCGCGAAAAGCTGGAAACCACCAAGGCGAACGGGTTCATCTTTGACGGTTTCCCGCGCACGCTGAAGCAGGCGGATGCCCTGGGCGAATTGCTGGCCGAAATGGGCCACACGCTGGACAAGGTGATCGAACTGCGTGTCGATGACGAGGCGCTGGTCGCCCGCATCACCGCCCGATCCACCTGTGGCAACTGCGGTGAGGTCTATAACGACAACACCAAGCCGATCCCAGCCGATGGGGTCTGCACCTCCTGCCGGGAAAAGGCCGAGTTCAAGCGCCGCGCCGACGACAACGAAGACAGCCTGCGCACCCGCCTGATGGCCTATTACAAGATGACTTCGCCGCTGGTGGGGTACTACTATGCCAAGGGCCTGTATGCCCGCACCGACGGCATGGGTGAAATCGGTGCCGTGAAGGCCAGTGTGGCTGGTCTGCTCGACAGCTGATCCGGGACCGGAACAGGCATCCACAAAAGGCCGCGTCATCGCGGCCTTTTTCGTGTAGGCTGGTCGGTATTCAACCGATGAGGCTTTGCATGATCCGTATTCCCCTGATGGCCCTTTTCCTGCTGCCCGGCGCGGCACTGGCGCAGACCCCTTACAGTTTCGTCACCGATCCCGCGATGTGCGCGATGGACGACATGGCCCGCAACGAGGCCGGCATGAGTTTTGACGGCACCGGGTTCTGGGCCATCGAATATCACTGCGAAATCGCCGATCCGCTGCCGCTGCCGGACTGGACCAGTTTCCAGGAACACATCAGCGCGGGCTATTGCGAAGAGCCGGGCGCGCTGTTCCCTGATGTCTTTGTGATCCGCTGGAGCGAGTTTGAAACCGGGCAGATTTCGGTCTATCACGGCAGCGGCGGTGAGCCGGAAACCTACCACCTGTGCGAAGGCTAGGCAGGGGGGCTTGACCTCCCGCTGAAATGCCCCTACCCACCCCTATCTCTGACCGAGAATCATCGACGTTGGCCGGGTCGCACCCTGCTGACCGACCACCTGATCAGCTTTGGCCCGGCGGCAAAAAATGCCTCGGGCCTCATGTTGTGAAAAAAGGGCCTGGTATCACGGGCTCGCAACGAAAAGGAATATGACACGTGGCACGTATTGCCGGCGTTAACATCCCGACCCATAAGCGGGTGCCGATCGCACTCACCTATATCACTGGCATTGGCCCCGCATCTGCCCAGCAGATCTGCGAAGCCGTGAACATCGACCTGTCGCGTCGTGTGAACGAGCTGTCCGACGCCGAAGTTCTGGCCATCCGCGAACACATCGACGCAAACTTCACCGTCGAAGGTGACCTGCGCCGCGAAGTTCAGATGAACATCAAGCGCCTGATGGACCTTGGCTGCTATCGTGGCCTGCGCCACCGTCGCAACCTGCCCGTCCGCGGTCAGCGGACCCACACCAACGCTCGTACCCGCAAAGGCCCCGCAAAGGCCATTGCCGGTAAGAAGAAATAAGGGAGGGTCTGACCAATGGCACGTGATACTCGTCGCGCTAAGAAAAAGGTCTCCAAGAACATCGCCGCTGGCGTTGCTCATGTGAACTCGACCTTCAACAACACCAAGATCCTGATCTCTGACGTTCAGGGCAACGCAATTGCATGGTCGTCCGCCGGCACCATGGGCTTCAAGGGTTCGCGCAAATCGACCCCCTACGCCGCCCAGCTGGCCGCCGAGGATGCAGGCAAGAAAGCCCAGGAACACGGCGTCAAGACGCTGGAAGTGGAAGTTCAGGGCCCCGGTTCGGGTCGTGAATCCGCACTGCGCGCTCTGGCTGCTGCCGGTTTCAACATCACCTCGATCCGTGATGTGACCCCGATGGCGCACAACGGCTGCCGTCCGCCGAAGCGCCGCCGCGTCTGATCTGACTACTGTTACGCGGGGCCGGGCATTCTGTCCGGCCTCGTTGACGTCTTTTTGAAACCTCGGGAGTCTGCGCCTTACGGACATGGGGCATGGACAAGCATGGAGGGACCGCATGATCCACAAGAATTGGGCCGAACTGATCAAGCCGACCGCGCTTGACATCAAGCCGGGCAATGACCCGGCCCGCAAGGCCACCGTTGTTGCCGAACCGCTCGAGCGCGGCTTTGGTCTGACCATGGGCAACGCCCTGCGTCGTGTGCTGCTGTCCTCGCTTCAGGGCGCAGCCATCACCAGCGTCCAGATCGACAACGTCCTGCACGAGTTTTCGAGCGTGGCCGGTGTGCGTGAAGACGTCACCGACATCGTTCTGAACCTCAAGGGCGTCAGCCTGCGCATGGAAGTCGAAGGCCCCAAGCGCCTGTCGATTTCGGCAAAGGGCCCCGGTGTCGTGACCGCTGGCGACATCAGCGAATCCGCTGGCATCGAAATCCTGAACCGCGATCACGTGATCTGTCACGTGGACGAGGGCGCAGAGGTTTACATGGAACTGACGGTCAACACCGGCAAGGGCTATGTCTCTGCGGACAAGAACAAGCCGGAAGACGCGCCCATCGGTCTGATCCCGATCGACGCGATCTATTCGCCGGTCAAAAAGGTCGCCTATGACGTGCAGCCCACCCGCGAGGGCCAGGTGCTGGACTATGACAAGCTGACCCTGAAGATCGAAACCGACGGTTCGGTCACCCCCGAGGACGCGATCGCCTATGCGGCCCGCATCCTGCAGGACCAGCTGTCGATCTTCGTCAACTTTGACGAGCCGGAATCGGCTTCGCGTCAGGACGACGACGATGGTCTCGAGTTCAACCCGCTTCTGCTGAAGAAAGTGGACGAACTGGAACTGTCCGTGCGTTCGGCAAACTGCCTGAAGAACGACAACATCGTTTACATTGGCGATCTGATCCAGAAGACCGAAGCAGAAATGCTGCGCACCCCGAACTTTGGCCGCAAGTCCTTGAACGAGATCAAGGAAGTGCTGTCGGGTATGGGGCTGCACCTTGGCATGGACGTCGAGGATTGGCCGCCCGACAACATCGAAGACCTGGCCAAGAAGCTGGAAGATTCGTTCTGATTTGGAAGGGCGGGTTTCGGCCCGCCCTACCGCACGATGGGCATAAGCCCCAAGGAGAGCCGGTGACACGCATCGCCGGTCAGACAAAGCAAAACCGCCCGTAGAGGGCAATTAGGAGTAAGACACATGCGTCACGCAAAAGGCTATCGCCGCCTCAACCGCACCCATGAGCACCGCAAGGCGCTTTTCTCGAACATGGCCGGCTCGCTCATCGAGCACGAGCAGATCAAGACGACCCTGCCGAAAGCCAAGGAACTCAAGCGCGTCATCGACAAGCTGATCACCCTGGGCAAGCGCGGCGACATCCACGCCCGCCGTCAGGCCGCTGCTCAGCTGAAAGAAGACAAGGACGTCGCCAAGCTGTTCGAAATCCTCGGCCCGCGTTATGCCGAGCGTTCGGGCGGTTACTGCCGCGTTCTGAAAGCTGGTTTCCGTTATGGTGACATGGCGCCCATGGCGATCATCGAACTGGTCGACCGCGACGTCGACGCCAAAGGCGCCGCCGACAAGGCCCGCGCCGAAGTGGCGGAAGTCGCCGAAGACTGATCCCGGCCACCCCGGATTTTTCGAACCCCCCGTCCATCGTGGCGGGGGTTTTTCGTTGTGCCATAGGCGCAGGCGCGCGCAGACTTGCAATCACTTGCACCGCCCCGCATATCAAGGGGACCGCCAACAACCCGGGATTCCCATGTTCAGGCAGATCATCCTCGCTTTGACGCTTGCGGTTCTTGCAGGCAGCGCCCTGCAGGCAGAGACCCGCGTTCCCACCAGCCCGGCTGAGATCAGCCTGTCGTTTGCGCCCCTGGTGAAACAGGCCGCCCCGGCGGTGGTGAACATCTATGCCCGCCGCGTCGTTCAGCAGGCCCGCAGCCCCTTTGCGGGCGATCCTTTGTTCGGGCGGTTGTTTCGCGATTTCGATACGCGTCCAAGGGTGCAGAATTCGCTGGGCTCGGGGGTGATCCTGTCCGAGGACGGCTTTGTCGTGTCCAACTATCACGTGGTGGGGCAGGCGACCGAGATCCGCGTGGTTCTGAACGACCGCCGCGAATTCGATGCGCAGGTGTTGTTGGCCGACGAAGAATCGGACCTTGCGATCCTGCAGTTGCAGGGGGCCAAGGACATGCCCTATCTGGGCTTGCGCGACAGCGATACCGTCGAAGTCGGCGAGCTGGTGCTGGCCATCGGCAATCCCTTTGGCGTCGGCCAGACAGTATCAAGCGGTATCGTGTCGGGCCTTGCGCGCACCGGCACGGCCACGGGCAACGGGCGCGGCTATTTCATCCAGACCGATGCGCCGATCAATCCCGGCAACTCGGGCGGGGCGCTGATTGACGTGGCGGGGCAATTGGTCGGGGTGAACACCTCGATCCTGACTCGCTCGGGCGGGTCGAACGGCATCGGCTTTGCGATCCCTTCTGCGCTGGTGCAGCAATTCGTGCAGCAGGCGCGGGACGGGCAAACCGCGTTTCAGCGGCCCTGGGCCGGGATGACCGGTCAGCCGGTGGATGCGGACCTGTCCGAAAGCCTGGGTCTGGGCGTGCCGGGCGGGATCGCCATCGTGGACCTTCATCCGGCCAGTCCCTTTGCCCTGGCGGGGCTTGAAGTGGGGGATGTGGTTCTGGGGGTGGACGGGCAACCGGTGAACACCCCGCCCGAGATGATTTTCCGCATGTCCGTGCGCGGGATCGGAGAGACGGCGCAGATCACCTATGTCCGCGCCGGACAAGAGCGCAGCGCCGATGTGCCGATGATCGCCCCCCCGGATGAGCCGCCCGCGCAGCGCACCGTGATCGGCGAACGCGGCATTCTGCCGGGGCTGGCCCTTGCGCGGGTCAACCCGGCGGTCAGCGCCGAACTGGGCCTGCCGGGCCTGCCGGATGAGGGCATCGTGGTGCTGAACCCGGGCCCCTTTGGCGCGCGTGTCGGGTTGCAGGCGGGCGACATCCTGCAGGCGATCGACGGTGCGGCGGTCGATGATCCGACCGAGGTTGACGCGATTTTGCGCCGCGCCGCGCCGAACATCCAGATCGAAGCGCAGCGCGGCAATCGTCGCCTTGTGCTGCGGTTCCGGCTGTGACCCTTGGCTGATCTGTTCGACAGCGCCCCGGGCGCGCCTGACACCGGCCCGCGCCCCCTGGCCGACAGGCTGCGGCCGCGCGCGCTGGCGGATGTGATCGGCCAGCAGCAGGTGCTGGGCCCCGAGGCGCCGCTGGGTGTGATGCTGGCGGCGGGAACCTTGGGCTCGATCATTTTCTGGGGGCCGCCGGGGGTGGGCAAGACCACCATCGCGCGGCTGCTGGCGGATGAAACCGACCTGCATTTTGTCCAGATCAGCGCGATTTTCACCGGGGTGCCCGACCTGCGCAAGGTGTTCGAGGCCGCCAAGCTGCGTCGCCGCCAGGGCAAGGGCACGTTGCTGTTCGTCGACGAAATCCATCGTTTCAACAAGGCGCAGCAGGACGGGTTCCTGCCGCATATGGAGGACGGGACGATCCTGCTGGTGGGGGCGACCACGGAAAACCCCAGTTTTGAGCTGAACGCGGCGCTTTTGTCGCGCTCGCAGGTGCTGGTACTGGAACGGCTGTCGCTGGCGGATCTCGAACTTCTGGTGCAGCGCGCCGAACAGGAGTTGGGCCGCGCCCTGCCGCTGGATGGCCCCGCGCGCGAGGCGCTGCTGGAAATGGCCGATGGCGACGGGCGGGCGCTGCTGAACCTTGTCGAGCAGGTCATGTCGTGGCGCGTTACGGACAAGCTGACCACCGACACGCTGAAAACCCGGCTGATGAAGCGCGCGGCGCAATACGACAAGGGCGGCGATGGCCACTACAACCTGATTTCGGCCCTGCACAAATCGGTGCGCGGGTCCGATCCGGACGCGGCGCTGTACTGGTATGCGCGGATGCTGGAGGCAGGCGAAGACCCGCGGTTTCTGGCCCGGCGCATCACCCGCATGGCGGTCGAGGACATCGGCCTTGCCGACCCGCAAGCGCAGGCCGTCTGCCTGCAAAGTTGGGAAACCTATGAACGCCTTGGCAGCCCCGAGGGCGAATTGGCCATCGCGCAGGCGCTGATCTACGTTGCGCTGGCGCCGAAATCGAACGCCACCTATGTCGCCTACAAGGCGGCGCGCGCGGCGGCGAAACGCACCGGCAGCCTGATGCCGCCGAAACATATCCTGAACGCGCCGACATCGCTGATGAAGGATCAGGGGTACGGCGCGGGCTATGCCTATGACCACGACGCCAAGGATGGCTTTTCGGGGCAGGACTATTTCCCCGACGATATGCCGCGCGAGGCCTGGTATGATCCGGTTGAACGCGGGTTCGAGCGGGATTTGCGCAAACGGGTCGATTACTTTGCCCGGCTCCGGCGGGAACGAAACGTCGGCAAAGGCGCGAAAACTTGACAACAGGGGTCACACGCGCGACAGCAGCGCCATGACACCCCTGATTCAAGTTGCCCTTGGCGGCGCCCTTGGCGCCAGCGCCCGTTATCTGACCGGGCTGACCGCTGCCCGTCTCCTGGGCAAGGGGTTTCCCTGGGGTACGCTGATCGTCAATATCGCCGGGTCCTTTGCCATGGGCGTGTTGGTCGTGCTGCTGGCCCATCTGGGCGGCAACCGCTTTGCCCCGCTTTTGATGACCGGGCTGCTGGGCGGCTTTACCACCTTTTCCGCCTTCTCGCTGGACGCCGTCACCCTGTACGAGCGCGGCGAGATCGCTGCCGCCGGGGGCTATGTCGCCGGGTCGGTCATCCTGTCCATCGCCGCGCTGTTTGCCGGCCTTTTCATCGCCCGGAGTATCGCCACATGAGCCGCGTTCAGACCATCATCGTCGGCCCCGGGGACGGGGATCAGCGGCTTGACCGTTGGCTGAAACGGATGTTCCCGCATCTGTCGCAGGGCCGCATCGAAAAGATGTGCCGCAAGGGCGAATTGCGCGTCGACGGCGGGCGGGTGAAACCGGCGACCCGGCTTGAGGTCGGGCAACAGGTGCGCATCCCGCCGCTGCCCGATGCAGATGAAATCGCCGCCGAACAGGCCGCCAAGCCCAAGTCCGACGCCAGGATCAGCCCGGCCGACGCCGAGATGATCCGCGCCTGCGTGATCTACAAGGACGACCACGTGATCGCCCTGAACAAGCCGCCGGGCCTGCCGACCCAAGGTGGCAGCAAACAGACCAAGCACGTCGACGGGCTGGCCGAGGCGCTGCGGTTCGGGCTTGAGGACAAGCCCAAGCTGGTGCATCGGCTGGACAAGGACACATCCGGCGTCTTGCTGCTGGCGCGCACGCGCGAGGCGGCGCGGGGCCTGACTGCCGCGCTGCGCCACCGCGAAACGCGCAAGATCTACTGGGCGCTGGTTGCGGGCGTGCCAACGCCCTATCTGGGCGAGATCCGCTTTGGCCTGGTCAAGGCGGCGGGTCATGGTCACAAGGGCGAGGGCGAAAAGATGATCGCCGTGCACCCGCGCGACATGAACGCGACGCCGGGGGCCAAGCGCGCCCATTCGCTCTATGCCACGCTTTACCGGGTGGCCAGCCGCGCCGCCTGGGTCGCACTGGAGCCGCTGACCGGGCGCACACACCAGTTGCGCGTGCATATGGCCGAGATCGGGCATCCGATCATTGGTGATGGAAAATACGGCGGGTCCGGGCAGGAAAATCTGGGCGATGGCTGGGGCGCGCAACTGGGCGGGGTGATTTCCAAGAAGCTGCACCTGCACGCGCGGTCGATGACCTTCGAGCACCCGGTCACCCACAAGATGATCACCGTCAAGGCACCGCTGCCGGAACACATGGCCCATAGCTGGGAAACGCTGGGCTGGGAGGAAAGCTTTGCCGCGGATGATCCGTTCGAGTCGCTGCAATGAGCGCGTTGAAGCTGGTCCTCTTTGACGTCGACGGCACGCTGGTCGACAGCCAGGGCGATATCCTGGCCTCGATGGCGTCGGCCTTTACCTCGGTGGGCGCGGCTGCGCCGACGCGCGGCGATGTGCTGGGGATTGTCGGGCTGTCACTGCCTCTGGCCATGGCCAAACTGGCGCCGGATCAGTCCGAGACCGCGCAGGCGCAGATGGTCGAAGCCTACAAACAACGCTATTTCGAGCTGCGCAAAAGCGGCGGGGCCGAGGCATCGCCGCTGTATCCCGGCATGCGCGCCTTGCTCGAACGGTTGCATGGGCAGGACGAATTGCTTTTGGGCATTGCCACCGGCAAATCGCGGCGCGGTCTGGATGCGCTGCTGGACAGCCTGGACCTGCGCCGGTTTTTCGTGACGACGCAGGTGGCGGACGATCACCCGTCGAAACCGCATCCTTCGATGATCCTGACCGCATTGCGCGAGGCCGGCGTTGACGCGCAGCGCGCGGTGATGATCGGCGATACGACTTATGACATCGACATGGCCCATGCCGCGCAGGTGCAGGCCATCGCCGTTGGCTGGGGCTATCACCCGGCGCCATCGCTGGCGGCCGCGCAGCGCCTTGTGCAGGACGCCGCCGCGCTGGAAACGGCCATTACGGAACTACTGGAGCACTGAATTCATGAGCGAATGGGCCCCGAAACGCTTTTGGCAGAACACTGAGATCAACCCGGTCGAGGGCGGCTTTACCGTCTTGCTGGACGGGCGCGGGGTCAAGACCCCGGCCAAGACGCCGCTGATTGTCCCGACCGAAGCGCTGGCGCGCGAAATCGCCGCCGAATGGCAGGCCCAGCAGGACAAGGTCAACCCCAAGACCATGCCCTTTACCCGCACCGCGAATTCCGCGCTGGACAAGGTGGCGACGCAGCACGCCGAGGTCGCCGACATGCTGGCCGCCTATGGCGATGCGGATCTGCTGTGCTATCGCGCCGACCATCCGCAGGAACTGGTCCAGCGCCAGATCGAGGCCTGGGACCCCATGCTGGACTGGGCCGAGACGGCGCTGGGCGCGCGGCTGGAACCGCGCAGCGGTGTCATCCATGCCCCGCAGGCGCCGCAGGCCCTGACGCATCTGGCCCGCCAGGTCCACGATCTGAACCCCTTTGCCCTGGCAGCCTTTCACGATCTGGTGTCGATGACCGGGTCGCTGGTGCTGGGCTTTGCCGCCGCGCATGACCACCTGCCCGCCGACCAGATCTGGCAACTGTCACGCATCGACGAGACCTGGCAGGAAGAACAATGGGGCGAAGACGAAGAGGCGACCGCGCTGGCCGTCCACAAACGCGGTGAATTCCTGCACGCATCGCGCTTTTTCCGACTGGTGGGCTGACGCCCGGGTTGCGCAAGGCGCAAACAACCCGGTTTACCTTTGGGCAACCGGGCCTGCAGTGCCTGTTTACACGGCATCTTGCCTTGACGTTTTGGCCGGAATCCGCCCAAACTCTTGATCATTGGAGGGGTATGCCCCTCCTTTGCTTATGATAGCCCGCATGGCGGGAACCCCAAAACCGCCCTTGAGGCGGGGAAAACAGGAAGAGGTAAACATGAAAAGAACCGTGATCCTTGGCGCGCTGACCGTTGCTGGCATGGCGGCCACCGTGGCATCCGCCGGCACGCTGGACGATGTGAAAGCACGTGGCAAGTTGAACTGCGGTGTCACCACTGGTCTGGTCGGCTTTGCTGCGCCGGACGCGAATGGCAATTGGGATGGCTTTGACGTCGGCGTCTGCCGTGCCGTCGCGGCCGCCGTGCTTGGCGACCCGACCGCAGTGGAATTCGTGCCGACCACCGGCAAGACGCGTTTTACCGCGCTGGCCTCGGGTGAAATCGACCTGCTGGCACGTAACACCACCTGGACCTTCTCGCGCGATGTCGACCTGAAGTTCGAATTCATCGGTATCAACTACTACGATGGTCAGGGCTTCATGGTTCCCAAGGCACTGGGCGTCAGCTCGGCCAAGGAACTTGACGGCGCAACCGTTTGTATCCAGACCGGCACCACCACCGAGCTGAACCTCGCGGACTTCTTCCGCGCCAACAACATCAGCTACGAGCCGGTTCCGATCGAAACCAACGCAGAAGCGCAGCCGCTGTACCTGGAAGGCGCCTGTGACGTCTACACCACGGACGCATCCGGCCTGGCCGCAACCCGCGCCGCATTCGAGAACCCGGGCGACCACGTCGTTCTGCCCGAAATCATCTCGAAAGAGCCGCTGGGTCCGCTGGTTCGCCACGGCGACAACGAGTGGGCGGATATCACCCGCTGGACCCTGAACGCGCTGATCGCAGCCGAAGAGCTGGGCGTGACCTCGGCCAACATCGAAGAGCTGAAGGCCGGCACCGAGAACCCGGAGATCAACCGTCTTCTGGGCACCGAGGACAACCTTGGTGGCATGCTGGGTCTTGACGCCGACTGGGCCGTTCGTGCCATTTCGGCCGGCGGCAACTATGGCGAGCTGTTCGAAAAGAACATCGGCGAGAACACCCCGATCGGCCTGTCGCGCGGTCTGAACGCGCTGTGGACCAACGGCGGTCTGCTTTACACCCCGCCGTTCCGTTAAATCCATCAATGGAAAGGGCGCGGTCAACCCGCGCCCTTTCTCCGATTTCCAACAACAAGAATTCCGCCGTGGCACTCAGAACGGGCAAACCGTCAGCCTTGATAATTGCGGACACAACAGGGATGATCATATGTCGACGCTCACCGACCCTCCGGTCGAGTCGTTCCGGCTATCGCAGCTGATCAACGACACGCGCTACCGATCCTACACCTTCCAGTTCATCGCGCTTTTGTGCCTGATCGCCTTGATGTCCTATCTGGGCTTGAACCTTGTGCGGAACCTGGCCGCGGCCGGTCTGAACATCAGTTACGATTTCCTTGGCAAGCCTGCCGGTTACGACATCAACCAGCGCTTGATCGAATATGACAGCCAGTCGACCCACATGCGCGCCGCCGTGGTCGGGGTTCTGAACACGCTGCTGGTCGCGGTGCTGGGCTGTGTCATGGCCACGGTAATCGGCGTGATCGTCGGGGTGCTGCGCCTGTCCAAGAACTGGCTGATCAGCAAGCTGATGGCCATCTACGTCGAGATTTTCCGCAACGTGCCGGTGCTGATCTGGATCCTGATCGTCATGCAGGTCTTTGTCGCGATCCTGCCGCAGCCGCGCGATTTCCGCGGAGACAACGCCACCGCAAGCATGGTCCTGGATTCCTTTGCCTTTACCGGACGCGGCTTTTATTCGCCAAAGCCGATCTTTGGTGATGGGTCTGCCATCGTGATCGCGGCCTTTGTCCTGTCGATCATCGGGATCTTCCTGTACCGGGCGCATGCCCGCAAGATGCTGTTCCAGAAGGGGCAGATGCTGCCGACCTTCTGGCCGTCGATCGCGATGTTCCTTGTTCCCACGATCCTTGTGTTCTTTCTGGCCGGTCAGCCGATCACGCTGGAATACCCGGAACTGAAAGGCTTCAACTTTCAGGGCGGGATCTTTGCGCGGAACTCGTTGATTGCGCTGACCTTTGCGCTGTCGATCTATACCGCCGCCTTCATCGCGGAGAACGTCCGTGCCGGTATCCTGGCGATCAGCAAGGGCCAGACCGAAGCGGCCGCGTCGCTGGGTTTGCGCCCGAACCGGATCATGAACCTGGTGATCCTGCCGCAGGCGCTGCGGGTCATCATTCCGCCGCTGATTTCACAGTACCTGAACCTGACCAAGAATTCGTCGCTGGCCATCGCCGTGGGCTATATGGATCTGACCGGCACCTTGGGCGGGATCACCCTGAACCAGACGGGGCGCGCCATCGAATGCGTGCTGCTGCTGATGTTGTTCTACCTGACGATCAGCCTGGCGATTTCGGGCATCATGAACGTCTACAACAATGCCGTGAAGCTGAAGGAGCGCTGACATGAGTGACACACATGCACAAACCGTCGCCTTCGTCCGCGACACCATGCTGCCGGAACAGGCGCCGCCCACGTCCGAGGCCGGGGCGGTCAAATGGGTGCGCGCCAACCTGTTCCCGGATTGGTTCAACGCGATCCTGACCGTGGTCGCGCTGTTTCTGATCTACAAGATCCTTGCCGGCTTCCTTCCGTGGTTCCTGGGCGGGGTCTGGACGACCTCGTCGCTGGCGGAATGCCGCGAAGTGCTGGACGGCGCGGCGGGGGGCTGTTTTTCGGTCCTGACGGAGCGCTGGAACCAGCTGTTGTTCGGGTTCAAATACCCGCCCGATCAATACTGGCGTCCGACGCTGGCCTTTGTCCTTTTGTTCGTCGCGGCGGCCCCGCTGCTGTTCGCGATGTATGTGCCGAAGAAGGTGCTGTTCTTTACCGCGCTGTATCCCTTTCTGGCCTTCTGGCTGATCTGGGGTGGCACGATCCTGACGCCGATCGTGGCGCTGGTCGGGTTCATCGCCGCCTACGCGGTGTTCAAGAAGGTAGAGGCACAAAGCTTTGCCGGGGCGCTGGGCGCCGCCGTCGTCGCCGCCTTTGTCGTCTGGTTCATCGGGGGCTTTCTGTCGGGGGCCATGTCCGGTTTGCTGGCGCTGGAGCCTGTGCCAAGCCGCGACATGGGTGGGTTCATGCTGAACTTTATCCTTGGCACGGTCTGCGTATCGCTGTCGCTGCCCATCGGTATCCTGCTGGCGCTGGGGCGTCAGTCGCACATGCCGATCATCAAGTGGATCTGCGTCGTCTTCATCGAGTTCATCCGCGGCGTGCCGCTGATCACCTTGCTGTTCGTGGCGAACGTGGTTCTGGCTTACTTCCTGCCGCCGGGCAGCAACTTTGACCTGATCCTGCGGGTGATCATCATGATCACCATGTTCAGCTCGGCCTATATCGCCGAGGTGATCCGGGGCGGTCTGGCTGCCTTGCCCAAGGGGCAGTACGAGGCGGCGGACAGTCTGGGGCTGGACTATGCGCAATCAATGCGCCTGATCATCATGCCGCAGGCGCTGAAGATCTCGATCCCCGGGATCGTCAACGTCGCCGTGGGCCTGTTCAAGGACACCACGCTGGTATCGGTCATTTCGATGTTCGACCTTGTGGGGATGATCCGCGGGCCGATCCTGGCATCGACCGAATGGAACGGCGTGTATTGGGAGCTCTGGGGTTTCGCGATCCTGATGTTCTTCCCGGTCTGCTACGGCATTTCGCAATACTCACAGTGGCTTGAGCGTAAGCTTGCCACCGATCACCGATAACGCGCTTACGAAGCGAAAGCGGTAGCGCTAGAAAAGGAGTGGAAGATATGAACGAAGTTCTTCCCGAAACGCACAACGTCCAGATGCAGGTGTCCGACGAGGTCGCGATCAGCATCGAGAACATGAACAAGTGGTACGGCACCTTTCACGTGCTGCGCGACATCGACCTGACCGTCTATCGCGGCGAACGGATCGTGATCGCGGGCCCGTCCGGGTCCGGCAAGTCGACGTTGATCCGCTGCATCAACGCGCTTGAAGAACACCAGAAGGGCAAGATCACGGTCGATGGCACGGTGCTGTCCTCGGACATCAAGAACATCGACAAGATCCGGTCCGAGGTTGGCATGTGCTTTCAGCACTTCAACCTGTTCCCGCATCTGACGATTCTGGAAAACTGCACGCTGGCGCCGATCTGGGTGCGCAAGACGCCCAAGAAAGAGGCCGAGGAAATCGCGATGCATTTCCTTGAAAAGGTGAAGATCCCGGAACAGGCCGACAAATATCCCGGTCAGCTTTCGGGTGGTCAGCAGCAGCGTGTGGCGATCGCGCGCAGCCTGTGCATGCGCCCGCGCATCATGCTGTTCGACGAACCGACCTCGGCGCTGGACCCGGAGATGATCAAGGAAGTTCTGGATACCATGGTCGAGCTGGCCGAAGAGGGCATGACCATGCTCTGCGTGACCCACGAGATGGGCTTTGCCCGCCAGGTGGCAAACCGCGTGATCTTCATGGATCAGGGCCAGATCGTGGAACAGAACGAACCCGAAGAGTTCTTTAACAACCCGCAGAACGAGCGCACCAAGCTGTTCCTGAGCCAGATCCTGGGCCACTGAAGCAACGGCGGGGGACTACCCCCGCCCTGCATCAGGTTTCGATCAGATCGTGCGGAATCACGAAGTCCAGAGCCCGGCCTGTGCCGGGCTCTAGCGTTTCCCAGCTGTCGATATCGAATTGCGCCACCAGCGTCGCGCCGGTGGGATAGGTGTCGAACCGGTCATGGTCCGGCTCGGCTGCCAGCAGATCATGCGCCAGCGCGCAGATGCCGGGGTTATGCGCGATCAGAAGGACGGTGTCGCCGGTGGCGTCGCGCAACCGGTCCAGCATCCGCTCCGGTTCAGCCAGATACAGATCGGCGTCAAAGCGGATTGGCGCGTCGATCCCCAGCAGCTTCAGCGTTTCCCGCGTGCGCGCCGCGTCCGAGCACAGCACCTCGTCCGGGAGGGTGCCGGTGCGGCGCAGCCAGTCGCCAAGCGCCTTGGCGGACTTGACCCCGCGCGTGTTCAGGGGGCGTGCGTGATCTTCGAGGTTGAAGGACCAGTCGGACTTGGCGTGACGCATCAGGATCAGGCGTTTCATGCGCGCTACTCTCCCAGAAAGGCGGCCATGTGGAAAGCGGATTGCCGGGGATCGCGGGAAAAATCCCGCGCCACCGGGCAGGCACGGCGGACAAGACAGCCGTCACGGCAGGCCGCCCCCTGGGGGCTGCGCAGATGCGCCATGCAGGCCGGCACGTCATAGCCCTGGCCTTCGCGCAGCGCGCCCACCGGGCAGGCGCTGCTGCACGGTGTCGCGCAGTCGTCGCAGGGGCGTTGCCCGGGCGTGGGCAGCGCAAGGCGGTCGGGCAGGGCGACGGCGCCCCTGTAGCTGATGAACAACCCTGCGTCGGCCTGTACCAACAGCTGCACCGGCGACGGCCAGGCCTGCCCGGACCGTTCAGCCCAGCGGATGAAGGGCGGATAGGGCGGCCCGTCCGAAGGAAACACAGCCGTTCCCCCCCAACTGTCTGCCAGCGCGCCGATACAGCGTTTTGACCAGCGATCCAGGGGGTCGGGCAGACCGTCCTGGTATTCGGCAGAAGTTGTGAACTGACCCCAAAAGGCGGGCTCGTCCGGGCCAAGCAGCAGCACCGTGCCGCTGCCGTCTGGCGCGTCGTCCTCGGGGGTTGGATGCAGCGCGCCGCGAAGACGCAGGCCCATGGCGCGGGCCTGCGTATCCAGCAGCGTCACTGAGGTCATTTGCGCGGCGGTAGAGAGGCCGAGCGGATCAGCGAGCCCGAGCCATGTTCGGTGAACAGTTCGAGCAAGCAGGCATTCGACACGCGCCCGTCGATGATGACCACGCCGCGAACGCCGTCCTGAATGGCCTTGAGGGCGGTTTCGGTCTTGGGGATCATGCCACCGGCGATCACGCCATCCTCGGTCATCTTGATAACCTCTTCGGGGGTCAGTTCGGTCACAACCTCGCCCTCGGCATTCTTGACGCCCTGCACATCGGTCAGCAGCAGCAGGCGATCGGCCTTGAGCGCGCCCGCGATGGCCCCGGCGGCGGTGTCACC
Source organism: Tropicibacter oceani (assembly GCF_029958925.1). NCBI lineage: Bacteria > Pseudomonadati > Pseudomonadota > Alphaproteobacteria > Rhodobacterales > Roseobacteraceae > Pacificoceanicola > Pacificoceanicola oceani. Next base: position 1,427,791 of record NZ_CP124616.1, read on the forward strand.
GTTGACGTTGAAGGTTTCGTTCTCGTTCATGCCGGTGGCGACGGGGGCCACGACGGGGATGATCCCGGCGTTGAACAGGTCGCGCAGCACCTGCACGTTCATTTCAACCGGTTTCCCGACAAAGCCCAGTTCGGGATCGTCGGCCTCGCAGACCATCATGTCGTCGTCCTTGCCGGACAGGCCAACGGCGCGGCCACCCTGATCCATGATCGCCTGCACGATGCGCTTGTTCACAAGGCCGGTCAGGACCATTTCGACCACCTCGACGGTGGCCTGATCGGTGACGCGCTTGCCCCGGACAAAGCGCGATTCGATATTCAGCCGTTTCAGCAGGTCGTTGATCATCGGTCCGCCGCCGTGCACGACCACGGGGTTCAGGCCGACCTGACGCATCAGCACGATGTCGCGGGCGAATTCGGCCATCGCGTCTTCGTCGCCCATGGCGTTTCCGCCGAATTTCACAACGACAATCGCCCCGCTGTAACGTTGCAGATAAGGAAGCGCCTCGGACAGGGTCCGGGCGGTGGCGATCCAATCACGGTTCATGCTTTGCTTTCTCATGGTCCAGTCCACTGGGAAGGTCTGGGGCAACTCTGCCCCGCCCCGCAGCGGAATTCTAGGCCAGTCCTGCGATGATCGCCCGCAAAGTTTCGATTCCGTCGCCCTTTTCGCTGCTGGTCACGACGATTTCGGGATAGGCGGCCGGGTGCTTGGACAGCTTTTCGCGCACCTGGGTCAGGATCGCGGCGCGGTCCTTTTCCTTGACCTTGTCCTCTTTGGTCAGCACGACCTGAAAGGTGACGGCCGAGCGGTCGAGCAGGGTCATGATTTCCTCGTCGACGGCTTTGACGCCGTGGCGGTGATCGACCAGCACAAAGGCGCGGCGCAGGTTGGCGCGGCCCGACAGGTATTGTTTCAGCAGGCGTTGCCATTTCTCGACCACGGCCAAGGGCGCGTTGGCATAGCCATAGCCCGGAAGGTCGACCAGAAACCGTTCGTCGCCCAGCGTGAAAAAGTTGATTTCCTGCGTGCGGCCCGGCGTGTTCGAGGCGCGGGCGATCCCCTTGCGCCCAGTCAGGGCGTTGATCAGGCTGGATTTCCCGACGTTCGAGCGGCCTGCAAAGCAGACCTCGATCCGGTCGTCGGGGGGCAGGCCGTCCATGCCGACGACGCCTTTGAGGAACTCGACCTCGCCGGCGAACAGCAGGCGTCCGGTTTCGCGGGCCTGGTCATCGGGTTCGTCCGCGAGGGGGAAGGGAAGTGTCGTCATAGTCGAATTACCTTGTCACCTTGGGCCACGCGGCCGCCCTGGATCACCTGTGCACGGACCGTGAAATCGCGGTGCCCCCAGGTGTCGAGTGCGCCAAGGACGTTGTCGTCACGCAGGCCGGTTTCCGGATTGTTGTGTGTGGCAAGGCAGCGGTCGGTGCGTTCGCACACGCGCAACACCGCCTCGCCGATCTGGACGTCGCGGTCGACCCAGTCGAATTCTTCCCAAGGGGCGGCGCCGTCGAACCAGAAATTGGCGCGCCAGCGCAACGGCGACAGGGGGTGACCGACGCGCTGTTCCACCGCCCGGTGCGAGGACAGGTTGCATAGAGTCACGCTGGGAAAATCGCTGTCGCAAAAGCCCTGAGCCGCGCCGCGCACCACGCGCGCCGATTGCGCCCGGTTTTCGGGGATGAACCCGCCCGCCCAGTCGATCAGCCTTTGGCCTTCGTCATCGGGGCGAAAGGTTAGATCGTCGCGCTGCGGGTGGGACAGGGTGATCGTGGCGGCCGCCTCGTCCAGCCGGGCAGTGATGGCCGCAAGGGCAGGGGCCTTGGTCCCGATGGAAAAGTTCCGGCAGGATACCCATGCGCTGCCATCCGCATCGGATTGGTCATGGGCCACGGCCCAAAGCCGATCCCAGGGCAGGGTTTTCCCGGCCTCAAGAGCGACCGAAGCCACGGACTCGCGTCCGTGGCTCTTGATCGGAAAGCGCCAGATGTCTGTGACGCGCGCCGTCATTTTTTCTTCGCAGGCTCGGGCTTGTCCGCTTTGCCGGTGATATTGCCCAGCAAATCGGGTTTGTAGCCCTGGCTGCGCATGATCAGGTACTGCTGGGTAAAGGTGATCGTGTTGTTGGCAATCCAGTAGACCACCAGACCCGAGGCAAAGCCGCCCAACATGAACATGAAGACCCAAGGCATCCAGGCAAAGATCATCTTTTGCGTCGGATCGGTCGGGGCCGGGTTCAGTTTTTGCTGAAGGAACATGGAAATGCCCAGCAGCAGCGGCAGGATGCCGATAAAGACCAGCGCCATGATGCTGCCCGGTTCGGGCGAGGCCCAGGGAAGCAGGCCGTAAAAGTTCCAAAGGCTGGTCGGGTCCGGCGCGCTGAGGTCCTGGAAGGGGCCAAAAAAGGGCGCGTGGCGCAATTCAAGCGTGACGAAGATCACCTTGTAGAGCGAGAAAAAGATCGGGATCTGCATCAGGATCGGCAGACAGCCCGCTGCGGGGTTCACCTTTTCCTTTTTATAGAGCGCCATCATTTCCTGCTGGAGCTTCTGGCGATCGTCGCCGGTACGCTCCTTGATCTTTTCCATCTCGGGCTGCAGTTCCTTCATCTTGGCCATCGAGACGTAGGATTTGTAAGCCAGCGGGAACAGCAGCGCCTTGATCCCAAGGGTCAAGCCGATGATGGCGATGCCCATGTTGCCGATCATGGCGTTCAGCCAGTGCAGCACGGCAAAGATCGGCTTGGTCAGGAAAAAGAACCAGCCCCAGTCGATGGAGTCGATAAAGCCCGCGATGCCGTTCTTCTGATAGGCGCGGATGGTTTCCCATTCCTTCGCGCCGGCAAACAGCTGGGTCGTGACCTGCTGGCTCTGGCCGTCGGCCAGTTGCATTGTCGGCAGCACGGTTTCAGTCTGATAGATGTCGCGGCGATCGTCGTATTTGGCGACCTGCTTGAAGGCACTGCCGGGGGCCGGGATCAGGGTTGTCATCCAGTAATGGTCGGTAAAGCCGATCCAGCCGTTTTCGGCAACCTGGGTCACCTCGGCGCGGGCGCCTTCGCTGGGAATGACGGAAAAATCGGGCATGTCGTCATAGTCGGTTTCGGTCAACTTGCCATCGGCCATGCCGACCACGCCTTCGTGCAGGACGAAGAAGTTCTTGAGGTTGGCGGGTTCCCCATGGCGGGCAAGAATGCCGTAAGGGGCAAGGGCGACCGTACCGGCGCTGATGTTTTCGACGGCCTGAGTGACGGTGAACAGGAAATCTTCGTCGATCGAGATGGTCCGGCGGAAGATCAGGCCGGCGGGGCTGTCCCAACGCAGGGTTACCGGGGTGTCCACCGTCAGGGTTTCGCCCGTTTCGACCGACCATTCGGTGTTGGCACCGGGCACGTCGTCCAGCGAAAGGCCGGCACCGGGGGCCCAGCCATAAAGCGCGTAATAGGCCGAGTCGTTGCCGACCGGTTGCAGCATCTGGACGATCTCGGCGTCGTCTTCCAGCGACACGCGATAGTCCTTCAGGCGCAGGTCATCAATCCGGCCGCCGGTCAGGGAAATCGACCCTTCAAGGCGCGGGGTGTCCAGCGGCAGGCGCGCGGCCTGTGCCGCGGCAGGCGCCTGCGCGCCCGCGTCGGGAGTCGCGGCATCGGCCGGTGCCACAGAGGGCGCAGCCGCCACATCGGGGGCTTGTGCCCCTTCGGTCTGTGTCACAACGGGGGCGTTGGGGTCCTGGGACGCTTGTTCGGGTGGTGGGAACAAGAGGAACCATACCAGGATGACCGCGAAGCTGAGCGCTGTGGCTAGGATGAGGTTCTTGTTCTGATCGTCCATGGGGACCGCCGCCTTTACCTTTCCGGATTACTCGCCGGGTTCAAACGCCCCGAGGGCCAAAGGTCAAGCGGATTCGGGTCTGGCGACCGGATTGACGCCCCCGGCGCGCCTTTGGTGACCCCTGCGCGGCGCGCTGTCCGGGCCTGGCGATGGGGCCGCCCGACACGGGGCGGGGGTGACAGCGATGGCCTCAGCCCGATTTTCTTCCCATGATTTGTGCCTCGGCGATCTTTTCGGCATATTCGCGGGCCCAGTCGACAATCTGATCCGTCGGCATCGGGCGCGCAATGCCAAAGCCCTGAACATGATCGCAGCCAAGCTGTGACAAAAGCGCATGTTCCCCCAGGCTTTCGACGCCTTCGGCCAGGGTTTCAAGGCCAAGTCGGTCAGCCATGCCAAGAATGGCGGCAAGCATGCGGTGCTGATCTTCGTCGCGGTCGATGCGGGTCACAAAGCTGCGGTCGATTTTCAACCGATGCACCTTGAAGCGGCGCAATGCGGCGATCGAGGCATGGCCGGTGCCGAAATCGTCCAGGTCAATGTGGCAGCCCAGCCGCCCCAGTTCGACGATGTTGCGGGCCACGATGCCCTCGGGCGCGCCGGCGATCACGGTTTCGAGCACTTCGATACCCAGCCGATGCGGCGTCAGGCCAAAGCGGTCCATTTCCCATTGGATGCGTTCCGACAGCCGCGGATCCCGCAGCTCTACCTCGGAAAAGTTCACGCTGACACGGGGGATGTCCAGGCCGGCCTGATCCCAGCTGCGCAAGGCGGTCATGCTGTGCTGCAAGATCACCTCGTTCAGGCGGTCCATCTTGCCCGACTCTTCAAGGCAGCGCAGGAACTGGGCGGGCGGCACTATTCCGCGTTCGGGGTGGATCCAGCGGGCCAAGGCTTCGACGCCGCTGATGCTGCCGGTCGAGGTGCAGACCTGCGGCTGAAACCAGGGCTGGATCTGACCATTGTCCAGCGCCTTGTCGACTTCGCTTTGCAGGGATTTCTGCGCCGAATGCGCCGCACGCATGTTGTCGGACCAAGCGCGAATCGCCGAAGGGCCGTTTGTGATGGCTTCGGACAGGGCGACCTGCGCGGATTCGATCAACTGTTCGCCGCCCGCGCCAGGCTTCAGCCTGGGACTGCCGCAAAACCCGATCGAGGCCGAGAGATAGCGCATGGAATTGTCGACGGAGGCAGGTTCCTCGAGCGAGGTTTGCAGCCGTGTCGACAGCTGCAACAGCGCCTCAAGGTCCAGACGCAGCGACGGCGCCAGCAGGGCCATGAAGCGGTTGTCGCTGATCCGGACAGCCCGGTCATCGCGGCGCAGCGTGTTGCGCAGACGGGTCAGGGTCAGATCGCGCAGGGTTTCCGCCGTGGTTTCGCCGGCGCGCAGGGCGATTTCCTCAAGCCCGTCGACATCCACAAGAATGCAGGCGGTTGAAAGATTGGCGCTTTTGGCGCGGTCAAGCGCATCGTTTGCCATGGCATTGGCGGCGATCGTATTGACGATATCGACCTGCCCGTACAGGGCATCCGAAGATTCCGAGGTGCCCGAAAACCCACCCGAAGCAAAATACAGCAAGGGCAGGCCAAGCGCCGTGATCAGCAAGAACGGTTCGCCCCCCAACCAGAAGGCGGACAAGGCGACCGCTGGCAGAAAGGCCAGAGCCTGAGGGCCGTACAGGCCCCGTCGGAGGGCCATGCGCAATCTGCCCAGTCGTGCGTTGAAAGCGGCCTTCATCCAGCGTCCTTTCCATGTCTTGGATCGGAAACTAGGGGAAAGGGGTAACTCGGCTCTTAACGCGGGGCGTTGTTTTCCGGCGAATTTTCAACGCTTGCCGACCGCATCAGCCCGGCAAAGTCGAAAAGCTTGGGATCCAACATGTGCGAGGGGCGGATATTCATCAGGCTTTTGAACATGACCTGGCGCCGCCCGGGGCTGTTTTTTTCCCATCCATCAAGGATTTGCTTGACCTGCTGGCGTTGCAGGCCGTCCTGGCTGCCGCATAGGTCACACGGAATGATGGGATAGTTCATCGCCGCCGAAAAGCGTTCGCAATCGGCCTCGGCCACATGGGCGAGGGGGCGATAAACGAACAGGTCGCCCTCTTCGTTGACCAGTTTCGGGGGCATCGTCGCCAGGCGCCCGCCGTGAAAGAGGTTCATGAAAAAGGTTTCCAGGATGTCGTCACGGTGGTGCCCCAGCACGACCGCCGAGCAGCCTTCCTCGCGGGCGATGCGGTATAGGTTGCCGCGCCGCAGTCGCGAACAAAGCGCGCAGAAGGTCCGGCCCTGGGGCACCTTGTCCATCACGATGGAGTAGGTGTCCTGGTATTCGATGCGATGCGGAACACCCATCTTTTGCAGGAAGTCCGGCAGGACCGTCGCCGGAAATCCGGGTTGCCCCTGATCGAGATTGCAGGCCAACAGATCGACCGGCAGCAGCCCGCGCCACTTCAGTTCATACAGGATCGCCAGCAGGGTATAGCTGTCCTTGCCGCCCGACAGGCAGACAAGCCAGCGCGCGCCCGGTTCGATCATGCCGTATTGATCGACGGCCTCGCGCACGTTCTGAACCAGCCGCTTGCGCAGCTTCTTGAACTCGGTGGTTTTGGGCGCACCAAAGAACAGCGGGTGGATATCGTCAGCATCATCAAGCATGGGGGCGCATTACCTGTATTCGCGGCGCCGGGCAACGGCGCATCAGTGATCGTGCTTGCAGGGCGGAACATTGTCGATGCCCGAGCCGCCCCAGGGGTGGCACCGCAGGATGCGGCGCGCGGCCAGATAGCTGCCCTTGATCCCGCCATGCTTTTCCAGCGCTTCCAGTGCATAGGCAGAACAGGTTGGCTGATAGCGGCAGCCGTGGCCGACCCAGGGGCTGAACACCAGCCGGTAGAACCGCACGGGCAGGGCGGCGATATGGGCCAGCGGGGTCACTTGACTGCTCCGTGGACCTTGTCCAGCGCGCGGCGCAGATCCTGCTGCATCTCGACGAAATCATGCGTTGCGGTCAGCTCGGCCCGGCCGATCAGGACATAATCCCAACCGGGCTTGCCCGCATGGGGCAGCACAAGACGCGCGATTTCGCGCAGGCGCCGCTTGGCCCGGTTGCGCGCAACCGCGTTGCCGACCTTCTTGGAGCAGGTGAACCCGACGCGGGTTCCCTCGGCCTCGCCCTTGGGGCGGCGCCGGGCCTGCAACAGGAACGCGGGCGCCGGGGCGCGCCCTGCGCGGGCCGCCTTCAGGAAATCGCTGCGTTTTTGCAGAACGTGCAAAGGCAAAAGGACCGCCTCGGGTGTGTCCGGGGCGGCCTTTTGTGTCGTCATCCCACGCTCCGCCATGGGCGAAGCGGCCAAGCTTATGCGCTCAGGCTCTTGCGACCGCGTGCGCGGCGCGCGTTCAGGATCTTGCGGCCGGCTTTGGTGGCCATGCGCGCACGGAACCCGTGGCGGCGCTTGCGAACAAGGTTCGACGGCTGAAAAGTGCGTTTCATCGCGGCTACTCCGTATCCGTGGCCCTTGCGATGGATTCGCGGACCAGTGCATCTCGAAGCCCGTGCTATAGGGGGGGCTTGCGGACATGTCAAACGCAGATCGGGCCAGAAATGCAACATTTCCAATCCGGTTCTTCGCGCAAATGTTTCAGTCTGGCAATATCCCCCCGTTTTTCTCACGCTGAGGCACACCCGAGATCAATCGGGCGTGAGGACCCTGCCATTGTGATCGGGAAGGGTGCATTTGTGCATCATGATCCCGGAAACAAAGGCCCTGAGAAAATGAGCGACATGACCGAAACCGTGCCCCCGGCGGGCCTCAAGCGCCATTTGCCCCTGATCACCATCCTTGCGGTGGCGGTTCTGGGGTATTTTACCCTGCGCGATTATCTGACCTTCGACACCCTGCGCGACAACCGAGAGGCGCTTTTGGCCTATCGCGACGCCAACTACACGCTTTTGGCGCTGGGGTTCGTCGGACTTTATATTGCGATTGTCGCCTTTTCGCTGCCCGGGGCGGCGGTTGCCTCGGTCACTGGTGGGTTCCTGTTTGGCCTGTGGGGCGGCACGGCCTTCAACGTGCTGGCGGCCACCGTCGGGGCGATGGCGATCTTTCTGGCGGCGCGGGCCGGGCTGGGGCGCACCCTTGCGGGCAAACTGGAAACCTCGGACGGTACGCTGCGCAAGCTCAAGGAAGGGCTGCGCGACAACGAGATCAGCGTTTTGTTCATCCTGCGGCTGGTTCCGGTGGTGCCTTTCTTCGTGGCGAACCTGCTGCCGGCCCTTGTTGGCGTGAAATTTCGCAACTTTGTCCTGACCACGGCGTTGGGAATCATCCCGGGGGCTTTTGTCTTTACCTCGATCGGGGTTGGCCTGGGCGAGGTGTTCGACCGCGGCGAAAGCCCGGACCTGTCGCTGCTGTGGGCGCCGCATGTAATCGGCCCGATCCTTGGGCTGGCCGCGCTGGCGGCCCTGCCGATCGTCATCAAGGCCCTGCGCGGCAAGAAAGGGATCTGAACCATGAAGACGATCAAGACGGATATCCTGGTGATCGGGGCAGGCTCGGGCGGGCTTTCGGTGGCGGCAGGGGCAGTGCAGATGGGCGCCGACGTGACCTTGCTGGAAGGTCACAAGATGGGCGGGGATTGCCTGAACTACGGCTGCGTGCCCTCCAAGGCGCTGCTGGCCAGCGCCAAGGCGGCCCATGCCATGGACCATGCGGCGCCTTACGGTGTCGCGGACAGCACCCCGCAGGTGGATTATGCCGCCGCCAAGGATCATGTCGCCGATGTGATCGCCACCATCGAACCGGTCGACAGTCAGGAACGGTTCGAAGGGCTGGGCGTGCGGGTGATCCGCGAGTACGGCCAGTTCGTATCGGACAGCGAAGTGCAGGCGGGCGACACGCGGATCAAGGCGCGGCGCATCGTGATTGCCACCGGGTCGTCGCCCTTTGTTCCGCCGATCCCCGGGCTGGACAGCGTTCCCTATCTGACCAATGAAACCCTTTGGGATCTGCGTGATCGCCCCGATCATCTGTTGATCATCGGCGGCGGCCCGATCGGCATGGAAATGGCCCAGGCGCATCGCCGCCTTGGATCGCAGGTCACCGTGATCGAAGGCGCCAAGGCGCTGGGCAAGGATGACCCCGAGATGGCCGAGGTGGTGCTGGAGGCCCTGCGCGCCGAAGGCATCGAGATGGCCGAGGATGCCCTGGCCAAGGAAGTGCGCGGCAGCACCGGCGCCATCGAGGTCGAAACCAAGGATGGGCGCGTCTTCAAGGGCTCGCACCTTTTGGTTGCCGTCGGGCGGCGTGCCAACATGGACAACCTGAACCTGAAGGCCGCCGGGATCGAAACCACCAGAACCGGCATCAAGGTCGACGCCAGCCTGAAAACCACCAACAAACGCGTCTATGCCATCGGCGATGTGGCGGGCGGGCTGCAATTCACCCATGTGGCGGGCTATCACGCCGGGATCGTCATCCGCTCGGCGCTGTTCGGCCTGCCGGCAAAGACCAAGACCGCGCATATCCCTTGGGCGACCTATACCCAGCCCGAACTGGCGCAGGTCGGCCTGACCGAGGCACAGGCCCGCGAAGCGCACGGCGGCAAACTTGAAGTGGTGCGGTTTCACTACAGCCACAACGACCGCGCCATCGCCGAACGCAAGACGCGCGGGTTGATCAAGGTGATGGTGGTCAAGGGCAAGCCGGTGGGCGTGTCGATCGCGGGCCATCAGGCGGGCGAATTGATCGCCCTTTGGTCGCTGGTCATCGCAAATGGCCTGAAGATGAGCCATGTGGCCAACATGGTCGCCCCGTATCCGACAATCGCAGAGGTTAACAAACGCGCCGCGGGTGCCTATTTTTCCCCAAGGCTGTTCGAAAACGATACAGTCAAGACAGTGGTGCGGCTGGTACAGCGCTGGCTGCCCTGAAACGTTAGCAGGCTATGTTGAACTCACTTTCCGGCCGATTTCTGATCCTGACGACGGTCTTTGTCATGCTGGCCGAAGTCCTGATCTTTGTCCCGTCGATCGCGCGCTTCCGCGAGGATTATCTGCTGGCGCGGCTCGAGCGGGCGCAGATTGCGTCGCTGGCGCTGCTGGCCGACGACATGATCAGCCCCGAGCTGGAGGCCGAGCTTCTGGACAACGCGGGGGTCTTCAACGTGGTGCTGCGGCGTGACGAGGTGCGGCAGCTTGTGCTGTCCTCGCCGATGCCGGGGGAAATCAGCGCCAGCTATGATCTGCGCGACGCCAGCGCCTGGCAGCTGATCACCGACGCGGTCGAGGATCTGGTGACGGTGGAAAACCGGACGATCCGGGTCATCGGCAACCCGTTCCGCGATGCCGGCCAGTTGATCGAAGTGACGATGGACACCATCGGCCTGCGCATGGCGATGATCGACTATGGGGTGCGCATCCTGCTGCTGTCGGCGGTGATTTCGATCATCACCGCCTTTTTGCTGTTCCTTGCGGTGCGCGTGCTGCTGGTCAAACCGATCAAGCGCGTCGTGGGCCATATGCAGGCCTATGCCGCCGCCCCCGAGGACGCCCACCGCATCATCAACCCCAGTGCCAAGGTCAAGGAACTGCGCGAGGCCGAGCAGGCCCTGCAGTCGCTGCAGACACAGCTGACGCAGGCGCTGAAGCAAAAGGAACGGCTGGCGCAGCTTGGCGGTGCGGTTGCGCGGGTGTCGCATGATCTGCGCAACATTCTGACCTCGGCGCAGCTGTTCACCGACCGAATCGAGATGTCCGAAGATCCGGCGGTCAAACGCATGGCGCCCAAGCTGGTCAATTCGATTACCCGCGCGGTCAGCCTGTGCGAAGGCACATTGGCCTTTGGCCGCGCCGAAGAACCGGCCCCGCGCCTGGCCCTGTTCAACCTGGCATCGCTGACCGGCGAAGTGCTGGAGGCCGAAAGGCTGGCCATCGGCGAGGCCGAGATCAGCCTGTCCGAGGATGTTCCTGCCAGCATGATGCTGCGCGGCGATCCCGAACAGATCTATCGCGTCCTGTCCAACCTGATCCGCAATGCCCGCCAGGCCATCGCCGCAACCGGCCAGCCCGGCGAAATCAACGTCGCCGCGCATGTCGAAGACAGCAGTTGGCTGATCACCGTTGCCGATACCGGCCCCGGCCTGCCGCCAAAGGCGCGCGAACACCTGTTCCAGCCGTTTCAGGGCGGTGTGCGCAAGGGGGGCTCGGGGCTTGGGCTGGCGATTGCGGTGGAATTGGTGCGCGGTCACGGCGGCACTTTGAGCCTGAAAAACAGCGATGGATCAGGCACTTGCTTTGAAATTCGCCTGCCGATGGGCGATGTTGGGCAAATAAAGTGAAATAGGCTCTTGCATCGCCCGGCGAGCATCGCTAAATCCCGCCCCTACGGACCGATAGCTCAGCTGGATAGAGTACTTGACTACGAATCAAGGGGTCGGGGGTTCGAATCCTCCTCGGTCCGCCAGGATTTGAGGCCGCGCAGCGAAAAGCAGCGCGGCCTTGTTCTTTCCGGTGACGGTTTTCCCCAAATGCATGGTCAGCCCCCTGTGATTGTTGGTTTATTTGGTTTTTACGTTTTTTGCGGTATAGTCGTGAAAAAGCAGGAGCAGGAAAATGCCCAAGGTTGGTGAGCAGATTGCAGCGCTTCCCATGCGCTGGGATGACGACGGGAATCTCAAGGTCCTGATGGTGACCTCACGCGATACCGGCCGCTGGGTCATGCCCAAGGGCTGGGAAATGGACGGCAAAAAACCCTGGGCCGCCGCCGAAATCGAGGCGCTGGAAGAGGCCGGGGCCAAAGGGTTCATTTCGCACGATTGCATCGGCTCTTACAGCTACAAGAAAAAGCTTGGGCAAAAGCACTGGATCCTGTGCGAAGTTCGGGTCTATCCGATGATCGTCGAAAAGCTGAAGCGCAACTGGAAGGAACGCCACCAGCGCAAGCGCAAGTGGTTCACGCCCAAGGCCGCGGCCAAACGTGTCAAGGAATCGGAACTGGCCGATCTGCTGATGACCCTTGCCAGCAAACCCAAGAAAGAGCCGATCATCCGCGAGCTTTTGAAAAAAGCCTCGTAAGCTGGCGGATCAGTCGACCGGCAGGCCGCTGGGCACGGTTTCGGGCACCCCAAGGGGCAGCTTGTCGGTGCTGGTGCCGGTCAGGGCGTTCAGGAACGCCTCGAGGTCGGTGATCTCCTCGTTGCTCAGCGCGACCCTTGGCAGGTTGATGGCTTCGGCCTGTCGGGCCATTTCCAGCCGGTCCTGGGCCAGGACGAAGTCATATTCATCCAGCCAGGGAACACGCGGAAGCCGGGCCATTTTGGGTTGCCAGCGTTCCCTTTCGCCGACCGGATTGGCCATGTGGCGGATCATGCTGTTCAGCGTCGGATAGGCACCGTTGTGGCCATAGGGGGCGGTCAGGGCGACATTGCGCAGCGACGGCGTGCGGAACTTGTAGGCATCGGCCAGATCGTTCGTCGTGCCCATGCGGCCCAGATCGCGCGGGATCGGATCAAAGGCGCGCGTGCGCCCGGGGCCGAACTGCGGCAGACCGGCGGCGTGAAATCCCTGGTCCGTGAACAGTGGCCCGTTGTGGCACGATGCGCATTGCGCCTTGCCAAAGAACAACTCCCGGCCGCGCTCTGCATCCCGGGGCAGGGGGGCGCCGGTCTGGACCCAGGCGTCATAGGGGCTGTCATAGCTTTGGAATTCGGTCCCGATAAAGGCCGCCAGGGCATTGGCGATTTCGGTGATGGTCACCTGGTCGGGGCGGTCGATGTTGGGAAAGGCAGCCACGAACATCCTGCCGTATTCGGGGATCGTGCGCACCCGTTTGGCGACGATCGGCCAAGCCTTGTCCAGCCGCACCTTGACCGCGCCGCCGATTTCGTTTTCGCCCGACTGGCCGGCCATTTCCGCATCCGAAGTCATCGGGAAAAGCGCCTGCGCCGCCAGGATCGAATTGAGCCCCTTTGGCAGCCTTTCCTGCGCCGGAGTAGTAAAGTTCCAGCCCTTGTAATCCGTCATTTCGACGCGCCCGTCATGGAACAGCACCCGCACATCGCGGTGCCCCAGGTTCCACAACGCCGGAGCGTTGCGCGGAATGCGCTTTTGGATCTTGTCGGCGCCGTCCCCGGCTGTCCGCTGCGTGCCCAGCCCCAGACCGCCTTCTCCGATCCCCAAGCTCAGGCCGTCGCCGCTGGCCATGGTGTGGTGATGGCAGGTGCCGCAACTGATATTGCGGTTGCCAGAAAGGATCTTGTCATAGAAAAGAAGCTGCCCGAGTTTGGCCTGTGCCGGGTCGAAGGTCAGGAAATCCTCTTTTGACAGGGTCTCGGCCGCGACCGGCAGGGCCAGCCCGACAGACAAGCACAGGACAGCCATGCCATGACCAAGGCCAAGATGATCATAGCCGCGACGCTGGTGGCGGGCCTTGGCTTTGCCAGCCCGGCGCTTGCCAATCTGGATGCCGCCCGGGACCTGATGGAAGCCGGCCAGTTCGAACAGGCGCGCGAGGCGCTTTGGCCGCTGGCCCTGTCCGGGAACGCCGACGCCGAGGAGTTGATCGGCGTGATGTATGCCCTTGGGCTTGGGGTCGAGCAGGATCATGTGCGCGCCTTTGACTGGTATCTGCGCAGCGCCTTGAAAGGACATCCCGGCGCGCAATCCGGGGTCGGCTGGTATTATGAACTGGGCCTGGGCCTGCCTGCGCCCGACCTGGTGCGCGCGTACCTTTGGTATCGGCTCAGCACCATTGGCGGCGATCCCGATGCGGCGATTTCGGTCGAAGAGGTGGTCAAGAAAATGAGCAAGGAAGAAATTGATAAGGCACATGAGCTTGTCGATGATTACCGGGGGTGGATGTACCCCCACCGTTAACCATGCCCCAGCCAAGGGGGAGTAGGCAAATCATGGCTTGAATGGGGCGACTGGGGGTGGAATTGTGTCGAGTTGGAGCACAATGCCCTGCCCTGTCCCGCTATTGTTTCCGTTTTTGGCGGTCTTTGATCACGGATGCGTGATTCGGACGGCCGCGAAAAGCCTGCAAATCCTGCCAGACCAATCGGACAAGAAAGGGCTGCCCGGCCATGCCGCGCAGCCCCGTTTCAACCAGTCAAAGACGATCAGTTCAGGTCGGCCTCATAGCCTTTGGCAAGGTCAGCCTCGGCTGCGGCCACGGCGTCGGTCAGGGCCTGATAGATCACGTCGCCGCCCTGCACGTTCTGCTGGAACCAGTCAAAGACCGGTGCCGCCGCTTGGCGGAAGGCTTCCTTTTCTTCGGGGGTCGGGACATACAGATCGCCGCCCGCCGCCAGGTAATCCTGATAGGCCTGGATCGACTTGCGCTTGGGGCTGGCAAAGGTGGCCTGCTGAAGCGCTGCAAAGCCGTCAACGACCACGCGGCGCATCTCTTCGGACATGCCCAAGAACTTTTCGTTGTTCATCACCCAGATCGCGCCCATGTAGGCGTGCCCGTCCAGCGTGACATACTTGAGCCCGGCATCGGGGAACTTCATGTTCATGATGTCGGTGATGCCGTTCTTGGAGCCTTCGACAACGCCGGTCTGCAGGCTGGTGAACAGTTCCGGCCAGCTGATCGGGGTCGGCGAGGCACCCAGCGCCTTGACCAGTTCCTGCGGCAGATCGGCCACCACGGTGCGGATTTTCAGACCGGCCAGATCACCGGGCATCTGCACCCGGCGCTGGGTGTTGGCAAAGTTGCGCCAGCCGCCGGTGTTGCCGATGGTCATGATGCGGATGGTGCCGCCCGAATCCTCAAGCGCCATCTCGCGCATCTTGCGGGTGAAATCGCCGGACAGCACGGCCTCGGCCACGCGGTCGTCGGACATCAGGTAGGGCAGGTCCAGAACCTGCACATAGGGGAAAATCCCGGCCGCGCCGCCCGAGGTGGTCACAAAAACGTCGATCGACCCGTCCGAGACGCCCTGAAGGCATTCCGCACCGCCCGAACACAGCTGCGTGCCGATGAACAGCTCGACCGCGATGGCCCCGTTCGAGGCCTTTTCGACGTAGTCCTTGAAGACCACGAGGCCGTCATAATCCTCGTCGTTTTCGTTCGAGTTCGCGGTGGCGCGAATGGTGATCTCCTGCGCGGCGGCGGTGATCGCGCTGCCTGTCAGAAGTGCCGCAACCATGGCGGCTTTGGTCAGACCTTTAAGCATTTCTCTCTCCCTGTTGCTTGTCTGTGCGATGGGCCAAGGGCCCGGTGAAGCCTGTCGTAGGGCGGGGCTTTGCCCCGCACCCGTGGTCAGTTGGCGAACCCCGTCAGGCGGGGGATGGTCATGGAAATTTCGGGGATGAAGGTGATCAGAAAGATCACGATCACCTCGACCAGAAGGAAGGGCAGGATCGCCTTGGCGATGGTCTCGACCCGTTCGCCGCTGACCGATGAGGCGACGAACAACACCAGCCCCATCGGCGGCGTGGCAAGACCGACGGTCAGGTTGACGCTCATGATGATGGCGAAATGGATCGGGTCGATCCCGAGGTTGGTAAAGATCGGGGCCAGGATCGGCCCAAGGATGATGATCGCCGGGCCCGCGTCCAGGAACATGCCGACGATGAACAGCAGCAGGTTGATCAGGAACAAAAGGATCAGCGGGTTTTCCGACAGCGACAGGATGAACTGCGCCAGGATTTCCGGTGTATGGCTTAGCGAGACCACGGTCTTGAAGGCCATGGCCGCCCCCACCAGCAGCAGGACCACGGCGCTGGTCATTGCGGCGCGCATCAGCACATCGGGCAGGTCCTTCACCCTTAGCGTATGCAGCACGAACATGCCGATCACGATGGCATAGGCCACGGCGACGGCCGCCGCCTCGGTCGGGGTGAATACGCCGCCCAGGATGCCGCCCAGGATGATGACCGGGGTCAGCAGCGGGAAAAACGCCTTGAGACTGGCCTGCCCCCGCTCGCCCCATGTCGCCTTGGTGCGCGAGGCGGGGAAATCGTAGCGGTCCGCCATCAGCTTGACCGCGATCATCAGGCCCAGCCCGACCAGGATGCCCGGCACGATCCCGGCCAGGAACAGCGCGGCGACGCTTTCGCCCATGACATAGGCATAGATGATCATGATCCCAGACGGCGGGATGATCGGGCCGATCACCGAACTGGCAGCGGTGATCGCGGCGGCGAAACGGCGGGTATAGCCTTCGCGTTGCATCGCGGGGATCAGCATCGACCCCAGCGCCGAAGTATCGGCCACAGCCGAGCCCGACAGCCCGGCAAACAGCATCGACGACAGGATGTTCACATGTGCCAGCCCGCCCCGGAAATGGCCCATCATGGCCTGCGAGAATTCCACAAGCCGCATGGTGATGCCGCCGCGGTTCATCAATTCCCCGGCCAGCATGAAAAAGGGGATCGCCATCAGCGGGAAGCTGTCCATGCCGTTGTAGACATTGCGATACAGCAGCGACAGGTCGCGTTCCTGCCCGTTGAGATACAGCAGCAACCCCGGCGCGGCGAGCATCCCGAAGAACACCGGCAGGCCGATCATCAGGAACAGCAGGAAAAGCGGAAGGAACCAGACCAGCATTATTCCACCACCAGATCTTCGTGAAAGAGGGGGCGCAGCCTGTCTTCTCCGCCGAACAGCCCGATCAGGGCGCGCAGCACCAGTTCGATATTGACCATCAGCAGCAGCCAAAGCCCGACGTACAGCGACATGTACATCCAGGCCAGCTTGATCTTGTAACCCTTCTGCCCGATCAGTTCGAGGGGCAGGTACAGCGTCGAAGACGCGAACATCCACCCCGAGTTGATGTGCTTGAGCCCCAGCTTGATCCCCATGACCAGCACGAGGGTCGACAGCAGCAACAAGAACAGGCTCAGCGCGGTGCCGATGGCGCGCGGCAACAGGGCCGATACCATGTCGATGGCGACAAAACCGCCGCGCCGATAGGCGCTGGGCGCGATCAGTCCGGTCATCCACAGCATCAAGAAGCGCGCGGCCTCTTCCGGCCAGGGTAGGGCATTGTTCAGAACGTAGCGGAAAAAGACCTGCACAAGGATGCAGACCACCATCAATCCGATCGCAAAGGTCGCGAAGCCTCGTCCGAACCTGAGGACGATATCGTTCACCACTTGCAGCGGACGCAGAAGCGCCAGCAATGCGGCCATAGGCCTTCCCCCTCCCAAATGCCCCGTGCGGCTTTTGCCGTTCTGGGGGCCGATTATGACGTCTGTTCAAAGCCCCCGAAATTGCCGCCGACAAACAACAGCGGATCGCCCGGGCGGGTCGTGACGCGTTCGACCTGACCCACGACAATCGAATGATCGCCTCCATCGTGGGTGGCATGTGTCTTGCATTCAAAGCGCGACAGGCAGCCGTTCAACAGCGGCACACCCTCGGGGCTGTATTCCCAGTCGAATTGGTCAAAGGCATCACCGCTGCGAGCAAAGGCCTTGCACATCGTGGCCTGTTCGGCGCCGATCACGTGGATCGCAAAGCGGTCGGCCGCCATGTAGAACGGATAGCGCGACGAGGATTTCGCAGGCGCCCACAGGACCAGCGGCGGGTCCAGCGACAGGCTGGAAAAGCTGTTGGCGGTGATCCCCAGCGGCCCGGTGGTGGTTGCGCAGGTGATGACGGTGACGCCCGTGCCGAAACGCCCCAGCGCCTCGCGAAAGGCGCGGCTGTCGACTTCGGTGGGGTCAAAGACTTTGGTCAAAGCGTTCATAGCCTCACCGTTACAGCGCGATTGTGCGGACAATCGGGCAGCAACCCGTCCTCCGCCCGATGTGTTGCCATGATGTCATGGCACTTCGTGGCCCAGGGCCGCCGTGTATAGATCAAACCAAGTCTCCCGGTCGATCCGGACCTTGCCAGCATCCCCGATGCGGGCGATGCGGTCCAGATTGTTTGTGCCAAGGACAGGTAGAATGCGCGCGGGATGTGCCAAGAGCCAGGCAACCGCAACCGCCGCATCATCGACGCCGAATTGTGCGCCGATCTGCGAAAGTTTGGTGCGCAGCCCGGCATTCGATCCGTCAAACAGCGCGCCGCCGCCCAGGGGGGACCATGCCATCAGGGGCTGGCCCTTGCGCTGGTGGTATGCGACGTCGCCATTGGTAAAGGGCGCGTGGCACAGCAGGCTGATCTCGATCTGGTTGGTTGCCAGCGGCGTCTTCATCGCCGATTGCAGCAGTTTCCAATCCCAGGGGCGGAAGTTCGACACGCCCACGGCGCGCACCTTGCCGCTGGTCACCAGATCGTCCAGCGCGGCGCCGGTTTCATGGTGGTCCATCATCGGATCGGGGCGGTGGATCAGCAACAGGTCGATGCGGTCGGTCTTCATCAGGCGCAGCGAGTGCTCGACCGAAGCCTCGATATGCGCGCGCGAGGTGTCATAATATTTCACCCGTTTGTCGGCATAACGGCCCGCGGGCGCGACGATATCGCATTTCGTGACGATCTCGATCTTGTTGCGCAGTTCGGGCGTCAGGGCGTTGCCAAGGATTTCCTCGGCCTCGTAGCCGCCATAGATGTCGGCCTGGTCCATCGTGGTGATGCCCTGATCAAGGCAGGCGTCGATCTTGGCCTGCACGTGTTCGGGGGCGGTGTTGTCGTCGTCGCCAAGGCGCCACATGCCATAGACAAGGCGGCTGAGTTCAAGGGTGTCGGTCAGCGCGATACGGTCCATCAGCGTCGTTCTCCTGCGCCGAGCGGCGTCATCGGTGTGCTTGCGGGCTTGCGCCCATAGGCTTCGTTCAATTGTACGGTCTTCATCTGCGGCAGCACCTTGGTGCCAAAGTGGCGGCATTCATCCAGATGCGGATAGCCCGACAGGATAAAGGCGCGAATGCCCATCTTCTGGTACTGCTCAAGTTCGCTCAGGACCTGATCGGTCGATCCGACCAGCGCCGCGCCACAGCCTGACCGCGCCCGGCCGATCCCGGTCCAAAGGTGCCGTTCGACATAGCCGAACTGGTCGGCCAATTCGCGGGCGCGGGCCTGGTGGCTGACGCCAAGGCTGCTGGAATCATGCGCCCGTTCGCGGATCAGCCGGCCGTATTCATCGTCCAGCTTGCTGACGATATGTTCGGCCCATTCGCGGGCCTCGGCCTCGGTGTCGCGCACGATCATGTGCACGCGCAGACCGTAATCCAGCGTCCGGTCATAGCGTTCGGCGGCGGCATTGGCGGCCTTCATCCGTTCGGCGATCTGGTCCTTGGGTTCGGGCCACATCAGGTAGACGTCGCAATGCTGGCCGCACAGGTCCAGCGCATCGGGGGAGTAGCCGCCGAAATACAGCATCGGGCCGCCGGTCTGGTAGGGGCGGGCCGGGTCCGTCGTCAGGCCGGAAAAGTCATAGACCTGGCCTTTGTAGGTGATCTCGTCCTGGGTCCAGGCCTGTTTGAGGATCTCGACCACTTCGCGTGACCGTTGGTAGCGAAAGGCGCTATCGGCCTTTTCCCCCGGAAAGTCCGAGGAAATGATGTTCACCGTCAGCCGCCCCTGCATCATGTGGTCCAGCGTCGCGATGGTGCGCGCCAGCATGATGGGTTGCATTTCACCGCAGCGCACGGCGGCCAGCATGTTGATCTTTTCGGTGATCGGGGCACAGCCGGCGACAAAGCTGAGCGTATCCTGACCCACCTGGTAGGACGACGGGCACAGGATGTTGCGAAACCCCTGCCGCTCGGCCTCTTTGACGATCGAGGAGCAGTGATCAAAGGACGACCGCAGGCGGCCTTCGGGGAAGCCAAGAAATTCGTAGTCGTCCGAACAGAGCGCCGCGAACCAGGACACCTCGGCCGCATCCAGATCAGGAGAGGTGATGGGAACCACGGTCATAACATGCGCCTCCGATGCATTTTCTCTTGCGTAGCACCCTGTTTGATGTAGATCAATAGTGTATCAATTATTTCTGCCGGACCGCCCTGCCAGATGACTGACCGCCATTCCCTGCCGCTTTATGTCCAGATCAGCGAAATGCTGATCCGCGACATTCACGCCGGCCGGTTGGTCGATGGCGAACGCCTGCCGCCCGAACGCGAGATGGCCGAGGGGTTGGGCATTTCCGTCGGCACACTGCGCAAGGCGCTGGGGGATCTGACGGCCAAGGGGATGCTTGAACGGGTGCAGGGGTCGGGCAACTATGTTCGCGCCAAAAGCGACGCCAAGTCGGTCTATGCCTTTTTCCGGGTCGAACTGCTGGAGGGGGGCGGCCTGCCGACCGCCGAGATCCTGTCGGTGGACCGGATGGACAAGCCCGGCAGCCTGCCCGCATTCGGCACCAGCGCGCAGGGGCACCGCATCCGCCGGCTGCGCCGCTTGAATGGGCAGCCCGCCGTGCTCGAGGAAATCTGGCTGGACGGCAGCTATGCCGACCGGATCGCGGCGCGCGATCTGCGCGAGTCGCTTTACCTGTACTACCGCGAGGCACTGAACCTGTGGGTCGCCCGGGCCGAGGACCGCCTGGGACTGGCCCCGCTTCCGGACTGGGCGCCCCCGGCCTTTGGCCTGCGCCCCGGCACGCCGACGCTGCAGGCGACACGGATCAGCTGGGGCCAGGATGGCGCCCGTGCCGAGGTGTCGCTGAACTGGATTGACACGACCATCGCGCGTTATGTGACGCGCATCGCTTGAAGGAAAGCCAAAGTGAGCAAGGACATCATCAACTATGGCGTGATCGGTTGCGGCATGATGGGGCAGGAACACCTGCGCAATATCGCCCTGTTGCCCGGCGCCCGTGTGGCCGCGATCTTTGAGCCGAACGACCTGATGGCCAATGCCGCCAAGGCCATCGCGCCCAATGCCAAGCTGTGTGGGTCGATCGCCGAGTTGCTGGCGCAGGAGGAGCTGGACTGCCTGCTGGTCGTCAGCCCCAACCACATGCACGTCAGCCAATTGGCCGAGGTTGCGCGCCTGCGCCCCTTGCCCATGTTGATGGAAAAGCCGCTGTATACCAGCGAAGAACAGGGCCGTCAGCTGGCCGCTCTGCGCGCCGATTATCCCGCGCCGGTCTGGGTCGCGATGGAGTATCGTTACATGCCGCCCGTCGCCACCTTTGTCGAACAGCTTGAGCGCGCCACCGGCGGCGTCACCATGTTTTCGATCCGCGAACACCGCTTTCCCTTCCTGCCCAAGGTCGGCGACTGGAACCGTTTCAACCGCAACACCGGCGGCACTTTGGTTGAAAAGTGCTGTCACTTCTTCGACCTGATGCGGCTGGTGCTGCAATCGGACCCGGTGCGCGTCATGGCCAGCGCCGGGCAGATGGTGAACCACCTGGACGAACGCTATGACGGCGAAACCCCGGACATCTGGGACAGCGGCTATGTCATCGTCGATTTCGCCAGCGGCGCGCGCGCCATGCTGGAGCTTTGCATGTACGCCGAGGGCGCGCGCTATCAAGAAGAGCTGTCCGCTGTCGGCCCGAAAGGCAAGATCGAGGCCTTTGTTCCCGGTCCGGGGCGGTTCTGGCCGACGCACCTTGGTGTGCCGCCGACCTCTCAGGTCATTGTCAGCCCGCGCCATCCCAAGGGGCCGCAGGCGGTGGATATCCCGGTTGATCCGGCCCTGCTTGAGGCGGGGGATCACAACGGATCGACCTTTTACCAGCACCAGCGCTTTGTTCAGGTGGTGCGCGGACTGGCGCAGCCCGAGGTCACTCTGGACGATGGCGCCTGGGCGGTTCGCATGGGGCTGGCAGCGCAGCAGTCGGCAATGACCGGCCAGGTTGTGCAACTGTAAATGTGGCGGTTTTGCCGCAATTTTGCCACAACTGGGCCGCAATTCGACGCCGATCTAGTGGTAAATACGGGAAAACACACCTGATTTTCCCTGTACGTCAATTTCTGACTGGCGAATTGGCAAAAAATGCGGTAACCCGAAAACAGAAAAATAATTGACGGCGATAAAAAACAGCCGTCGCAGAGGTAGAGCGGTGTAACTATGAACGCGATCGATTTCGTGATCCGTACCCGTACGGGTGCAATAGAACGTGGGTCTGTGGCTGGTGAAAATCAGGGTTTCCTGATTGACGCTGGTGCGGGCAACGACATTTCCCTTAACATCAGTCAGGCGAACCTGCGCGGCTATGACCGGGCGGCAGACGATCTGTTGATCACGCTGGCGGATGGCCGGGTGATCGTCCTCGAAGGCTATTTTGCCGGAGGCGAGGAAAACCGCCTGTTCCTGAGTGCCGAGGGCACCCTGAACCAGGTCAGTTTCGTCGAGGCAGACGGCGGCGCGCTTTATGCGCAGTACGGCCCGACCGAGACCTTTGGCAAATGGAGCCCCTCGGACGACCTGATCTTCCTGGACGAGCCGCGCGTTGTCGCGGACGCGGGATATTACGAAGAAGACGAAGTCAGCATGCTGGGCGCCGGTCTGTTGGGCGGCGCTGCGGGCCTTGGTGGTCTGGGCGCGGCAACGGCGGGTCTGGCCGGTCTTGGACTGCTGGGTCTGACCGGCGGTGATGGCGATGGCGGCGACGGTGACGGCGGTGACGGTGGTGGCACCGGACCGGCGGTTCCGACCGTGGACAACCCCGATGCCAGCATCGACATCGGCGGCGGCGACGATCCCAAGCTGGTGATCACCGGCACCGGCGAGCCGGGCGATGATGTGTCGATCACCATCGACGACGACACCGTGACCACCGTCATCGAAGACGACGGCACCTGGGAGGTCATCTTTGACGGTGACGATTTCCCGCCGGACGGCATCTATGAAGATGTGGTCGTGGTTGTCACGCATCCCGATGGCGGCACCACCGAACTGGACGGCCCCAGCTTTGAAATCGACACGACGCCCCCGGCGCTCGAGATTGACAGCGGCACGGTTTCGCTGGGCGATCTGTTCAACGCCGAAGGCTACGAAGAAGGCGGCGTCAGCGTCAGCGGCACCGCCGAAGTCGGCGCGACCGTGGTCATGGTCGTTGGCGATTACCAGCAATCCGTGGTTGTCGGCGAAAGCGGCACTTGGACCTTCAGCTTTGACGAAGTGACCTTCCCGGCGGGCGAATACACCACCGACATCACGATCACCGCGACCGACAGCTTTGGCAACGCCACCGTCGTCAGCGACAGCGTGCAGGTCGACACCATCGGTCTGGTCAGCCTCGATAACGCGCCCCTGACGGGCGACGACCTGATCGGGCAGGGCGAATACGACGCGGGCGTGACCCTGTCGGGCAGTTCGCAGGCCGGGTCTTCGGTTGTCGTGACCATCGAGGGCGTCAGCCACAGCGTCACGGCAGGTGCCGATGGCAGCTGGAGCGTGACCTTTGCCAAGGGCGATCTGCCCGCCGGCACCTACACCACGTCGGCGACCATCGTGGCCACCGATGCGGCTGGCAACGTGGCCAGCGCCACCCACAGCTTTGACGTCGATACCGAGATTTCGCTGTCGATGAACACCGGAACGGTGGGCGGAGACGGCATGGTCAATGCCTCTGAACGCGCCGCCGGTGTCGTTCTGACCGGCTCGGCCGAGGCGGGTTCGTCGGTGGTGGTCATGGTCTCGGGGACCGAGCTGACCGCAACGGTTGCCGCCAATGGCAGCTGGTCGGTGAACATCCCCACGGGTCTGATCCCCGAAGGCGAAACCAGCCTTGCCGTCACCGCGACGGCAACGGACGCGGCGGGCAACAGCACCTCGACCTCGGGCACGATCGCCGTGGACACCATGACGGCCGTTTCGGTCCAGACCGCCGGGGTCGAAGGCGACGGCGTTGTCAACGCAGCCGAACATGCCGATGGCGTCACCCTGACCGGCAATGCCGAAGCAGGCTCGACCGTCATGGTCACGCTGGGGTCGGTCACCAAAGCGGCCACCGTGGCGGCCAACGGTTCCTGGAGCGTGAACTACACCGCGTCGGAAATTCCGACGGGTGAAAGAACGCTGCCGGTTTCGGCGGTTTCGACCGATGCGGCAGGCAACACCGCCACCGCGACGGGCGATCTGCAGGTCGACACGCTGGTGCGCAACTTCACCAACACCTCGACGCCGGGCGGCGCCGATGGCGTGCTGAACGCGCAAGAGGCATCGCAGGGCCTGACCCTGACGGGCACGACCGAACCGGGCGGCACCGTCAAGGTGACGCTGGACGGCGTGGTCAAATCCGCCACCGTCGACGCCAATGGCAACTGGACCGTCACCTATGGCAGCAGCGAGCTGCCCTCGGGCGAACGCACCGTCAGCCTTGTGGCGGTGTCGACCGATGCGGCGGGCAACACCGACACGCTGACCCAATCGGTCCGCGTCGATACCGAAGCAGGCATCCTGACCATCAGCCCGGCACCGGTCGAAGGCGACGATATCGTCAACTTTGCCGAAGCCTCGGATGGCGTTGTGCTGACCGGCACCTCGAACCCCTTCGAGATGGTCACGGTCACCATGAACGGTGTCAGCCACACGGTTCAGACCAACGCCAACGGCGTCTGGACGGCTCCCTTCGCGTCATACGAAGTGGCCCCCGGCACCTATACCGCGGAAATCACCGCCACCATCACCGACAGCGCGGGCAACACCCTGACGCGGACGGACTCGGTGCGCGTCGATACCGAGGTCGAAAACTTCGCGCCCAGTTCCGCGCCCATCGAAACCGATGGCGTGATCAACAAGGTCGAGGCCTCGAACGGCGTCACCCTGGCCGGGACCACCGAAGTCGGCGGGTCGATCCAGGTCGTGTTCGAAGGCATGTCCTACACCGGTGTCGTCGACAGCGCGGGCAACTGGACGGTGAACCTGCCTGCCAGCGCCATGCTGTCGGGCGAGAAATCCGGCAATGCCAAGGTTCTGACCACGGATGCGGCGGGCAACACCGCCGAGGCATCCGTCACGCTGACCTTTGACACGCTTGTCACCGTTCTGACCATGTCCGACGCGCCGATCACCGCCGACAACGTGGTGAACGCAGCCGAGGCCGCCGAGGGCATCACCCTCAACGGTCAGGTCGAGGCAGGGTCGAGTGTGATGATCACCTTTGGCGGCGTGGTACACGAAGCAACGGTCAACAGCGCGGGTCAGTGGACCCTTGATGTGCCGTCCTCGTCGATCCCGCTGGGCACGCGCAACGAAACGGTGCTGATCCAGGCGACCGATGCGGCTGGCAACACCAAGTCGATCACCGAAACCATCGCCATCGACACCGATGCACCCGGCGCGCTGGATTGGGAAGGCTACGGCCGCAACCACAAGGGCGTGGACGAAATCCGCACCGAGATCACCGAGGACACGGTGGAAATCGGCGTGGTCGTCAACCCGGGCAGCAACCCGTCGGTGGCGGATGTGCCGCTGTCCTCGTCCTACGACGTGGACCCGCTGGGCGTGACCTATCATTCGTTCACGTCCTCGGTTCCGGACGGGTCGCACCTTGTGGTGACGGCGACGGATGCGGCGGGCAACACCTCGGGCAACTACCTGGTGACGGACGATCCGGCCACCAACGAGGTGACGATGACTGACGCGCTGGCCAACGTGCTTTCGAACTACCAGATCGAAAGCATCGACCTGACCTTTGCCGAAGACAGCCATCTGACCATCACCGAGGCGCAGATCGTGGCCCTGTCCAGCAACACCGACACCCTTGTGGTGCACGGCGGGGCGGATGAGAGCGTGACGATCACGGGGGCGACGCACACCGGCACGACGACGGTGGGGACGGAAACCTTCAACACCTATTCGCTTGGCGATGCGACGCTGATGATCGACGACGACATCACCAACGTGAACGGCTTGGTCTAAGCCGGTCCCGATACGAGTAACGTCCGGAGGCCCGGCTGAACCGGGCCCCGGATCCCGACATATAAATATAAATCGCGCCGATACGGGGGCACGACATGAGCAGTAGCAGGCGGAGCCTGGGCTTGATCATCGCTGTCGCGATGCTGCCCGGATGCATGAAGGACACGGGCGAGGGGACGGTTTCTCGCTTTTTGGGGGTTGAACCCAAGGCCGAAGCCCCATCGGGCGCGGCACAAAAGGCTGTGGTCAAACCGGCCGAAGCCTCGGAAATCATCCGGGCGCTGCAAACGCGCCCATCGGTGCTGATGTCGGGCACGCCCTATTCGCGCGTGGCCGATGCGGTGATCGCATCGGATGCGCGGGTGGCCGAAGCCGAATTGCGCGTCGCCCAGATGCGCGCCCAGGCGGCCAAATACAACTGGATGCCAAGGATCGGGCCGCGCGTGTCGTTGAACTCGCTCGGGGATTTCGTGGCGGACCTGGTGATCAACCAGGTGCTTTTTGACAACGGCCGCAAGGTGGCGGAACGCGATCTGGCAAAGGCGAACGTGGAAATTGCCGCCGTGACGCTGGTCGAGGACGGCAACCGCCGCGTGTACGATGCGCTGTCGCTGTATGTCAAAGCACAGGAAAACCGTGATCTGTCGGCCCACCTGGATCAGGCGCTGGGTGAAATGGCGCATTTCGAATGGGTCATGACCGAACGGGTCGACGGCGGCGTGTCGGACATGTCCGACCTCAACGTGCTGCGCCAGAAACTGGCCGCCATGCGCGCCCGTTCCGGCGAGGCCCGAGAGGCGACCGCCACCGCCATGGCAGAACTCAACGCCATGTCGGCCCGGCCGCTGGATTCGCTGGCCGGCATCGGGGGCCTGCGCAGCAGCCCCGCCGGAGAGGCCCTGGGCGTCATCCGCGCCCGCGCCGAACGCGAACGCACCATCGCCGAGGCCAAGATCGCCCGCGCCGGCCATCTGCCGGGCCTTGCGGCCAATGCCGACAGCACCGGCGCCTATGGGCTTGAGGTGACGACGGATTCCCTGTTCAGCCTTGGCACCATGGCCGAATTCAACGCCATCGAGGCGGCCAAGGAAACCGCCGACCGCAAGGTGACCGAAGCCCGCGAGGTGGCCGAGCGCCGCATCCAGGCCCAGTCCCGCCAGATGGAAGCCTTTCAGCGCCAGGCCACCGAGGCCCGCACCCTGACCGCCCAGGCCCGGCAGAACCTTGATCTGTTCCGCGCGCAATACGAAGGCGGGCAGCGCCAGGTGATGGATGTTGTCGGGGTCTACGAAACCTATGCCCAGGCGCTGGAAACCGAGATTGAGTTGAAATACAAGGCCGCCCGCGCCGAGCTGGAGCTCGCGCGTCTCAGGGGCGCCCTGGCGGAAGGGGCAAGCATTTGAGCGCGCAGCCGCTGTCCACCATCGCAGGCAAGGCGCGCGCCATGTTGCGCGCGGTTCCGGCGCAATCCGCGGCCAACCCCATGCGCCGCGCCCCGCGTCATTCGACGCGCGCGAAATCCCGCGCCGATCTGATCATGGTCCTGGCCGGCCGCCTGGGGATCGAAGCGAAATCCGCCGACATCCTCGAAGCCTTGTCCAAGAACGCAGGCTGTGACGACAGTTTCGACAGCCATGCGCTGAAAGCCGGGGCCAAGGCCGCCGGGCTGATCGCCGAAACCCGCGAAGCCGCCACCCTGCACCCCGATCTGTGGCCCGCCATCGCGTTGATGTCGAACGGCCAGGCAGTGCTGGTCCTGTCCCAGGAAGACTGGGGCCTGTCGATCTATGATGCTGCCGCCCCGGACCGCCGGTCCGAGGTCGCCTTGAGCGAATTCGAGCCCTATTTCACCGGCCAGATCATCCATGCCGAAGCGCCGGTTCAGGCGCTGGCGGAAACCCATGCCACGGTGGACGAAAAAACCCATTGGTTCTGGGGCCAGTTCGCCCGCTTCAAACGGCACTTCCTCGAGGTCGCGCTTGGCTCTTTCGTTGCCAACATGCTGGCGGTGGCAGTCGCGCTGTTTTCCTTGCAGGTCTATGACCGAGTTATCCCGCACCAGTCCGAAGCGACGCTTTGGGTCTTGGCCGCAGGTGCGGTTCTGGCGCTCCTGCTCGAAGCCTTTCTGAAAGTCGCCCGATCCCAGTTGCTGGACGGCGCCGGCCGCCAGATCGAAATGAGCATCCAGAAAAGCCTGATGGACCGCCTTCTGGGCATGCGCTCGGACATTGCCGGCCGCTCGCCGTCGCAATTGTTTTCGTCGATGCGCGAATTCGGCTCGGTCCGTGAATTCTTTACCGCCTCGACCGTGGGGGCATTGGCGGACATTCCGTTCATCTTTGTCTTTCTCTTCCTTGTCTGGTCCATCGCGGGCAGCGTCGTCTGGGTCCTGGTGCTTGGCGGCATCCTGATGGTCGTCCCCGGCTTTTTCCTGCAAAAACGCATGATCCGCCTGACCCGCGAAATGCAGGGCGCCTCGTCCAAGCAATCGCGCCTGCTGCAGGAAACCGTGGTCGAACTGGACACGATCAAGACCCAGCGCGGAGAAGACCGTTTCCGCCGCATGTGGGAAGAGCTGACCGCCGTCCAGGCCCTGAAATCTTCGGAGCAGCGCCGCCTTGCCTCGATCCTGACCTTCTGGAGCCAGGGCATCCAGCAGGGCACCTATGTCGCCGCGGTCATCACCGGCACCTACCTGGTCTTTGCCGGCGAATTCACTGTCGGGTCGATCATCGCCACGGGCATCCTGACCTCGCGCACGCTGGCGCCGTTGACGCAGCTGTCGGGCATCCTGGCCCGCTGGGGCAACGTCAAATCCGCACTGGATGGGCTGGACAGCCTTGCCCACGCGCCGCAGGACCGGTCCACCGCGCGCACCTATCTGCGCCGCGAAAGGCTCAAGGGCCATTTCGAGCTGCGCGACGCCGCCTATCACTATGACCCCGAATCCGCCCCGGTGCTGGACCTCAAGCAACTTGCGATCCAGCCGGGCCAGACGCTTGCGATCCTTGGCGCCAATGGCTCGGGCAAATCCACCTTCCTCAAGATGCTGACGGGGCTTTATGCGCCGACCCACGGCAAGGTCCTGGTTGATGGCACCGAGATGAGCCAGATCGACCCGCGCGATCTGCGCCGCTCGATCGGCTACCTGGGGCAGGACGTGCGCCTGTTTCATGGCACGCTGCGCGACAACCTCAACCTGAACATGCTGGAACGCAACGACGACCGCCTCTACGAGGCGCTGGATTTCGCGGGCCTCGGCCAGTTCGTCAAAGCCCACCCCAAGGGGCTGGACCTGGACATCCGCGACGGCGGCGAAGGCCTGTCCGTCGGGCAACGCCAAAGCATCGGCTGGGCGCGCCTGTGGCTGCAGGACCCCGACGTCTGCCTGCTGGACGAACCCACCGCCGCGCTGGACCAGACGCTGGAAAAGACGCTGATCTCGCGGCTGGAAACCTGGCTGGACGGGCGCACCGCCGTGATCGCCACGCACCGCGTGCCGATCCTGTCGCTGGCAACCCGGACCCTGATCCTGGCCAATGGTCGCATGGCCATCGACGGGCCGCGCGACCAGGTTCTGGAACATCTTCGCACCGCACAGCAGGGGGTCGCGTAAATGGCCACAAGCAGCACCAATCTTTCGGCGCAACTGGCGCGCGACCTCAAGGGGCCGTCGCTGACCATCTGGCTGTCGGCCGCCACGGTCTGGATCTTCATCATCTGGGCGTCCTATGCCTGGATCGATGAAATCGTCCGCGCCGAAGGCGAGATCATCTCGTCCTCGCGCCCGCAGATCATCCAGAACCTCGAAGGCGGCATCCTGGCCGAACTTCTGGTCAAGGAAGGCGACGAAGTGCTGCGCGGCGACGTGCTGGCCCGCCTGCATGGCACCCAATTCAAATCCTCGGTCGAAGACCTGAGGGATCAGATCACCGCCCTCGAGATCCGCCGCCTGCGGCTCGAGGCCGAACTGGCGGGGGCGTCCACCTTTGACGTCCCCGCTTCTTTGGCCATGCGCTCGCCCGATCTGGTCCAATCCGAACGCGCCCTTCTGCAGGCTCGGCAATCCGATTTTGTCAGCCGCAAGGCCGGGGCGCAAAGCGTTCTGGCCCAGGCGCAAAGCGAACTCGACCTGATGGAGAACCTGCTCAAGAAAAAGGTCGTTGCCCTGATCGAGGTGACACGCGCCCGCAAGGCGCAGGCGGACGCCAAGAAGCTGTACGATGAAATCGTCACCCAGACGGGCCTTGCCCGCGCCGAGGAATACTCCGAAACGCTCAAGGAACTGGCGACGCTGTCACAGAACCTCAAGGCCAGCCAGGATCAGCTGACCCGCACCGTGCTGACCAGCCCGATGCACGGCATCGTCAACAACCTCAGCGTGACCACCATCGGCGGCGTCGTGCGCCCCGGCGAAGAGATCCTGCAGATCATCCCGGTAGACGAAGAGCTTTTCGTCGAAGCCCAGGTGAAACCGGAAAACATCGCCAACATCCGCCGCGGCCAAGAGGCGACGATCAAGCTGACCGCCTATGACTACACGATCTACGGCACGCTCAAGGGGCGGGTCGACGTGATCTCGGCCGATACCTTCAAGGACGAACGCCGCCCGGAAACCGAACCGCATTACAAGGTATCGATCCGCGTCGACATGAATTCGATGACGGATCGGCAGGCCTCGATCGAAATCCGCCCGGGGATGCAGGCCCAGGCCGAATTGCACACCGGCGAAAAGACCGTGCTGCAATACTTGCTCAAACCGCTCTACAAATCCCGCGAAGCCTTCCGCGAACCCTGATCCTGCTTCTTCTTGGGAAAAATACTCCGGGGGTGCGGGGGCTGGCCCCCGCTTGACCGGCGTCTCAGGTTTCGGTGTCCATCCAGATGGTCACCGGTCCGTCATTGACCAGGCTCACCGCCATGTCCGCGCCAAATCGCCCGGTGGCGACGGGAATGCCCCGGGCCTGAACCTGCGCCGCGAAATACTCGTACAGCTTTTCCCCCTCGGCGGGGGGCGCCGCGGTGGAAAATCCCGGGCGGTTGCCGCGCGCCGTGTCCGCCGCCAGGGTGAACTGGCTGACCACCAGGGCCGCGCCGCCGATATCCAGGACCGAGCGGTTCATCCGTCCTTCATCATCTTTGAAGATCCGCAGTTTGGCGATCTTGGACGCCAGCCGATCGGCCTGCGCCTCGGCATCCCCCTGCATGGCGCAGATCAGGATCAACAGGCCGGGGCCGATCTCGCCGACCGTGGCGCCATCGACATCGACCTGCGCGCGCGCGACGCGTTGGATCAGTGCCCTCAAAGCTCGGCTTCCCAAGGCGGGTTGGCGCCGGCGCGGCTGACGGTGATCGCCGCCGCCCGTGCGCCCAGATCCGCCGCAGGCACCAGGTCTTCGAGGCTGGCATTGGCCAGACCCGCGCGCGACAGCAAACCGCCCTTGCGCAGGCCAGCCAGGAACCCGGCGTTGAAAGTATCGCCCGCGCCCACAGTATCGACCACCGTCACCTTTTGCGCGGCGACCCGGCGGCTGCCGTCCCGGGTCACAAGATCGACGCCATCGGCGCCGCGTGTCACCAGGATGACCTTGCTGTGCTTCAGCAGTGCTTCGGGCGTGGTCTTGAGCCAGTCCATGTCCTCGTCGGAAATCTTGATGATGTCGGCGCGGGTCAGCATCTGGTCCAGGCGGGCGCGATAGCGCGCTTCGTCGGTGATGAACCCGGGCCGGATGTTCGGGTCGATCATCACCGGCAGATCACCCGCCTGCGCGCAAAGCGCGGCATAGCTGTCGGCCTGCGGCTCGGACACCAGGGAAATCCCGCCAAAGAACAGCGCATCGGCCTTGCCTTCCAGGTCCGGCAGATCGTCCTGCGACAACATCCGCCCGGCGGTGTTTTCGTCGTAAAAGGCATATTGCGCATGGCCATTCGTCAGCGTGACAAAGGCCAGCGTCGTGGGCCGGTCGCTGCGCGGGCAATGGCTGCTGTCGACCTTGCTGGCGCTTAGCGTGTCGACCAGTTGTTTGCCGAACAGGTCGTTCGACAATCCGCCAAAGTAGCCGACCGGGGCGCCCAGACGTCCCAGCGCGATGGCCGTGTTGAAGACAGCGCCGCCCGCATAGGGGGCAAAGCAGGGCTCGCCGTAGGGGCTGGTCCGGGGCAGCATGTCGATCAGGGCTTCGCCGCAGCATAGGATCATGGTCAAGTTCCTTTGGAATGTTTGCGCTAAACTGCACATCTCACCCCTGTTCGGCAAGGGGGCATTGCTTGCGGTTAATGACCTGCGCCCTGTGGCGCGCCAAGGTCTTCGCATAGCATATTTCCTGATGGAGCTAAACATGGTGGAATCGAACCAGACCGGCATGCTGCCGAACATCTATGCCCCGCTGCGCGGCCTTGGCACCCGCCTGAAGGACTGGCTGTCGCCGGCCTCGGACGCGTCTTCCGACGACAAGGCCTATCGCATCACGATGGAATTGCCCGGTGTGTCCGAGGGCGACATCGAACTGACGGTCGATCAGGGCATGCTGACCGTTTCAGGCGAAAAAAGCGAATCGCGTGAGGACAAGGGCGAGACCTGGTATTTCTCGGAACGCCAATTCGGGGCTTTCCGCCGCTCGTTTCGGCTGCCCGGGGATGCGGATGCCGACAAGGCCGAGGCGCACGTCAAGGACGGCGTGCTTGAGGTGACGGTGCCGCGCAAGGCGCCCGACAGCGGTCAGGCGCGCAAGATCGAAGTCAAAAAGAAATGAGGTCAGGCGGGAGCAATCCCGCCTTTTCCTTACTGGTTCATTGCCACGACATAGCCGACGCCCGCTGCCACGATCAGCCCCAGGATCACCGCAAAGGTGATCTTCCAGGCCGACCAGGGGCGTTCGCCCTGCACGCGGCCGGTGCGCCCGTTCACCACGAACCGATAGCTTTTACCGCGATATTTGTAGGCCGCCAGCCAGACCGGCAGCAGAACGTGTTTGAACGTGACCGCGCTGATGTCGGTATCGACCGAATGCACGCGCTGCCGATCGCCGCCGATGTCGAATTTCACGTCACGGTGAATCACCCGGTCCATATGCGCGCGCGCCTCGTGAAAGCCCTCATCCAGGTCCACCTGATACCCTTCGGCGCGGAACCCGGCCAGGTATTCGGGGCGATAGGGCTCCATCTCGGCCAGGTCCCAGGGCTCAAGCCCGTCGGTGAACCGCTTGGGCAGCGACCGCGAGGCCAGCACCAGCACATCGTCAAAGAACCGCGAGACATGGCCGGATTTCGGCGACCAGCGGACTTTCTGGACCTGCTGGGTGGTCATCTTGCCGTCGCGCATCACCCGGCGCGTTTCGTAATAGACCGTGCCGCGTTCGCCGCGGTAATCGCTTTCGGTCTGGGCGTCAAAGGTCCAGTAAGGCACGTAGATGCCCGTCATCTTGCGCCCCTTGCGGGCATAGTCCTGCAACCCGTTTGGCGCGAACCACAGCGCGCCCAGCCACTTGGTCATGGCCTCGCGGGCGGTCTGCTCTTCCATGGCAAAGGGCAACAGGCCGCGCGGCTTGATATGCCGATGCGCGCCTGTGTCGGTGACCAGCGGCGTTGCACAGAACGGGCATTCGACTGCGTGCACATCCGGATCGAATTCGATCTCGGCCGCGCAATTGGGGCATTTGGAAACGCGCGTTTCCTCGATTTCCTGCAGCGGCAACAGGTTGTCCATTGCCGCGCGGAAATCCAGTTCGCGGATGCTGCCCTTCCACGGGCCAGAGTCGTCGATGTCGCGCGTTGCGCCGCAATGATCGCAGACCAGTTTGCCCGCATCGGGGTCAAAGCGGTAATCCGCCCCACATTGATCGCAGGGAAAGCGATGTTCCTCGGTCATGGCTTGGGCCTTTTCGAAACCTTTGGGCGCAGACTATCCCGCGCGGGCGCGATGCAAAAGAGGTCGCAGTTCCGCCCGCGCCGCGAATCCCCTAAGCTGTGGAAATGATCCGCAGCTTTGCCCTTGTCAGCACCTTGCTTGCCGCCGCGCCCACTTGGGCCGAACCCGTGACCTACCGTTTTGTCTGGACGGGGGCGCAGGGGTATTCGATGACCGGCGCGATGTCCTTTGACAGCGCCTTCTTGACCCGCGACATGGTGCGCGAAGGCGATCTGTCCTGTTTCCACATCACGGGCTTTTTCGAAGGCCAGCAGATCGGCCGCTGGGCCCTGACCATGTTGAACGAGGATACCTCGTGGCGGCTGCACTTTGTTCCCCGCGAAAGCGCCTTTGTCGTCGAAGGGCGCGGTATTCCGATGGCGCAGGCCTGGAACATGAACGGCGCAGGCGACGATTGCGGCGAGGGGGGATTTGGTTTCAACCTTGGCAACCTTGGCCAGGATTTCTGCCGCAATGACGAGCCTCTCTTTGCCTCGCGGATCGACCCGTTCACGCCTTTTCCCGCGGTGCGGGACGACGACTATGTCTTTCCGGCGGGGGCCTGCAACGGTCCGGCAATGCTAAGCCTTGCGCCCAGCCCATCGGTGCCCCCGACCTGAGCCCGGGGCAGGGCGCGTTCCCTTGGCATGAACGAAAGACGCCTGACTGTCGTCCGACATGCATTGTTGGGTTTTGCGACAAAAGCTGTGTTTTTAAATTGGCGACGGACAAGGGCTGAATTTCGATCCCAAGCATGAAACAGGGCGGCGTGATTTGCGCCGCCCTTTCAGTTTCATGCATGATCGTCTGGATTAGCTGCCGAGGACCTGCTCGACTTCGGATCGCAGGTACAGGTAGCCGTAGTCGGCACCATCGGGGCTGAATGGCAGCACGCCAGCATCGCGGAGTTTCGGCGCCAGGCTCTGCCAGGTCACCGCATGCGCCTTCGCGAGAGTTCGGAGCGTTACGAACCGCTCGTGGAACACGGCGGCATCTTCCTTCGCGATGTAGCGCTGCATCGCCTTGGTCCGCGGGTTGCGGATTTCGGTCGACGGCAAATGGCCGTTCTTCACCAATCGATTTATAAACACCGGCTGGGCCAGGCCCACGGCCTTGGTGAAGAGCTCGAAGGACAAGGCGGCGGGTTCATCGAGCCCGAGCGCCTGGACGACCTCTTCATGGTAGACATGGACGGAGCCATAGCCATGAAACTGGGCATTACGGGCGACGCGTTGGATCCGACCTTGCCGTATCGCCTGAATAATCTCTGCCGGACGGACCTTGAGCCGCTGGGCGGCCTTCGCGATGGTTTCCCAACCATGCTGTGCCTGTTGGATGACCTCGGCTCCGGTCAGGAGACCGTCGAGAAAGGCCCGTCCATCTCGAGGATCCCAGATATGCTTGGATCTTGCCTCGGAAAGCGCTGGCTTCAGAATGCCATCTTCAACCAAAAGGTCGAACTGGGACCGACTGATACCGTTCGTCTCGGCGAATTCCTTCGCGGAGACGAAGCTGATCATCGGAGCCAGAAGCGCCTCGGCTCCTCGGGCATCAAATGTCGCCCAGTTGTCTGGCAGGTCTGGGTCGATCATGTTGGCGGCCTCCAGCATCCTCCGAAGCCGGCGTGCATCGATGCCTGTTTCCTGGGATGCAGTTCGGACTGAGTGTAGTCGCCGGTGTTCCACAGGTTCGCCGAGGAGGTCGTCACCGGGTCCCAGAGGCCAAGTCTCCAGAAGATGCCGCGCTATCAGATCGCGGTACGGTTTGAAATCCGGGTCGCCTCGATGTTCGCGGGACAGACGATCGTAGAGAAGTGGGAATACGGCTTTTGGCCCCATTCGCGGTTCTGCGAGGCCGTTCAGTTGCCTGAGATGCGCGAGGATCTCTGCCTCTCCTTGGGACGCGACGGCAAAGCCAGCATCATAGCAGAGGTGTTCCCATTTCTTCGTCACGTTGCTTGGTTTAAGGTCATGGAGTTTCAGGAGCGCAAATCCGAGCAGGCGGCAGAACACCGACGCGGCATGCAGCGGATGCCCGTTGAGCCACGTCTCTTCATGAGACTCGCCAGAAAGGCGCCGATCGAACCATATCTCGAAATCGGTCGGATTCCGCTTCGCCCCATCCATGTCGCCGCACGCGATCTGATCTGCGATATCACGGAAGCGCCCAGCTGTGTCGTACCGTAGTGTCGGTGCGGTTTCCTGCCAGAGGGGCACAAGGTTGGACTGATGTTTCACGCAGAGCGAAACGTGATGGATCAACCAATGGGCACGGTAGGTCATCGCCCGGTGCGGCACTAGAGTGGCCCCCTCGATGTCTGCGCGGAGACATGCCGGGCACCCACGCACTTCAGACGTCAGCAGTGGCCGGACGGGAAACTTGTGGCCATTGATGCTGCGGCGGCGACCTTCGCAAGTGACAGGGGTCCAGGTTGAGAGTGCATTCTGGTCATTGCCCGACAGCTGTCCCAGCTGCCGTAGGGCTTCTGGCACGCCCCTCAGAACCTCGGTAAATGGCAATTCGACATCTCGGCAAAAATCAACGGCGCTCACCCCGCCCGCAGCAGCCAGCCGCGACAGAAACGCAAACGCAGGTTCCCGCGGACGGGGCGTGTCATGGAGGGGGGACGGGTATTCGTGGATCATCATTGTCGCCACGTATGAGCCGGATTTCGAAAGGTCAAACCTGCGGGCTGAGATTTCGAGGAAATCCTACATCCTTTCGCTGCGAGCAAGCCGAGGTGGGTCAACGACTTCGGTTGAGACAAGCGTAGGAAGAGACCCGCAAGTTCAACACGATCATGACGGTGCCGGCTTGGCGTGATTGACCGCCGGGAAGTGTTTGTACCGCGACGACAGAAAGATCGTACCCGAGGCAATGGCACGTTTGATCGCCGGGAGAGGTCACGCGGACTGGCCTGTTGTTCAAACGTAACCTCGTGTCCACGGAACCGGAAATAGCCCAGCCTGCCTCTCGATCCCGGAGATTTTCCTATGGCAGGACGGTCTAGCGGGCGGATCGACTTCTTCAACACAAACCTTCAGGATTCCGGACCTTCTCTGCTCGTGCGAACCGAGCCTTCTCAGATAAAGGAAGCGGACCTTCCGCCTGGATCAGGCCCCAGAACCAGCTGCGACCTACACGGTCGGCGTATTTTGTTGAAAAACTCGCCCTTGATCGAAGGGCTCTCGGCTGATTCAATTCCCGCAATGGTTGGGAGGATTGGTGATGATGGGACCGCGGCAAGAGGCGCAACCGGTGCTGTTCTACGAGTTCTCGCTCGAGGATCATGTGCCCCAGAGCCACCTCCTGCGATCGATTGACCGGTTCGTGGACCTGTCCGGCATCCGTCGCTACCTCGCCGATTTCTACAGCCATACCGGGCGGCCTTCCGTCGATCCCGAGCTCCTCATCCGCATGCTGCTGGTGGGATATTGCTTCGGCATCCGGTCCGAACGGCGGCTGTGTGAAGAGGTGCATCTGAACCTGGCGTATCGGTGGTTTTGCCGCCTGGACCTCAGCGACCGCGTCCCTGACCATTCCACGTTCTCGAAGAACCGGCATGGGCGTTTCCGCGACAGCGAACTGCTCCGCCACTTGTTCGAGACGACCGTCGCGCGGTGCATCGAAGAGGGCTTGGTCAGCGGACAGCGCATGGCGGTGGATGCCAGTCTGATCGAGGCTGATGCCAACAAGCAGAACTCGACGCCCAAGGAGGAGTGGGATGCCGGCGCGATCGATCCCGCCGACGCGCCCCGGGCGGTTCGCGAGTATCTTGATACCCTGGACGAGGCAGCGTTCGGTGCCGCCAGCGAGGTCGAGCCCAAGTTCACATCACATTCAGACCCGGCCAGCCAATGGACTGCGGCCCGTAAGGGACCGGCATTCTTCAGTTATTCCGACAACTACCTGATCGATACGGACTATGGCGTCATCGTAGATGTCGAAGCGACACGGTCGATCCGGCAGGCCGAGGTCGGTTCCACGAAAACGATGCTCAAGCGGGTCAAGGCCAGGTTCGACCTGCACCCTGAACGTCTGATCGCGGACACGGCCTACGGCACCGCCCCCATGCTCGGCTGGTTGGTCGATCAGCAGATCGCGCCGCACATCCCGGTCATCGACAAGTCAGGGCGCAGCGACGGGACCTGGACCCGCGCCGACTTCGAATGGGACGCGGAGAACGATCAATACATCTGCCCAGAAGGACAGGAGCTGAAGCAATTCCGCCGGAATTATTCCGACCCGAACCGGGGTCCGACTGGCAAGGGAACAGCCCGGTATCGGGCTTTGAAAGAGGTCTGCCAGGCTTGCCCCTCCAAGGCAAAGTGCTGCCCGAACGCTGATGCCCGCAAGATCACCCGTGAGGAACATGAGGACGCCCGACAGGTTGCCCGCGACATTTCCAAGACCGAGCAATACGTAATCTCGATGAAGCTGCGGAAGAAGGTCGAGATGCTCTTTGCCCATCTCAAACGGATCCTTGGCCTGAACCGGCTCCGACTACGCGGCCCATGCGGTGCAAACGACGAATTCCTCCTCGCCGCAACCGCCCAAAACCTCCGCAAGATGGCCAAGGTCCTTCCCGCACCGCAGCAACCGCGGAAAGCCTGACAGGAAAGGCCCCCGCGCGCACTGCACAAGGCTACATTCTGCGCCAGCGAATGGGTGTTTTTCCACGGAATCCGCCGTTGCCTACCGGAACGTAGCGACCGGCCCTCAACGGACCTTTGGAAGGCTGGTCATCGCTGCGGCGCAGCTTCTCTGAACCTGCCCTTCGTTGCGATGTTCGGCATGGCCTTGTCAGCCAAAGCCCGGGGAGCAGCAGGGCTCTTGTTTTGCCCCGGCGGTGCGAATGTCCAGCTCCACGCCATGCCAGGCGCCCAGCTTGACGATGAGGCGTTGCGCAGGGATGTGCAACGGTGAATGCTGCTGCCATGGTGACAGAATTCGAGTTCTCCCTCAAGACTTTGTCGGACACGGCACGACGCCACGTCCGGGTGTTCCAGGTCCACCAGTTCCTTGACCGGTTTGCCATGGGCCTCACGGTGGCCGTCGTCGCGCTGGCGCTGACGGACCGGGGCATGGACCTCTTGCAGATATCGCTGCTGTTCGGAGTCTACGCGTTGACGACCATGGCGTTGGAACTGCCGTTCGGCGGGCTGGCCGACGCTATCGGTCGCAAGCCGGTCTTCCTCGCGGCGGTCGCGGCCAGCCTGGTGTCGCTGGCGCTGTTCCTGTCGTCGAGCGACTTTGGCGTGCTGGCGGTTTCGTTCGCGCTGATCGGGTTCGGCCGTGCGCTCCGGTCGGGCACGCTGGATGCCTGGTTCGTCGAGACCTTCAAGGCCGCCGCGCCGGGTGTCGACGTGCAACCCGCCCTGGCGAGGGCACATTGGGCCAATGCCTTGGGTCTTGCGGTCGGGGCCGTCCTTGGCGGGCTGCTTCCGGACGTGGTCGGCGCGATGGGCCTGCAATTTGGAGCGAGCCGCTACGACGTGTCCTATGCCGCCAGCTTCGCCGCCATGGTCGGGGTCATGGTCTACACGCTGTTCGCCATCGCCGAAGACCCGCGTCCCCTGAACAGGCATGCACTGAAGGACGGGATAGCCGGGGTCCCGGCGGTGATTGCCGATGCCGTGTTTCTGGTGTTGCGGCATCCGGCCCTGTCGATGCTGCTGTTGACCCTGGCCTTGTTCCTGATGGCGACCAATCCGGTCGAGGTGATCTGGCCCACCCACACCCGGCCGATGCTGGACGAGAGCCATGCCGCCACCGTCATCGGTGCCGTGACGGCGGGGTATTTCTTTGCGATCGCGTTTGGTGCGTGGCTGTCGCCCCATGTCAGCCGGGTGTTCCGGCGTCGCCACGCGCTCACGCTCGCGGTGATTTTCGCATGCCTCGCGGTCGTCCAGGTCGCGCTGGCAATGCAGGGAGGGATCGGCGGGTTCCTCGGCGTCTTCGCGCTGTATTCCGTGCTTCTCGGGGCAAGCGAGACGCCCGCGAGCAGCATCTTGCATCTTTGCGTGGAGGATCGCCAGAGGTCCACCATGCTGTCGCTGCGATCCCTGATCCAGCAACTGGGGGCAGCGGCAGGACTGATGATGGCAGGCTCTGTGGCCGAGATGTATTCCACGCCCGTTGCCTGGGGTGCAGGTGCCGTGTTTCTGCTGATTGCGATGATCCTGTGCCTGGCCCTGACCAGGCGGTTGGCGACCGGGGTCGAATAGTCGAGGTCCATGCGGAATGGAGCACAACCTTATCGGTTTACGAAGCGGTCATGCGGCGCGGCGGCGGCAGGCCGGCCCCCCAGGCAGGGCGCCATGACAGTCCCGGCCCAGAGCTGCCACACAAGACCACCATGAATGCTGCGGGGCAGATTCCCCAGTGCGGGCCTTCAAACGCGTGCGCTGCAAATGGATAGTGCCCCAAGATCGGGGGGGATTACCGGGGTCGGAGGGCCCGGCTCAAGCCACCCTCCGGCTCCATCTCGTGAGCCGCCGCATAGGTGGCTGAGAAAAACCTCGGAAATTCATTTCCGACACCATGCGGACGACACCATGTCCGTTGAGTAAGCCGCCGCATAGGCGGTTGGGGGCCGGAGGGCCAGGCGCAAGCCACCTTCCGGCTCTACCTGCCATCTTCCGCGAGAGCGTCCAGATAAGCTTTTGTGCATGCTCGGCCCAAAGCCGTCATTGTGCCTAAGCTCTGGGGCCACATTGCGCTGGCCGGAAGCTGCCATTCGGTTTGGTCGATCTGAGAGTGTTTTGACAAGATGTTCATTGCATAGACGCGCGCGCCTGACAGGCATCGCTGTAGCCAA
Organism: Tropicibacter oceani; assembly: GCF_029958925.1. NCBI lineage: Bacteria > Pseudomonadati > Pseudomonadota > Alphaproteobacteria > Rhodobacterales > Roseobacteraceae > Pacificoceanicola > Pacificoceanicola oceani. The sequence goes on from NZ_CP124616.1 coordinate 1,468,063, forward strand.
AGCGGCATCCGTAGTCGTACAATGCTTGTTTAACTTCGTAAGGGGGTGACGCGCCTTCCACCCCGTAGCGACCGGCGAGATAGCAATTGTTCGCTTCGCCGCTGAGGCAGCGAATGACCTTCTGATCATATTCGGCGACGGCATTGCCGCGCATCACGTCAGCGACCAAGTGACAATCCAGCCGATCAGACAGCTTGCAGGCTTTTTCAATGAATTCAATCTCTTTGGCGGGATCGGGCGCGGCCGAATATCTATCCCAATTTCCTGCCGCCTGATAGCAGGCTCGCTCTGATCCCTGTTCACAGCCAAGCGCATTCAGCCCTTTTTCGCCCAACGGATCCGAGGCGCGGTCCCATCGGACCTGCTCTGCCAGTTCCGCGCAACCATCGCCCTGACCGAGATTGCAGGCACGACGGTGGAGCGCTTTGACGAGCCCCCCCCAGTATTGCATGTCATAATGCATCGTCGATACTCCGTGACTTTGCCCATTAAACAGCGAAGCAAGTTCCATGCAGTCTGCGGTGACAGTTGCCGCACAACCGCGTTGAAGGCGGCGCAGGGTTCCGGACGAATGTGGCTTTTCGAGTTCAAGCGCCGGGGTCAGGGCAACCGCAAGCGCACCTTGTTCCGTAATGCGTGTGGCAACGTCGCGCTGCAATACAGCATACAGAAGACCATCGCAGCCAATCATCCGATCGCCAAGACGACAGGCGCGCAGGCTGAAGCGAAGGGTCTGATCAGGATCGTCGGTCAGGCCAGCGGCCATCGAACAGGATCGCGGGTGTCCCAAATCGCAGGCCTGAGAGTACAAGCGAAACACCTCTTGCGGCGGGCCCTCCAGCGCCTTTTCCGTGCGGGTCGGGTTTCGTTTGGGCGCGATGATGTCCGCCAAGCTGCCGCAGGACGGCCCGTCGTCCAGATCACAGCCCATGCGGTGAAAATCGGTCGCCAGATACATATCTTTTTGCGGCGACCAATTGTCAGCAGCGTCGTCCAAAAGAAATTGATCTGTATAAAGCCCGCCAACGCGTCCGCAGGCCGCACCGTTGCCCTGGGCACAGCGCGCCTGTAGGGCAAGTAGCCTGTCCTGCGGCGGCTGGGTCACATCCGCGGCGATTGCCTCGGCGCAAAGCTGCGCATCGCCACTGGCGCAGGCTGTCGCAGCGGAGGGACGGACGAAAACAGCCTCGGATGTCGTCATTGGCATTGCGCAGGCATCGGTGGCCCCAAGCTCGCAGGCACGCGCGTACAGTCGTTTCGCAGCGAAATGCAGCAGGGGCGCCGCTGGGTATGCTTGGGCAAAGGTGGCAAGGTCGTGGCAAGCACTGGCGTCATTCGCGATACAGCCGTTGCGCGCCTCGGTCACAAAGGAACGCAGAGCGGGTAGAACCATTTCGTCAACCTCTGGTGCCAGAGGATCGGAGGCCTCATCCGCAAGCAAGCGACAGTCATCCATGCGGACGCTCGGTTCTGGGTCGTGGATCTGGCAGGCCTTGAGCAACCAGTGGCGGGCCAATTTCGGGTCACGGGGGGCTTCAGGCACGTCCCGGTACAGGTTCGCCAGTGCGAGGCATTTCTCGGCTCGTCCGCCCCCACACTGCAATTCATATTCTTCGATCAGAAGCGCCAGGTGGACGGCCCGGTCTGCGCCGACCAAAATCTCATATTCAACCATTCCGCAACGGTCGCCCCCAGCCAGTCGGCAGGCGTGAGCATACAATGCTATCGCCCGATCCGGCTCGGTCGGTCGCAGGACGGATGCGAGGTCGAAACAGTCCACCATAATGCCATTGGTGCAGCCCACATCCAGTGCCGCGATCGCCGATGCCGAAGGCTGCGGTGGAGTCGCGCGATTACCTTTGAAGGAATCGCACCAGTAGCCCGAGCGTGCCCCGAGCACGCAAGCGCGTTCCAGAAATTGCGCAGCCAGTTCTTTCTTGTCTTGATTGTCTTCAATAGGTGGAAAAACAGGCGTCCCGTTCACCATGGCCTCGGCCAGTTTCAGGCAGGCTTCCGGGTCACCCGTTGCGCAGCGTTCCTGACGCCAGGGCCAGGTTGGATCAAACCCGCTCCGCGGGAAAGGCGTTACCTCATCGACAGTGCGGTCATAGGATCGACAAGACGCATCGTGACCGGTTTCGCAACCCAACCAATAGATGGCTTCGGCTACGGGCGCATCGCGTGGCACAATCCGCCCGGCGACAAAGACCTGTGCAACCCTGATGCAGGCATCAAGATCGCCATTGCGGCAGCCGTGCTGGAAACCCTCGACACGAGCGCGATGTGCAGGGGGCGCCTCTGCGGCTGCGTCAGGCGACAGCGCCATGTCGCGGACGTGCTGAAACCTGGCACGCTGAGTTTCAAAATCTCGCGCAGCTTGTGCGCTTTTGGCAGCGAGGGCCGCTTGCCGACCGGCGTGAACTTGATCTGCAGTCCAGTATTCCTGAGCATGAGCGGTGCCCCCCAGGAGGACCAAGACCAAAAGAAACAAGCCGCGCATCACCAAAACCTCCGCTTTTACGGGCCGAGTATAGCCCTGATTTCCGGCAAAGTTGTGACCGGGCGCGGACACAATAGTGAAACTGCCATGTCCTCTGCCTTACCCCGCAAAGTCCGGAGTTCAATCCGGCGTCACTTCTTGAAGCAGTATTCCTTGGCCAGAATGTCCGCTGTGGCTGGTCCGAAAACGATAGTTCGCGCTTGCAGCGAACTTCCGGTTTCCGCCCAGCCTGCCGGAACGTAGCGACCGGCCCAAACCTGCCTTTCACCAACCGGTCAAGATACTGCACCCGCAGCCCGCTTTGCAGACATTCGCCGCAGGCGCGAAATCAAGTGTTTTCTGAACTGGAAGTCTGCGGGCAAAGCTGGCTTTCGCTGCGACTGGCGTGAATGCAATTCTCCTTGGCTATCAGCAAGCGGAACAGCTCGGTTGGATAGGTACGATGCACCTTGCTATAGAGTAGAAAAATTCCAAATGTGTAGAGCAATACAACCATGGGTGTGAAATACCTGACTGGCGAAGGACTGGCGAAGCGCATCCGCAAGGTTATGGCAGGAGACAATCCCTGGATGTGCGTCGCTTTTCTCGGTCCAACCTGGGCGGAGGAACTGTTCGATGGCGGGGTAACGCCCGAGAACCTGCGCGTTGTGTGCGACCTACGTATGGGTATGACCGTGCAGACGGCACTTCGCTTAGGTGGAGCGCCGGACAACGAACGCCTACGCCACCTCCCCGATCAGCAAATGCACGCGAAGATCTACGCGTCGGACGAGGGCGCGGTCGTCTGCTCGGCCAATGCCTCTCACGCCGCTCTATCCTCAGTTGACAGGATCGAGGATGGAGTGTGGTTGCCCCCCGGAGGCAAAGCGCACTGTGAAGCCGAAGCGACCTTCGAGACGCGTTACAGCAACGCCGTGCGTGTGGACGCTGATGCTCTCGCAAGAGCGCCAGAGCACTTGGGGGGCCTCGGCGCCGCTGCGGTCGGTGCAAATGAGGCGGTTGATCTCGGGAATTCGCCAACGCTTTTGCAACTTCTTCGCTACGACCCTGAAGCATTTAAGGGCATCCGCTTTGTCTTCTCGAATGAGGACGTTACCGAGGCGGTCAAGGCGGGTGCCAAGGCGATTATGGACGAAGAGGTGGCGAAGGATGGAGGCGCTGCGGAAGGCTGGGGGTCTGGCCCACTCAAATACCATTGCTTCGCCAACTGGGAAAGGAAGGAGAGTGACTGGCCCGTGCTGTTCATCTCCGTCTACCGTGGGTCGAACGGCAAAATCTTCCTTGGCATGTATCGTCATCTACGGTTTATCCCGGAGGTTTCCAATGGAGAAGGTGAGACGGAGGAAGTGTTCGTTGCAGCCAAAGTTCGGTGGAACACCGGCGGAGCTGCGTTCGGAGACCTGCGAAAGCTCGCAACGGTCTTGCAGTGCGAGACTGAGCTGAAGGTATTGTTCCAGAACGAACGCACATTTGATCGTGTCGCCGGGAAGGTGCTCGACGCCGTAGGTGCTCGCAAGGTTTTGAAACTGACATAGCTACTATTGGATAAGGCCTAAAGGCGGGCTTCAGTGTGGATACGTTCCTCAAGTGCGCCTCTGCGAGGGGGCGTGCGAAACGGTTCCTCCGTTGCACTTTGGTCCTTCATGTCTTCGAGAACACCCCGACGTGAGTGACTAAAACCCAATGCAACGGCACTACCACAGCAATACGGTATCCGTGAAACCGCCGTTCGAGCGTGCCGCAGCATCAAGTACTTTGGGGCTCGCAACAGACCTTCGGCGGTGCTCTATGGGCTCGCGCCTGGTCACCTCGGGCATCGCGCCGCTCCCGGCCCTCACCGGGCTTTCGTCATGACGGTCATCGCCGCGGCGCATTTTCCCTGAACTTGCCGTTCGTGGTGTCGCGTAGCATTGTCGGACAAGCCGACGTCAGCGATGCGCAGTTAGCGACCTCTGCACCCTTGTGGATAGCGACGAGCGCTGCAGCCATGACCGTCGTCGCTACTGGACGTCAGCCAATATGATCAACATAACGGCGGCGGCCCCGAAGCGGTCTTTCGAAGCGGCGTGCGACGTCGTCTCGCATGTCGAGGCCCGTCGCGCTGACGATGCCGTCATCTCTTGGCCCATTTGCGATATTCACTGCTGGCAGCGAAGCGGCAAAAGAGGCCTCAGGCAAGAAGTCTTGACCAGAGACGGACGGAAAGCGGCCAGGCAAACCTGACCGCTCTCGGTTCTTTGTCGTCTTTCGAGTGGCGCGCCGTGATTGGGGATCAGGCGCGCGTCAGCCCCACTTCATCTCGCCGGTCAAAACCTTGGCCCCGACGTTCAAGGCCACGCCCATACCCAGATCGGGAAAGCGGGCTGTCATTGCGGCGATCAGATCTTCGGACCCATCGGCTTGGTCGAGTTCCTCTTCCAGAGCAAGAAGGTAGTCCTTCGTAAATTTCACGGCGTCGAGCCCCATGGGCGCATCCAGCGTCATGTGACCGGGAACGACGACCTGCGGATTGCGGGCGATGATGGCGTCCAGATTTGCGATCCAGGCCGCGCGCTGTTCCTTGGTCGGCGTATCTGCGGTCCAGACGTGCGTGCCGGAAAACACCATCACGCCGCCGAACACCGCCTGAAGATCTTCGACCCACAGGTAACGGCGGTTGGCCAGTCCTTCGCCAGGCATAATCTCGATCGCATGGCCATCGACGGTCAGGGTCTTGCTGTCATGGGCTGCGGGAATGATCACCTCTGCCACGGAGGCCGGACCGTTTTCACCCAGTTGCGGGCCCCAGGTTTCGACCTTTTTCGCCACGTTCGCGTTGATGGCCGCGACGGTTTCGCTGGCTGCGATGACGCGGGCATCGGGAAAGGTTTCGACGATCGGGCGCAGACTGAAGTAAAAATCAGGGTCGCTCTGGCTGATGTAGATCGTGGTCAGGGTCTTGCCCGTCGCCTTGATTTCCGCGGCCAGGGCGCGACCATCGGGCAGGGTGAAGCCGCCGTCGATCAGCACGGCCTCTGTGTTGCCCTGGATCAGGACAGGCGCGCGGAAAAAGCCGTTTTCACCGGCGGGGAAGTGCGTCCAGGTCAGGCCGTTGGTATCTGCAAGGGTGATGCCGGGGGACATCAGGGCGGTTGCGCCGGCAGCGGTGGTCATTTTCAGGATATCTCTGCGGTTCATTGTCTTGTCCTTTCTGTATGTGCGGGGTCAGGCCAGCCCAAGCGTGGCGAGCATCGCATCGGGTCCGGAATACAGCGTGCTGGAGTCGATCACGCGGCGGGTGCCTTTGATCTCCGAAATCAGGGCGGGCACGCCTTGCAGTCCGAAGGTCGCCATCAGGTTGCGCGCCTCTGCGGTGCGATTGCGGACCAGATCGGCGAGAGCCGCATCGGGGGCCCGTATACGCGCAGCGGCATCTGCAAGGCCCAGTTCGGCCAGCAGTTCCGCGACAACCGTGGGAGAGGTCACATCCTTGCCGTCGACATATCGCGCCGACTGAATGGCGGAGAGGGCGTCGATCACGCGATCGGGGGCTGTCTCGGCCACCGCCGTGACAGCCAGCGTTGCCACGGTGGAATCGAGGGAGGTATCGTTGGCCGACAGAACGTCTCGGCGATACGCTTCGGTGAACGGCTGGCCCGTCAACGCCGCAATGCGTTAGTCGTTCGCCCACGCCTGCGCGGCGAAGCTTTTCATCGGCCGCGCGCCTCTGCCGGCGAACAGCCCGGTGGCATGTGGCCGAAGGTCGATGTGCGGATGCTTCGCAAGCTTGCCGATGGTCGCGGAGGCCCCGTAGCACCAGCCGCAGAGGGGATCGAAGAGGTAGTGCAGTATTGTTATCCGTGTCATGTCCTGTCTCCTTGGACAGGGACATAGGCGGATTCATTATGCGTGATAAGGCTAACATTTTTGACAATGCGTATGCCAAAGGCTAACAGCCAGGCATGTCGAAAGCCCACAACCTCAACCGGCTGGCCTATTTCGCGGCGGTGGTCGAAACTGGTTCCTTCACCAGGGCCGCAGACCGCCTCGGCGTGACAAAGGCCGTGGTCAGCAGCCAGGTGACGCAGTTGGAGGCCGAGCTCAAGGCGACGCTGCTGGTGCGTAACACGCGAAAGGTCAGCACGACCGAAGCGGGTCACCTGTTCTACACGCGCTGCGCGTCGATCCTGAACGAGGCGCAAGAAGCCTTCAGCGAGTTGTCGCAACTGTCAGAGCAGCCCGTGGGTACGCTGCGAATGACCGCCCCAAACGATTACGGCACTGCGATCGTGGCCCCGCTGGCTGCTGCGTTCCGACGCAAGTACCCCGATTGTCGGGTGGAGCTGCACCTCGGCGACGATCACAGCGATCTCATGGCGGGTGATCTGGACCTGGCCATCCGGGTCGGGTGGCTTCGGGATTCCACGCTGTTGGCGCGCAGGGTGGGCGGGTTCAAACAACTACTTGTTGGCGCGGGCGGCAACCCAAGTGCGTTCGATCACATCCAGCACCCGGACGATCTGTCTGCTGCGCCATTCATTGCAAACAGGGCGCTGTCCAATCCGCTGCACTGGCGGTTCGAAAATGCAGCGGGCGAAACGGTTTCCGTCAAATTGCAAAGCGATCTGTCCATCGACAGCGCGCCCGCGATCATGGCCGCCGTGAAAGAGGGCGCAGGTCTGGCGATCTTGCCGGACTACCTGGTGCGCAAGCATCTTGCATCCGGTGCGCTGGATCACGTGCTGCCCCATTGGCACCTGCCCGAAGGGGGCATCTTCGTGGTCCTTCCCGCGTCGCGGTTCCGCGCCGCAAAGGTGTCTGCGTTTACGGAAATGCTCCGACTGGCTGAAAAGACCCGGACCAGCGATTGAGCCATCACGTGGCGTGCCCCTCTGTCAGCCCGTTTCAAAGGCGCGGATTCCTTGCACGACTGATCACGGGGCTGCCTTCGGTGGTATGGACCAGCCAGGCAGAAACCCAGCAGACGCCGACGAAATCGACGTTTTCGAAGGGTTTTCACGGTTCGATATATTGCGCATCGGGCGTGTTCAGCCATTTCCCCAGGTCGGGCGGCATCTGGCCGGTGCGGCCGAAGTCTTTGAAACGTGCCAGAATCTCGTCCGAGGGGCAGCCGTCGAACAGCGATTGCGCCGTCCCGGGTGTGCCGAGCAGTCCCGAGAGCAGCGCGCCCGCCGCAATCCCCAGGGCGGTCGCTTTTGGTCCGTTTGTCATCCTGGGTCTCCTCCTGTCTTGTCGCGCCGGGTGGCCCGTGCGGCCTGTTTCAGTCTGTCGGCAGAAGCTTTCCGGGGTTCATCACGCCTTTGGGATCGAGCGCCCGTTTGATCGCCCGCATGGCGGCCAGTTGGGCGGGCTCTTTGCGGGCGCGCATGACGTCGAGCTTGCTTTGGCCGATGCCGTGTTCCGCGCTGAAGGAGCCACCGAGGGCCATGAGGTTGTCGAACAGTGACTGGCGCATTGTGTCCAGCGGCAGGTCGTTCCAGCGCCGCCCTTGGGCTGCGGTCAGTGCGTAATGCAGGTTGCCGTCGCCCAGGTGCCCGACGGTGAGGGGCTGGAACCCCAGCTCGGCGGAAAGGTCATCCATCGCGGTGACGAACTCGGCGATCCGGGCGAGGGGCAGCGAAATGTCGGTGTGATAGGCGGGGCCGTTCGCGGTGATCGCCTCCAGGATGGACTCGCGCAGGTGCCACAGGTCGGTGCGCTGCTGCTCGGATTGGGCGACCATGGCATCCAGCACGACGCCGTCCTCCATCAGCTCGGCCAGCAGGTCGAGAACCTGACCGTTCAGGCGCAGGCTGCCGTCCGGCAGACCCTCGGCGTCGTCGGCGCGCGACGTGGCCACCTCGATCAAGAGGCCGGTTTCGGCAGGGCGGGACAGGGGATGTCGAATGTTCGGAAAGGTCCGGCAGATCACGTCGACCGCGGGCCGTGGCATGAATTCAAAGACCTCGACCGCGCCGCCGGTCTGGTCCTGCAGGCGGTTCAGGACGGTGTGTGCCTGTGCAAGCGATGCGATCGACAGGAACGCGGTCGTGCGCGCCCGGGGCTGGGGATACAGCTTGAAGACAGCGGCGGTGATGATGCCCAACGTGCCCTCGGCGCCGATCAGCAAGTCCTTGATGTCATAGCCGGTGTTGTCCTTGCGCAGGCCGGTCAGCGCGTTCACGATGGACCCGTCCGGCAGGACCGCTTCGATGCCGACGCACAGTTCCCGTGCCGTGCCGTAGCGCAGGACGTTCATGCCGCCCGCGTTGGTGGACAGGGCGCCGCCGATCATGCAGCTGCCCTTGGCGCCGAATGTCAGCGGAAATGTCAGCCCGTGTTGCTCCGCGGCATCCTGCGCGCTTTCCAGGATGACGCCGGCCTCGACCGTCATCGTCCGGGCGGCCTCGTCCACTGTTCGCACGCGGTTCATGCGGCCCATCGAAAGGACCAGGCTGGCCTGACCCGCAAGCGGGACGCCGCCGCCGCACAGCCCGGTGCGCCCGCCCTGGGGCACGATGGCGACCCCGGCATCGGCGCAGGCCCGGACCAGCGCGGCAACCTCGGAGGTGGAACCGGGCCGCGCCACCGCAAGGGGCGTGGCCGTGTACTGGCCGGTCCAATCCGTGCCATAGACAGACAGGGCGGCTGGATCGGTCAGGACATTGGCCTCGCCGACGATGCCTGCGCAGGTCTCGGAAAACCCCTGTCTATCGCTGCGCCCCGGCGCGGAAAGCTCTGCCAAGTTCATCCCCCTCGCAAACGTGTCCTGTGATCCGACGCCTGTGCATCCGGCCTAAAGCTACCATGTTACATACCGTATTTTCTTGTCAAGTGACATGTAACATGGTAGTTTTGCCGCAATTCCGAACGTAGCGTCGAAAGTTACCCCAGTGCAGCCAATCTCGCCCCCGCAATCCCTGATGGAACTGACCGCACAGCGCATCCGCGAGGCGATCATTCGCGGCGAGCTTGCACTGGGTTCCAAGGTGTCGGAGCAACGGCTTGCCGATCAGTTGGGGGTCAGCCGATCCCCCGTGCGCGAAGCGCTGGCATTGCTGCAGATCGAGGGGCTGATCCGCGTCCTGCCCAAGCGGGGATCCTTCGTGTTCACCCCCGATGACAAATCGGTGGCCGACCTGTGTGACCATCGCGCCATCCTCGAGGCCGCCTGCCTGGGCTTTGCGCTGGAACGTAACCCCGAGGCGCTGGTCGGCGGTCTGCGCCAAGGGGTCGACCAGATGCAGCGCGCCATTGCCCGCAACGACTCTCGCGCCTATTCCCAGGGCGACATGCGGTTCCATTCCGCGATCGTGGACAGCAGCGGAAACCAGTCGATTGCCCGCGTCCACGACAGCACCATCGGCCCGCTCATGGCGCTTCGGACGCATCTGTTCACCGAGATGAACGCGCATCTCGATCGGTCGATGGCGGAACATGCCCACCTTCTGGAGGCCTGCGAACAGCGCGACCTGGGTCGCGCCCAGGCAATCGTCACCGAACATGTCCAGCACTTGGCCGAGGCCTATCGCAGTGCTGCCCCGAAATCATCGCCGCAACCGCTTCGGCGTGTCCGTTGACTGGCGCCAAGGAGATCCCTCACATGACCAAAACCACCGCCGACATCATGGTCGATGCGCTTGTCCAAAATGGCGTGGACACTGTCTTCGGCATTCCCGGCGCGCATTCCTACGAACTGTCGGACGCACTGGCCCGTCGGTCGAATGACATCCGCTTCATTCACACGCGGCACGAACAGGGGGCCGCCTACATGGCCTATGGCTATGCCAAGTCGACCGGCAGGCCGGGCGTCTTTACGGTGGTGCCGGGCCCCGGTGTCCTGAACGCGGGGGCGGCGATGTGTACGGCCTATGGGGGCAACGCCCCGGTCATGTGCCTGACCGGCAACATCATGTCGCACCTGATTGGTCAGGGGCGGGGGCAGTTGCACGAGTTGCCCGATCAGCTGGCGACCCTGAAAGGCCTGACCAAACACGCCGACCGGATCGACCATCCCGGACAGGCGGCAGACAAGATGGCCACCGCCTTTACCGAGATGCTGTCGGGCCGCCAGCGCCCCGTCGCCGTGGAAGTGCCCTGGGATGTGTTCGGCCAAAAGGGCGTCGCCCCGCAACAAGGCCCCGCGCCGCGCCGTCATATCGCGCCGGATCCTGATGCCAATGCCCGCGCCGCGCAGATGATCGCAGAGGCGCAGAACCCGATGATCATGGTCGGTGGTGGCGCGCTGGACGCCGCGGCAGAGGTGCTGGCCCTTGCGCGACAGATCGGGGCGCCGGTGGCGTCGCACCGTTCAGGCAAGGGGATTGTGTCCGATGATGACCCGCACGCGATGAACCTGATCGCGTCCTACGACTATTTCCGCGACTGCGACTTGCTGATCGGCATCGGCAGCAGGCTGGAATTGCAGTTCATGCGCTGGCAGTGGCGGCCTGCCGGTCTGAAGGTCATACGGATCGACATCGACCCCACCGAAATGGTGCGCCTGAAACCCGATCTGGGCCTCGTGGGCGATGCGGCAGAAATCAGCGCCGCGCTGTCGGTGGCGCTGGACGGGCATCAGGCACCGGACCGGACCGCCGAATTTCAGGAAATCAAGGCACGCGCCCGCAAGGCCAGTGAACAAGTGCAGCCGCAGATGGGCTACCTGGATGCGATCCGGGGGGCCTTGCCGCGCGACGGGTTCTTTGTCGAAGAGGTCAGCCAGATGGGCTTTACCGCGCGGTTCGGATTTCCGGTCTTCAGCCCGCGCCAATATGTCACCTGCGCCTATCAGGACAACCTCGGCTTTGGCTACAACACGGCGCTTGGCGTCAAGGTCGCCAACCCCGACAAGGTGGTGGTGTCGGTCTCGGGCGATGGTGGTTTCATGTTCGGGATGCAGGAAATGGCCACCGCCATGCAGCACGGCATCGGCGTGATCGCCGTGGTGTTCAACAACAACGCCTATGGCAACGTGCGCCGCGACCAGATGACCGTTTTCGACGGGCGCTTGCTTGGTTCGGACCTGACGAACCCGGATTTCGTGGCCTTGGCGCGCAGTTTTGGCATGGCTGCCGAACGGGCCGAAACGCCCGCCGCCCTGGCCGAAGCCCTAGACAAGGCCATCGCCAGCGGTGGCCCGGCCCTGATCGAGGTGCCGGTCGAACGCGGGTCCGAGACATCGCCCTGGACCTTCCTGCATCCGGCCCCGCATGGCTGAGTTGCCGGTTGGCTTCCCCGGCTGAGAAACGGCGGTCCACCGCGCGCCCAAAGCTGGTCGCGGCTCGTCATCTGTGACATTTAAATGGGCACGACAGTTCGGGGGGCGGGGCAATGTCGGCCAATGATTTCCTGCAATCCATGACGCTGCGACATCTTCGGGTGATCGCGGCTCTGGCCGATCTGAAACTGGTCGCCCGCGTGTCCGAGGCGTTGAATGTCTCGCAACCGGCCGTATCCAAGCAGATAGCCGAACTGGAACGGATCGTCGGCGTGCCCGTGGTCACGCGAGAGCGCAACCGGCTGCATCTGACCCCGATCGGGCGCAGTCTGGCGGACCATGCCCGTCAGGTCCTGGTCCAACTGGATCGCGCGGCGTTCGACATGGAAGCGATGGCCAGCGGCCTGTCAGGATCGGTGTCGATCGGGGTTGTCAGCTCGGTCGCGCCGACGCTCTTGCCGGGGGCCATCGCGATGTTCAAGCGCAGCGCGCCCCAGGCCACCCTGTCGGTCATGGAGGGGCACTTTGTTGAGCTGTATCCAGAGCTGGAAGCCGGGCGGATCGACGTCCTGATCGCGCGGATCTGGCAACCGCAGGAAATTCCCGGCATTGAACAGATGGCGCTGTTTTCCGAACCTATCCAGGTCGTCGCCGGTCGGGATCACCCCTTGGCACAGACGCCGACCGTGGAATGGCAGGATGTGGGTGCGGTCCCCTGGATCCTTCCGCAGGCGCATTCCGTCGCGCGGCAGGCCATAGATGCGTTGTTCGCAAGGCACGGATTGCCGCCCCCCGGCAACTCGATTGCCTCGCTGTCGCTGGCGCTGAACATCGAACTGTTGCAGGTCATGCCCGCGCTTTGCTTCATGCCGCAGCGTCTGGCCCAGACCCATACCGCGCGCGGCGAACTGGCGACGCTGCCCCTCGACACGCAGGGTCTGTTGTCAGAAGTGCGCTGCTTTTGGCGGGGCAGCCAGGCGATGCAGAACGGGACGGTGTCGCTGTTCCTGAAGTGCCTCCGGCAAGGGCCGAGTGATCCGAAAACCATTCCGTTTGGTTAAGGTTTGATGCGATATCAGACTCTATTTTCCGGCAGACTATAATTTTACCTTAAGTCAGCACGTTGTTTGGGAGGGCAGTGGTGTCGATTCGCATTAAATCCTTGGCTTGGACTCCGTCATGTCCTTGACGGCATGGTCCGCCTGCGACGTGTTGGCAGCCTTCAGGACCAAGACCCTGACGCCAACCGAGTACCTGGCCTGCTGTCTTGCCCGCATCGTGCTGGTCAATCCAAAGATCAACGCCTTGGCCGCAACGGATTTTGGGACCGCCCGAGCCGAAGCGCAGGAGGCAACTGCGCGCTGGCAGGCCGGGCAACCAAAGGGGCCGCTGGATGGCCTTCCCATCGGGGTCAAGGACTTGCAAGATGCCAAGGGCCTTTTGACAACCCACGGCAGCATCCGCGCGCGCGGCAACCTGTCTACGACGGACCTGCCGATGGTGGCGCGCCTGCGGGACGCGGGGGCCATCGTTCTGGCCAAGACCAACGTCCCCGAACTGGGGGCAGGCGGCAACAGCCGCAATCCGGTCTGGGGCGCGACAGGCAATCCGTTCGATCCCAACCTGATAGCAGGCGGGTCATCGGGGGGATCTGCCGCGGCACTTGCGGCAGACATGCTGCCGCTTTGTACCGGGTCCGATACCGGCGGATCGCTGCGGATTCCCGCCGCGCTGTGTGGGGTCGTGGGGTATCGCCCCTCAGTCGATGTGATTGCCCACCCGACGCGGCCGCTTGGATGGTCCGGCCTGTCGGTGCTGGGCCCGATGGCGCGCACCATGGATGACCTGATCCTGATGCTGAGCGTCTGCCAGGGACATGACGCCGACGACCCGCTGTCCTGTGCCGCCCCGCCGGACCGTTTTGCGACCCTGGCAGCGGTCGACCTGAAGGACCTGCGGGTTGGCTACAGCCCCGATTTCGGCGGTGCGGCTGTCGATCCCGGGATCCGGCAGACGTTCCTGTCCCGGATTGATCTGATCGCGCCGCATGTCAGGGAGTGTCGCCCTGCGGACCTGGCCCTGGGCGACATGGACCGCTGTTTCGACATTCTACGCGCCGAGAGCTTTGTCGCGGCCTTTGCCGAGGCCTTGCAAACCGCGCCCGAGTCGCTTGGGCCGCACATCGCGGGCAATGTCGCCCTTGGTCAGACCATGACACTGTCCGACCGGGCCTGGGCGCATCTGGAACAGACCCGCATCCTGCGCAAATTCAACACGGTGATGCAGGAGTTCGACGTGATCCTGTTGCCGACCTCACCGGTTTCGCCCTTCCCCTGGTCCCAACCCTACGCACATGTGATCGACGGGCAGACGAGTGACATATACTACCGCTGGCTTGCGCTCGCCTATCGCGGGTCGCTGGCCGGTGGACCGGCGATCACGCTGCCCTGTGGGCGTGATCCGCATGGCATGCCCTTTGGAATGCAGATGCTGGGGGCCGTGCGCGGGGATGACGCGCTGCTGGCGAATGCCCGGGCGTTCGAAACCCTGTTCGCGCAATCCGAGACGACCGCCCGTCCGCGCGCCGACCTGGAGGCCACCCCGTCCCCAAGGATCGATCCGCGTTCTATCGTGACACATCCGCCGATCCTGAACGGCGGCACGCTTGATACCAACCAGATAAGCACGGCGGTCTGACCCATGTATTACGTTCCCGTCGTCTTCATCATTCTTCTGATCTCTGGCACCGCCTTTGCCTACCTGATGGGGGCCGTGTCGGTCCTGGCCTTCATTGCGACCGACAAGGCGCAATACCTGTCGGTCCTGCCGCAGCGGATCTTTGCGCAGCTGGATGTGTTCGCCTTCATGGCGATGCCGCTGTTCATCCTGACCGCCGAAATCATGAGCCGCGCTGGCGTCACCCGCAGCCTGATTGATTTCGCCATGTCCATAGTCGGACGATTCAAGGGCGGGCTGGGGCATGTGAACATCCTGACCAGCGTGTTCTTTGCCGGCATCTCGGGGTCGGCCATCGCGGACAGCGCGGCGTTGTCGCGTACTTTTGTCCCCGAGATGACCGCGCGCGGGTACAATCCCTATTATGCTGGCGCGATCACCGCCGCGTCGTCGATGATCGGACCGATCATTCCGCCGTCGATCATCATGATCATCTATGGCGGCCTGACCGGCACATCGGTTGCGGCCCTGTTCATCGCAGGCGTGGTGCCCGGGCTGCTGCTGGCGGCCAGCCTCATGGCGTTGAACGCTGGTATTGCTGTCGCCAGAAACCATCCGGGCGGTGCCTCGGACGATCTGCCGAGGTTCTGGCCCAGCCTGTTGAATGCCGCCCCGGCATTGTCCCTGCCCGTCATCATTCTGGGCGCGCTGGTGTTCGGATTGGCCACGCCGACCGAAGGTTCGGCCATCGCGGTCCTGTTCGCGCTGCTCGCGGGACAGTTCTACAAAGGTCTGTCCCTGCGGATGATCTTTGACGCGGTTGAGGCAACGGCCAAGATGACCGGGACGATCTTCATCATCCTCGCGGCGATATCCGTTCTGGGCTATCTGGCGGGTCAATTGGGCTGGTCGCAGGCTCTGGCCGATTGGGTCGAAAGCTTTGGCCTGACCGGGACGAAATACCTGTTTTTCCTTGTGGGGATTTTCCTGATCGCGGGCATGTTCATGGACACGCCGGTGGCGCTGACCCTGCTGATCCCGCTGTTCGCCCCACAAGCGTTGGAGCAAGGCATCAGCCCCGTCCATCTGGGTATCGTGCTGTGTTTCAACCTGTGCGTCGGGTTGATCACGCCGCCCTTGGGGAAATGCCTGGTCGTCGTCTCGGCGCTGACCAACCTGAACTACTGGCGGCTGGCCTACGCGGCGCTGCCTTTCATCGTCGTGCAGGTGATCGTGCTGCTGGCGCTGGTCTATTGGCCGGGCCTCAGCCTCGCATTGCCGGGCATGTTCGGATTTTCCGTGAATTGACAACGAACTGGTAACTGGGAGGTACCTGATGAAACTCAAAGCCCTGACGATCATGGCGCTGCTGGCGATGTCCACAGCCGCCACAGCCGAAGTGAAGATCGCCCTGGACGGCAAGCCGGACATGGAGCAATCCGGCTCGTACAACTGGGCCTTTGCCTTTGGCAACGCGCTGAAGGCTGGCGGCATGGAACCGCGCGAAATGCCTGCGGGTTCTGTCGGCAACGAGGCCGAGAAATTCGATCAGGTCTCGACCGGGCTGCTCGAAGTGTCGCTGTCGGATGTGCGTGCCGTGGCACAGGTGGACCCGTTCATCTATGGCGTGCGTCTGCCCTATATTTTTGACGACGCGGCCCACATGGATCGCGCCGTGGCCGCGGGACAGGTGTTCGACCGCCTGAACGAAACCCTTGCGGCGCAGGATGTGCGCGTCGCGGCGCTGGTGCCGATCGGTCCGTCGTCGGGCATCATCACCACCACGCAGGCCGTGCGCAGCCCCGCCGATATGTCCAGCCTGCGGATGCGCGCGCTGGATGATGCGCAGATCGCGATGTACCAGGCGTGGGGGTCCAGCGGGACGGTCGTGCCCTGGGGCGAAGTACCCGCCGGCCTGCAGACCGGCGTGATCGACGGCTATCTGAATTCGCCCTTTGTGCCGGTGATGTTCGGTCAGACCGACTTTGTCCGCAACTTTTCCGATGCCGGGGTGATCATTCCCATGCGCGCCGTGATCATGTCGAAGATGTGGTATGACGGCCTGTCCGATGCCGATCGCGCGACTGTCGATGCCGCGGTGGTCGCGGCCGATGCGGCCAATCGCGACTGGCTGGCCCGCGCGTCGGAATCCGGTCTGACCGCGCTGGAGGAAAAAGGCGTGACCGTTCAGCGACTGACGACAGAAGAGCGTGGGGTGTTCCGCGAAGCATCCAAGGCGGTCTACGACTCTGACCTCATGCCCAGCGACGACGTCAAGATCTGGACCGACCTGTCCGACGCCAACCGCTAAGTCCCAAGGACGGGCCATTTCACTGGCCCGTCTGTTCCCTTTGACCGGAGACACAGGATGCGCAACCTGATCCTCAGCCTCAGCAACGGACTGCATCAGGCTGTGCGCCGCATCGCCGTGCTGGCGGTTTGCGTGATGTTTTTCACCGTGATGATCCAGATCGTTGCACGCTACGTGTTTTCTTCGCCCCCCATCTGGACCGAAGATGTCGCGCGCTATGCGATGGTCTGGACCGGCCTGCTGGGCGCGACACTGTCGTTCAAGACCCGGTCGGACGCCGTACTGATGCAAAGCGTGCTTCCGCCCCGGCCCAATGTCCTGGGGCTGGTGTCGGAGGCGATCCAGTCTGCCGCCGTACTGACATTTGTGCTGCCTGTCCTCTATTTTTGTTTCATCGGCCTCAGGGGTGGGTTCGCCAAAGGCTATCTGGCCCGGCAATCCGGTCTGACGGCGGACACGCTGGGCATTCCCATGGTGTGGATCTCCGTTTCCGTTCCGTTGGCCATGATCATCATCCTTCTCCATCTGGCGGCCCGTTGGGCTGGCGATCAGCCCGAGGCCGTAGCCCAAAGTCAGCTGGATTGACCGTCAAAGGATCGGCGCTGTCTTCCATGGGTGCCAGCAACGCATGACCGACATCCAGTCGCCAAGAGCGTTTTGAAACGACAGATCGATCAACCATGCCGGAAGGGCCGGGGAAGGCATACGGACTTGCCCTGTTCATCCGGCTTCACGCCATCGTAATGACGGCTTCGCGCCGCATGTCATGCTCAGCTCTGCAGCACAACGAATGTCCGGCTTCCACCGCTATGGGTCTGTCTTGGATTGAAACAGGCGATTGGCCTTCGGGGAGAATGGGCTGGGAGCGGACTTGCGGCAACGCAGCAACAGGAGGCTGTGATGACCTGCGGGATACGTCGCTCCCGGCCCGAAGCTGTTGTTGGCGCAGCTGCGCATTGCTGCAGCACAGCATCGCCAAACCAGACGTTCCACACATCGCGCCGAAATGTTTGTTTTTGGAGAGCTTCAGTCCAGACTTCCGGTACCGCCCCCCCTTGGGGCGACTGCTCGCAAGGGGGGCGAGCTTGGACCTACAAAAGCCAGTTTGCTTCCGCTTTGGGGATACTTTCCGAGAAGGACATTTCGTGGATGATGTTGCCGGTTGCGACCTCTGTGCCACCTGCGAGTGGCACCGTCACCCTGATGTCGCCGCCAAGACGGATATAGCCTGGCCGTGCGGTATCGTCATCGGGGTGCTGGTCGGAATTGAGCGCGTCGCTCAAGAGGTGATTGCCCGAAATCTCGATACGGATCATGTCGCCGTTGTAGGGTGCTTCGATCAGGAAGCCGTCAGGCCAGCCGTTGCCAGACTGCGGGCCGACATGGATTTCACCAACGAAACTGTCCTCGAATTCACCCGTGCTGAGCAGGATTTCACTGTCTTTTGCCAACATGAACTTGCAGACGACCTTGTTGCCGTAATCCGCGTTGTGTTGAATATACGAGAAGTTCAGCGTGAAATCTCCGCATTCGGCACGGCCCCAGTGCCACGCCTTGAGAACACCTTCGATACCGGCATTGCCCCAATTGTGGTCGTGATAGCCGTGACCATCCTCGATCGCGATGGTTTCGCCCGCGACCTGAATTGTGCCGTTTACAACGGCGCGCGGGGCCGGCACGACATGCGCGTTAAACACCGTCAGGGCTTCGTCGAAATACATCGCCCCTGATCCGGCACGCCAGGAGTCAACGGTCGCGACAAGCTCAAGGTCGACGACCACATCATCATGCTCGGCGTGTAGCTGCCAATTCGGGTAGCGGCCTTTGCACCAGTTGTTGCCCAGCTTTACGTCGCAATGCTCCTCGGACGCGATGAAGTCCATACCGGGGAACGGCACCTGGAAATCGCGGTTGGTGCCGTCGGGGAGTTCGACGTTCAACATCAACATCGGCGGCAGGTCGGGATTGTCCAACATGATCAACGGGCGGTCCATCAGGATCACCGCGGCCTTGAGGCCTGACCGGGTGAACAGATCAAAATACCACCACTCGTAATGGCGCGGGTTTCCGTCATTGTGATAGGCGTCGTCGCGGTCTGTCACGATTTCCTGGGCGGCCTGATCGTACAGGCCCGGTGCCTCGTAGTTGCCAATGACGAATTTGGGCGTCTGTGCCACGACCGGCGAGCGAAGGCCCGGTACAAGCAGGAAGCCCGCGCCGAGCGCGGTCGATGTCAAAAAGGATCTTCGGGAGATTTCCATGGTCTTTCCTTTTGAAAGAGTTGAATGCCTTGGAAACCAGACAGCCCTCTGGCCGAAGCAGCGGTTTTGTATAAATCGCAAGGCATAGCATCATTGATTTTGGGGGGGCCGAGAGGACGGCGAGATGCCGGGGCTTTTTTCGCCCCGGCGGAGGCTCTTTTAGCCCTCGTATCCGTCATAATGATCGTCTTCACGGATGGTGAAAACGATCTCGTGAAGGGCTTGCGTCTTGAACTCCTGCGTTTCGCCCGCCTTGGTGATCCGAATGGTTTCGCGGCCAAGGTAGCGGTAGGCAGGTTCCCCGTTGGGAGCACATTCTTTCAAGGGTCGCTCGACCATCACAAGGTGGTCTTGGTCGATCTGGAATTCGATCTCGAAATCACCTTGAGAGGCCTTCATTTTGAGCGTTTTGCCATAAGGCAATCCAAGCTGGCTCTCGCTTGCGGGAACCATATTTTCGACCGAACCGGTCATCGTCAGACCGTCACGATTGAAAATCGGATCAATAACAGCGCCATCTTTCGAGAACACCAAGCACATTGGCTGTGGATCACCGCCATCACGCGGGATCATAACCGAGTAATCGACGGAATAGTCAGGTGTGTGCAGTTTGCCCCAATACCAATTGCGTTTTCCGGCGGACACAGGGACTTTGCCCCAGTTGTGATCTCGGTAACCGCTTCCTGTGACGGCTGTTTCAACACCATCTTTGATCAGCGTCCCTTCGACGCGCCCTTGCGGCACTGCGATGGTCCATCCCATCGCCGCCATTGCCATTTCTTCGGGCGTTTTGCCAACCACCCAAGATGGGAAGTCTTTGTAGAGTTTCAGGTGGACCCCGTGGCCATTGCACAGCGCTTTGACTTCAAAGTGATCCCCTTGGTCTATGCAAAAATCATCGCCAATGCGGACGTCGCATTTTTCATACGACAGGCTGACTTTATCCTCGGAGTAGCGAACAAGCTCGCTGATTTCACGACCGTCAGGCACGTAAATATTCAGGCGAACCGTTGGCTGTCGCGGCGACACGCGGGTGTCGTTGGTGGACCACATCACGACGACATGGTCGCCAGTGTGCAGCTCTGCATCGAAATACCACCATTCGAAATCCATTTCCCGGTTTTCCATTGGGAACGGCAAATGCATTGCGTCGTGTTTCAAGAACTCAGTCATACTGGTCTCCATATTCAATGAACCTCTCGAGTTGGCTTGATCAGCTCTTTCGGCCCAAGAGTTTGTTGTATTTGGACAAAAACAGGTCCGCGCCTTTCATCTTGCTGGTCAGGAAGTCGCCAGCGGTGAAGAAGGCGAGGAAGGAATTCCCCTGTTTGGGGCCAAGCGGCACAAGGATCGGCGCCTTGCTGCCCCATGGCTTGTAAGGCTTCATGTCTTCGACGGTTTTGCCCTGCCCCAATCCGGACAGCGTCGCCTTGAGCCAAGGCAGTTGGCGGCTGATGGCGACGATGGTCATCGCGTCGCCTGCATCCGCGACATCGCCGGCCGCGAAAACATTGGGCAGCGACGATGGGCGCATCCACGGGTCGACCTTGATCCGGTTTGCCGTCGTTTTCTGGACACCGGCAAGTGTTTCAAGCACCTCGGAATTCGCGCGCGATCCGATAGCCGGAAAGATCAGGTCAAAATCGTGCTGTGACCCATCGGCAAGTTGCAGGGTTCCCGCATAAGGCTCGGTCAAGCTTTGCAGGTTCTCCGCCCTCTGGCCAAGAATGAGCGTGACGCCAGCCTTGCGTAGTTTCGCAGCCAAAGAGGTGCCCAGCTTTGACGGCATCGCCCCGAACAACGCCTCGTCGCTCGAGATCAACGTCACCTTCTTGTCCGGCATGGCATAGGCAATTTCGCCTGCAAGCTCGGTGCCAACGGCACCCGCCCCGACAATGCCGATGCTCCGCGCCGCTTTGAGTTGCTGGTGAATGCGCTGGTTGTCCGCCTTGAGGCCAGCGATATCGGCGCCCTTAGGCTTGAAGGGCATGGCGTTGCCGGAACCGGTGGCAACAACGATTTGATCCGCCTCTACCCGAGTGCCGTCCTCCAACGTGACACCCTTTGCGTCGATGGCTTTTACCTTGGACGCGATGACCCTGCCGTTCGTAAGCAGCCGATCATAGGGAATGAGAGCGCGATCCAGCAGCGAAGGGTCGACAACCGCGCGGATCATGGCCGGCGCGTGAACGAAGTGACTGCGCGGCTCGATCAATGTGACGTCTGCGGTGTCGTCGAGAGACTTCGCGAGTTCGGCGCCTATGTAACCGCCGCCGACAATGGCAATTTTCTGTGACATGATTTCCAACCTTCCTGGGGGCCTTGCGGCGTTATTCTATGATTTGTGGGCGGCGTGATCGGCGGGATAGGTGATCTGTCCGAATTTCCCGGCGCGATACTCGCGGAAAGCCTCGGTCAGCGCGCCGTCGCTGTTCATGACAAAGGGGCCGCGCATGGCGATGGGGTCGGTGATCGCCTCACCGCCAAACAGCAGCAGATCGAGCGGTTCAACAGCCGGATTGGTTATCTCCAACGTCCCACCCCGGGCGTCCAATCCGATGAGGGTATGAGCGTCGATCCTGGCATCACCGACCACGGCCCCCTGCGTCGGCAGGAATCCCGCAACAGGCAGACCGGCGTGCAAGGCGATATCGACCGTCGCAAGCGGCTCGATCCTGACGTGCCAGATAAATTCGCCCGCATAGGTGGGGATGGGCGAGGATTGCCCATCATAAACGCCAAGCAGAACTTTGACCTCCCCACGCCCCCCCGCGAGCATGACAACGGGAAGGTCCGGGGATGGGACGGGCCTGTATTGCGCAGGCTCGATCTTGTTCGGCGCGGGCAGGTTGATCCAGAATTGAAAGGAATGCAGCACCCCGCCATCACGGCGCAGGGGCGTCGCGAGCATTTCGTCATGAACGATGCCGTTGCCCGCGTTCATCCATTGCACGCCTCCCGCCGTGACGGTGCTGTTGTTTCCAAGGCTGTCGAAATGGGTCATCGCGCCTTCCATGACATAGGTGAAGGTCACGATCCCCGCATGGGGATGGGCAAAGCTGCCATCAGGCTCGGGCAACTCACCGGCAGCGATGTCGCGCCTGGGCAGATGATCGAGAAGCAGGAACGGGCCGACCGCGTTCACAGCCCGGTTCGGAAGGGCTCGTGCGATGATAAATGTGCCGACCCGATCAGGCTGCGCTGGCTCTTGGAAAGAAACGTGTTTCATTGGATTGCTCCGGTTGTTGATCCGGTGATAGGTGAAGTCAAACTTGATTGATATTTATACTTTTTTAGTATCTACATAAGGTATTATTAAGTTGTGGTGCCTGATGAAACTCGATCAACTGAACGTCTTGCGCGCCGTTGTTGAAACCGGCTCGGTCAAAGCGGCCGCCGAACGCCTCAACCGGACGCAGCCAGCGATCAGCCAGGCGTTGAAGGCCCTGGAATTCCAGACCGGAACCGAATTGTTTGACCGGTCGGGGTATCGGCTTGAACTCACACCCGTCGGCAAACGGGTCTATCTTCAATCCTTGCGCGTTTTGACCGAGGCTGAGGATCTGGGTCAGTTGGTCCGGCATTTCGAGAAAGGGCAGGAAGAAACGATCACGATCGCGGTGGATGCCAGCACCGACCTCAACGCGCTGACCCCCGTCTTATGCAAACTGCAAACGGACTTTCCCGAGACCCGCGTGGTCTTGCGCCCCGAGGTTCTGTCCGGCGCCATCGAGGCCGTAGAAACGGAAACCGCGGCAATCGCGATTTCGCCAATGTCCTCGATCATGCTCGAGGAAGAGGGTTTCGACTATATCCCCCTCGGGACATCGACGTTGCGCAATGTTACGTCACCATCCCTTTGGGCTGAGATGGACAATCCCAAGCGGCTCTCGGACTTGCGGCGCTTCCATCAGGTCATCGCAAGCGACAGCGGGCAAGCCGGAGGGCTGTTCGACCGCGAAATCGGCGTCCAGAAAGGCCAGCGCCGCTGGTACGTCAGCGACCTCCACACAAAGAAGCACCTTCTGATCGCGGGCCTCGGCTGGGGCCGCCTGCCAGAACACATGATCGCACAAGAGTTGAAGCAAGGGCGGCTGTGCGAGATAGACTTGCCACACACGCATCTTGCCTTCGACGTCACCATCTATGCGTTTCGCCAGCCCAAACCAATCGTCCGCGCCGTAGCGGAATTGCTTTGGAGAGAATTTGAAGCCCATGCTGCGTAAGGCATGTGTATCGTGGAAGTCGGCTTTGATAGCCGATTTCGCGACGCGTTTCTGCTCCTGATCCTTTATGAAAATAGGGCTCCGGCTATCCCCGTGATGCCGACAAATGCATCATGGAAACCCTGACAGTCGAATGGCAGCTTCGGCGAATTCCAAACGCGATTTCGCAGTCGCAGCGAACGTCGGCTTCCCGCCGATTCCGTGGAAAAACACCCATTCGCTGGCGCAGAATGTAGCCTTGTGCAGTGCGCGCGGGGGCCTTTCCTGTCAGGCTTTCCGCGGTTGCTGCGGTGCGGGAAGGACCTTGGCCATCTTGCGGAGGTTTTGGGCGGTTGCGGCGAGGAGGAATTCGTCGTTTGCACCGCATGGGCCGCGTAGTCGGAGCCGGTTCAGGCCAAGGATCCGTTTGAGATGGGCAAAGAGCATCTCGACCTTCTTCCGCAGCTTCATCGAGATTACGTATTGCTCGGTCTTGGAAATGTCGCGGGCAACCTGTCGGGCGTCCTCATGTTCCTCACGGGTGATCTTGCGGGCATCAGCGTTCGGGCAGCACTTTGCCTTGGAGGGGCAAGCCTGGCAGACCTCTTTCAAAGCCCGATACCGGGCTGTTCCCTTGCCAGTCGGACCCCGGTTCGGGTCGGAATAATTCCGGCGGAATTGCTTCAGCTCCTGTCCTTCTGGGCAGATGTATTGATCGTTCTCCGCGTCCCATTCGAAGTCGGCGCGGGTCCAGGTCCCGTCGCTGCGCCCTGACTTGTCGATGACCGGGATGTGCGGCGCGATCTGCTGATCGACCAACCAGCCGAGCATGGGGGCGGTGCCGTAGGCCGTGTCCGCGATCAGACGTTCAGGGTGCAGGTCGAACCTGGCCTTGACCCGCTTGAGCATCGTTTTCGTGGAACCGACCTCGGCCTGCCGGATCGACCGTGTCGCTTCGACATCTACGATGACGCCATAGTCCGTATCGATCAGGTAGTTGTCGGAATAACTGAAGAATGCCGGTCCCTTACGGGCCGCAGTCCATTGGCTGGCCGGGTCTGAATGTGATGTGAACTTGGGCTCGACCTCGCTGGCGGCACCGAACGCTGCCTCGTCCAGGGTATCAAGATACTCGCGAACCGCCCGGGGCGCGTCGGCGGGATCGATCGCGCCGGCATCCCACTCCTCCTTGGGCGTCGAGTTCTGCTTGTTGGCATCAGCCTCGATCAGACTGGCATCCACCGCCATGCGCTGTCCGCTGACCAAGCCCTCTTCGATGCACCGCGCGACGGTCGTCTCGAACAAGTGGCGGAGCAGTTCGCTGTCGCGGAAACGCCCATGCCGGTTCTTCGAGAACGTGGAATGGTCAGGGACGCGGTCGCTGAGGTCCAGGCGGCAAAACCACCGATACGCCAGGTTCAGATGCACCTCTTCACACAGCCGCCGTTCGGACCGGATGCCGAAGCAATATCCCACCAGCAGCATGCGGATGAGGAGCTCGGGATCGACGGAAGGCCGCCCGGTATGGCTGTAGAAATCGGCGAGGTAGCGACGGATGCCGGACAGGTCCACGAACCGGTCAATCGATCGCAGGAGGTGGCTCTGGGGCACATGATCCTCGAGCGAGAACTCGTAGAACAGCACCGGTTGCGCCTCTTGCCGCGGTCCCATCATCACCAATCCTCCCAACCATTGCGGGAATTGAATCAGCCGAGAGCCCTTCGATCAAGGGCGAGTTTTTCAACAAAATACGCCGATTCCGTGGAAAAACACCCATTCGCTGGCGCAGAATGTAGCCTTGTGCAGTGCGCGCGGGGGCCTTTCCTGTCAGGCTTTCCGCGGTTGCTGCGGTGCGGGAAGGACCTTGGCCATCTTGCGGAGGTTTTGGGCGGTTGCGGCGAGGAGGAATTCGTCGTTTGCACCGCATGGGCCGCGTAGTCGGAGCCGGTTCAGGCCAAGGATCCGTTTGAGATGGGCAAAGAGCATCTCGACCTTCTTCCGCAGCTTCATCGAGATTACGTATTGCTCGGTCTTGGAAATGTCGCGGGCAACCTGTCGGGCGTCCTCATGTTCCTCACGGGTGATCTTGCGGGCATCAGCGTTCGGGCAGCACTTTGCCTTGGAGGGGCAAGCCTGGCAGACCTCTTTCAAAGCCCGATACCGGGCTGTTCCCTTGCCAGTCGGACCCCGGTTCGGGTCGGAATAATTCCGGCGGAATTGCTTCAGCTCCTGTCCTTCTGGGCAGATGTATTGATCGTTCTCCGCGTCCCATTCGAAGTCGGCGCGGGTCCAGGTCCCGTCGCTGCGCCCTGACTTGTCGATGACCGGGATGTGCGGCGCGATCTGCTGATCGACCAACCAGCCGAGCATGGGGGCGGTGCCGTAGGCCGTGTCCGCGATCAGACGTTCAGGGTGCAGGTCGAACCTGGCCTTGACCCGCTTGAGCATCGTTTTCGTGGAACCGACCTCGGCCTGCCGGATCGACCGTGTCGCTTCGACATCTACGATGACGCCATAGTCCGTATCGATCAGGTAGTTGTCGGAATAACTGAAGAATGCCGGTCCCTTACGGGCCGCAGTCCATTGGCTGGCCGGGTCTGAATGTGATGTGAACTTGGGCTCGACCTCGCTGGCGGCACCGAACGCTGCCTCGTCCAGGGTATCAAGATACTCGCGAACCGCCCGGGGCGCGTCGGCGGGATCGATCGCGCCGGCATCCCACTCCTCCTTGGGCGTCGAGTTCTGCTTGTTGGCATCAGCCTCGATCAGACTGGCATCCACCGCCATGCGCTGTCCGCTGACCAAGCCCTCTTCGATGCACCGCGCGACGGTCGTCTCGAACAAGTGGCGGAGCAGTTCGCTGTCGCGGAAACGCCCATGCCGGTTCTTCGAGAACGTGGAATGGTCAGGGACGCGGTCGCTGAGGTCCAGGCGGCAAAACCACCGATACGCCAGGTTCAGATGCACCTCTTCACACAGCCGCCGTTCGGACCGGATGCCGAAGCAATATCCCACCAGCAGCATGCGGATGAGGAGCTCGGGATCGACGGAAGGCCGCCCGGTATGGCTGTAGAAATCGGCGAGGTAGCGACGGATGCCGGACAGGTCCACGAACCGGTCAATCGATCGCAGGAGGTGGCTCTGGGGCACATGATCCTCGAGCGAGAACTCGTAGAACAGCACCGGTTGCGCCTCTTGCCGCGGTCCCATCATCACCAATCCTCCCAACCATTGCGGGAATTGAATCAGCCGAGAGCCCTTCGATCAAGGGCGAGTTTTTCAACAAAATACGCCGATTCCGTGGAAAAACACCCATTCGCTGGCGCAGAATGTAGCCTTGTGCAGTGCGCGCGGGGGCCTTTCCTGTCAGGCTTTCCGCGGTTGCTGCGGTGCGGGAAGGACCTTGGCCATCTTGCGGAGGTTTTGGGCGGTTGCGGCGAGGAGGAATTCGTCGTTTGCACCGCATGGGCCGCGTAGTCGGAGCCGGTTCAGGCCAAGGATCCGTTTGAGATGGGCAAAGAGCATCTCGACCTTCTTCCGCAGCTTCATCGAGATTACGTATTGCTCGGTCTTGGAAATGTCGCGGGCAACCTGTCGGGCGTCCTCATGTTCCTCACGGGTGATCTTGCGGGCATCAGCGTTCGGGCAGCACTTTGCCTTGGAGGGGCAAGCCTGGCAGACCTCTTTCAAAGCCCGATACCGGGCTGTTCCCTTGCCAGTCGGACCCCGGTTCGGGTCGGAATAATTCCGGCGGAATTGCTTCAGCTCCTGTCCTTCTGGGCAGATGTATTGATCGTTCTCCGCGTCCCATTCGAAGTCGGCGCGGGTCCAGGTCCCGTCGCTGCGCCCTGACTTGTCGATGACCGGGATGTGCGGCGCGATCTGCTGATCGACCAACCAGCCGAGCATGGGGGCGGTGCCGTAGGCCGTGTCCGCGATCAGACGTTCAGGGTGCAGGTCGAACCTGGCCTTGACCCGCTTGAGCATCGTTTTCGTGGAACCGACCTCGGCCTGCCGGATCGACCGTGTCGCTTCGACATCTACGATGACGCCATAGTCCGTATCGATCAGGTAGTTGTCGGAATAACTGAAGAATGCCGGTCCCTTACGGGCCGCAGTCCATTGGCTGGCCGGGTCTGAATGTGATGTGAACTTGGGCTCGACCTCGCTGGCGGCACCGAACGCTGCCTCGTCCAGGGTATCAAGATACTCGCGAACCGCCCGGGGCGCGTCGGCGGGATCGATCGCGCCGGCATCCCACTCCTCCTTGGGCGTCGAGTTCTGCTTGTTGGCATCAGCCTCGATCAGACTGGCATCCACCGCCATGCGCTGTCCGCTGACCAAGCCCTCTTCGATGCACCGCGCGACGGTCGTCTCGAACAAGTGGCGGAGCAGTTCGCTGTCGCGGAAACGCCCATGCCGGTTCTTCGAGAACGTGGAATGGTCAGGGACGCGGTCGCTGAGGTCCAGGCGGCAAAACCACCGATACGCCAGGTTCAGATGCACCTCTTCACACAGCCGCCGTTCGGACCGGATGCCGAAGCAATATCCCACCAGCAGCATGCGGATGAGGAGCTCGGGATCGACGGAAGGCCGCCCGGTATGGCTGTAGAAATCGGCGAGGTAGCGACGGATGCCGGACAGGTCCACGAACCGGTCAATCGATCGCAGGAGGTGGCTCTGGGGCACATGATCCTCGAGCGAGAACTCGTAGAACAGCACCGGTTGCGCCTCTTGCCGCGGTCCCATCATCACCAATCCTCCCAACCATTGCGGGAATTGAATCAGCCGAGAGCCCTTCGATCAAGGGCGAGTTTTTCAACAAAATAAGCCCGACGCAGACATTCACGACATTGGAACCGAAGACGTACAGTCGAAAATGTCCGATGTTCTTTCCCACACCAAAGCGAGCGTCACTGGTCTTCTCGCCTCGTTAGCTCGACATTTTCAGGATTAGTCACTTCCCATCAAAACTCAGATGAATTGCAGCAAACCTGCAGCGCAGAACAACATCACAAGCCATATCACCACCGTCTTGAAGGAACCTGAAGGCGTCGCGAAGAACCTCCAAGATCCAAGCCATACCCCTGCGAGCAGTAACGGCAACGCGGCGAGACCTCGCCACACGGTGTTTGCGTCGTAATGGTCCGCTGCGAGCAACAACCCTCCGGTGATAACATCGGTGAAGAACATATAGCCGATCATCGTGGCGCGCATGGTGCGAGACGAAGCCGTTGATGCCGTGAAGAAGAGCGCCAGAACCAAACCGCTCAACGCAGTCGCGCCATTTACAGCGCCAGCGATGAACCCCGCCACAACAAGGTGGGTATCGGAGGGCGAAAGGGGTTTGGGCCTCCAGACTAGCAGCAGAAAAGTCATCGACAGGACAATGACATAGATTGCCATGCGGATGAGTTCTTCGACCGCGTAGGTGAGTAAATACACCCCGACCGGAACGCCCAAGAGACTGGCCGCAAGCAGAATGGCAAGGTATCGACGATTTATCCCCGACAAGATTTTGGGGGCCTGACTCGCCGATGCCAGAATTTCTAGTGCTATGGACAGGGGGACGAGTTGTGCTGGTGGGATGACAGGCATCGCTCCGATCATCAGGATCGTCGAAAAGCCAAAACCGGAGTAGCCGCGCACAAAGGCAGCCACGAAGACTACGGACATGAAAATCAAGAGAGCTATCGGCGATAGGTCAAGAAAGGAGTCGCCGAGCATTCGTCTGTCCTTGATTTATTCCGGGAATGCCCAATCCGGACGCCCATTTAAAGCATGCCAGCACATTCGGAACGATGTGTCATATAGTTTAGGGTCGCGGATGTTCCGATCTTCCCTACAATTGCGCACAGAGCTGATTCTGGATGCCAAAACAGCACAATGACCGGCTGCCCGGAGTTCCAAAGACATCTTTTGCTATCCGCGGGCCCTCGACACGGATTCGCTGAAAATTCACTTTCATGCTCCTCGGGCGTTCGTACGCCTACTTCCGCGCTTCCAGGTTCCCACATGAACTGGCGATAGGTGGCGCCGTTGACCGCTATCTGGTCGATCCTGACGATCTTGCCGTCATGAACCATCACATACAGAAACGGCTCGTCACCGAGGCGGAAGGTCGCCGGGACCGACGGCGGGATGGCGACGCTGTCGACGAAGAACTCGTGGTCCATGAAGGTCTGAAAGGCGAACCGGCCCGCAGCGATGTAGGTCGACGTCGATGTCGAAATGCTGGGAGCGGGCAAGTGCCTCGGCAGCCTCGGGGGAAACCTAAACGCCGGACATTCTCCTGATCGTCTTGACCAGTTGGACATGGGTCATGTGTGGCAGGACGGCGACTTGGCTCATTTTGGCAGATCCAGCTTCGGCAAGGTGTGGACGATCTCCATCGTTTCGAGGCTTTTCGCTGCATCCCGGCAGGACTGGAAGAGGTCGACAAGTGCGGTCATCGTCGGCAACTCTGCGAAAAAATGGATAGACGGGGCAGGCTTGCGTTGCCGATGTTTGGGCAATCTGCACGTCAAAATTCCTGCGGATCAATCGCAAGCTGTGTCTGCGACTTTCATGGATCGGCATCCGTGAGGTCCAGATCAAGCTTCTTGCGCAGGGGGGCGGGTCGGATACCGACCGTCGCAAGGCCCATGAGAAACGTCACGGACGTTGCCTCGATGTCGCGTCTTTCCGGCATGTCATTATTGAAGCCAACGGCCCCGCCGGGGTACATGGCGCAATGACCAAGACGCATGCCGTTCAGGACCCGGAAGGCGAGGCCCACTGGAAAGGGTTGGCGGATCGATTGCCGAAAGAGGGCGTCGCTTCGGTGCTGGGCACCGATGCAATGTGCCGCGATCGCCTGGCGGCAGTGCGTTGGCCTGATGGGATCGCGTGCCTCAGGTGCAAGAGTCATGACTTTGGGTTCATGGAGAAGCGAAAAACTTACCACTGCAGAAAATGTAGGTATCAATTCACGGTCCTGACCAAGTCTGTCCTGCGGTCGAGCAAGCTCTCCCCTCAACTGTGGTTCGAAGCTGCAGAGGAGTACATCAAGTGGCGGGCCAGGCATGGGAAACACAACTACGGTCTGCACGCGTTCGCGGATATCCTTGGTGTGGCATACCCAACCGCCCACCGCGCTCGGAAGATCTTGGAGAGCGATCTCGGGCCTGATGGCGAGGGCTTGCTGGTCCGGTGCATCTGCAACGACACCTAGGTGATCTTCCTGTTTTTCAACTGAAATTTGATCGCGCCGCCGCGCGAGGGCGGAACTGCATGGCAGTTCGGACACAAGCTTTGGCCGCTTCTCTGCGGAGCAAGATCATGACGATGGGCTGTTGAGCTTTCTATACAAAGTTGCCTCGCCCAGACGTATCGCTGCTGAATCTTTGCGCCTACCTGCGAAATGTCAGAGGCAACGCTGGCGCAAGGTCGAGCAGGGCTGCGAGCTCGGAGAGTGAAGGAGACAGGAGCGCATATCGAACATCGCGGAAGCCCGAATTTTCGCAAGTTATTGATATGTATGATAAAATTGACTCAGCGCGGGGGCTGTGCTCAATTGGTGATCGAATTGCGAGTCGCATCCGGTTGCGACGTCGTTTTCACCAAGAGCCTTTCCATACGGGTGAGAGATGATCTCACGCCCGACCGCATCGAGCAGAACAATCAGTCGTCGAAAACGGCGACATCCGCACGAAGACAGTTCTGAAGGAGCATCACGCAGGGTGCTCCGCATGCGAAAGAGAGAGGGGTCAGAAATGCTGCCTGAACCGTGAACCAAAGAACAAGGCGGTCATCATCCCGCCTGCAAGGAAAGCAGCACTACTGATCGATGTAAGACACCGATGAATTAGTCGAGCTGACATTCCTGGACAAGCCCGTAGTCGGAAAATTTCGACAGCGAAAAGCCCCCGTGCGCGGTTCGCGCAACGGCTTTGTGTCCTGCACCCATCCCTAACCGTCGCCCGGCCGGGCGAACCGTTTTCACCAAATGCGCCGATTGGTTCGGCGTGAACAGGAAAGTCATCCCATGCAGACCGTCATGGAAATCGCGGACAACCACCCGCACGCCCACTTGCCGCACCTCTGGGCGGCCAATATTGCGCCTCCTATGCTGGCGGATCCCGATGATCCGAACAGGCTGAGCCCCACGCGCCTGAGCAAGGCGGACATGAAGAGCAACAAGCCGAAGAGGATCTGGAAGTCTGGCAGCACTTGCCGGGTCGCCCTCGTAACGCGCCTGCATCGGCGCGCGGTTCGGCAGGAGTTCTGGTGTGCCTCCTTTGAGGAGTCGCAGGTGTTCCTCAACATTGCGGGCCATCCTGAGGTCATCAACTTCATGGAGCAGCGGACGTCTGTGCCGTTCACCGACTTGTCGGGAAATGACACCTTCACGCGCGTCGATGCCCATGTGCTGCTTCGCAATGGCGAAGAGGTACTGGTCTCGATCAAGTACGACGAAAAGGCGCGTCGCCCATCTTATCTGGCTGAAATCGCAAACACCGCTGCTCAGACGCCCTACGAGGTGGCTGATCGGTTCACGGTGACCTCGCGCTACCTGTTTCACCCGACCTACAGGGACTGCGCATTGGCGATCCACAAGGCGCGTGGCGGCTGGGACCCGGAGGCCGACGACCAAGTGCTCGAACTCGCCGGACATCTCGGCGAGCGGTTCACCTTTCAGGAAATCGTCGATGCATCCGGCCTCGGCCATCGTGGTCAGCGCGCCGTCATCCGCCTCGTGGGCGACGGCGACATCGGCAAGCACCTTCTCGATCCATTCTCTCCCGAAACCCAGCTTTGGAGTGCAGCAGCATGAGCTATTTTCAGAACCTCAACCCCAATGATCGCGTGACCTTCGAGGGTCGCGAAGTGTCGAACATCGAAGTCGTCATCGACAAGCATTCGAAGGAGATCACGCACTACCGTCTGTCGATCCCCTCGCCCGAGGGTACTATCGACATTCGCATGTTCACTCCTGAGGAAATCCGCCACCTGGTCGATGCTGAAACCATGGAAGTCGAGCGGGGGTATTACAACCCTGCACGGGTCCGCGACCGCGAACTCTACGGCTCCCGTGAAGTAAACGGCTCCTCTGCCCAACAGCGGGAGCGGATTGATCTGGTCATGCAGCAGTGCCGCCTGATGGAGCGCTATTACGCCTTGGGCATGAAGCTGACCAAAGATGGCGTCGCCCAGTTCCGGTCCGAGATGATTAGTGATTACGAGACCTATCAGGCGCGCAAGAAGTACGGCACGCTGAAGGCCAACCAGGCCCAGCTCCTGAAGCGTCTGCCCTCGAACAGCAACCTGCTGGAAAAGTTCCGGAAGTATCGCCGTGTGAACGGAAACCCGAAGGCATTCTTGCCGGTGAAATCGGACCCTATCGATCTGGATCTGCAGGCCAGCGAAGACTTCTGCTTCGTGATGGAGCGCTTGGGACGCTACGCCTCGGCCGCGCCGATTTCCAAGAACGAGGTCATCGATGATCTGATCGGGGACATGAAGAAGGAGAACGCCTACCGTGCCTCAATTGGCAAGACCCGGATGACGATCCTGTCCCAGCGCCAGTACGAGCGCTGGATCGACAAGTATCTGGATCCGTTCGAAGTGACCATGCAGCGCGAGGGCCTGGCTGCTGCCTTAAAGAAATTCGGTTCGGTGGAACCCGGCAGGAAAGCTACCTCCATCGGTCAGATCGTCATCTTCGATGCCTGGCAGGCGCATATGAAAGTGCGCAACTGCACTCGGGAAGAATACAACATGATGACCGAGGAGCAGCGGAAGGCGGTCAAGTTGGTAAGCCCGTGGATCACCTCGGCAGAGGACCTGGCAACCCGCGGAATCGTCGGTGTCACCTTCAGCCAGACACCGAACCAGGAAGCGTCCTTGGAATGCCTGCGCATGATCTACCGGGACAAGACCCATCTTTTCCGGAATGCAGGCATCAAGGATTCCGACTACAACATGATCTGTTACATGCGGGAAGCGAGCAACGACAACGGCCGAGAATATGGTGCGGACCCGTTCGGTGGAGCCCTGTTCTCGACCGCGGTGCGGCTGCTCGGAAGTACCCAGATGAACGGCGCGGCAGGAGTTTCCAAGCTCCGTGGGGCAATGGAGCGGTTCTTCTGGACCTGTGACCTGAAGTGGGCGCGGTTTCTGCCAGGTTACACTGCCGAGAACCCGCAAGCCCGAAACGACCGCAAGTACCTTTCGGAAGCTTGCATTTGCTGGGATGAATTCCAGACGCTATTCCTGCTGTTTATCGCCGAGTATCACAAGACGCCGCATCGCGGTCTCAACGGACGTACCCCGGCGGCAGTCTGGAAAGAGCTGTCCGCAGGTGCCGAGTACGATCCGACGCAGATGCCGTCCCCGGCGCAGTTCCGGCAGGCCTGCGGATTCCATACCTCTGCAACCGTCAGCGAGGAGGGCATCAAGTACGCCGGAGTTGTTTATTCCAACAAGTTCATTCGCCAGCAGCGCATGGAGCGCATGGTCGATCGTATTGCTGCGCCGGGTGACCGTATCGAGATCATGGTGGATCCACACGATCTTGGATCGATCTCAGTGGTGGCGAACGGCGATCTGATCAGCGTTAAAGCCATCACCGAGGGGGTAGGCGGCAAGTCCTTGCGCGAATGGCAGGCCGAGCGCCAGCTTGAGCGTATGAAGCGCGACGCCGAGAACCTTGAGCAGGACGATGCGCGCCGGGAAGCCCGGGCTCTCTGGCAGTCGCTCTCGCAATCCATCATGCGCGCATCCGACATCGGGATTTTCGGCTACACTCAGGCAGAAGTCGACCGCGCCAAGAAGGAGGCCGAGTACGGCAAGGGGCAGTTCGATAAGCCCTTCGTCGGCCGGGACGAGTACGTGGATCCGCTGACCGAAGGCGGCTACGAGACCGCCGAGCCACAGGTCGATGACGATGTGGTCGACCCGGATACGGTCGACGATGAGCCTAAGACCGACATGGACAGGCTCCGGTCCAAATCCCGCAACCGGAAGTCCAAAAAGAAGTGATCACATTCGCCGCGGCACCAGGTGCCGCGGCGTTTTCTTTTGGATTGAACGGTCATGGCGGCCTTCAGGGGGCTGAGGAAAACAGGGCGGCGCCCGTCAAACTATTCAGTATCCCTCTGACCTTTGCGGTTCTTCAACTTGATCGTCATCGACCATTTTTGCTCAGGATCGACATGCTTTGGCTTCCGTATGGTTATCGTGTCGGTCTGGCTTCTGATGTGCCTGGCGATGTGGGCGTTCTCGCGTTGAAGGTCTGCAGCAGATATTTCCCCGCGTGCCAACCGTTCCTCGTCGTGAGCACGCGCCGCGGCTTTTTGCTTTGCACGTTCTTCCCAGGAAAATGTCACGGCGCGCCTCGCTGATCGGATGAGTTTGGCAAGCGGTTCCGCTGCCTGCGGGCGGGAACAGGGCAGGAACCTGGTCTGAGTGTGATCCACACGCATGGGTATGACAAGAGCGCTGACATTCTGTTTGCGGTCATGGGGGATCCCGATCGGCGCATGTACAATAGGTTTTTCGTTATCGGTTTACCTTCGCTCCGTTCGACACGTGAAGCTGGATCCTGAGCGCCTGCGCCGTTTCATAGAGAGCGCGCCGATAGACCGCCTGAATTCGGAAAGGTTTGACGAGCCAGAAACCCCACCGGAGGATGACGCAGGTGAAGTCGCAGATGAACGAAGGGATGATACGCTCCGCACCCTGTAGGAAACCGAATGTAGGCGGGCCACGCAAGGAGTACGGCCCGCTTCAAGTGATTGGTCATGGATCCTCGCACGCCGGCGGGGGTGGCAGGAAATGTGCCAGGCGCTGCCCGGTCAGGACGCCGGTTTCTGCAAGCGCCTGTGCCATTTCGGTCAGGCGCGAGATTTGCGGTTCGAGCAGCTGGCGGGCAGTCTCGCCGGCCTCGGAGATCATTTCGGCGACTTCCGGGAGATTGCCGTTCATCACCTCGCGCAGCAGGTTGCCTGTGTTGTGGGCGCCGAGCCAGATCGGTCCGAGCTGGCCTAAGCCGTAGGCGCCGATCTGGTTTGCCGCCGACATCATGGCATTGCCAAGATCGGAGTCGATCTCGCCTCCTGATCCGCTCGACGGTGCGCCCAAGACCAGGATTTCCGCCATGCGACCTGCAAGCATGATTGCCCGGTCACGCTGCAACATGAATGCTGTATGCAGGCCGCCGTATCCGCAGACGTGGCAGAAACCTCCGGTCCCCGTGAGGCGCAAGAAGTTCACGGTCAGTTCCGGGTAAGAACTTGCCACCAATGCATGTCCGCATTCATGGACGGCCATGCGCCACAACATGTCCGGGTTCACGTGCCGGAGATCGCCATTCAACGCGCCTATGACGTCGCTCGTGGTAATTGCACGATTATGCCTTCGCGCGGCGGCGCGGGCCCTGCGCAGGGCCGCGGCACAGTCGGCACCGGTCTGGCCAAGCGCATGCACGGAACAGGCTTCGGTATCGATCTCGCCGTCTTCCGCCTTGAGGTGCTGCTGAAGGATGATGGCGAGCTCCTCCCGGGTCGGCAATGGGATGTGGATGACCTCGTCGAAACGACCCGAGCGCCAGATGACGGCCGGAATCTTCTCAAGGTCATTCGCCGTGCCAACGATTACGACGCCCTCCCGGCCCTTGATACCATCGAGGTGCTCGATGAGGCTCTTGACCACCTTGTCGTCATAGCTGGAATTGTGACCTGAGGCTGAAGCCCGGAATGCATCCATCTCGTCGATCAACATGAGGCAGGGGGCACGCTGGATCGCCTTCTCGAAATCTCGGGCCATGTCTCTTTGCATGTCACCCAAGTGACCTTTGCTCTGCCATTTCGAATAGGAGACCGGCATGAAGGATATCCCGAGAGAGTGCGCCATGGCACGTGCGAGCTCGGTTTTCCCGGTGCCCGGGGCGCCAATCAGAAGCATACCTCTCGGTACATCTTCCCAACTGATCTTCCCTTCGGAATGAAGCCGCAGTGCCGAAAGCATGTCCTGCGCAGCTTGTATTGCTCCGCCGTATCCAACGAGGCGCTCCAAAGGGGCGACAGGTTTGGCAACTGCCGGAACGTCTACTTCAAGTTTCTCATCTTCGTGACTGAGTTGCGCGAGCAGATGCTGGATCGCGCCGTTGTAGTCGGCGGCGCAAGTGGCGCAGACGACGTCACGGGAGGTCAGCTGGTGGCAGCCTTCCGAAGACGGCAGGAGAGCCAGCGCTGCAGAGGAAATCTCGGGTGGCGTCCCGGGAAATGCGATCGCTAGAAGGATCGCGATGACCTCGGCGTCGATCGGCCGAAGAGTTATGACCTCACAGGGCACGGGAGGGAAGGGGGCGTCGTCATCCGCGTCTTCAGCTCCCATATCATCCAGGAAGATTATGCGCTCACCGATGGAGATCAACGCCGCGATTTCTTCGATGTCCGGTTCGTAAAGCCCTTTGCGACGCAGGCCACGGTAATGCACCGCCTTGCCCTTGTCTCCAGAGCGGAAGCCGCCTTGCATGAGGTAAAGGTCCTTCGGACAGATCACGGAGAGGGCCGTCGCAATATCCTTGGTGGAGAGCCGAGAACGTATCACGGTCACGGCACGCGGACGGAACATGTTGGCGGACAGGGCCTCCACCTCGCGGCAGATCATCAGGGTGGCCAACATCGGGCCGAGCTTGAGGCTCTAGGACTGAAGAGCCGCGAAGTCTTCGGCGCATGTCCCGGTCAGCGCCAGCACGGCTGCTGGTTCCTTGTCGTCGGGCGGGGTTCCCCCATCGGCATTGTAGGCCCGGATGAGATCGAACGCGTTCGGCATCCAGGTCGAATTCGTCTGATGTTCCGGCATGGTCAGGTTCCTTTTGGCAAAGGGCCATCGTTCACGGATTTGCCGTGTTTCAAGGGCGCGGTGATTTCGAAAGCTCGAGGCGTGGATGACTGAGCCATCCACCCTTGGAACATAGCATGAACATTTGTTTCCCGGAAGTCCTGTTCTTAGGTGGATTTCCTGTAAGTCGTTGCCTGGTTTGCGAATTTCCTGCGCGTGCGAGTATTCGCACCCTGAAAATGGGACTTTTTCGCAAGGCATCCTTTGAGCCGGATTTCCTGTGTTTCCCGGGAGCTGGGCGCAGGTCCGAGGGAGGGGCAGAGGTGGTTTTTTTCGCAAGGGAGGCTTCACAGCCTGAAAGCCGGCCTCTTGCACTCACCTTGGACGCGCCGCGAGTACCCGTTTCGGGGCACCTGCGGCGCCGTTTTCAAGTTCGACCGGCGATGCTCGGAGGCGAATTACAAGCCCCTGACGGCGGTCTCATGCAATAACCGATTCGGTGGTGCGGTCCGCAGAATTGCCCCTGGAGGTCGTGGAGACGAGTGGACCTCAACTCGGACCGCAATAGACGGCAGAACGCGCGTTACGCCTTTCGTTGCGCGATCCACGGATGTCGGTAATGCGCAGGAAGCCGACCACTGGCAAACGTCGGGCCACTTCACCAAGCCAACCTATCCTCAACTGCAATAACTGCTGAAATACTCTGCCTCGAGATCAAGCATTGTCCTCGCCATTTCTCCGAGACCGGTCGATAAACTGAAAACTCAAGGAAATAAGGTTGGCAAAGACACCAAAGATACCGCCGATCACGATGAGATAAGGACTGGCGAGCAATGTGTCGATGAAGTCAGGTTTGACAATCGCCTCAGTGACACCCAGCGCGTCGATACGGATGGCGGCATCATCCTGCGCGCTGCGGAATACGGCTTGGAAACGCGCGCCGTCGATCAAAATGATCTGACCGAACCCCTGGGCCATCTGTCTGTCGCGCGCGCCTGAGACAATCGTGGCGGTATCGCCGTAGGTCAACGTCCCCCTTCGAACGACATCGGACCGGCGACCGAACCACGCTGAAAGACGGTTGCTTTCCCTGACCGTGTAGTCCCCCGACAGCAGGATACCGCGCGCACCAGGTGCCATCGCTTCGCCAATCTGCATCGTTCCGGCAAAAGTCATGGCGCCGAGTTGGGAGAGTGACGCAGCCGGAAGAACAATAATCGTGCCTTCTGGATATTGGCCCACGGCCTCCGAGATTACGAAAAGAACCCGGTCGTCTTCATGGCGCAATGAAATCCGGTTCCCACCTTTCCATTCCAAAGTCAGCGACGGCTCCTCGGTCTCCTCGTAAATCCGACCATCGCATTTTGCGTCGACTGTCTGATCCGGAGACCGCCGCAGAGCCGCCTGACGCGGTTTGCACAGCGTTGCTGCGCCCAGAAACCATGTGTTGCGACCATCAAAGGTGATGTCGGCGCCAAGGGTTTCCGCCGACAGGATATAAGTGCGCGAGACCCCTTGATTGAGCCACAGCAGGCCCAAGAGAATGAACAGGATCAGGCTGGCTGCAATACCGTCAAGCCACCGCATTTTCATTGCACCAGCATAAGGTCGACGAATTCGGGCGGCGCCGCCACACCACTCGACACGCGAAGAATTTCGATGCGCAGCGTGCTTGGAGTAGGCGTTGGCAATTCAAAACTGCAAATCGTATCAAACGCCGTGCGGACGTCTGCATCGACTGGTTGGCAGGCGACTGCTTCCGCCATCGGATCGTCGCCCACGAAAATATGCACACTGTCGGCGCGAAACGCATTGATCTGCAGGGCGATCGCGGCTGGCGTCTGATCGGTTGCCGGGCGCCACGCAACCGGCACGAGGCCCGCATCCACGTCACACCCGTCGAGCCGCGCCCTGACCGATATCTCGCCCGCACCCGCGGCGCGCAGACGTTCCGGATAACCGGTGGGGTATGGCAAGACTGTCAGACCTGCAGTCACCTCTGCAAGATCATACAGCCTGCGCGACTGGTAAAGTCCGTCGGCGCTTATGACTTCCACGCACAACGAGCGGCCTTTCCAGGCCGGATCGAGCGCAGCGGCAAGCCTCGGTTCAGGGTCCTTGCTCTCCGGCAACAGGACGGCCCCCACTACCACGACACCAGAGACGGTCGCAGCTTCGCGCAGCGTTTCCTGCCAGTCTTTCAACACGACCGTTTCAGCCTTGCTTGGCGAACCCAGAGCCGCAACTATGGCAATGCCGAGGAGTGAAAAATGCCGCATCGAAATACCCCCATGTTCAATCGCCCGAAACATGCGCTTTGCCGTATGTTGTTGACGATAGCATGTCTTTTCTGGATGGGAAGCGGTCTCTCGGCGCAGCCGGTCGCCGTGCGGTCAGGCGAAACCGGCCAGGGTTTCCTGTTTACACATGGGGGCATCTGTTACGCGGTCCTGCCGAGCCACGTCGCCAAGGGCGCATTCCGCGCCCAGGTGATCGCAGAACAAGGGCGTTCCGCGCGGGCCAGCATCCGCACCCCGTTTTGGCCCGGAATTGACCTTGCCCTTGGTATTCTAAGTCGCGGGGGGGATCTGTGTGAGGCACAGCTGGATGACCTTGCAGGTCCGCGCGGGGCTGTCGCGCACAAGGCATCGGCCGTGCTTGTGCTGGTCGGCACGGATGGTCGGATAGAGCGTCTGCCGATGATCATCACCCAGATCGGCTACCTCGACATCAGCGCAAGGTTTTCTTCAGCCGAGGAAGCATCGGCCAGACAGGGTATGAGCGGGGGATTCCTGCTGGTCGATGGGGTGCCCGTGGGCATGGCGATCGATACGCAGGGCGGCGAGACGTTGCGTTTCATGCGCGTTGAAGAGATCCACATGAACCTGTCGCGGCTCTTGTCGACGCAAGCGGTTTTCAGCATCGCCTCCGACATGAACCCAAACGCGGCGCCTTTGCAGTCCGGACTGGAGTTAAGCGTCGTTTCCGCGACGGCGGTTGCCATTGGTCCGGATCAAATGGCCGAGAACATTCTCTTGCCTGATGCGGCCTACGTCTTTGAGCCACAGGGCCCGGCTGTCATCGAGCTGGCGCTGAAGGATGCGGCTGCACTGTCGCAAGTTGAACTGTTGGCGAAGGCCAAAGATGGGCAAGCCGTGCCACGCCGCGTGCTGGTACAGGTCAACGCCAGTTCCGAAGGCGGGCGCTGGCGCACCTTCTGGTCCGGCGAAATGCCGCCGGATGGTGTGCTTGATACTGGTGCCCGGCTTGCCACGTCGGCCCGTCGGCTGCGGATCACCATTGCCAGCGCTTGGTCATCGGGCCCCGTGCGAGTCGACAGTGTGACCGTTAAATAGGGTCAGCGCGATATCGGAACTTCCACCGGCACAGGGGCGATATTACGGTTGAGCTGGATTTCGCCGACCAGCTTTCCGTCGTCCGAAATGGTCAACTCGCTCCAAACACTGTCAAAATTGATCATGATCGCATCGTCAGACACTGAAATCGCGCACTCTGAATACCCCTTCCAGATGTAGCAACCGCGGTCTTTATCGAAGGCTCCGAGCACGTAACTGGTGGTCGCGACGCCGTCGGAACTCATCGTGCCGTTGAAGACCCCTATGTATCGGGCAACCTCGTCAGCGCGATCTTTGCCAGCCATGAATCTGAAGACGAGGTTTGGCTCCGTCTTGACCCACGTCTCGAAGGCTGTCCGCTTGACGTGTGCATCCGTACTGTAAATCCCGAAATCCAATGCCAGACGCTCCAGATCCGGGTCGCCGGAGCCCAGCATGATCTCCATGGCCTTGAGTGCCCGGCGAGGATCAGGGTTATTGAGCAGCGCGGAATATTCGTCGAGCGCGGCCATCTCTGCGTCGATCTGGCTGGTTATATCGGCCACCGACAAGGATTGAGCGCCAGCCATTGTTGCCGACGCGGCCATGAAAAGAGCGACGACCGCTTTCATGTCATGGTCCTCACTCGCTCAGCCGCATCGTCAACACAAGCGGCCCCAAGTCGGTCCTGTAGTGTCGTGCTGTCATAGTCCCCGTGAGCGCGCCGTCGTCGTCGAGTTCGAGCACTACCCATTGGTGCGGGGTGTTTCCATCCCAACTGACAAGATACAGGCTGACCGTCGTTGCGTTCACGCGAAGCAAGCAATGCTCGGGTGCATCCAGATTGACAAAACAGCCGCTTTCCTCGCTCCACTCCCCCACCTTCAAACTCAGGCTCGCACGATTGTTTGCGCCCACCGATCCGCGATACCCGCGCATCAAGGCATTATAAGCTTCGACCTGGTCCTCTTTCACGGTCTCCGAACCATCGAAAAAGATATCCAACGCGGGCTTACCTGCAAGGAAAGCTTTGAGCGCGGCTTGGCGAATGTTGGGATCCGCACTGTAAATACCGACGGACAGTGCCATCTGGACAAGGGTTGAATCGCCCGACTCCAACATGATCTGCAGTGCAGCCATGGCGCGCTGCGGGTCGGGATCGGTCAGATAAGACTGGTATCCCGAGAGTGTACCGGCGCGCTGGTTGACCTGCGCCTCGAAATCTTGGAGCGAAATGGTCTGAGCCGCCGCATCATTCGCCGAGACAATGAAAAACATCCAAAGGCAACTACCCAGACGTCGGACGAAATTCCCTATTCGTGGGGTCGATGAAAACAAAGTTACCTCCTGCCAACGATACGGCAAGGCTAGGAAATAGTGAGGTGTTTCTCAAGCGACAACCTTCGACCAGAGAGCAGATTTTTACTTTACGGGCACATACGCTTGAGTCCATGCGCAGGACATTCGTCCACAGCAGTGAGCGGGGGAACGCCGCAAAAAAGGGCTGACAGCTGACGCCAGGACCATCTTGATCGATGTCGGCTTCCGGGAAGCTCACGGGGCATCGTCCGACACGGAACGGCAGGAAAGCACAGCATCGTCACGGAATGTTCGCCGACTTTCTGAAAAGCCTTCGGCGTGGGGCTTGCGAAAAGACGGTATTCGCATGGCGCGGATCGATATGGGCCCGGAAAAGGCCGTTGCGAATTACCTCAACGCCCCATTTCTCGCAAAAAGTAAGTGATTACAATTGATTGCGTGTGTGTTAGGCATGTAGTCGGGCCGTGAGGTCCGCTTCGAATCCAAACCGATTCACCAAATGCCGCTCGAGATGCCTCTCGGGCGATGGGTACATGCATCCCACCGGGGCCCCATGATGAACAAGACAGCTACTGCTCGGATCACGCTCTACAAATACCGGAACGCTTACGATGCGGTGAAGCTTGGACCGCCTGTTGACAGGCACGACCCCGATACGGCCGGAATGACAGACTGGATCCCGGTGGTGAGGGGAAAGTTCCTCAACCTCCGCGGCGTTGCCGCAGATCATCCAAATCTTGGCAACCGCTATATTGAGACCTCGGCGTTGGTCTACTTAACTTCCGATACTGTCTGGGCGCGGACGTTGTCCCGCTGGTATTATCTGAACGCCCCCTTCGAGATGCCGTTGTTGTTCGTCAATCCTTCGGCGCGCCAAGACGTAGTGTGCAAGTTCGAGGACGGCGGGTTCGGGCTGACAGTTGCGGTTACACAGAAGCTCTTGGCACTTCGCCCTGGGCAATTGACGGAGATGGCGCGTGAATACAGCATGTGCAGCCACGCGGAATATTTCGAACAGATCCGACAGGAATGGACCTTGGGTGCGCATCAAGGCTGATCCAGGTAACCTCCGGAAGTGGCATTTGAGAACTGCTTGCCGCGGCGCCGGTCGGCTTGAACGCGAAATGCAGGCCATCTGTAACAGGTCGGCGGTGGTCGCTTCGCACGGCATGTCAAACGTTTTCAGGAACTGCCCCCGCACGGCCTCATCCAAACTGATACCTGATGCTGATGGGGAAAGCCCCGGCCCGAGGGGGCACCACGGGACAAAGCGGCGATGGTTCTGGAGGGATCAGCATGGGAATGCGTGCAGCGTTGGTGTTGGCGACGGCCCCAAGAAACTGCCGCACGAGATGGCGTCATGCCATTTTGTCCTGCGCAGTATGACGCCATACCGGTCACGGATACCCGAGACAGGACATCATGCAATACTTGGGATTCACGGCACCGCCAAGGCTGCGAAAACGCCAACGGGTTTCATGATCATTGCTGCCTCGCCTCGGGCCTTGGCTTGAATCTCCCAACGCAAGTACGGGGCTTGCTGAGTTTTCTATATAAAATATGGGGCCGGATTCCTGAATTTTCGAACGGACTGGCATAGCTGCGAATTCGAAGTTGAGCTCAACGAGAGATTTCCGAGCAGGCG
Organism: Tropicibacter oceani; assembly: GCF_029958925.1. Classification (NCBI taxonomy): domain Bacteria; kingdom Pseudomonadati; phylum Pseudomonadota; class Alphaproteobacteria; order Rhodobacterales; family Roseobacteraceae; genus Pacificoceanicola; species Pacificoceanicola oceani. Next base: position 1,511,342 of record NZ_CP124616.1, read on the forward strand.
ATGCCTGCAGAAAGGAAGGTGAAGCGTACCGGTTGCGAGAAATCCGGCCCGCAAAAAATCCGCGTAAGGCATTGATTTTGAATCATGAATTGACGAATCTCATGCGTTGTGGTCGCATGGTCGAAAATGACCTCTGTGTTCTTCCGGTCTGTCGCAAGGCTGAGAAGGGCGTCCGCGGAAGCTGCGTCAGGCGATTGACCGCCTTTGCGATGATGCAGTTTACCAGATGGAGGGCATCGCCCTGGGGATCATCAGGGAGCCATGGCTGCAACCGACTGATCTGACGAAATCAAGCCGGCCTGACCGCCAGATTGGGCCGCTTATCACAAACCTGCCGCCGGTTTTTCGACGGCGTCATTTCCGAACGTTGCCATTCGGAGATGACGCACGCCGGAGACCGGGGCGACAGGCGCCACCTGGCAACAGCCAGAGACGAAACCTTATCGGCCCGCTTGTCCAGCGGGTCGGCCCAACACCCACGAAGCCGAAACCCTGCGCCATCCAGTGATGAGCGCGAACGAGAGAAAATTGCCATGATCTACGCCAGTATCGACAACGATGACGACATCACCGATGCCGCGCCCGTGCCCGGTGTCAGTGCTGAGGCCCTGGAGGCTTTCACCGCGCAAAGCGCGCTGGCGGCACGGCTGGTGCGCCTCGAAGAGCGGTTCGAAAAGACCGCAACCTACCACCTGTTCCGGGAACGGGTCTTCAGTATCCTCGCGCGCCGCGAGGCCCGCATGGGGAAGGGCAAGAGCGAATTGAAGGGCGCCATGCTTATCGGGCCGGCAGGCGCGGGTAAGACCCGTATGGTCGAGGAGATCATCAAGGAGCACAACGCACTTACGAGCCATGTCGGCAACTGGCAGTACGGCACGCGGATCCTGAGCGTTGTTGTCCCCGGTCGTTCGACAGTCAAGGAGACGCTGAACGCCATCCTGAGGGCATTGGGCCATCCTGCCAAGGGTCGTAGGGGCGAAGACTACCTGGCAAGCATGGTCATGACTTATCTCAGGGAATGCGGGGTTGCCGCCGTCCATCTCGACGAGGTCCAGGACAGTGGCCGTTACCAGACGAAGGACAGCGTGAAAGCGTTTCTGAAGATCTTCCGCAACATGATGCAGGACAAGGAATGGCCCGTCTGCCTGATCATGACCGCGACACCGGAAGCCACGGATTTTCTGAACGGAGACAAGACCCTGCTGCGTAGAATGAGGCCCATGCAGATGCGTCCGATGACGTTCGCTAACGATAGTCAAGCACTTCGCAATGCACTGAAGCAGCTTTTCGAGGACGCGGGCCTTGCAGATCCTGGCATCTTGTCGCTCGACGAGTTCATCAAGATCCTGATCCATGCCTCTGCCGGTCGTTTCGGCGTCGCGGTCGAGATGAGCATCGAGGCGATCGGCGCGTGCCTGGGGGAGGGGGGTGCCGAAATCGACATGGCACATTTCGCGGATGCTTACGAAATGCGGATGGACTGCGACGACGAAATGAACCCGTTCGTTTCCGTCAATTGGAAGCTTATCGACACCTTGACTGCGCTGCAGCGGTACGAAGAAGAGCGTCAGGTCAAACGCCGCCCCAAGGCATAAACCTGTCTCGCCAACATGGCGACAACCCGTCGAAAGGCCGCCCCTCTGGGCGGCTTTTCCCGTTTCCGGGCTTGCCCGGGGGCTGGAAGCGTCCGATCTGGAGTGACTTTTGGGCGTCGCGGACTCTGGATTTCACGTCGGAGACTTTAGTGCCAATTGTCGCTTGCGCCGCTAAGTCATTGATTTTACTAATGCCGAATTCGGAGAAAACCCCAATCTTGCTGTCGGACGACACTGACCAATGGCCCGGCGTCTTTATGTTTCAGATCAGCCCGCTGGCGGGGGCGGGGGCGGCATCACGGTGAACAGCTGCGCCAACTCGTCCACGTCCTCGGCGGTTTTCCAGCCGTCCTGACCGGGTGTCCAGACATGGGTGCCGCGCTTCAACTCGCCGCTGCTGGCCATGCGGCCCAGATCGGCCTTGGAAAACGGGCCCTTGGTCTGGCCGTTTTCGGCGATGTGCCAGACATGTTCGACCGGCGGGGGCGGGGGCGCCATGCCTGCCTGCGCAGGCGCCATGGCGGCGCCCATCTGGTTACCCATCTGCATGCCCATGGCTGCACCCATGCCCATGCCCACACCTTCGGCCATGCCGCCACCGGCACCCATGGCATCGGCGGCCTTGTATTTCATGTAATCGTCCAGATTGCCGGTGATCCCGCGGCTGGTGCGATCGTCCAGCGCCTTTTCGACCGCCGGAGGCAGGCTGATGTTCTCGATGTACAGCTCGGGAATGGTCAGCCCGTATTGCGCGATGGTCGGGTCGATCGCCTGCGCGATCAGCTTGCCGACCTCGCCGGTGTTGGCCGCCATGTCCAGCACCGGGATGCCGCTTTGGGCGATCGCCTTGCTGAAGTCCTGAACGATGATGTTGCGGATCTGGCTGCTGATCTCGTCCATGGTGAATTCGCCGTCGGTGCCGACGATTTCGCGCATGAACAGGGCCGGATCGCCCACCTTGACCGTATAGGTGCCAAAGGCCCGGATCCGCGTCGGCCCGAATTCGGGATCGCGCAGCATGATCGGGTTCTTGGTGCCCCACTTGAGATCAGTAAAGCGGTTGGTGCTGACAAAGTAGATCTCGGACTTGAACGGCGATTTGAAGCCGTGGTCCCAGTGCTGCAGCGACGTCATGATCGGCATGTTGTTGGTTTCAAGCATGTACAGGCCGGGCGTGAAGACATCCGCCAACTGCCCTTCGTGCACGAAAACCGCCGCCTGTCCTTCGCGGACCGTCAGCTTGGCGCCGTATTTGATTTCATGGCCTTCACGCTCAAAGCGCCAGACCATGGTGTCGCGGGTGTCATCGGTCCATTCGATGACGTCGATAAACTGGCCCGAGAGGAAATCCAGAATGCCCATGTCAGTAATCTCCTTGGTTTTGTCAGCTTGACCCGGCGCCTGCCAGCTCTGCCGCCCTTTCGACGACAATCGGACGGGCCTCGTCTGCGCTCATTCCGGGGCGCAGGCGCGGGTCATAGAGGATTTTCAGCAGCATCTCGTCATGTACGGTCAAAAGCGCGAATTCGTCGTCGTCGTTGAAGATCGACGGCCGCGCGCGCGGATCGTCGTTACCCAGCCCCAACCCCTGCGCCACTTCTTCGTGGATGCAGGACCGGCGCAGCAGGTCGGGGTGTTCCGACCGGATCACCGCGATGGCTTCGCCGTATTCATAGCCGCCCTGGGTTTCGGAAAAGGCGATCACAAGGCAGTGGATCGAGCGGGGCAGGTTGTCGAACAGGTCCAGCGAGGCAAGGTTGACGTCCGGCACCAGCTGCTGAATGCGCGGCTTGATCCGGTCCTTGTCATCCTCGGACATGAACAGCACGTGGAAATTCGCGCCGCTTGTGCCCATGGAAATCGGGTGGCCTGTGATCCGGCCCAGCTTGGCGGCGTATTCGGCCAGCCAGGCGCGGTCCTCGGCGATCTGGTCTCTGGGGACGCGCGGGCCGAATTCGACCGAGATGCGGATCGGCTTGGTCCATTTCTTGATGGCGCCCAGATCGCCGCGCGACGGGGTCAGGCCCGCGCCGCGTTCGTATTCTTCGGCCAGGGCGATGCGCTCGAAATTGCGCGCCAGCATGGTGTCGGTGAACTGCGTGTCCGGCCCGCCGCCATCGGTGCGCAAAAGCCCGCGCACCAACAGATCTTTCTGGATGCGCGCGTAATAACGCTGCAGGTCCAGGCTGGCCGCCGAGGGGCCGGGTTCCGGCGCCGGGGCCGCAGGTTTGACCACGGCGGCAGGGCGGACCTGCGGCGTGACTTCGGTTGTGCGCGGGGCAAGCGCCGTGCTGTCACAGGCCGCAAGACCCATGATGGCAAGGCCGGCAGCCAGGGCCACCGCTTTGCTGCCCCGTCGCATCATCAGCTGGCCGGAACCGAGGTCGCGGCGTTGTCGCCGGTCCCGGTCTTGCGCGCCTTGGCGCTGGCCAGGGTGTCGCGCAGTTCCGCTTCCATCTTTTTCAGCTCGGCCTCTGCCTCGGCGCGGCGCTTCTTGCCTTCGTCGGCGATCTGCAGGCTTTCCTGGATGGTGCCGATCAGATCGGCATTGGCCTGCTTGACTGCCTCGATGTCAAAGACGCCGCGTTCCATTTCTTCGCGGATCATCTTGTTGCTGTCGCGCAGGTTCTTGGCGTTCGAGGTCAGCAGCTCGTTCGTCAGGTCGTTGGCGTCGCGCACGGCGGCGGCGGCTTCGGCGCTGCGCTGGATGGTGACGGCCTGCGCCAGCTGGGTTTCCCACAGCGGCACGGTGTTCACGAGGGTCGAGTTGATCTTGGTCACCAGCGACTTGTCGTTTTCCTGAACCAGACGGATCGAGGGCAGCGACTGCATCGTCACCTGGCGGGTCAGTTTCAGGTCATGCACCCGGCGTTCCAGATCGTCGCGCGCGGCGCGCAGGTCGCGCAGTTCCTGCGCCTTGATCATCTGGTCGCCCTCGGGCGCGGCCTGCACCGCGGCTTCGGCGGCGGGGATGTCCTTGCTGTCCAGCTCTTTCAGCTTTTCCTCGCCGGCGGCGATGTAAAGCGCCAGCTCGTCATAGAACTGCAGGGTCTTTTCATAGAGCAGGTCCAGCGACTTGATGTCTTTCAGCAGCTTGTGCTCGTGCTCCAGCAGGTTGTCCGTCACGCGGTCGATCTGGCTTTGCACTTCTTCGAAACGGGCGGTGAACTTGGCGAAGGGCGCGGCGCGGCCGATCAGCTTTTCCCACCAGCTGCGTTCGCGGCGCACGTCCAGTTCCGACACGCTGAAGCCGCGGATCGTGGTGACGATCCCGCGCAAGGAATCGCCCGCCGGGCCGACGTCCTTGTTGCGCACGTCGGTCAGCATCGCCTGAGAGATTTCCTGCAATTCCGCCTGCGCGGCCGAGCCGAAGGACACGATCGACTGGGTGTCGCCCATGTCGATTTCGTCCATCCGTGTGCGGATTTCCTCGCCCACTTCGGCCGGGGCCTCGGCCAGCGGCACGATGGCATTTGCGGCTGCCGGTTCGGGCAGGATGATGGCGTTGACTTCTTCGACTTCGGCCAATGCGGCCTGGGCTTTTTGACGTACGTTTTCGGACATGGGGTCCCCCGTTTTTATACTTCACTCATCTCGGATCGAGATGCACACCTTCGCGCTGCAAGCGGTCGCGCAGCACATCTATTTCGACGGTCAGGTCGGCGTTGTTGTCCAGCAAGAGCTTTTGCGTTTTCTTGCCAAAGGTTTCTTCCAGATCGGTCAGCAGCATCATGAAGTCCGACTTTGCGCTGCGGTCCTGGGTGCGCGCATAGATGTCGGCAAACTTGATCGCCGCATCCTTGGCGCCCATCAGGTAGACGCCCAGGAACTTGCGCGCGGCGGACAGATCACGCGGATCTTCTTCGACCGTGCGGGTCAATTCGCGCACCTTGATCTGAAACCGTTCAACCCGCGCCTCGACCTGCCGGTCGCCGGCGCGCTTGATGGCGTCACTCATGGCGGTCAGGTGCTTTTCGGCCTCGTCCACGACCCGCGCGACGCGGTCCTGCTGAAAGGTGTCGACACCTTCCATGCCCTTGTCCTTCAGTGGGTCGATGCCAAAGGCGCCGATATGCAGCGCGCCAGCGGCGGCGCCAAAGATCACGGGGGCGAACAGGCCCGGTTCGTTCTTGTAGACGGCGATCCCGGCCCCCACGGCGCAAAGCGCGGCGGCGAAAATCTTGCGCGGAATGCCGGGGCGGCGCGCCACGCGGCGTTCGTCAAAGGCGGCCTGCGCCCGCAGCCCGTCGCGCAGCAACCAAGCGCCCAGCAACAAGGTGCCCGCGCCGATCAATCCGATGGCCAGCCCGGTGGCGCCATCGTTCAGCGACATCGCCGCCAGAACGATCGGCGGGACAAACAGAACGTTCGACCGCGCGCCGACCGGATCGACCTTGGCCCCCTTGTAGGCGGGGGTTTCGGGGCGATCCTCGGCGGTGGTCGTGCTGCCATCGGGGCTGTATTTTCCGCCAAAACGCTGTGCCATGTCAGACGCCCCCAAGCCAGCCGGTGACGACCCCGAAAAGGAGTACGATCAAAAGGACATAGGTCACTTTTTGCAAGGCTGTTGTGGACATGGAACCCCCAAGGCACTTCGACTTTGCCCAAAACTTAAGGGCAAAATGCTGCACTTGCTAGGGGGAACTGGACAAAGCCTTTGTCAGGCGGCGCTTTCTCGCGGCATCCGGCCCAGAAGCATATCAGCCTCCATGTCAAAGACATCGCGCCCGGATTTCACGCCGCCGCGGCGGGCGCGGTCTTCGAAGCTTTCGGCCAGAACCTGGATTTTCGCCAGATAGCGGCGGCGGGCAAAGGCAAAATCGAGTGCATTGCGCGACGCCTCGAGGCGGTCCACTTCGTTACCGAAAATCTCGATGAACTTGCTGATCGGCTTGCGCAGGCGCGCCAGAACGCGAAGGTCCGAAGACAGCGCCCGGGTGATCCGGGTGGCCATGTTGCGCGCGGCATCGGTGCGCAGGGTCAGTTCGGTATCGCCCAGCACGGCCACGCGTTCGGACAGCTCGATCAGGATTTCCTCCACCAGGTCCACGTAATCCGCGGCCTCAAGCCGGGCCAGAACGTCGGGGTCGTCCAGACCCTTGTCCTGCATCGGGTCCAGCCCAAAGGCCATCACCCCCAGGCCAAAGGCGATGAGGCCCAGCAGCAGCGGCAGCAGCAGCGAGTCGAAGTGCATTCCCGCCAGGATCAAGACCATGACGCCAATCAGCAGGCTGCCCAGGGTTTTGCGCGGCAGGCGCGGTTTTATTGCGACCGCGGCGGCGTCATAGTCACGTTGCTCTTTCTGACCGGTGGCGATCAGGCGCAGGGCGGTGGCCAGCAGGGCCATTTCGATCACGGCGATGACGATGCTGACGGCCGAATCCTGAAACAGCCACAAGACAAGAGGAAAGGCAGCAAGCAACAGAACGTTCAAACCAGGGTCGAACGACGTCTTGCCCATTTGTGCCAGTGCTTGCAGTCGGTGTTTCATGTCGCCAGTCCGTTACATGTAGCAAAGCGCAAAGATCAGCAGCCACAACATCGCAAACGAGGCGCGCGGGATCAGTTCGCCGGACTTATGGGCCCGCATCGCAGCCGCACTGAGGGTGGCATAGGTGTCCTGAAGGACCATGCGCAGGCCACCCAGGGCCATCAGCAAGGAGCCAACAAGAATCGCGAGTGTCAGAAGCGTGATCATCATGCTTCCAAGCTGGTCGCGAAACCGGGCAAAAAGGGGGCAAGGCTCGGGAGATTCAAAGAATAGTTAAGGCAATCCTAAGCCGGGCGGTCAGGGTTTGCCACGTTTGGGGGCGCGGTTGCGCTGCACCTTGGGCTTGGCCTTGGCGGTGCCGGTGTTGGGCGTGTCCATCTCGAGCCCCAGCTGGTCGCGCAGTATCTTGCGGCGCACGGGCTCGACTTCGCCCGGTTTCAGCTGGCCCAGCTGGAAGGGGCCATAAGAAACCCGGATCAGCCGGTTCACGGTCAACCCGATGTCGATCATGGCGCGGCGGATTTCGCGGTTCTTGCCTTCTCGCAGGCCGACGGTCAGCCAGGCATTGGCCCCTTGCTGGCGGTCGATGCTGACGATCATCGGCTGGAATTTCTGCCCGTCCACCTCGATGCCCTTGCGCAGCGGTTCCAGCGTGGCGTCGGTCGGGCGGCCGTTGACGCGCACGCGGTAGCGGCGCAGCCAGCCGGTCGAGGGCAGTTCCATCTTGCGCTTGAGGGCGCCGTCGTTGGTCAGCAGCAACAGCCCTTCGGAGTTCAGGTCAAGCCGTCCGACGCTCATCACGCGGGGCATGTCCTCGGGCAGGTCGTCATAGATCGTCGGGCGGCCCTGTTCGTCCTTGTTGGTGGTCACAAGGCCGGTGGGCTTGTGATACAGCCACAGCTTGGGTTCCTCGGGGGCGTCCAGCGGTTTGCCGTCGACGACGATCCTGTCCTTGTCGGTGACGTTCAGGGCGGCGCGGTCGATGACCTTGCCGTTGACCTCGATCCGGCCCGCTTCGATCATGCGTTCCACTTCGCGGCGCGATGCAATGCCGGCGCGGGCGATGACCTTGGCGATCCGGTCGCCGGGCGGGGGGGAGGAAGGGTTCTGAGCCATGCCGCCCCTCTACCGCAAATCGCGGGGCTGTCAAAGCGCTCGTTCGATCCCCCTTGGGGTTTGATGCGCAGACTTGTATGAGGGGCCATGACGTTCACCAGCCATATGGATCGCGCCCTGGCGCAGGCCCGTGCCGCCGCCGAGCGCGGCGAGGTGCCGGTTGGCGCCGTCGTGGTGTCGCCGTCGGGCGCGGTGGTCGCCGAGGCGGGCAACCGCACGCGCGAATGCAACGATCCCACCGCCCATGCCGAGATTCTGGCGATCCGCGCAGCCTGCGCGGCGCTGGGGGTGGAACGCCTGCCCGATCACGATCTTTACGTCACGCTGGAGCCTTGCCCGATGTGCGCCGCGGCCATTTCCTTTGCCCGGATCCGCCGCCTGTATTATGGCGCGCAGGATCCCAAATCGGGCGGGGTGGCGCATGGGGCGCGGGTCTATGCGCATCCGCAGTGCCATCACAGGCCCGAAGTTTATGACGGGCTGTCCGAAGACCGCTGTGCCGCGCTGCTGCGCGATTTTTTCGAAGGAAAGCGCTGAGATGGCGCAGGTGATCCTGTTCAACAAACCCTACGGGGTGCTGTCGCAATTCACCGACAAGGGCACCGAGGCCAGCCCGCGCCCGACCTTGTCGGCCTATATCGACCTTCCCGGCGTCTATCCCGCCGGGCGGCTGGACCGCGACAGCGAAGGGTTGATGGTGCTGACCGACGATGGCCGCCTGCAGGCCCGGATTTCCAGCCCCAAATTCAAGCGACCCAAGACCTACCTGGTGCAGGTCGAAGGCCAGCCAGAGCAGGCGCAACTGGAGGCGCTGCGCGGGGGCGTGACGCTGAAAGACGGTTTGACCCGCCCCGCCAAGGCCGAATTGATCTCCGAGCCCGCGCTTTGGGAGCGTGACCCGCCCGTGCGGTTCCGCAAATCGGTGCCGGATGCTTGGCTGCGCCTGACCATCACGGAAGGACGCAACCGCCAGGTGCGCCGGATGACGGCCCATGTCGGCCTGCCTTGCTTGCGTCTGGTGCGTTGGTCGGTGGGGGACTGGACGCTGGACGGATTGGCCCCAGGGGTGTGGCGCGCGGTTCAGGCGTCGGTGTGAGGGGCCAGCCCCTCACACTCCCCGGAGTATTTTCACCAAGAAGAAGCGCAAGGGGTCTTCAGACCCATTTGGCCAGGGGCGGCAGGCTCATCAGCACGGCGTTGGCGTCGTGGCCGGTGGCGAGGCCGAACTTGGTGCCCCGGTCGTAGACAAGGTTATATTCGGCATAAAGGCCGCGGTGGACCAATTGCGTGTCCTTGTCGGCCTCGGAGAAGTCCTGGACGCGGCGCTTTTCCACCAGCGGCAGGAAGGCGGGCAGGAAGGCGCGGCCGATGTCCCGGGTCAGGGCGAAATCGGCGGCCCAGTCGCCGCTGTTGCGGTCATCCATGAAGATGCCGCCGACGCCGCGGGCACGGTTGCGGTGCGGGATGTAGAAATATTCGTCGGCCCACGCCTTGAGCCTAGGGTAGAGGTCATCGCCGTGCGGGTCGAGATGGGTTTTTTGCGCGGCGTGGAAATGCGCGGTGTCCTCGTCGTATTCGATGCAGGGGTTGAGGTCAGAGCCGCCGCCGAACCACCATGCGCCGGGCGTCCAGAACATCCGGGTGTTCATGTGCACGGCGGGGCAATGCGGGTTTTGCATATGCGCCACGAGGCTGATGCCGCTGGCCCAGAACTGCGGGTTTTCGGCGATGCCGGGAACGCCGCGGGCGGCCATGGCCTTTTGCGCGGCCTCGCCCAGGGTACCGTAGACGGTCGAGACATTGACCCCGACCTTTTCGAACACCCGCCCGCCGCGCATCACGCTCATCAATCCGCCGCCGGCGTCGCTGCCATCATCGGACTGGCGTTTGGTTTGCGTGACCTCAAAGCGGCCCGCGTCGGCGCTGGCGAAGGGGCCGCTGGCGTGGCTGTCCTCAAGCCCTTCGAAGGCGGCGACGATTTCGTCGCGCAACTGGCGGAACCACGCGCTGGCCTGTTGTTTTTCGGTTTCCATGGCGTTGGACATCGGTGCCCTCCAGTGTTGGTGAGATGTGGTGCCGCGGGTCAGTGGGCGGGGGCGGCCACCGGGTCCAGCAGGGTGCGCCCGCCATCGATTGTCATGATCTGCCCGGTGACAAAGCCGGCCGCCTCGCTGGCAAGGAATTGAACCGCTTCGGTCAACTCGCCCGGTGCGGCGATGCGGCCCAGGGGGGTGTGGGCCTCGATCTCGGTGCGAAATTCCGAGTGTTCCTTCAGCGTGTCCTTGAGGCTGGCGGACATGACCGACCCGAAGGCCAGCCCGTTGACCCGGATGCGCTGGGGCGCCAGCGCCACGGCCAGGCCCCGGGTCATCTGGTCCAGGGCCGCGCAGGACACCGAATAGCCCAGCAGGTCGGGATGCACACGCTGCCCGGCGATCGACGACAGGTTGACGATGGCGCCAACCTGACCTTCGGTCTGGCCTTCGGCCTGCTTGATCATCCGCTTGGCCACAATCTGGCTGAGCCGCAGCGCCGTCATCAGGTTCTGGGACAGCATCTGGTCCATCGAACCATCATCCAGGTCCAGGGGGTCCGAATGCAGCATCTGGCGCGAGCCGTTGACCAGGATGTCGACGCGGTCAAAGGCGTCCAGCGTGGCCGACAGCAGGTTGGCCAGGGTCAGGCGTTCGCGCAGGTCGCCGGCGAAATACCGCATGTTGCCGTCTTCGCAGACCTCGCCGCATTCCTTGACCAGGCGGGTTTCGTCCATGTCGGCAAAGACCACATTGGCACCCTTGTCGACGAAATGCCGCGCGATGGCCAGTCCGACGCCATTTGCGGCCCCGGTCACGATGGCGGTCTTGCCTTCGATGCTGAAACTCATGGGAAAGGCCCTTTTGTCAGGTGCAAAGCAGCGGGAATATCCGATCCCTATCGCCGCTGGCGCGTCGGCCGCGCGGCGTGCAGAATCTTGAATTTCGAATTGCCCGCGATTTCGGAATGTTCGCGGAACAGATGGGCCAGGGCCACCTCGTAGGGCAGGTGGCGGTTGGCGACCATCCAAAGCTGGCCGTGCGGGGCCAGGATCCGTGCGGCGGCGGCGACAAAGGCCTGCCCCAGCTTGGGGTCAGCCTTGCGGCCGACGTGAAACGGCGGGTTCATCACGACAACATCCAGGCCGCGCTGCGGCGCCCAGCGGGTTGCGTCGGCCCAATGAAACTCGGCGCGCGGGTCGCTGACGTTCAGGCGGGCGCAGTCCAGCGCGGTCTGCTCGGCCTCGACCAGGTGCAGGTGTTTGACCGCGGGGCGTTTGAGGATCTCGCGCGACAGCCAGCCCCATCCGGCGCCCAGGTCGGCGACGACGCCTTTCAGGGTGTCGGGCAGGACCTCGGCCAGCGCCTGCGAGGCCGGGTCCGGGCCGTCGGCGGAGAACACGCCGGGCGCGGTCATGTCGCCGCTGGCGTTGCGGGCCATGGCCGGGCGGGCCCAGTCGGCCAGCGCCGCGCCGGCGGTGAACCACAGGCATTTTCCATGCGCCTTTGACACCTGACCCTGCACCGCGACCTTGCCCTTGAGGGCCTTGGCAATGGATTCGATCCCATCGGTCTTGGCGCCATTGACCACCACCAAGCCTCCGGGGGCGGCGGCTTCCTCGGCGCGGGCGATCCAGGTTTCGGCCAGGTCACGGGCGCGCGGCAGGGTGACGATGACGGCGGCATAGGGACCGTTCAGCGCCGTTGCCAGCGCGGCGCCCTGCGACTGCCAGGCGTCGACTTCGGGGCGGAAGGTCTGGATGATCTCGCAGCGCTCGGCTTTGATCGGAAGCCCGTCTTCGGCCAGCGCGCCCATCAAGGCGATGCGGCCCTCGGAGGGCAGGGTCAATCCGCCCTTATCAATGGCGAAACGGAGGCGTTCGGCGTTCATGACGAAACGGGCCGCGCCCTATTCCTTTTCCATGGTGCATTGCAGCGGGTGCTGGTGGCGACGGGCGAAATCCATGACCTGGCTTACCTTTGTTTCGGCAATTTCGTGGGAAAAGACGCCGACCACGGCGACGCCTTTCTTGTGGACCGTCAGCATCACCTCGAAGGCCTGGGCATGGGTCATGCCAAAGAACCGTTCCAGTACATGCACCACGAATTCCATCGGGGTATAGTCGTCGTTCAGCAGCAGCACCTTGTACAACGGTGGGCGCTTTGTCTTGGGTCTGGTCTGCAGCACAACGCCAAGATCGCCCTGCCCGTCGCCGGGCTGGTCGCTGTCGGAGGCCATGCCAGAGGTCCTCGAAAACTGGGCCTGCATCATTACGTCTGCCACGCTTTTGCGTTCCATCATCAGGGGGGTGTATATAACCTGTAAGTCGTCCGGGAAAAGGGGGGGCGGCCAGTAGGGGGCAGAATGGCGCAGAAATTGCAGACAATCGGCTTTGATGCGGACGATACCCTTTGGCACAACGAACGTTTCTTTCACCTGACCCAGCAGCGATTCGCGGAATTGCTGGCCGACCATGCGCCGCGTGATCACCTGGATGCCCGGCTGCTGGCTGCGGAACGGCGCAACATCGGACACTATGGATTCGGGGTAAAGGGCTTTACCCTGTCGATGATCGAAACCGCCATCGAGGTGACCGAAGGGCGGGTGCCCGCCGAGGTCATCTCGAAACTGCTTCTGGCGGGGCGCGAAATGCTGGATCATCCGATGGAACTGTTGCCCCATGCGCGCCAGGCGGTCGAGGCGGTGGCCGGTCAGTACCACGTCTTGTTGATCACCAAGGGCGACCTGCTGCACCAGGAACGCAAGCTGGCGCAATCGGGGCTGGGCGATCTGTTCGACGGGGTCGAGATCGTGTCGGACAAGCAGGCGGCGACCTATGCGCGCATCTTCGGGGCTGCGCCCGGCGGGGCCGGGGCGGCGATGATGGTGGGCAATTCGATGAAATCCGACGTGATTCCCGCCATCGAAGCCGGCGGTTGGGGCGTCTTTGTGCCCCATGATCTGGCCTGGGATCTCGAACATGCCGAACCGCCCGAAGCGCCGCGGTATCGCGCCCTTCACGACCTGTCGGGTCTTGCGGATCTGGTCGCGCGGATCGGCTGATCCGGGGCCCCAAACGCTGCCTTATTCCTGCCACATTTCGCCACATTCCGACCACAATCGCCTGTATAGGGTCCGCGGCGGGTGTCACCCCCAAGATATGCCAAGGCGCGTTAACGAAAATCTCTGAATATCAAGGCATTGCAGGGTTTTCTTGACGCAGGGCCTGTGCTAGCATTTGGGTAACCAAAAAACGAGCTCACCGAAAAATCGGGGGCCAGAGGCAGTAAATAGGCGGAACATGCAGACGGGACGTCGCAGGCAGCACACAGGCCGTATTGGCCTGTATATCATCACGTTGATTTGGCTCATGCTTTTGGTGCCGCTCAGCGCCATGGCCGCACCCTATGCGGCGATGGTGATGGACGCACGAACCGGCAAGGTCCTGCATACGGACAACGCTGACACGCGCCTGCACCCCGCCTCTTTGACCAAGATGATGACGCTGTATATCGCCTTTGAGGCGGTCGAAAACGGCGAGCTGACAATGGACACCCTTGTCACCGTATCGCGCAATGCAGCGTCCGAACCGCCCTCCAAGCTGGGCCTGCGCGAAGGTCAGAAAATCAAGCTGCGCTACCTGGTGCGCGCCGCCGCTGTCAAATCGGCCAACGACGCCGCCACCGCCATCGGCGAGGCGATCTCCGGCTCCGAAGCCGCTTTTGCCCGGCGCATGAACCGCACGGCCAAGGCGATGGGGATGACCCGCACCAGCTTCAAGAACGCCCACGGCCTGACGGAAAACGGGCACCTGTCGACCGCACGCGACATGACCATTCTGGGCCGTCACGTGATCTACGACTACCCGCAGTATTATAACCTGTTCTCGCGCATCACCGCCGATGCCGGGGTGGGCACGGTCAGCCATACCAACCGCCGCCTGCTCAGCAGCTATCAGGGCGCGGACGGGATCAAGACCGGCTATACCCGGGCGGCGGGTTTCAACCTTGTTGCCTCGGCGCAGCGGGGCAACGAACGGGTGATCGCCACAGTCTTTGGCGGCAGCTCGACCGCGTCGCGCAATGCCAAGGTGGCCGAATTGCTTGATCTTGGATTCCGCAAGTCGCCTTCGGGGGGCGGGGTCCGCGCCCCGGGCAAGCCTGAATACCAGGGGCAGGGCGCAAGCGATCTGATCGCCGACAACAACAGCCCCGCGCCCGGCGCGCGGGCCAAGTCGATTCGCGTGGCCAGCGCGGCAGTCACGCGCAGCCTGCGCCCGCAGGTTCGCCCCAGCCTTGTGTCGCCGGCAGATGTCGCGCCGCTGGTGGCCGGGGTCCAGGACGATATCGAGAACATGCTCAAAGAGGTGCAGTCGGTGGCCGCCGTGGCCCCCAGCGCCCCGGCAAAACCCGAACCCAAGACCGTCAGTGTCGCGCCTGCGGCTTCGATCAAACCGGCGCGGCGTCCGCAGGGCGTGGTGTTGGCGTCGAACCCGCCGCGCGCCGAGGCGACCCCCGCGCTCAAGGCCGAGGTGGTCACGCGCCTGTCGACGTCCGGCGGGCGGCACTGGGGCATCAACGTGGGCCGCTATTCCAGCCGCTTCGAGGCGGAAAAGGTCATGCTGAAAACCGCGCTGATTGAAACCGCGACGCTGGACGGCGCCCTGCGCAAGGTGAACCAGGGCAAGCGCGGCTTTGATGCGAATTTCATGGGACTGACGCGCGATCAGGCGGATCTGGCCTGCCGCAGGCTTCAGGCCCGGCAGATCACCTGCTTCATGATCGGGCCCAGCTGACATCCAACGCCCCCGGACCTCGCGAAATCAGCCGATGGCCCCGCCGTCGGCTTTTTCGTGCCGGATGCGGCGCGGAGGACCCGGATCACGCCATGCGCTGCCCCCAGAAAACGACAAACCCCCGAAAGGCGGATGCCCCGGGGGTCGTCTTGTGACTTCAGTGTATAAAGTCGATCGTGCGGGGTGTGCTTAGAGCATACCTTCGCGCTGGGCCTTTTTACGTGCCAGCTTGCGCGCGCGGCGGATGGCCTCGGCCTTTTCACGGGCTTTCTTGACCGACGGTTTCTCGAAATGCTGCTTGAGCTTCATTTCGCGGAACACGCCTTCGCGCTGGAGCTTTTTCTTCAGGGCACGAAGCGCCTGATCGACGTTGTTATCACGAACACTGACCTGCATGTGGTTGTCACCACCTTTCTAGATAGAGTTGCAAGGATTTGCAGGAAGTGGCCTGATAGCCGCCTTCGCCCTATTTGTCAAAGGGGCGCGCGCGATTTGTCCGGTTTTCTCGGACGCTGTGCGGGTCTAACGTGACCAAGCAAGTTATCAAGGAGGCATTGATGCCTGACACTCTGCAAACCCGCCTGCTGGACGCCATCCTGATGCATGTGCCGTTTGACGGCTGGTCCGAGCCCAGCTTTGCCGCCGCGATCGAGGATGCAGGCGTTGATCCCGTCGTGGCGCGCAGCCTGTTTCCGCGCGGCGCGGTCGATCTGGCCGTGGCCTATCACAAGGCCGGGGATGCCGAGATGCTGCGCCGGATCGAGGCCGCGGACCTGTCCGAGATGCGCTTTCGCGACAAGGTGGCCTTTGCCGTGCGCGCCCGGATCGAGGCGGTCGATGACCGCGAAGTCGTGCGCCGGGGAACCGCGCTGTTTGCCCTGCCGATGCATGCGGTCGATGGGGCCAAGCTGATTTGGGGCACCGCCGATGCGATCTGGAATGCGCTGGGCGACAGCTCGCGCGATTTCAACTGGTACACCAAGCGCGCGACGCTGTCGGCGGTCTATTCGTCCACCGTGCTGTACTGGCTGGGCGACGAATCGCCGGAAAACACCGCAACCTGGGAGTTTCTCGATCGCCGGATCGAAGATGTGATGCGCTTTGAAAAGACCAAGGCCCA
Organism: Tropicibacter oceani; assembly: GCF_029958925.1. Lineage (NCBI taxonomy): Bacteria > Pseudomonadati > Pseudomonadota > Alphaproteobacteria > Rhodobacterales > Roseobacteraceae > Pacificoceanicola > Pacificoceanicola oceani. The sequence continues at coordinate 1,527,493 of NZ_CP124616.1, forward strand.
GATGCGCGACAACCCCTTGCTGTCGCGGCTGATGGCGGGGCCGGGCAAGCTGGCCGAACGGATCAAGGCGCCCGACGGCGCGGCCAGCGACCTGCCCGGCGGCGGCTGACGCGCTGTTGCCCCCGCCGCGCGGATCGGTCACTTTGCCCGTCAAATGACGGAGACAAAGATGACAGACACAATGCGCGCCGTGGAGATCACCGAAGCCGGTGGCCCCGAAGTCCTGAAACTTTGCGAGCGTCCCGTGCCGCAGTCCGGCCACGGGCAGGTGGTGATCAAGCTGGCCTATGCCGGTGTGAACCGCCCCGACGCGCTGCAACGCGCGGGCAGCTATGCGCCGCCGCCCACCGCCTCGGACCTGCCGGGACTTGAAGGCGCGGGCGAGGTGGTGGCCATCGGTGCTGGCGTTGACGAGCTGAAGATCGGCGATCAGGTCTGTGCCCTGCTGCCCGGCGGCGGCTATGCCGAATACGTCGCCACACCTGCGGCGCACTGCCTGCCGGTGCCGCAGGGGCTGGACCTGAAACAGGCCGCCTGCCTGCCCGAGACCTTCTATACCGTCTGGTCCAATGTCTTCATGCGTGGCGGGTTGCAGGCGGGTGAACGTTTTCTGGTTCATGGCGGATCGTCCGGGATCGGCACGACCGCGATCCAGCTGGCGCGCGAATTCGGCGCGCGGGTCTTTACCACCGCCGGGTCGGATGACAAATGCAAGGCCTGCACCGATCTGGGGGCCGAACGCGCGATCAATTACCGCGACGAGGATTTCCTTGAAATCCTGAGGGCCGAGGGCGGCGCGAACCTGATCCTCGACATGGTCGGCGGGTCCTACCTGCCACGCAACGTGCGGGCGCTGGCCAATGACGGGCGACTGGTGCAGATCGCCTTTCTGACCGGCCCCAAGGTCGAGCTGAACTTTGCCGAGGTCATGATGCGCCGCCTGACCATAACCGGCAGCACGCTGCGTCCGCAAAGCGATCTGGCCAAGGCGCGGATTGCCGATCAGTTGCGCGAAAAAGTCTGGCCGCTGCTGGACGCCGGGAAAATCGCCCCGGTGATGGATTCCGAATTCCCGCTGGTAGACGCCGCAAAGGCCCATGCCCGCATGGAAAGCTCAGGTCATATCGGGAAAATCGTTCTCAAGATCGGCTGAGGGGTCGGGGCTTGGCCCCGCCCTACACCGTGCCGCGCCTGTGTTCAGTCAAAGAAACCGGGACCGGCGGCGGTCAGCAGCCGGTTGGCCAGTTCGTGCCCCAGTTGTGGGCCGTCGGCGATGCGGCCGGTAATCTCGTCGGCATGGCTGGCGGACCCATCGGGGCGCAGGATCTCTCCGCGCAGCCGCAGGATGTCGCCGTCCAGTTCCGCCAGCGCGGCAATCGGTGTCTCGCACGACCCGTCCAGCGCTGCAAGAAAGGACCGTTCCGCCGCCAGACGCTGGCCGGTAGGGGTGTCGTGGATCGCGGCCAGCATGTCCCTTGCGCGCGTGTCATCGACCCGCCTTTCGATCCCGATGGCGCCTTGGGCCACGGCGGGCAGCATGTCCTCGGGCTCGATCGCGGACTTTGGAACGTCGTCCATGTGCATCCGGTTCAGCCCGGCCATGGCCAGAAAGGTCGCCGTCGCCACGCCATCGCCCAGCTTTTTCAGCCGGGTCTGCACGTTGCCGCGAAATTCCACCACCTGCAGGTCAGGCCGCCGCGCCAGCAGTTGCGCGCGGCGCCGCAAGGACGAGGTGCCCACGACTGCGCCCTGCGGCAGATCATGCAGGCTGCTGAAGGCCGGACTGATGAAGGCGTCGCGCGTATCCTCGCGCGGCAGATAGCAATCCAGCATCAGGCCGTCGGGCTGCTCGGTCGGCATGTCCTTCATCGAATGCACGGCGATGTCGATCCCGCCCGCCAGCATGGCCTCTTCGATTTCCTTGGTGAACAGACCCTTGTTGCCGATTTCCTTGAGCGGCCGATCCGCCTGGATCATCGAACGGTCATCGCCGGTCGTCTTGATCACCACGATCTCGAATGCCGCCTCGGGCAGGTCAAAGGCCGCGCCAAGGCGCGCGCGTGTTTCGTAGGCCTGGGCAAGCGCCAGGGGCGATCCACGGGTGCCGATTTTCAAGGGTGCAGCGGGGCTGGGAAGCTCATATGTCATGGGGCAAATCTTTATGCGGCGCTTTGGGCGGTGGCAATGGCATCTGATTTGACATATTGCCGCCCAAGACAAGAATAGGAGGCCCCGATGACCAAAACGATCCTGCGCGCCCTGGCGGGCGAAACCCTGCCCACACCGCCGATCTGGATGATGCGTCAGGCGGGCCGCTATCTGCCGGAATACAAGGCCACGCGGGCGCAAGCCGGGGATTTCCTGTCGCTGTGCTACAACCCGGAACTGGCGACCGAGGTGACGTTGCAGCCGATCCGCCGCTACGGCTTTGACGCGGCGATCCTGTTTGCCGACATCCTGCTGTTGCCGCAGGCGCTGGGGGCGGATCTGTGGTTTGTCACCGGCGAAGGCCCGCGCCTGTCCACGATCACCACGATGGACGAATTCGACAAGCTGGGCCGGGGCGAGATGATCCACGACACCCTGTCGCCGATCTATGAAACCGTGCGCCGCCTGCGCAAGGCGCTGCCCGAGGAAACCACCCTGATCGGCTTCGCAGGCGCGCCCTGGACCGTGGCAACCTACATGATCGCCGGGCGCGGCACGCCGGATCAGGGCCCGGCCCATGCGCTGAAGGCGGAAAACCGTCCGGTGTTCGATGCGATCATCGACCGGCTGACCGAATCCACCATCGACTATCTGTCCGAACAGGTGAAAGCGGGCGCCGAGGTCATCAAGATTTTCGACAGCTGGGCCGGCTCGCTGAAAGGCGAGGATTTCGACCGCTACGCCATGCAGCCGACCCGCACCATCGTGCAGGAGCTCAAGTCGCGCTTTCCGGGCCTGCCGATCATCGCCTTTCCGCGTCAGGCGGGCGACAATTATATCGGCTTTCATCAGGCGACGGGCGCCGACTGCGTGGCGCTGGACGACAGCGTGACGCCCGAGTGGGCGGCCGAGCATGTCCAGCCCCACGGCTGCGTGCAGGGCAACCTGGCCAGCAGCCATATGGTCACCGGTGGCCAGGCCCTGATCGACGAGACAAAGCGCGTGGTTCAGGCGTTTTCCAAGGGCCCGCATATCTTCAATCTGGGGCATGGCATCACGCCGGACGCCGATCCGGAAAACGTGCAGCTGATGATCGACACGGTGCGCGGCAAGGTCTGACCTTTTGGGCGCAGGGGCGGTTCAACGCCGCCCCCAGCGCCCGCGCCGTCCCGGCATCGGGCGCGCCTTGGCCTGCTCACGCAGGAACACGAACAGGCCCGCACCGATGATCAGCGCGCAGCCGATCCATGTCGACACGGTCGGCCATTCACCAAAGATCAGCCAGCCCCAAAAGATCGCCATCGGCAGGCCGATGTATTCAAACGGCGCAATCGTGGCGGCATTGGCCATGCGGTAGGCCGCGCTTAGACAATAGCCCACAACGCCCGAACAGATCCCCAGCCCGATGAACACCGGCCAGTCGCCCGGCGCGGGCCAGACCCAGGCGCGCAGCAGGAAAATCAGGCTTTCGTTGGTGACCCCTTCCGCATAGCGGCCGTCCCCGGCGACCAGGTAGAACCCCGTCGACACCACCAGAAAGGTCGTCTGGATATAGACCGCCAGCGCCGAGGCCCGCGTTGTCACCCCCAGCCGCCGGGTCATCACCTGCATCAGCGCATACAGCGCCGCCGCGATCACCGGCAGCAGCAGCACAAGGCGCGACACCTCCAGATCGGTTTTCCACGGCTGCTGCATGATCACCACGCCGGCAAAGCCGACGATCACCGCGCCCATCCGCAAGGGCCCGACCTTTTCCCCCAGCATCGGGATCGACAGCAGGGTGATGAACAGGGGCGCGACGAAAAACAGCGCCGTCGCCTGGCCCAGCGGCAGAACCGCCACCGCCGCGTAAAAAGTCATGTTGGCAAAGACCACCAGACCCCCGCGCAGCATGTGCAGGAACGGGGTCTTGCTGCGCAGGATGCCCAGCCCGCCTTCGTAAAAGACAAAGCCAAAGGTGAACACCAACCCGATGGCCGAGCGGGCAAAGACCATCTGGTGCAGCGGATAGCCACCCGACAGCACCTTGATCAGAAGATCGTTGATCGAAATGGCGACAACGCCAAGGCAAATCAAAAGAATGCCAAGGCCGGCCTGATTGAGCGATGAAGGTTGCATGCCCCAGCCTTAGTCCTGCGCGCAGACCCGGACCATCCCAAAAGCGACATGCATGACCCTTGTGCATTTCTGCAGCTTTGTTTTGTGAACCGATCAGTCTAGATATGAGCGACGAACAGGAAAGGCACACCATGTCCATGGTATCCATCCGCGAGGCGCGGAAAATCTATGACGGCGGTTTCGAGGCGCTCAAAGGCGTCGATCTGACCATCGAGCAGGGCGAAATCCTTGCCTTGCTTGGCCCCAACGGCGCGGGCAAGACGACGCTGATCTCGGCGATCTGCGGCATCACGCAGCCGACCTCGGGCACGATCGAGGTGGGGGGGCATGATGTCGTGCGCGACTACCGCGCCGCGCGCCGCCTGATCGGGTTGGTGCCGCAGGAAATCAACCTTGAGCCCTTTGAGAAGGTGTTCAACACCGTGCGCTTTTCACGCGGGCTTTTTGGACTGCCGCGCAATGATGCGTTGATCGAACAGGTGCTGCGCAAGCTGTCGCTGTGGGACAAACGCGACACGCCGGTGCGGGCCCTGTCGGGTGGCATGAAGCGGCGCGTGCTGATCGCCAAGGCGCTGAGCCACGAGCCGCGCGTGCTGTTCCTGGACGAACCCACCGCCGGGGTCGACGTCGAATTGCGCCGCGACATGTGGGAAATCGTCGAAGAGCTGCGCCGCGACGGTGTCACCATCATCCTGACCACCCATTACATCGAAGAGGCCGAGGCCATCGCCGACCGCATCGGCGTGATCAACAAGGGCCAGATCCTGCTGGTTGAGGACAAGGCCAGCCTGATGGCCCGCATGGGCCGCAAAGAGCTGCGCATCGAACTGGACGATCCGATCGAAACCCTTCCCGAAGCCCTGTCCAGCTTTGCCCTGACGATCGAGGATGAAGGCCGCCATCTGGTCTATGTCTACGACACCGGGGCGCAGCGCACCGGCATCGCCCGGCTGATGACCGCGCTTGGCGAGCAGGGGATCGTGGTGCGCGACGTGTCCACTGCGCAAAGCTCGCTCGAGGAAATCTTTGTCGGCCTTGTCGCCGACCAGCAGGAGGGCGCGGCATGAACGTCGGAGCCATCAAGGCCATCTACCGCAACGAAATGGCCCGCTTTTTCCGCACGCTGGCGCAAAGCTTCATCTCGCCGGTGATCTCGACCTCGCTGTATTTCGTTGTCTTCGGCGCGGCCATCGGCAGCCGGATCGACCAGGTCGAAGGCGTCAGCTATGGCGCCTTTATCGTGCCCGGGCTGATCATGCTCAGCGTTATCACGCAGGCCATTTCCAACGCCTCTTTCGGCATCTATTTCCCGAAATTCATCGGCACGATTTACGAACTGCTGTCGGCCCCGGTGAACTTTCTGGAAATCGTCATCGGCTATGTGGGAGCAGCGGCGACCAAGGCGCTGTTCATTGGTGTCGTCATCCTGGGCACCGCGTCGCTGTTCGTCGACATTTCGATCATGCACCCCTTTGCCATGGTGGCCTTTCTGGTCCTGACCTGCATCAGCTTTTCCCTGATGGGGTTCATCATCGGCATCTGGGCGGGCAATTTCGAACAGCTGCAACTGGTGCCGCTGCTGATCGTCACGCCGCTGATCTTTCTTGGCGGGTCGTTCTATTCGATCTCGATGCTGCCGCCGGTGTGGCAGACGATCACCCTGTTCAACCCGGTGGTCTACCTGATCTCGGGCTTTCGCTGGGCGTTCTTTGGTACGGCGGACGTACCCATCGGCCTGAGCCTTCTCGCCATCGCCGGGTTCACGGCGCTGTGCCTGGCCGTGGTCTGGTGGATATTCAAGACCGGCTGGCGGATCAGGACGTAATCCCATGATCACCGATCCGAAGGCGTTTTTCACCAAAGGTTGCGGGCGTTGTGACCGGTTCGACACGCCCGCATGCTCCGCTATGGTCTGGGGCGCGGGGCTGGCGGCCTTGCGCCAGCTGTGTCTGGATGCCGGGCTGGAGGAAACCGCGAAGTGGGGGCACCCGGTTTACATGCATGCCGGGCGCAACATCGCGATCCTGGGCGCCTTTCGCGGCGATTTCCGCCTGACGTTTTTCAACGCGGCCCTGATGAAAGACCCGCAAGGCGTGCTGGAACGGCAGGGACCAAACACACAAAACCCCGGCATGATCCGCTTTGAGCAGGCCGCGCAGGTCGCCGACAAGGCGCCCATCATCACCGCCTACCTGGCCGAGGCGATGGGCTATGCCGAGGCGGGCCTGAAACCCCCGAAAGTCGAAACCACGCTGGACCTGCCGGATGAGTTGGTCGAAGCCCTTGACGGCGATCCCGAACTGGCCGAGGCGTTTCACGCCCTGACCCCGGGGCGTCAGAAAAGCTATGTGATCAATCTGAACGGCGCGAAAAAGCCTGAAACGCGGCGGTCCCGGATCGCCGCGTTTCGAGGCAAGATACTGGCCGGAAAAGGCGCGACCGAGCGTTAGCCGCCGCGCCTTGACCGGTTAAACCAGGGCCGGTTCGCCCCGTCCGCCCAGCAGCAGATCCATCGTCATGCCGCCGATCCACATGCAGAACAGCGCCAGCCAGGCGGTGCCCGCAAAGATCGACCCGCCGGTGACGCCCGCGCCAATCGCACAGCCCCCGGCCAGCATTCCGCCAAAGCCCATCATCGCCGCGCCGATCATTGCATTGCGCATCGGGCTGGACCCTTCAAAGCCCTGGAACTTCAGTTCTTTGGCGAAGAAGGCGGACAGAAAGCTGCCGATCACCACGCCCGGCACTAGCCCGACGTCGAATTCCAGCAAGGCGTTGCGATCCAGAAAGAACATCAGCGTGTTGGCCGAAGGGCCGGTAAAGGTCAGGCTTTCGATCTGCACCGGCTCAAAGGCGACCTGCGCCAGCGCATAGGTCAGGCCCCAGCCCAGGGCGACGGCAAACCCGACGCCCGAGGCAAAGACTAGCCGTGACCAGCCGATGTTGTTGCGGCGCGAAAGCTCGAGCGCGATCAGGGCGATCAAGAGGCCCAGAACCAGCCCCGTCGATTGCGGCAGGTGCAGCGCCGTCAGCAGGTTCATGTTGCGCCCGCCAGAGGTGATCCAGAGCGAGGCAAGGTAATCGCGGATCGGACCAAGCCAGCCGGTCAGGCTCATCTGGGCGACGACGGCAAAGATCAGGCCGGACACGACGGATCGCAGGTTTCCGGTGGCGGCCAGCACCAGCAATCGGCCCGAACAGCCGCGCGCCAGAACCATGCCCGCCCCGAACAATAGCCCGCCGATGATCGCGCCGGACCAACTGCCCGGAACGGCCATCATCCGGGCCTCGGTCGTGTCGATGAACCCCAGCATCCGCGCGCCCTGTACCCAGACCACGGCGGTCGAAAAGGTCAGCAGCCAGACGGCGACCTTGTCCTGCATCATGCCACGCGCGAATTCGACCGTGGCCGCCCGCAGGCAGAACCGCGACCGCTGCGCCGCGATGCCAAAGGTGATGCCGGCGATCATTCCGAACAGGGCTGCCGTCGGGCCCTCTCCGATGCGTTCGATAAGGGGGATGATGTCCATGCGCGTTCTCCTGATCCCTTGGGATGCGCGCATACATGCCGCGGGTGGAATGCTTTTGCCTTGATTCAGATCATCCCTGCCGGGCCCGTGAATAGCGTGTTCGCGACTTGGGTGTCGGAAACAGGCCGCGCGATTGCGAAGCGGCATAGTCGCATTTGGGTCAGCCCTGCACTGCGATTCGCCGCAAAAGGGGAAATCGACCGTCGCGTGATAGAAGGAGACACGCCATGGAAATGCAGATGGCCCAGATGCTGGGCGCCGCAATGATCAAGATGCCCGTCGTGGCCAACGCCGACCATGCTCCGCTGGAGGGCGGTGAAGACCCGGCATTCGGCACCGTCCGCTGGCGCACCTTGTTCGATGCCGAAAGGAACGGCACCAATGACATGGTTCTGGGCGTTGCGGAATTTGGCCCCTTTGGCACGCTGAACGCGCATCGCCATGCCCCCGCCGAAATCTATTTCGGCCTGTCGGGCAGCGGCATCGTCACCATTGATGGCGTGGCCCATGATCTGCAACCCAACGTCGCGCTTTATATTCCTTCTGACGCCGAGCATCACACCCTTGCGGGCGAAGAGGGGCTGCGCTTTCTCTATGTCTTTCCGCGCGCCCGGTTTGCCGATGTCGAATATCGGTTTTCGCCTGCATGACACCTGTGCATTTGCGCAGGGTCGTTTTGCTCGCCAAGTGTCATGAAAGGGCGTAAAGCCGCTTTCATGACACCGATCCAGCTTGCCGATGCCCAAAGCCTGCCGATCTGGCGCAGGCCCGTGACGCTTCTCTTTCTCATGGCGATTGCCATGCCTCTCAGCTTTGCGACCTGGTCGGCGCTGCTGAACAACTTTGTCATCGAGGCGGCGCAGTTCGACGGCAGCGACATTGGCTGGCTGCACACCGTCCGCGAAATCCCCGGATTTCTGGCCATCGGCGTGATCCTTGTGTTGTTCGTGATGCGCGAACAGGTGCTTGCGCTGGTCTCGCTGGCCTTGCTGGGGGTCGCCACCGGTGTCACAGCCTGGTTCCCGACGATGGGAGGGCTGCTGACCATCACGCTGCTCAGCTCGATCGGGTTTCACTATTACGAAACGGTGAACCAAAGCCTGCAGTTGCAGTGGTTGCCCAAGGACCGCGCCCCGCAGATCCTGGGCCTGATGATCGCCGCCGGGTCTGCCGCGACGCTTGTGGCCTATGTGCTGATCGTCATGACGTGGCAGGCCTTGGAGCTGTCCTACAATTTCGTCTACCTGGTGTCGGGCAGCCTGACGTTGATCATCGTGGCCTATTGCGCCCTGGCCTTTCCACAATTCGAAAGCCCGAACCCCCAGGTCAAGAAGTTCATCCTGCGCCGCCGCTACTGGCTGTATTATGCGCTGCAGTTCATGGCGGGCGCGCGGCGGCAGATCTTTGTCGTCTTTGCGGGGTTCATGATGGTCGAGCGCTTTGGCTTCGAGGTACACCATGTCACCGGGCTGTATTTGATCAACCTTGTGGCCAACATGCTGATCGCCCCGGTCTTTGGCCGCGTCGTGCACCGCTATGGAGAGCGCAATTCGCTGGCCTTTGAATACATCGGCCTGGTGATCGTGTTCCTGCTTTACGGCGGGGTCTACTGGTTTGGCTGGGGCGTGGTCCTGGCCGCGACGCTTTATGTTCTGGACCATATCTTTTTCGCGCTTGCCCTGGCGCTGAAGACCTATTTCCAGAAGATCGCCGACCCCGGCGACATTGCCCCCACGGCCGCCGTGGCCTTTACCATCAACCATATTGCCGCCGTGGTGCTGCCGGCGCTGCTGGGCTATCTGTGGCTGGTATCGCCGGGGGCGGTGTTCGGGCTGGCGGCGGCGATGGCCTCGGTCAGTCTGGGGCTTGCCCTGCTGATCCCGCGCCACCCCGAACCGGGGAACGAAACGGTGTTTTCCGTGTTGGCCCCGGCGCCAGCGGAATAGCCCGTCAAAGCAAGGCCCCCCGCAGGGCAAAAACCGTGATGGCGATGACGATCACGGCGGTCAGCGCCCAAAAGGCAAACCCGATACGGCGGCGGCTAGTCATAGCTGAATTGCTCCAACAGGATGTTGCGGGACGGCACGCCCATCTCCATCAGCGCGGTTTCCACGGCCTCCAGCATGGGGGGCGGTCCGCACAGCACAAAGACCCAGCGTGTCAGCGCCTCGGGTGGAAGGTGGCGCAGCAGCAGTGCCTGCGTGACAAACCCAGCCTCGCCGGTCCAGCCCTTGGGCGGGTCTGACAGCACGTGGACAAGATCCAGATCGCCGGCCTGTGCCATGGCGTCCAGTTCGGGGCCGCAGGCGATCTGCGCGGTTTCGCGGTTGCCATAGAACAAGGTGCGCGGGCGGGGATCGCCGTCCGCCTTCAGTTGGCGCAGGTGCGACAGCATGGGCGCGATGCCGACACCGCCTGCCACCAGCGCGATCCCCTCGGCGCTTGGGTGGCGATCCAGCGTCAGCGCGCCAAAGGGCGCGTCGACATAGGCGCGGGTGCCGGGGGTGATTTGCCCGATGCGGTTGGTGAAATCCCCCAGTTCCTTGATCACAAAGCGCAGCTCGGTCCCATCCGCGGCCGGGGCAGAGGCGATCGAGAACGGGTTTTCGTTCAGCGAAAAGGCGCTGCGCCCAAGGCTGATCCAGGCAAAGTGCCCGGGCTTGTAGCGCAGGCCCTTGTGCCCGTTCGGGGCCAGGCGCAGCTCCCATATGCGGTCGGCCAGCGGGGTGACGCCGGTGACGGTCCAGGGATGGGCCAGTTTGTACAGCGGTTTGGCCAGGTAGACCCAGGCCAGCGACAGCACGGCGATGGCGAACAGCCCGATCCACAGCCAGGCTAGCTGCGGCGCTTCGCTGTAGCGCCCGGCGCGCAGGGCATGCAGCACGCCAAAACCGGCAAGGGCCAGCGCCATGACGCCGTGAAAAAACCGCCAGATTTCGTGCCGGTACAGCGCATCGCGTTGCAGCGCCATCACCATGACCGCGCCCAGCAACAACCACGCCAGGATACCCGGCCACAACCCGGCAAAGCCGAAATCCAGCGCTTCGCTGCCCGGGGGCGTCTGGCCATGGCGATAGCGATGCGGGCCGCGATACAGGAACGGGTGCAGCAGGATCATCACGGTGGCGGCGCGCGCCAGCAGCTGGTGCATCCGCATGGTCACATCCATGCCCATCCGCCCCGATATGACGCGGAACCGGCCCGACAGCACGAATTCGACAAGGATGATGGCCAGGCCCGTCAGGCCCAGGCCGGTGGCCAATTCGTTCCACAGACTGCGCGCCGGGGGGCCGAAAAGCACCGCCAGCGCCATGGGGGCGCAGACCACGACAAGGTAAAGGATGGAAAGCAGGCTGGCTGGCATGGTCGTCCCGGATGGTTTGTCCCTGCGTAACACGCGCGGGCCTTGCCACAAAGATGCATTGCCTGTGGTCCTTTGGCCTGACTTGCGGGGCCGCCGTTTCCGTGCCAAACCACCGCAACCCGCCCGATCTGTCGGCATCCATTGTCAGGGACATGCACTATGGCCACCTTTACCGCATTCACCAAGCTGCCTTCCAAAGACCTTGCCGAGGCGCTGGGCGAAGCCATGGAAGGGTTGGACCCCGAGCCCACGGGCGTTGGCGTCTTTGAAATCGAGGACGGTTCGGAAACCTGGGAAGTGGGCGGCTATTTCCTTGAGGAACCCGACGACATCGAACTGGCGCTGCTGGCCGCGGCCTATGGCGCGCAGCCCTTTGTCGTCTCTGAGGTGCCCGATACCGATTGGGTCGACAAGGTGCGGCGCGAATTGACGCCGGTCGTGGCAGGGCGCTTTTTTGTCTATGGCTCGCACGATGCCGACAAGATCCCCGACGGCAGCGTCCCGCTGTTGATCGAGGCGGCGATGGCCTTTGGCACCGGTCATCACGGCACCACCCAGGGCTGCCTCGAGGCGCTTGATCGCCTGGCGGGTCAGGGCTTTGTCGGCAAATCCGTGGCGGACATCGGCTGTGGCACTGCCGTTCTGGCCATGGGCGCGGCCAGCATCTGGCCGGATGCGGTGATTGCCTCGGACATCGACGAGGTCGCCGTCGAGGTTGCCGAAGCGAACGTGCGCGCCAATGACCTGACCGGCAAGGTCGCCTGCGTCGAGGCCGCCGGCTTTGGTCACCCCGATCTGGCGGCGCGTGCGCCCTATGATCTGGTCTTTGCCAATATCCTCAAGCAGCCGTTGATCGACCTGGCGCCGGACATGGCCAGCCACCTGTCGCCGGGCGGCTATGCGATTCTGTCCGGCATCCTGACCCGTCAGGCCGACGAGGTCGTCGAGGTTTATGCACAAAACGGCATCAATCAGGTGCGCCGCGATGTGATTGGTGACTGGGTGACGCTGACCTTGCAGAAATCAAAGTGATTTCAGGTCAGATTTGGGGAAAAGTCGAGACGTCTGCCCCATTTGCGCCATAATCTATGGGTAATTGTGTCGAATATCCGGTGGGGGCCGGTTATTCGGAGGCTGCCATGGACAGCGCGCTTCAAACTTTCGAAAAACGCCAAAAGGCCCTGCGCCGCAAGCACGAGCGCATGGCGCGCGGTTACGTGAACAAGCTGGATCGCAACGGTCTGATCACCCAGCGCCCCGACAGCAAGCTGGGCGGCATCCTGTTCAAACTGGTGATGCTGGTCGTGCTGGCCATCGTGGTCAGCAAGATCCTGTTGCTGGCCGCCCTTGGCCAAGAGGCCTATCTGACCCATCTCACAAACCTGCAAGCTGGCGGTACGGCCGAACAGGCCGGTGCCTGGCTGATGCAGATAGATCCGGTGACCGCAAAGGTCGCCGAAGGGGTCGCCTTGATACTGAATTGAAGGATTGGTTCCGGGTAACGAGTCCTCTCTCTTTGTTGGCTCATGCAATGAAAAAGGCCGCGCTCCGGTTTCGGGCGCGGCCTTGATCGTTCAGGGTGACTTGGGGTGCGGCTCAGAAGCGGCGCGCAACCTCTTCGATGTCGCCACGGCACAGGCCGATATCGTCCAGTTCGCGGTCGGTCAGGGCGCCCAGGCTTTTGCGGGTCAGGCGCGCATCGTTCCATGCGGACAGCATGGAGACGATGTTGACAACGAAATGGCCCATGCGGTTCGCGGTGTGGGCGGTGGCGTAGTGGCGGTTCACGTCATAGGTGGACATTGGCGGGCTCCTGGGAGGGAAGGGAATCTATTTTCTGCCCGGCAAGTAGGCAGAAAAAGAACACCGGGCAAGGCCGGAAAACGCATGGGTTTTATGCAGTTTCTGCATAGCGGCATTGTTGGTTAAGGCATGGTAAATGCTGCCATAATTTCGCCATTATTGCTGTCGCTCACGGCATTCAAAGTGGCGGTTTCAGACCTTGCGGGTCGCTTGTGGATAACCGGTGTCGCAAACGGGCGTTGGCGCCTTTTTGCTTGGCCAATGTTCGCCTTTCGTGCTAACCGTGGCTGCAAAACAACAATGGCGGGCAGGATGCGGATATTGGGCATAGATCCGGGGCTTAGAAACCTTGGATGGGGCGTCATCGAAGGCGAGCGTGGGCGATTCCGTCATGTTGCGAATGGGGTGATTCACTCTCCGGCGGGGGAATTGGCGCCGCGCCTGTTGTATCTGCACCAGCAATTGACCGAAGTTTTCACCCGGTTTCAGCCGGATACGGCGGCGGTCGAACAGACCTTTGTGAACAAGGACGCGGTGGCGACACTGAAACTGGGGCAGGCGCGGGCGATTGCGCTGTTGGTGCCCGCGCAGTTCGGATTGGAAGTCGGCGAATACGCCCCCAACAAGGTCAAGAAGACCGTCGTTGGCGTCGGTCACGCGGACAAGAACCAGATCCAGCACATGGTCAAGATCCAGCTGCCTACGGCGGTGTTGAACGGGCCGGATGCGGCGGACGCGCTGGCGATTGCCATTTGTCACGGGCATTATTTCGGGGCGCAGCAGTTGAAGGTACGGGCATGATCGGACGCATCGCAGGACGCATCGAATACAAGGGGCTGGACAGCGTGCTGATCGACGTGCGCGGCGTGGGCTATGTCGTGCATTGCTCTGACCGGACGCTGGCCGGGCTGCCCGGCGTGGGCGAGGCGGTGGCGCTGTGGACCGATCTTCTGGTGCGCGAGGACCTGCTGCAACTGTTCGGCTTTCCGACGATGGTCGAAAAGGAATGGCACCGGCTGTTGATGAGCGTTCAGGGAGTGGGGGCCAAGGCGTCGCTTGCGATCCTTGGCACGCTTGGGCCAGACGGGGTCAGCCGGGCGATTGCGCTGGGCGACTGGAACGCGGTCAAGGCGGCCAAGGGCATCGGTCCCAAGACCGCGCAGCGCGTTGTCATCGAGCTGAAGGACAAGGCGCCGACCGTCATGGCCATGGGCGCGGCAGGGCAAAGCACCCCGTCGCTGGACGACTTTGACGTGATCGAACCTGCGTCCCCCAAACCAAAGGCGGCCCCGGCGGCCAAACCAAATGCTTCGGCGCAGGCCGAGGCGCTGTCGGCCCTTGGCAACCTGGGCTATGCCCCGGGCGAGGCGGCAGGCGCCGTGGCACAGGCCGCTGGCGACGATCCCGAAGCCGACACCGCCGCCCTGATCCGCGCCGCGCTGAAACTGCTGGCGCCCAAGGGGTAATCGCGGATGATCACCGAACCCGATCCGACGCTGCGGCCCGAAACCATGCCCGAGGATTTCGACCGCGCCCTGCGGCCCCAGATGCTCGAGGATTTTGTCGGGCAGGCCGAAGCGCGTTCGAACCTGCGCGTGTTCATCCAGTCGGCCCGCACACGGGCCGAGGCGATGGACCACACGCTGTTCCACGGCCCGCCGGGGCTGGGCAAGACGACGCTGGCGCAGATCATGTCGCGCGAACTGGGGGTCGGGTTCCGCATGACCTCGGGGCCGGTGCTGGCCAAGGCCGGGGACCTGGCGGCCATCCTGACCAATCTCGAACGCAACGACGTTCTGTTCATCGACGAAATCCACCGCCTGAACCCGGCGGTCGAAGAGGTGCTGTACCCGGCGATGGAGGATTTCGAGCTGGACCTGGTGATCGGCGAAGGCCCGGCCGCGCGCACTGTCCGCATCGAATTGCAGCCTTTCACGCTGGTTGGCGCCACGACGCGGCTGGGCCTTTTGACGACGCCGCTGCGCGATCGTTTCGGCATTCCCACCCGGTTGAACTTCTATACGATAGACGAGCTTGAGATCATCGTTTCGGGCAATGCCCGCAAACTGGGTGTTACGGTCGAAGGCGACGGAGCGATGGAAATCGCCAAACGGTCGCGCGGGACCCCTCGGATCGCCGGGCGCCTGTTGCGCCGGGTGGTGGATTTCGCCGTGGTCGAAGGCGGCGGCGTGGTAACGCAGAAACTGGCCGACAATGCGCTGACGCGGCTGGGGGTCGACAGCCTGGGCCTGGATGGTGCCGACAGGCGTTACCTGCGGCTGATCGCCGAGAATTATGCCGGCGGCCCGGTGGGCATCGAAACCCTGTCCGCCGCCCTGTCCGAAAGCCGCGATGCGTTGGAGGAAGTGGTCGAACCCTACCTGCTGCAACAGGGCCTGATCCAGCGCACGCCGCGCGGCCGGATGCTGGCGCAGAAGGCCTGGGACCACCTGGGCATGGCTGCGCCAAAGGCCCCGGGCCAAAGCGATCTGTTCGGCAAATAGCGGGGCATTGCAGGGCTGGTCCTTGGCCCCGCGCTGCGGCATAAGCGGGCGCGAAAAAGGCCACTAGCTGGGGGATCGGCCATGGATGCCGCCATGACACCCGAAGACATCGAGGCGCTGTTCACCCGCAGCGACGACAGCTTTCAGTTTGCCCGCTGGGGCCGCCCCATCGTGCCCATCGTCTTTGGCGTCAAGGACAAGACGCTGGAGGTGGTCAAAGGCGCCTTCGAGGCGCTGTGCGTGCTGTCCGGTCACAAGATGGCCGAGACAGACCCGGAACTGGGCGCCAACACCATGGTGTTTTTCTTTCGCGATTGGGACGAACTGCTTGAAGTGCCTGACCTTAACCGGTTGATCGACGGGCTTGCCCCCATGGTTGAACGGCTCAAGCAAGGCGGCGCCAACCAGTACCGCGTCTTTCGGTTTGACCGGCAGGGCGCGATCATGGCGGGTTTCGTCTTTGTCCGGATGGACGAGGCGATGGCGCAGATCCCGGCGGAAACCCTGGCCTTGTCGCAGGTGGTTCAGATCATGCTGCTGTGGTCGGACACGGCCTTTCGTGACCGATCCCCGCTGGGGCAGCTGGGTCAGGGGCAGGTGGTGCTGCGGCCCGATATCGCCGCGGTCATCCGGGCAGCCTATGATCCGATTCTGCCGGCCGCGACGCAGGACAAAAGTCATGCCCTGCGGTTGTTTGCCCGCACCCAGATCGCGCCAAAGGCGTAGGGCGCCGGGCGCTGTCTCAAAATAACTTACCTAGCGTAAATTATTGGGTGGTTCCTGAGGGGTGCACGTGGCAAGGAACGTCAGAAACGCCTGCACAATTTCCGAGACTGCCGATGCCCTTGGCCTTTGCCGCAAATACCGAAACCCGGACAGCCGAGCTGACGATCCGGGGTCAGCTGACCTTTGAAGACTATGCCAACATCATGGGGCCCATGTGCGACCTGATCGACACCTGCGGCGAAATATCGGTCATCGAAGTCGTCGAGAGTTTTTCGGGCTTTGTCGGAGAGTTTCCCGAAGGCGAGGACGAAGGCGTGACGCGCATGCTGCGCCGTGTGGCACGCGTGGCGCTTGTGTCGGACATCGGATGGTATTGCCCCATCCTGTCAAGCGCCGCCCCGGTCGGGGGGATGAAAATCCGCTCGTTCCTGCTTGGGGATCTGGACACGGCGCGCGATTGGGTCGCCTGTCCAAAGGGCTGAAAGGGCGGGGCGCCGTGCTGCGCCCCTGCCGCGATCACAAATAGCGTCAGCGCACCATGCCGACGATGTCGTAGGTCTTTTTCAGGATCGGCGCGGCGATCTCGCGGGCCTGGTCCGCGCCTTTGCGCAGGATGGCGTCGATTTCGTCCGGGTTGGCCATCAGGCGCGCCATTTCCTGCCCGATCGGGGCCAGTTTGTCGACGGCCAGATCCGACAGCATCGGTTTGAACTCCGAAAACTGCTTGCCGCCCACCTCGGCCAGCACCTGATCAACGCTCATGTCAGCGAGGGCGGCGTAGATGTTGATCAGGTTGCGCGCCTCGGGGCGGCCTTCCAGTCCCTTGACCTCGGAGGGCAGGGCGTCGGGGTCGGTGCGGGCCTTGCGGATCTTGCTGGCGATGGCATCGGCATCGTCGGTCATGTTGATCCGGCTCATATCCGACGGGTCGGATTTCGACATCTTTTTCGATCCGTCGCGCAGCGACATGACGCGGGTGGCCGCCCCTTCGATCACCGGTTCGGGTTCGGGAAAGAAATCGACGCCGAAATCGTGGTTGAACTTTTGCGCGATGTCGCGGGTCAGTTCCACGTGCTGTTTCTGGTCCTCGCCCACCGGGACGTGGGTGGCGTGATACACAAGGATGTCGGCGGCCATCAGCGCCGGATAGGCGAACAACCCAAGCGATGCGTTCTGCGCATTCTTGCCGGCCTTGTCCTTCCACTGGGTCATGCGCTGCATCCAGCCCATGCGGGCGACGCAGTTGAAGATCCAGCCCAGCTGCGCGTGCTCGGCCACCTGGCTTTGGTTGAACAGGATCGACCGCTGCGGATCGATCCCCGAAGCGATGAACCCGGCCGCCAGTTCGCGGGTCTGGCGGCGCAACGCCTCGGGGTCCTGCCAGACGGTGATCGCGTGCTGATCGACCATGCAATAGACGGTCTGCATCTTGTCCTGCTCGGCGGCAAAGCGTTTCAGCGCGCCAAGATAGTTGCCAAGGGTCAGCCCGCCCGAAGGCTGGATGCCGGAAAAGATGCGCGGCGTGAAGGCGGGGTCTGTCTGGCCCGAAGACATGATGCTACTCCGTCTGGATGTTTTGTTGCGGCTGGCTTACCCATGCCCATAGATGCCGTCAAGGAAGTGCCCCAATGTCAAACCCGCATAATGAAAGCCCGGTAAACCCGCTGCCGCCCGTGGTGGTGGCCCTGTCGCTGGTGCTGATCGGGATCGAGCTGGCCTTTGGCATGGGCGCCCGAGGGTTGATCGGCGGCCCGGCTGCGGTTGGCTGGCGCGCCGAATACGTGCAGAAGTTCGCCTTTTCCGACCGGGTGTTCGAGTGGATGCGCGACACCGGCGAATGGCCGCTGGAACAACTTTTGCGCTTTGCCTCGTACCCGTTCCTGCACTGGAGCTTTACCCAGGCGCTGTTTGCCGCCGTCATCCTGCTGGCCATGGGCAAGATCGTCGCCGAGGTGATGGGCAGTGTCCGGATGCTGATCCTGTTCTTTGCGTCCAGTATCGGCGGCGCGCTGGCCTATGCGCTGATCCTGAACGATCCGACGCCGCTGGTCGGGGCCTTTCCGGGCGATTACGGGCTGATCGGTGGCTTTACCTATTTGCTGTGGGTCCGGCTTGGGCGGGTCGGGGCCAACCAGACGCGGGCTTTTTCGCTGATCGGGGTTTTGATGGCGTTGCAACTGGTCTTTGGACTGTTGTTTGGCGGCAGCAACCTGTGGCTGCCAGACATCGCGGGCTTTGCCACCGGCTTTGCGCTGTCGATCGTTCTGGTGCCGGGGGGCTTTTCGCGGCTGCTGGCAAGGATGCGCCGCGACTGACGCCTAGAACATGTCGTCCGGCAGAAAGGGTAGAAAGCGGCTGAACCGGCGTCCGGGTTCCAGCGGAAAGGGCAGCAGATAGCTGTCGCGCCCCTCGGGCGGGCGCTGTGCGTCAGTCTCGGCCATCGCGCGCCAAGTGGCGGCCTGTGTCAGCGGCCGTTCTTTGGCTGTGTCGCCCATCCAGTAAGACCCCAGATCGGCCAGCAATCCCTTGGCGAAATCCCCATCGCGGATCAGGACCGAGGCTTCGCTGTCCCAGCGCATCGAGCGCCCGTTCAGGTTGGCCGATCCGATCATGCTGTGCAGCCCGTCGACGATGGTCACCTTTGAATGCAGGTAGACCGGGCCGGCGCCATGCAGCCTTGGCGCGCCTTCGGGTGCCTTGCGCGGCTGGGCGGGCGACAGCAGCGCCAGCCGGTCCTCGAAAGCGGCGCGCAGCCGGTCCAGCGCCCGGATTTGCAAGCCGTGGGCATGGCGCGCGTTCCAGCCATGATCACCATCGAACATCACCCGTTCGGGTGCGGCGGGCATGATGACGACCAGCTGCAGGGCCTTGGCCCTGGCGGCAGCGGTGCACAGCGCATCGACCAGCGGCGCGTGGCGCAGGAACTGGGTTTCGATATAAACCAGCTCATCGGCTTCGGAGAACAGGCGGATCAGCGTCTTTTCGTGGTCTGTCACATGCGGTTTCGGCGCCAGCCGCACAGCCCCGGTGCAAGGCGCCGAAAAGGTGCGGACCAGCCGCAGGTCGGCCCGGCTTTGCGGTTTGATGGCGGTGTCGAACCGTTCGGCCCGCTGCGCCAGTGAACTGGTGCCGCAATCCAGCGCCGCGTTCCAGCATTCGGCGAAATGCCCGCGCAGGGCCCCGGCGAAATCGTCATCGGCGACCTCGACGGAAATGTCGTGCCAGGTGTCTTCGGGCGGCCGGTCGTGATCGGCATCGTCATAGCGCCGTTCGTCCACGTCCAGCCCGCCGATGATGCATGTCCTGCCGTCGGCGATGGCGAATTTCTGGTGGATGGTGGCCGGGCGCAGCACCGGGCCCCTGGCCAGAACCTCGCGTTGGATCGGGGTCAGGCGGGTCGGGTCCTCGGCCTTCAGGCGCTTGATTTCGCGGCGCAGCTTGCCGCGCATCAGGGTTTTCCAGATCGCCCCGGCGCGCTGGCCATGCGGGGCGCACAGGATCTGGGTGTCGCCCTGCACCACATCGGCAAACCCCGAGGCCGAAGCCCAGGCCTTGCGGTGCAGGTCCGAGGTGAACAGCGGATCGAAATCCGCCAACAGCATCCGTATCCGCACCCCGCGCCGCGACAGAAAGGCGATCAGGTCGGCCCAGGTTTCCAGCCCGCGTTCGGTCAGCGCCGGTTCCCGCAGCCGGGTTTCCGGGTCGAGAATGCGAAAGGAAAGGATCAGTTCATCCTGCGCCTTGGCCGCAAGCCGTTCGAGGGCGGGAAAGCCCTTGGCGGCGGTGATCAGCGGTGTCAGCGTCATGTCTCGGCGGTATCCTTCTTGCCTCTGCGCCGCAGCAGGCTGCGGATTTCGGACAGGCGGAAGGCACCCAAAAGCTGCCCCGCGATCCCGTAAGCCAGAATGCCGATCCCGATCAGAAGCACAAGGGCAAGGCCACGGACCCAGGGCTGCGCCAGCAGCGGCGCCAGCAGCAGGTGCCCGGCCCAAAGCGCCAGCCCCATCAATGCCGAGGCAACGCAGATCCGCCAGAACCGGGTGTAGAACCGGGCGTCAAAGCTGGCCACTTCGCCCATCTTGCGCGACCCAAGGAACAGTTGCAGCGCCATGCTCCAACCGGCGACGGTGGTGGCGATGGCGGGCGCGATCCAGCCGATAAAGGGGGCAAGGCCAATGGCCAGCGCCGCGTTCACCAGCATCGAGGCAAAGGCATAGCGAAACGGGCTGCGGGTGTCTTCGCGGGCGAAATACAGCGGCTGAAACACCTTTTGCAGCACGAAGGACGGCAGCCCCAGCCCATAGATCGCCACCGCCAGCGCAATTGCCGCCGTGTCATCGGCCCCGGTTGCGCCGCGCTGGAACAGCACCGAAACCAGGGGCAGCGGGATCACCACCAGTGCGACCGAGGCGGGGATCGTCAGCGCCAGCGCCAGTTCACCCGACCGCGACAGCGCCGCGCGCCCGCCGTTGTGATCCTGCGCCTTCAGTTTGCGCGACAGGTCCGGCAACAGCACGACAGTGACGGCGATGCCCACCACGCCCAGCGGCAATTGGTACAGCCGGTCGGCGGCATAAAGCCACCCAACCGCCTTTTCATAGCCCGAGGCGACGAACTGCCCGACCAGCAGGTTGATCTGCATGACGCCCCCCGCCAAAGCGGCGGGAATGGCGGTGATGACCAGGTGGCGCATGTCCGGCGTCAGGCGCGGGCGGGCCGGGCGCAGGCGAATGCCGGCGCGTTCGGCCGCGACCCAGACCACTGCCAGCTGGCCGATTCCGGCAAACGGCACGGCCCAGATCAGCCAAAAGATCGCCTCTCCGCCCAGGGTGGTGCCGATCACCATGAAGGCGATGACAAAGACGTTCAGCAGCACAGGGGCGGCGGCAGCGGCGGCGAAATGGCCCGTCGCGTTCAGCGCGCCGGAAAACAGCGCCGCCAGGGAAATCAGCAGGATATAGGGAAAGACGACGCGCCCGTAGCCGACGGTCAGGTCAAACCGGACATCACCGGCAAAACCACCGGCGGTGGCATAGACCAGCGCCGGCATGAAGATCAGCGCCAGCGCGCTGAGGATCAACAACACGAAGGCCAGACCATTCAGCGCGTCGCGGGCAAAGACCAGGGGGTCTTCCTCGCCTTCGTATTTCTTGGAAAAGATCGGCACGAAGGCCGCGTTGAAGGCGCCTTCGGCAAAGAAGCGGCGGAACATGTTGGGCAGGCGGAACGCGGCCACAAAGGCATCCATCAAGGGACCGGGCCCGACAAAGGCCAGGATCATCATTTCGCGCACCACGCCAAGGACGCGGCTCATCAGGGTCCAGAATCCGACGGTCAGGACGCCAGAGATCAATTTGATGGGTTTCATGTTTGCCTATGCCCCGGGGTTGGTTCCCTGACCTACCGCAATCCCCGGGCAGACGGAATGCAGGTTTTTCGCAGGGATCGTGCAGGGCCGGTCACGGCCCGGTCCGGTGCGCGCAGACAGCGGCGGGGGCAGACGCGGGCCTGCCCCCCCAAGTGTCAGCCATGGGCGCTTTCGCTGCCGGCGGCGATGGCATCGCGCAGCTTCTTCTCGATCTGGTCGCGCTTGGTCTTTGAGTGCAGCTTCAGCCCGAACATGTCCTTGACATAGAAGGTGTCGACCACCTGTTCGCCATAGGTCGCGATCAGCGCCGAAGCGATATAGATGTTCTGGTTCGCCAGGGTCCGCGCCAGGTCGAACAGCAATCCGGGGCGGTCGCGGGTATCGACCTCGATGATCGTGAAGATTTCGGACCCGTCGTTGTCAAAGGTGATATGCGTCGGCACCTTGAAGGCTTTTTCGCGCTTCTTCAGCTTGTCCTTGGGTTTGATCGCGTCGCGGGCGACGATTTCGCCGCGCAGCGTCTTGCGGATCATGTCGCGCAGGCGCGGGATGCGGGACGATTCGTAGGGGTGGCCTTCGGCGTCCTGGATCCAGAAGGCGGCGGTGGCATAGCCGTCCTTGGTGGTAAAGGTCCGCGCGTCGACGACATTGGCCCCGACCAGCGCCACGGCCCCGGCCAGCCGCGAAAAAATGCCGGGATGGTCCTGCAGGGCAAAGCAGACGCGGGTGGCGTCGCGGTCTTCGTCTGGGTGGATGTCGATCTTGATCTCGTCATCTTTGATGTCGCGCAGAAGATCGGCAAAGATTTCATGGGCGGTGACGTGCAGACCCTGCCAGTAGGGCGGGTAATGGCGCCCGGTTTCCACGCGCAGATCGGCGGCGGACCAGTTGGTCAGCCTGTCGCGCAGCAGCTTCTTGGCCTCTGTGCCGCGCATTTCGCGGTTGAGATCCTCCATCCCGCCTTCGAGCGCGCGGCGTGTCTGGCGATAAAGCGCACGCAGCAGCGCGGCCTTCCAGTTGTTCCAGGTGCCCGGCCCGACGCCGCGAATGTCGCAGACCGTCAGCACACACAAAAGGTCTAGCCGTTCGCGGGTTTTCACCGCCTTGGCAAAGTCGCGCACGGTGCGCGGATCGGCGATGTCGCGTTTCTGCGCCATGTCGGACATCAGCAGGTGATGGCGCACCAGCCATTCGGCGGTTTCGGCCTCTTTCTTGTTCAGGCCAAGGCGCGGCGCGACCTTGCGGGTGATGCGCGCGCCCAGGATCGAATGATCCTCGTCCTGGCCCTTGCCGATGTCATGCAACAGCAGGGCGACATACAGCACCCTGCGGTTGATGCCTTCGGCCAGGATGGTCGAGGCAACGGGCAGCTCTTCCTTCAGGTGGCCCAGCTCGATCTCGGACAGGTTCCAGATACATTGGATGATGTGTTCGTCCACCGTGTAGTGGTGGTACATGTTGAACTGCATCATCGCCACGATGGGCGCGAATTCGGGGATGAAGGCGGCCAGCACGCCCAGTTCGTTCATCCGGCGCAGGGCGCGGTCCGGGTTGCCATGCTTGAGCAGCAGCCCAAGGAACAGCTTTTGCGCCTCCTTGTCGTTGCGCATCCCTTCGTCGATCAGGTTCAGGTTGGCCTTGACCAGCCGCATGGCGCCGGGATGGATCAAAAGCCCGGTGCGCAGCGCCTCTTCGAAGATGCTGAGCAGGTTCAGCTTGTCCGCCAGAAAGGCCTTGTTGTCGCTGATGGCCAGGCGATTGTTCACCACCTTGTAACCCTGCTTGACCTTGGGCTGGCGTTTGAAGATGCGCTGGAACAGCGGCGCGCCCTTGGTATGGTCCGCCTCGAGCGAGGTCAGCAGGATGCGTGTCACATCGCCCACCGCCGTGGCGTTGCGGAAATAGTCCTGCATGAACCATTCCACGGCCCGCCGCCCGCCGCGGTCGTTGTATCCCATGCGTGCCGCCATCTCGACCTGCATGTCAAAGCTGAGCACCTCGTTCGCGCGGCCCGAGGCCAGGTGCAGGTGACAGCGCACCGCCCACAAGAACCGTTCGGCCTGGCAAAAGCCGTCGTATTCCTCGGGGCGGAACACGCCCTTGGCGACCAGTTCGGACACATCGTCGGTGTGGTGGACGTACTTGATGATCCAGAACAGCGATTGCAGGTCACGCAGGCCGCCCTTGCCTTCCTTGACGTTGGGTTCGACCATGTAGCGCTGGCCCTGCTTTTCGTGGCGGGCGTCGCGTTCCTCCAGCTTGGCCTCGACGAACTCGCGCTCGGTGCCTTCGAACAGGTCGCGCCAAAGGCGGGTGTCCAGATCCTTGGCCAGCGGCGCGTGCCCGATCACAAAGCGGTGTTCCAGCATGGCGGTGCGGATGGTGAAATCCTCGGCGCCAAGGCGCAGGCAATCCTTTACCGTGCGGGACGAATGACCAACCTTCAGCCGCAGATCCCACAGGATATACAGCATCGATTCAATGACGCTTTCGGCCCAGGGGGTGATCTTGTAGGGGGTCAGGAACAGCAGGTCGACATCGGAAAAGGGCGCCATTTCGCCCCGGCCATAGCCACCCACCGCCATCACGGCCAGCCGTTCGCCTTCGGTGGGGACGGGCAGGCGGTGCAGTTGCTGGGTCGCGACCTCGAAGGTCAGGCGCACGATGCCGTCGGTCAGCCAGGTATAGGACCGGGTGGTCCGCCGCGATCCAAAGGGTTCCTTTTCAAAGGCGGCAGCGATCTTTTCGCGCCCCTTTTTCTGGGCTTCGGACAGGATCTGGACTGTGATCTTGCGAATGTCGGCCTCGGCTGCGTCGGCGGGAAAGGCGCCGAACAGGCTTGCGCGCAGGGCCGGAAGGTCGAAGATATCGGATGCCGGCGCGATCAGATCGTCCGGCATCCGGTCTGTTTGGTTTTCGAGGTCAGGCTCAGAAGCCGGCGCCGCCGAAGTTGCTTGGGGCAGGGTCAAGGATCACCACCTGTTTGTTGCGCACGGTCGCAACGGCCAGCCCACGCTGGTTGGTACCGTCCGACATCAGACGGAATACACCGCTCACGCCGGTAAAACCAGTGCTGCGGGTCAGGGCCGCGCCGGTCAAAGCGTCACCCCTGCCTTGCGCGGCCAGCGCGCCGATGGCGGCGACACCGTCATAGGCCAGGCCCGCCAGCGGGTGCGGCGCGCTGCCATAGGCGGCGGCATAGCGGCTGTTGAACGCGTCCTGCGCCGCCTGGTTGGGCAGCGTGAACCAGGCGCCTTCGGCACCGGGCAGATCGAAAAGATCGGGGCGCACGTCGAACCGGGTCAGCCCGATATACTGGACCGAACCGGGGGCGGCGCCGTTTTCCGGCAGCATGCTCAGCAGCATCGGCATCGCAGCGTTGGTGGCATCCGTGGTGATAAAGATCGACTCGGCCCCGGCCTGCTTGGCAACTGCGCCCGCAGATTGTGCCGCGGCGGTCACGCCTTCGACCGAAAGGGTATAGGCTTCCGAGCTGAGCACCTGAACTCCGGCCGAGGTTGCGGCCTGCTGGATCGCGACCTTGCCGAACTGGCCCGGCACGTCGTCGGAATGGACGATCACGACGCTGTCCTTGCCTTGCCCCTTGGCGTATTTCATCAGGCGCTGCGCGGTGTTGGCAAATGTCGGCCCAAGAACAAAGACGTTGCCGCCCGCGATCGAGGGGTTGTTGGAAAAGCTCAGGACGTTGACGCCTTCGTCGGCGACGGCAAGGCCGGCAGCGTTTGCCGCTTCGCCGAACAGCGGACCAAGGATGATCTTGGCACCCTCATCGACGGCGCGCTGCGCCTGCGCGGCGGCCGTGCTGGAATTGCCGGCCGTGTCATAGACCCGCAGGTCGACCTTGGCGCCTTTGAGTTCCGAGATCGCAAGGCGCGTGGCGTTTTCCAGGGCCTGCGCCACCGGGCCTGCACCGGGGTCGGATTTGGGCACCAGCAGCGCGACCTGGATCGGCTTGTTCGGGTCGATCTTGGGACCGCCGGTTGATGCGCCGCCCCCCGCCGAGGGAATCATCGTGGCATCACAGGCGGATAGCCAGACAGCGGCAAGAATGGCTGCTGCGGGGCGTAACGCCTTGCGCATGGGGGACAAAACAGCAAACATGGACGGCGAACTCCCTCGTTGTCGGGCGCGGGCGTGGATCGCCCGTGCGAGATTGCGTGCGAATATAACCAAGCCATGTGAGGGGTCCAGTGACGATTGAGGGGAAAAAAGGCGCTTTGACGCCGGGGTTGTATCTTGTCGCGACGCCCATCGGGAATGCACGCGATATCACCCTGAGAACGCTGGACATTTTGCGGGACGCCGATGTGCTGACCGCCGAGGACACGCGCAGCCTTCGGCGATTGTTGGACATCCACGGGGTCGCTTTGGGCGATCGCCCGCTGGTTTCCTACCATGATCACAGCAGTGCAAAGGTGCGCGACCGGATCATCGCGGCGCTGGAGGCAGGGCAATCGGTGGCCTATGCCTCCGAGGCGGGCACGCCGATGATTTCCGATCCCGGCTTTGATCTGATGCGCGCCGCACAATTGGCCGGGTATCCGGCAACCAGTGCGCCGGGGCCCTCGGCGGTCGTGACGGCGCTGACCCTGGCCGGATTGCCGACCGACCGGTTTCTGTTTGCCGGATTCCTGCCCAATGCTTCGGGGGCGCGCAAGAAGGCGCTGACCGAATTGCGCGGCGTTCCGGCCACGCTGGTAACCTACGAATCCCCCAAACGGCTGGGCGCCATGCTGCGCGACGCGGCCGAGGTGCTGGGCGCCGAACGCCCCGCCGCCGTCTGCCGCGAGTTGACCAAGAAATTCGAAGAGGTCCGGCGCGGTACCCTGACCGAACTGGCCGATCACTATTCGGACGCGCAGGCGCGCGGCGAAATCGTCGTGCTGATCGGCAAGGGCGATTCAGACTCTGTTAGCGAAACCGACCTAGAGTCCGAGGTGCGCAAGGCGCTGGAAACCATGTCGGTGCGTGATGCGGCGGACTATGTCTCGGCCCGGCTGGGGGTGAAACGACGTGCGGTGTATCAGCTGGCCATGCAGATGGAATCGGAGCAGGGGGATGCCTGATGGCAACACCGCAAGGGGTGGCGCGCGACCCAAGGAACCGGCAATCGCGCGGGCAAACCAGCCACTTTGCCGGCCATGCCGCCGAGGAAAACATCGCGCGTGACTACGAGGGGCGCGGATACCCCATCGTGCACCGCCGCTGGCGCGGCAAGGGCGGTGAGATCGACCTGATCGCGCAGGATGGCGCGGGTTTTGTCTTTGTCGAGGTCAAGCAAAGCCGCTCTTTCGACCGCGCCGCGTCCCATGTCAGCCCGCGGCAGATGCTCCGATTGCAGACCGCGGCCGAGGAATTTCTGGGCTCTCAGCCCCTTGGCGCGCTGACCGACGTGCGCTTTGATGTGGCCCTGGTGGACGGGCGCGGCGATATTCGGGTCATCGAGAATGCCTTTGGTCAGTTCTGAGCGGCATTGAACCTGCGCGCCGGTTGCGCCATCTATGCAAGGCAACCGGAGACTGCCCATGAAAATCGCCTTTCAGATGGACCCGATCACAGGGGTCAATATCAACGCCGACAGTTCCTTTCGCCTGGCCGAAGAGGCGCAGAACCGCGGGCACGAGCT
Organism: Tropicibacter oceani; assembly: GCF_029958925.1. Classification (NCBI taxonomy): domain Bacteria; kingdom Pseudomonadati; phylum Pseudomonadota; class Alphaproteobacteria; order Rhodobacterales; family Roseobacteraceae; genus Pacificoceanicola; species Pacificoceanicola oceani. Next base: position 1,554,701 of record NZ_CP124616.1, read on the forward strand.
GTTTTACTACGGCCCGGACCACCTGGCCTATGAAGAGGGGCGCATCACCGCGCGCGGGCACTGGATGACCGTTCAGCGCGTCGCCGGGACACCCGCCATTCTGGGCGACGAGGTCAAGGTCGACCTTGCCGAGATGGACGTGGTCTGGCTGCGCCAGGACCCGCCCTTTGACATGCATTACATCACATCGACCCACCTTCTGGACCGGCTCAAAGGGCAGGCGCTGGTGGTGAACGACCCGTTCTGGGTGCGCAATTTCCCGGAAAAACTGCTGGTTCTGGATTTCCCCGACCTGACGCCGCCGACCACCATCGCGCGCGATCTGCAGACCATCCGCGAATTCAAGGCCAAGCACGGCGATATCATCCTCAAACCGCTTTACGGCAATGGCGGCGCCGGGGTGTTCCGGCTGGATGCCAACGACAAGAACCTGTCGTCGCTGCACGAATTGTTCACCGGTTTTTCGCGCGAACCGCTGATCGCGCAGAAATACCTGCCGGACGTGACGGCGGGTGACAAACGCGTGATCCTTGTCGACGGCGAACCGGTCGGCGCGATCAACCGCGTGCCCGCAGCAGGCGAGGTCCGCTCGAACATGCACGTGGGCGGGCGCCCGGAAAAAATCGACCTGACCGCCCGCGACCGCGAGATCTGCGCCGCCATCGGACCCACCCTGCGCGATCGGGGGCAGGTGTTCGTGGGCATCGACGTGATCGGCAACTACCTGACCGAGATCAACGTGACTTCGCCCACCGGCATTCAGGAACTGGAGCGGTTTGACGGCATCAACGTCGCCGAAAAGATCTGGCAGGCGATCGAGGCCAAGCTGACATGAGCTGGCAGCTGAGGCTGCTGAACGTGCAGCTTCGGCTGGTGGCAAAGCGCACCTTGGCGCGCTTGCCCGACGTGGCGACCGCGCGGCGGCGCCTGGACGCGGGCGCGCGCTGGAGCTTTCGCCCGACGCCCTTGACCCGGCATTTCGTGCGCCCCGGGGATCTGCACTGGATCGGGTCGGGCCCGGCCCAGGCGGGGCGGGTGATCCTGTATTTTCATGGCGGTGGCTATATTGCCGGCAGCCCCTCGACACACGAGGGCATGATCGCGCGCATCGCCCGCCTGTCCGGTATCGAGGTGTGCGCCCCGCAGTATCGCTTGGCCCCTGATACGCCCTTTCCCGGCGCGCACGACGATGCCTTGGCCGCTTGGGACCAACTGCAGGCCATGGGGTATGCGCCCGGCGACATCGTGCTTGGTGGCGATTCGGCTGGCGGCGGTCTGGCCTTGGCGCTTTTGGCGCAGCTTTGCGCCCGGGGCGAGCCGCCGCGCGCAATCTTTGCCATGTCGCCCTGGACCGATCTGACCCTGTCCGGCGCCAGCCTTTCGGAAAACGCCAAACGTGATGCGATGTTGCCCGTCGGCCGGATCGAAGAGTTGCGTGAATACTATCTGCAGGGCGCGGATGCGGATGACCCGCGTGCATCCCCCTTGTTTGCGGATTTCCCGGGCTGTCCGCCCGTCTTGCTGCATTATTCGATGTCCGAAGTTCTGCGCGACGACACATTGCGCATGGAAAAGCACTTGCAGGCGCAGGGCGCCGAGGTCGACGTCGAGGCACAAGAAGATGCGCCGCACGTCTGGCACCTGTTTGACGGCTGGATACCCGAGGCGCGGGACAGCCTGCGGCGCATCGCGCGGTTTGTTCAGGTCTCTTTCGAGGACACGAGCCGATAGCTTAGCGCCTCGGCCAGGTGGGGGCGTTGGATGGCCTTTGCGCCATCCAGATCGGCGATGGTCCGGGCGACGCGCAACACCCTGTGATAGCCGCGCGCCGACAGGCCGAACCGCTCGGCTGCCTTGTTCATCAAATCGCGGGTTTCGCTGTCCAGCGTGGCGATCTCTTCCAGGTGCTGGCCTTCGGCGTCGGCATTGGTGCGCATCCCCGGGGCGCCGGCAAAGCGCACGTCCTGGATGGCGCGCGCGGCGGCGACGCGGGCCGCCACGGTTGCCGATGTATCCCCGGACGGCGGCAGGTCGAGATCGGAAAACCCGACCGGAGGCACCTCGATCCGTAAATCGAACCGGTCCATCAGGGGGCCGGAAATGCGGCCAAGGTAGTCTTCGCCGCAGATCGGGGCGCGGGAACAGGCGCGCGCAGGGTCTGACAGGTAGCCGCATTTGCAGGGGTTGGCCGCCGCCATCAGCATGAAGCGGCTGGGATAGCGGATATGGGCATTGGCCCGGGCGATCATCACCTCGCCGGTTTCGATTGGCTGGCGCAGGGTTTCCAGCGTTGCGCGGGCGAATTCGGGGAATTCGTCCAGGAACAGCACGCCGTTGTGGGCCAGGCTGATCTCTCCGGGTTTGGCATTGCGCCCGCCGCCCACGATGGCCGCCATCGAGGCCGTGTGATGCGGTTCGCGAAACGGGCGGGCGCGGGAAATGCCGCCTTCGTCCAGCAAACCTGCCAGCGAATGGATCATCGAGGTTTCCAGTGCCTCGACGGGGGACAGGGGCGGCAGGATGCCGGGCGAACGCTTGGCCAGCATGGATTTGCCCGACCCGGGCGTGCCCACAAGCAACATGTGGTGACGCCCCGCCGCGGCGATTTCCATCGCGCGTTTGGCGCGTTCCTGGCCCTTGACGTCGCGCAGGTCGCGGGTGCTGTTGCCCATGTCGACCTCGCCGGGGGTGGCCGGGTCCAACACCGCCTTGCCGGTGAAATGCTGGACCACGTCCAGCAGCGTGCTTGCCCCGATGACATTGCAGGCGGCGACCCAGGCCGCCTCGGCCCCCGAGGCGCGCGGGCACAAGAGCGACCGGTCGTCCTGCGCCGCGGCCATGGCGGCCGGCAAGGCTCCGATCACCGGCACAAGCGAGCCATCGAGCGATAATTCCCCCAGCGCCACGGTCTGCGCCACGGCGTCGCGCGGGATGACGTCCAGTGCGGCCAAAAGGCCAAGCGCGATGGGCAGGTCGAAATGCGACCCCTCTTTTGGCAGGTCGGCGGGCGACAGGTTGATCGTGATGCGTTTCGACGGCAGGGCGATGGCCATCGACGACAGCGCGGTGCGCACCCTGTCGCGCGCTTCGGACACGGCCTTGTCGGGCAGGCCGACGATGGAAAAGGCCGGCAGGCCGGGCGTGATGGCGCATTGCACTTCGACCGGGCGGGCCTCGACCCCTTCGAAGGCGACTGTATAGGCGTGCGCGACCATTCCCCGAACTTTCGAAATTGGTTAACGGGGTGAGACTGCGGCAAGCATGGTTAGAGAAGTGTTAACGCCGCCCTGTTTGGGCGGCGGGGATGCAGGGCGCGGCGTTTATGTCGCAAAGCGAGCGCGCGTGCGGTTGGCAAAGGCGACCAGCGACAGCATCACCGGCACTTCGACCAGCACGCCGACGACTGTGGCCAGCGCCGCGCCTGAATGCAGGCCGAACAGGCTGATCGCGACGGCCACGGCCAGTTCGAAAAAGTTCGATGTCCCGATCATGGCGCAGGGGGCGGCGATGCGGTGGGGCACCTTCAGGGCCCAGGCCGCGCCATAGGCCAGGGCAAAGATGCCGTAGCTTTGGATCAGGATCGGAACGGCGATCAGGGCGATCACCATCGGGCGCTCCAGGATCACTTCGCCCTGAAGGCCGAACAGGATCATCACCGTGGCGATCAGGCCGATGACCGACAGCGGTTTGACCCGTGCGGAAAAGGCCTCGATCGCGGTTTTCGACCCCAGCATGCGCCGGGTGATCAGCCCGGCGATCAGCGGCAGCACGACATAAAGCACTGTCGCCAGAACCAGCGTTTCCCATGGCACGACGATGTCGGTGACGCCCAGTAGAAAGGCGACGATGGGGGCAAAGGCGACGACCATGATCAGATCGTTCACCGAGACCTGGACCAGCGTATAGGTGGCATCGCCGCGCGTCAGTTGCGACCAGACAAAGACCATGGCCGTACAGGGCGCCGCCCCCAGAAGGATCAGCCCGGCAATGTATTGCGCCGCGTCCTCGGGGGCGATCCAGGGGGCAAAGACATGCTCGAAGAACAGCACCGCAAGCAGCGCCATGGTAAAGGGCTTGATCAGCCAGTTCACCACCAGCGTGACGATCAGCCCCTTGGGTTGCCGGGCAACCCCCGCGACAGCGCGGAAATCCACGCCGACCATCATCGGATAGACCATGGCCCAGATCAGCACCGCAACCACAAGGTTGATCGAGGCAACCTCGGCCGCGGCCACGGCCTTGACCAGGCCCGGCGCCACGCTCCCGATCCCCATCCCCGCCAGCATGGCGAGGGCGATCCAGACCGACAGGTAGCGTTCAAAGAAACCGATGGCCTGGTCTGGTTTGGGCGTGCTGGTGGTCATGGCTGCGGCTTTCCGGGTCTTGTTGTCGAATCCTTGCTTTGGGCAGGCATAGCCCCGTTCGTCGCGGCAGAAAACGCCGGAGTGGCACGGTACCCCCACCCGGGCGCGCCGCGCACCCGGGTGGGGGCAGGGTTTCATGCCTCCAGCAATTGCATGAAGGCGGGCCATGCCTCGGGGTCGGCGACGGTCTTGTCGCGGCAAAAGGCGTTGCAGAACCCAAAGGTGCGGCCCTGCATCCGCATCAGATGCGTGACCGGATCGCCGGAATAGGGGCAGGTCTGGTTTTCGGGGGTGCCTGTGTCGGTGGCCTCGGCCGGGATGGGCGCGGGGCCGGGCCAGGGTTTCTGCGCATGGTCGCGGGCATACCAGGGTAGTGTCGCCCCCTTGGCAAAGCCCATGGCGCGCCAGCGGCGGAAGGCCGGGTCGTTCAGATGCTGATCGACATAGGCCTGAGCAGGGGCCGAAACGGCAATGCCATAACCCGCGATCCGCGCGGCAACCGGGGCATAAAAGGCATCGGCTGCGCTGTAGTCCCCGCACAGCCAGGGCCCGTCTGACCGCTTTTGCGCATGGGCCCAAAGCTCCTCGATCCGGGCGATATCGGCCTTGGTCGCATCCGACGGGGTGAAATCGGCATAGGCCGTGCGCAGGTTCATCGGGCATTCATTGCGCAAGGCACCAAAGCCCGAATGCATTTCGGCGGCCAGGCTGCGGGCCAGGGCGCGCAGGCCAGGATCGGCAGGCCAAAGACCGGCCTCGGGGTGGCGCGAGGCAAGCTCCTCGGCAATGGCCAGGCTGTCCCAGACCACCGCGTCGTCCATCACAAGTGTCGGCACAGTCCGGGCCGGAGCATGGCGCGCCATCTGCTGGGCCACGTCCTTGTCCTGAAAATCGACGTTGTGGATGTCGGCGTCGATGCCAAAGCGACGGAACAGCAGCCAGCCGCGCAAGGACCAGCTGGAATAAGAATAATCACCGATAAAGAGAGCGTAAGCCATGGAACCCTTTCCTGTTTGCTGCGTTGACCACGATAGGGCCGCCTTTGCGGGCAGGGAAATTCAAAATTGCGCGCCTTGCATCACCGATGCTGATGGGTGCCCCGGGGGTCATTGGCGCATCTGGTTTGCGCGAAAAGTGATCCGGTTCGGCCTGCGCTGCGTACACTGATCAAACACGAGAGCCGACAGGCGACAACAGCAGGGAAGACCTCAAGGGGGCAACCATGGCACTTGATGGACTGAACGACCAGACGCTATCCCGCCGGGCCATGAAGGCCGAGCTTCTGGACGCGGAAACCGAGCGGGAGCTGGCCTATGCATGGCGCGACCACCGCGATGAACAGGCCCTTCACCGGCTGATCACGGCCTACATGCGGTTGGCGATTTCGATGGCGTCCAAGTTCCGCCGCTATGGCGCGCCGATGAATGACCTGATCCAGGAGGCCGGGCTGGGCCTGATGAAGGCCGCGGACAAATTCGACCCCGATCGCGGCGTGCGTTTTTCGACCTATGCGGTGTGGTGGATCAAGGCCAGCATTCAGGACTACGTGATGCGCAACTGGTCGATGGTGCGCACAGGGTCCACGTCGTCTCAAAAGTCGCTGTTCTTCAACATGCGTCGGGTGCAATCGCGGCTGGAGCGTGAGGCATCGGCGGCGGGCGAGACACTGGATCGCCACCAGCTGCGGGAAATGATTTCAAAGGAAATCGGCGTGCCGCTGCGGGATGTCGAGATGATGGAAGGGCGCCTGTCAGGGTCCGACTTTTCGCTGAACGCAACCCAGTCGGTCGAGGACGAGGGCCGCGAATGGATCGACACGCTGGAAGACGACAGTGCGCAGGCCGAAGAGCTGGTCGAAAACAGCCATGACCGCGAACAGCTGCGAGACTGGTTGATCAAGGCGATGAATGCGCTGAACGATCGCGAACGGTTCATCGTGCGCGAACGCAAGCTGCGCGACGAGCCGCGGACCCTGGAAAGCCTGGGAGAAGAGTTGGGACTGTCGAAAGAGCGCGTGCGCCAGCTCGAGGCGGCGGCCTTTGTGAAAATGCGCAAATCGCTTGAAGCGCAGTCCGGCGAAGTGCAACACTTTCTCGCATGAAACCTTTTCTGGCCGTCCTTTTCTGTCTCGCCTCGGCCCTGTCGGCCGGGGCGCAGGCATTGGACCTGAGCGCTGACATCGTGTTCCTGGGCGAACAGCACGACAATCCGGCGCATCACGCGCGGCAGGCCCAGTTGGTGGCAGAGCTGGCACCCAAGGCCCTTGTTTTCGAGATGTTGACGCCAGAGCAGGCCTCCAAGGCCACCCCGGACATCCTGAGCGACGCCAAGGCGCTGGGCGATGCCCTGCAATGGCAGCAAAGCGGATGGCCGGATTTTTCCTGGTATCACCCGATCTTCACATCCGCGCCGGGCGCCATGATCGTCGGCGCGGCGGTCCCGCGCGAGGCGGCGCGCGAGGTCATGGAGCAGGACGTGGCACAGGTGTTCGGCCCGGCCGCAGCGGATTTCGGCCTGACGGAACCCTTGTCAGAGGACCAGCAGGCGACACGCGAAGCGCTGCAAATGGCCGCCCATTGCGATGCCCTTCCCAAGGAAATGCTGCCGCTGATGGTGTCGATCCAGCGCCTGCGCGACGCCAGGCTGGCCGAGGCGGCGCTGCAGGCCTTTGAACAGACCGGCGGCCCGGTGGCGGTGATCACGGGCAACGGCCATGCCCGAAAGGACTGGGGCGCGCCTGCGGCGCTGGCGCTTGCCGCGCCCGGGGTTCGGGTGGTGGCGCTGGGGCAGGGTGAAACCGATGTCGGCGCGCCGGACGGTGTCTTTGACGTCACCGAGCTGAGCGCGCCGATCCAGCGCGAAGATCCCTGCAAGGCGTTTCTTGAGCAGCGCGGCAATTGAGTTTCCCCGCGTGACGCCCTAACACTTGGCAGACTTGTCCATCTGGGAGCGCGACATGCTGACCGGCAAACGCATTTTGTTGATCGTCGGGGGCGGGATCGCCGCCTACAAATGCCTCGACCTGATCCGCAGGCTGCGTGAACGCGGCGCAATGGTCACCCCGGTGATGACCCGCGCGGCGACGCAATTCGTCACTCCGCTCAGCCTGTCGGCGCTGGCGGGCGAAGAGGTGCACCAGGACCTGTTCGACCTGACCAAAGAGGCCGAGATGGGCCATATCCAGCTAAGCCGCGTGGCGGACATGGTGCTGGTGGCCCCGGCCACGGCGGACCTGATGGCCAAAATGGCCGGGGGCCATGCCAACGACCTGGCCACGACGCTTTTGATGGCGACCGATACGCCGGTGATGATCGCCCCGGCAATGAACGTGCGGATGTGGGACCATCCCGCGACCCAGCGCAACCTTGCGGTTCTGCAGGGCGACGGGGTCCGGGTGATCGGCCCCAACAGCGGCGACATGGCCTGCGGCGAATACGGGCCGGGGCGCATGTCCGAACCGCTGGAAATCGTCGCGGCGCTGGAAACGGCGCTTGCCGGTGGGCCGTTGCAGGGCAAGCGGGTGCTTGTCACCTCGGGCCCCACGCATGAACCCATCGACCCGGTGCGCTATATCGCCAACCGGTCCTCGGGGGCGCAGGGCACGGCGATCGCCGAGGCGCTGCGCGATCTTGGGGCGCATGTGGTCTTTGTCACCGGCCCGGCCGAAGTGGCGCGCCCCGCAGGGGTCGAAGTGGTCGAAGTCGAAACCGCCCGCGAAATGCGCGCGGCCGTGCTGGGCGCCTTGCCGGTCGATGCCGGGGTCTTTGCCGCCGCCGTCGCCGACTGGCGCGTGGCGCGTGAAAGCGGCAGCAAGATCAAGAAGGACAAGGGCGCGCTGCCGGTGCTGGAATTCGCGGAAAACCCGGATATCCTGGCCGAGGTGTCGCAGCTGAAGGACAATCGCCCGGCGCTGGTGGTCGGTTTCGCCGCCGAAACCGATGACGTGCTGGCCAATGCCACGGCCAAGCGCAAGCGCAAGGGCTGTGACTGGATCGTTGCCAATGACGTCAGCCCGGCGACAGGGATCATGGGCGGGTCCGAAAACGCGATCGTGCTGATTTCCCAGGATGGCGCAGAGGACTGGCCGCGCATGGCCAAACCCGAGGTCGCCCGCCGCCTGGCGCAAAGGATCGCCGAGACCCTGGGCTGATCCCCACACGAACCTTGCGCCGCCTGGCGCAGGCATTGGACCCAAACAGAAAGAACAAGCAGCATGAGCCAGGTCGAGATTGCGATCATGTGGGAGGACGGGGCGGACCGGTCGCTTGGGCTGCCGTTTTATGCCACCGCCATGGCGGCGGGGGCCGACCTGCGCGCCAACCTGGCCGATCGCGGAAGGCTGGTGCTGGACCCCGGCGCGCGCGCGCTGGTGCCGACCGGCCTGCGCCTGGCGATCCCGGAAGGGTACGAAGTGCAGATCAGGCCGCGGTCGGGCCTGGCGCTGAAGCATGGCATCACCCTGCCCAACGCGCCGGGCACGATCGACGCCGACTACCGCGGGCCGCTTGGGGTGATCGTGATGAATGCCGGCTCCGAACCCTTTGCCATCAGCCACGGTGACCGGATCGCTCAGATGGTGGTCGCGCCGGTGGTGCAGGCCGGATTTCGCAGCGTCGAGGCCCTGCCGGAAACGGCGCGCGGGGCCGGTGGCTTTGGGTCGACCGGGAGGCACTGATGGGACTGGTTCTGGCACTGGCCGCCGCGCTTTGGGCGATAGGCTATCTGATGGGCGCGCCAAGGCGGGCCCGGCTGACGATGATCGGGGTCTTGTACCTAGGCGTGGTGCTGCTGCATCTTGTCCTGCCGGGCGGGCATGCCCTGCGGCTGGCGACGGGCGGCACGGCCGCGCCCTGGTTGATCCTGGGCGGTCTGGCCGGGCTGGGTCTGCTCTACGCCGTGGGGGTCAAGCGGCTGAAAGCACGAGCCAGCCAGCGAGAGGCGCGCGAGGCCGCGCCCAAAACCGGGCTGTTCGCCGAGGGCGAGCTGGAGCGCTATGCCCGGCACATCGTGCTGCGCGAATTGGGCGGCCCCGGTCAGAAAAAGCTGAAAGAGGCAAAGGTGCTGGTGATCGGGGCGGGGGGGCTTGGATCGCCTGCGCTGCTGTACCTGGCGGCGGCGGGCGTCGGGCGCATCGGCGTGATCGACGATGACGTGGTCGACAGCGGCAATCTGCAACGCCAGGTGATCCACCGCGACGCGACCATCGGCATGCCCAAGGTGTTTTCCGCCGAAGCCGCGATGAAGGCCCTGAATCCCTATATCGAGTTGCGCCCCTATCACCGCAAGCTGACCGAGCAGATCGCGGAGGACCTGGTGGCCGACTATGATCTGCTGCTGGACGGGACCGACAATTTCGACACCCGCTACCTGGCCAACAAGGTGGCCGTGGCGCAGGGCAAACCGCTGATCTCGGGGGCGCTGAGCCAGTGGGAAGGGCAGATCAGCGTCTTTGACGCCAAGGCGGGCGGGCCGTGTTACCAGTGCATTTTCCCGCAGGCACCGGCGGCGGGCCTGGCGCCATCCTGCGCCGAGGCCGGCGTGCTGGGGCCCTTGCCCGGGGTTGTCGGGTCGATGATGGCGGTGGAAGCGATCAAGCAGATCACCGGGGCGGGGCAGGTGCTGCGATCACAGATGCTGATCTACGATGCGCTGTGGGGCGAGACCCGCAAGATCGGTCTGAAACGCCGCGCGGACTGCCCGGTGTGCGGCTAGGGCGCGCTGCCCGCCGGGCCGCGGCGCGCGCGGATGGGGCAGGAGCCTCCGGCGGGGATATTTGATGCACAAAGAAACCGCGATGTCCGGGTTTTTCGGGGGGTTTTGGTCCCCCGCAGGTCGGATGGGGCGGTGACGGTGATTGAAGCGGGGGCGCCGGGCGCCTAGCTTTGGATGAGCAGACAGGAGAATTGCATGACAAACCCGCTTCTTGCCGATTGGGATACGCCCTTCGGCCTGGCACCGTTCGACCGGATTTCGGACGAGGATTTCGCACCCGCGCTTGAGGTGGGGCTGGCCGAGCACATGGCCGAGATCGAGGCGATCGCCAACAACGAAGAGGCGCCGAGTTTTGCCAATACCATCGAGGCGATGGAAGGGGCGGGACGAGCGCTGGACAAGGTTCTGGGCACCTTTTTCAACGTTGCGGGGGCGGACAGCAATCCGGCGCGCCAGGCTTTGCAGCGGGCGTTTTCCCCAAAGCTGGCGGCGCACAGTTCGGCGATCTATGCCAACAAGGCCCTGTTTGCGCGGGTCCGCACCCTGTGGGACGGGCGCGAGGCGTTGGGGTTGGACGATCAGGAAGCGCGGGTTCTGATGCTGACCCATCGCGGTTTTGTCCGGGCGGGGGCGGCGCTGGAAGGGGCGCAGGCCGAGCGCATGGCCGAGGTCAAGTCGCGGCTTGCGGTGCTGGGAACGCAGTTCACGCAGAACCTGCTCAAGGACGAGGCCGACTGGTTGATGGAGCTGGATGAGACGGATCTTGAGGGGCTGCCCGATTTTGTCGTCGACGCCGCCCGTTCGGCCGGTGAGGCGGCGGGCAAGGCCGGGCCGGTTGTCACCCTTTCGCGGTCGATCATCGTGCCGTTCCTGCAGTTTTCGCCGAACCGTGCGCTGCGCGAGAAGGCCTGGCGCGCCTGGACCGCGCGCGGCGCCAATGGCGGCGAGACGGACAACCGCGAGATTGCCGCCGAAACGCTGAAGCTGCGCGAAGAGCGTGCGCGCCTGTTGGGCTATCGTGATTTCGCGGACTACAAGCTGGAAACCGAGATGGCCGGTACGCCGGACCGGGTGCGCGGGTTGCTGATGGATGTCTGGGGGCCTGCCAAGGCCGCCGCCATGGCGGACGCGGCCGAGATGGAAAAGATGCTGCAGGCGGACGGGATTGCCGGCCCGCTGGAGCCCTGGGACTGGCGCTATTACGCGGAACGGCGGCGCAAGGCGCTGCATGACCTGGACGAGGCCGAGCTGAAGCCCTATCTGCAGCTGGATCGGATGATCGAAGCCGCCTTTGCCTGTGCGCAGCGCCTGTTCGGGCTGGAGTTCACGCCGCTGGACGTCCCGCTGTACCATGCCGATTGCCGCGCCTGGGAGGTCACGCGCGATGGCGCGCACCTGGCGGTGTTCATCGGGGATTACTTTGCCCGCGCCTCCAAACGGTCGGGGGCCTGGTGTTCGGCCATGCGGTCGCAAGCGCGCCGGCCGCGGCTGGAAACGCCCATCGTGGTGAATGTGTGCAACTTTGCCAAACCGTCCTTGGGCAAGCCTGCGCTGCTGTCCTATGACGATGCGCGCACGCTGTTCCATGAATTCGGCCATGCGCTGCACCAGATGTTGTCGGATGTGGACTTTGGGTCGATCTCAGGCACCTCGGTGGCGCGTGATTTCGTCGAGCTGCCCAGCCAACTGTACGAACATTGGCTGGAGGTGCCCGAGGTTCTGAGCGAATTCGCCACCCATGCCGACACCGCAGAGGCGATGCCGCAGGCACTGCTGGACAAGGTGCTGAAGGCTGCGACCTTTGACATGGGGTTCCAGACGGTGGAATACGTCGCCTCGGCGCTGGTGGATCTGGAGTTCCATATCGGCGCGGCCACGGCTGACCCGATGCAGAAACAGGCCGAGGTGTTGGAGAGCATCGGAATGCCCCGGGCGATCGGCATGCGCCACGCAACGCCGCACTTTGCCCATGTCTTTGCCGGCGACGGCTATTCCAGCGGCTACTACAGCTACATGTGGTCCGAAGTGATGGACGCCGACGCCTTTGCCGCCTTTGAAGAGGCGGGCGGGGCCTTTGACCGGGCGATGGCCGAACGTCTGGAACGGTTCATCCTGTCGCGCGGCGGTTCCGAAGAGGCGGCGGATCTGTACATGCAGTTCCGTGGCAAGATGCCGGGGGTCGAGGCGCTGCTGAAAGGGCGCGGCCTGGCGGCGTGATCCTAGAAGGGCTGCCGCGTCAGGCGGTAGCCCTTTTGCGCAAGCAGGTTGAGCACGCCGTTCTCGCCTGACAGGTGGGCGGCGCCAAAGGCGGCGATCACCGGGCCGTCGGTATCGGCCAGGGCCTGTTCGATCACCGGTATCCAGGCGATGTTGCGTTCCGTCAGCAGCCGTTGTTCAAAGGCCGCCTCGGCCGCATCGTTTTGGGTGTCAGAGACGCCATCGGCGCCGGCGGCCAGCAACGTGGTGACCAGCCAGCTTTCGGCATGGCGTTCCTCGGCATAGGCCGCCATCAGCGTTTCCAGCAGGTCCTCTGCCCCTTCGGGGGCGATCAGGGCGGCGCGCAGCATGGTGATCTGAACCTCGATCGGAATTTCGCCAAAGATCCTGATGGCAGCATCGAAGTCTTCCAGCGCGCGCGTGGGCACGCCTGCGGCATCGGCCCGGGTTTCGATCTGGAAATCCAGCCCCTGTTGCGTGGCCAGGTCCTGCGCGAGGCAGGCCGGCATGCTCAGCAGCATCGAAACGTACCAGGGCTGGAATTTCGCGGCGACAAAGGGCGGCACGCCCCGGGCCGTAACGGCGCTGGACAAAAGCTGCCAGTCATCCTCGGTCATCAATTCGGGCAGGGTCGTGTCCTGCAAGATCATGATCCCGGGTTCGCGGGCCATGCTGGCGGTCAGCGCGTCGCGCCCCTGCGTGGTCAGTTCCACAAGAACCATTGCCGCGCTTTCGATCAGCGGGGTCAGCCGCGCCACGGGGGCGTCAAGGCGCGGGTCCTGCAGGTGGACGGTGCCGATCAGGTGCAGTCGTTCGCCATCCTTTTCGGCGGTCCAGTGGTTTCCCGTGCTGTAGGGGCGGCCGTCAAGCCGCTCGGCCAGCCGGGCCTGTTGGTCCATGTCCATCGCGGGGCGCAGGTCGTTGCCCTGACAGGCGGCAAAGGCCGGCGCGGCAAGGACGGTCAGGGCGATGAGGGGGGCAATCAGACGGAGCATCTTGGCCTTTCGGGTCAGTTTGGGCATTGTCGCCCGTGGGTAGCACAAGGAACACGGCACAGCATGCAGCGGGAAAGCGATCTTTATGCACCGCTCAAGTCCTACCTTGAGGCTCAGGGGTACGAGGTCAAGGGCGAGGTGGGCGCCGCCGATGTGGTTGCCCTGCGCAAAGACGAGGCGCCGCTGATCATCGAGTTGAAATTGCGCATCACTCTGTCGCTGTTTCACCAGGCGATTGCCCGGCTGACGGTGACGGACCACGTCTATGTTGCCGTGCCCAGGCCCAAGGGCAAAACCGCGCGGCGCGCGCTGAAGGACAACCTGGCACTGTGCCGCCGGATCGGGCTGGGCTTTATCACCGTGCGCGAGGATGGCACGGTCGAGGTGCAGTGCGATCCCGGCCCCTACGCCCCGCGCAAGAGCAAGAAGAAACAGGAACGGCTGCTGCGCGAATTCCAACGCTTGCGCGGCGATCCCAACGATGGCGGGGCAACGCGCCACGGGATCGTCACGGGCTACCGGCAGGACGCGCTGGCCTGCGCCGCCTACCTGGCCAACACCGGGCCTGAAAAGGGGGCGATCGTGGCAAAATCGACCAAGGTGGCCAATGCCACGACGATCATGCGCGACAACCACTATGGCTGGTTCGAAAAGGTCGAAACCGGGGTCTATGGCCTGACCCGGGCCGGGCGGCAGGGCCTGAAGGACTGGGCCTTCAGCGCGCCGCTGGACTAGCCGCGCGCCTTGCGGTTGGCCAGCCTTTCGCGGTGCAGCGTATACAGCCCCGAGGCCATGATGATGCCGCAGCCCAGCAGGGTCCAGCCATCGGGCAGCTGCGCAAAGGCGATGTATCCATAAAAGGTGCCCCACAGGATCAGCGAATAATGCAGCGGCGCCAGCACCACCGCCTGCGCGATGTCCAGCGCCCGGATCACAAGGACTTCGCCGATTGCCGAGGTGCCCGCCAGCCCGAAGATCAGCGCCCAGGTCTGCCAGCCCTGCGGGGTCTGCCAGACAAAGGGTAAGGTCAGCGTCAGCAGGCCGGTCGCGGTGATCGAGGTATAGGCGACGGTCGTCATGGCGCCATCGGTCCCGGCCAGCATCCGTGACAGGATCTGCCGCGAGGCGAACAGCGAGGCAGCCAGAACCACCAGCAGGATCGCCGGGTGAAACACACCCAGCCCCGGGCGGATCACGATCAGCATGCCGCCAAAGCCGATGGCCACCGCCACCCAACGCCGTGGCCCGACCGGTTCGCGCAGCAGGATTGCGCCAAAGACGGTCACGACGAAGGGCGCGACAAAGGACACCGCCACCGCATCGGCCAGCGGCACATGCTGGATGGCAAAGATGAAAAGCGAGGCCGACCCCGCCGCCGCCACGCCGCGCAGGATCTGCACGGGGCGGTTGACGGTCCGCAACAGGTGCAGCCCGCGAAACGACAGCATGATCATCACCCCCAGGAACAGCCCCGTCATCCGCATCCAGGTGATCTGCAGCGGGTTGAAACTTTCGGTCAGCAGTTTGGCCTGCACGTCCCCGGCGGCGAAGAAGGCAAAGCCAAGCGCCATCAGCACGATCCCGCGCGTGTTGTCGGGATGCGAAGGGGCGGGCGCCGAATGGATCGGCGAGGCGGGTTGTACGGGCATGTCGGGTTCCGGATGGCGGACGCGTGTGGTCCTTCCCTGCAAGGGGTGGGGCATTGTGGCGGGCGCGTCAAGCCGGGCGGGCGCCTTGTTTGCCCAAGGCGCGGGGCCGGGCCGCCGGACGATGAATTTTTTTGGCAACTGGGCTGTTGACTCGGGTCGGGCAGGTGCCTAGCTATGCGTCGTTAGCACTCGACCAGGGTGAGTGATAACGCCTCTCGGAAACGAGGAGGCAAAGGGACGTAACTTTGAGCAAGGAGACTCGAAGATGGCATTTAAACCGCTTCATGACCGTGTGCTGGTTCGCCGCGTAGAGAGCGACGAAAAGACCAAGGGTGGTCTGATCATCCCCGAAAGCGCCAAGGAAAAGCCCGCCGAGGGCGAGATTGTCGCTTGTGGTGAAGGCGCGCGCAAGGACAGCGGCGAGCTGATCGCGATGGCCGTCAAGCAGGGCGACAAAGTCCTGTTCGGCAAGTGGTCCGGCACCGAAGTGACGATCGACGGCGAAGAGCTGCTGATCATGAAAGAAAGCGACATCCTCGGCATCATCGCCTGAGGATCGGCGGGGAAACCCGGTCCGACGCTTTCTTAACCCAACCCATTCACAGGAGAGATCGATATGTCCGCAAAAGACGTGAAATTCGATACCGATGCCCGCAACAAGATGCTGCGCGGCGTGAACATCCTTGCCGACGCGGTCAAGGTCACCCTTGGCCCCAAAGGCCGCAACGTGATCCTGGACAAGTCCTTTGGCGCACCGCGCATCACCAAGGACGGCGTTTCGGTTGCCAAAGAGATCGAGCTTGAGGACAAGTTCGAGAACATGGGCGCCCAGATGGTGAAGGAAGTTGCTTCCCGCACCAACGACGAAGCCGGTGACGGCACCACCACCGCGACGGTTCTGGCCCAGGCCATCGTCAAGGAAGGTCTCAAGCAGGTTGCAGCCGGTCTGAACCCGATGGACCTGAAGCGCGGCATCGATCTGGCGACCTCGAAGGTCGTGCAGGCGATCAAGGACGCGGCCCGCCCGGTGTCCGACAGCGCAGAAGTTGCCCAGGTTGGCACCATTTCCGCCAACGGCGAAGCCGAGATTGGCCAGCAGATTGCTGACGCCATGCAGAAAGTCGGCAACGAAGGCGTGATCACCGTCGAAGAGAACAAGGGCCTCGAGACCGAGACCGAAGTCGTCGAAGGCATGCAGTTCGACCGCGGCTACCTGTCGCCCTATTTCGTCACCAACCCGGACAAGATGATTGCCGAGCTGGATGACTGCATGATCCTGCTGCACGAAAAGAAACTGTCGTCGCTTCAGCCGATGGTTCCGCTGCTCGAGCAGGTGATCCAGTCGCAAAAGCCGCTGCTGATCATCGCGGAAGACGTCGAAGGCGAAGCGCTGGCGACCCTCGTGGTCAACAAGCTGCGTGGCGGCCTGAAGATTGCTGCCGTCAAGGCACCGGGCTTTGGCGATCGCCGCAAGGCCATGCTGCAGGACATCGCGATCCTGACCGGCGGCCAGGTGATCTCGGAAGATCTGGGCATGAAGCTCGAGTCCGTGACCATGGACATGCTGGGCAGCGCCAAGACCGTGAACATCACCAAGGACGAAACCACCATCGTCGACGGTCACGGTGAAAAGGCCGAGATCCAGGCACGTGTGGCCCAGATCCGCACCCAGATCGAAGAAACCACCAGCGACTACGATCGTGAAAAGCTGCAGGAACGCGTCGCCAAACTGGCCGGCGGTGTGGCTGTCATCCGCGTTGGCGGCATGACCGAAATCGAAGTCAAAGAGCGCAAGGACCGCGTCGACGACGCTCTGAACGCAACCCGCGCTGCCGTTCAGGAAGGCATCGTTGTTGGTGGTGGTACTGCCCTGGTGCAGGCTGCCAAGGTTCTCGAAGGTCTGACGGGCGCCAACTCGGATCAGAACGCCGGTATCGCCATCGTGCGCCGCGCGCTCGAAGCTCCGATGCGCCAGATCGCCGAGAACGCCGGTGTTGACGGTTCGGTCGTTGCAGGCAAGGTCCGCGAGTCGACCGACCCCAAGTTCGGCTACAACGCCCAGACCGATGAATATGGCGACATGTTCAAGTTCGGCGTCATTGACCCGGCCAAGGTTGTGCGTACCGCACTGGAAGACGCGTCCTCGGTTGCTGGTCTGCTGATCACCACCGAAGCCATGGTTGCCGACAAGCCCGCCAAGGAAGGCGCCGGTGGCGGCATGCCCGACATGGGCGGCATGGGCGGCATGGGCGGCATGATGTAATCACGCTTCGCTTTGCGAGGTGTGATGGCGGCGGCGGGCCGATTGCCCGGCAAGACTGGCCCGACGCCGCACCGCACAGACCCACAGCAAAGGCGCCCCTTGGGGCGCCTTTGTCATGTCCGGGGCAGGGGGCTGGGCTGCGGCCAGGGGCGTCGCCTGTGCGCGCCTGGCCCTTGCCCACGGGCGGCGTTTGCTGTTTCACCTGTCCCATGATCGCATTGAACACGAATTACGAGTCGCCCTTCTGGGATCGGGGCCTGCGCGTGGCAGGGGTTGACGAGGTCGGCAGGGGTCCTTTGGCGGGCCCCGTGGTGGCCGCCGCCGTCATCCTGAACCCCGAGGCCTTTCCTGACGGGCTGAACGATTCAAAGAAGGTGTCGCCCAAGCGGCGCGAAGCCATGACGCTGTTGATCCGCCAGCAGGCGCTGGTCGGTATCGGAGAGGCGACAGTCGAGGAGATTGACCAGGTCAACATCCTGCAGGCGACCTATCTTGCGATGCGCCGCGCCGTGGCCGCGCTGCCCCATCAACCGGACCATCTGCTGATCGACGGCAACCGCCTGCCGCCCGATTTGCCCTGCCCGGCGACGACGATTGTGAGGGGCGACAGCAAATCACCATCCATCGCGGCGGCCTCAATTGTGGCCAAAACGTGGCGGGATAATGTCATGAAAATGATCGCGACACAGTTCCCGGGATATGGTTGGGAAACAAACGCCGGTTATCCGACAAAGTGTCACAAATCTGCCCTTCAAAATCTTGGGGTAACCCCACACCATAGACGTTCGTTCAAACCGGTCCACAATATCTTGTATCAAGACTAAATCGCAAGTCGCTGATTTAAAAAAGAAATTGACCGCGAATCGGTTAAGATTCAGATTCAATGCCAAGCACAGA
The DNA here is from genome assembly GCF_029958925.1 of Tropicibacter oceani. NCBI lineage: Bacteria > Pseudomonadati > Pseudomonadota > Alphaproteobacteria > Rhodobacterales > Roseobacteraceae > Pacificoceanicola > Pacificoceanicola oceani. Next base: position 1,572,798 of record NZ_CP124616.1, read on the forward strand.
GCGCAACAAGCGCCGGGGACAGAGGCAGAGAATGACGAAGATGACCAAGCTGAAGAGCGCCGAGGCGCTCCCTCTCAACACGATCCTGAACGGGGACTGCATCGAGGTGATGAACAGTCTGCCCGAGGCGTCGGTGGACCTGATTTTCGCGGACCCGCCGTACAATCTTCAGCTCAAGGGTGACCTGCACCGCCCCGACAATTCCCGCGTCGACGCCGTCGACGATCATTGGGACCAATTTTCCAGTTTCGCCGTCTATGATAAGTTTACCCAAGACTGGTTGAAGGCGGCACGCCGATTGCTCAAGCCCGACGGGGCAATCTGGGTAATCGGCTCATATCACAACATCTTTCGGGTCGGAACGGCGCTTCAGAACGAAGGCTTCTGGATCCTGAACGATGTGGTCTGGCGCAAGTCGAACCCAATGCCGAACTTTCGCGGCAAGCGGTTCACCAACGCCCATGAGACGATGATCTGGGCCTCGAAATCCGAAGGCGCCAAGTACACCTTCAACTACGAGGCGCTCAAGGCGCTGAACGAAGGCATCCAGATGCGCAGCGACTGGGTTCTGCCGATCTGCAACGGCGGCGAACGCCTGAAGGACGCCAACGGCGACAAGGCGCATCCGACGCAGAAACCGACCAGCCTGCTGCACCGCGTCCTGGTGGGCAGCACCAACCCCGGCGACGTCGTGCTTGACCCCTTCTTTGGCACCGGCACCACCGGCGCCGTCGCCAAGATGCTGGGCCGCGACTGGATCGGCATCGAGCGCGAGGCGGCCTATCGCGAAGTGGCGACCAAGCGCATCGACGACATCCGTCCCTTTGACAAATCCGCCCTGCAGGTCAGCACCTCCAAGCGCGCCGAACCGCGTGTGCCCTTTGGACAGCTGGTCGAACGCGGCATGCTGCGCCCGGGCGAACAGCTGTGGTCGATGAACGGCCGTCACAAGGCCAAGGTGCGCGCCGACGGCACGCTGATCGGCGATGACGTCAAGGGCAGCATTCATCAGGTCGGCGCCGCGCTGGAAGGCGCGCCCAGCTGCAACGGTTGGACCTACTGGTGCTTCAAGCGCGAAGGCAAGACCGTGCCGATCGACGTGCTGCGCCAGCAGATCCGCTCGGAAATGGATGAGCGCCCCAACTAGGGGCTCCCCCACTCAAACAGGTTACACCGCCGGTGCCTTGTGAGTGTCATCCAAGGCATCAACTTTCCCCGCCTGCGTGTCAGGCGGGGCTTTTTGGCGTTCGCACCCCCGGGGCGCGCAGGTCCACGGCGGCCTTTGACTACCAGTCGATGAACTCTTCGAACTCGCCCATCACCTTGGTCCACATCTTGTAGTTGTCGACAAAGTTGTCTTCGCTTACGCCGTGGTCGATGTTCACGTCCATTTGCAGGTATGGGTCCATCTCGTCGTCCAGATAGACCGCGCCATACCGCATTTCGGCGTTCCATTTGTTGGCCTGGGCAAAGTCCATACCGTCCGTCAGGTTATAGCCGACCTGGAACTGCAAGGTCCGGCAATCGACGTTTTCCGAACAATCGTAAAAGAACACCTGAAACTGCGTGCCATTGTGCTTGCCGGTGATCTTGGGGTCGCCAACCCCGTCGGCGCCCAAGTCGACGGCAAAGCCTTCTGAGCGCAAGAGGTCCAGAAGCCGTGCGGGATTGGACGCGTCCACTTCGGCCAGCGCGGCGCTGCTGACCAGAACAAGCGCAGCGGAAATAAGGGAAATCTTCATTTCAAAAAGTCCTCAAATGATCTTTCTGGTGAAAGCCTAGCAAGAACCGGTTTGTCGGGCAACGCGCAGCCTTCACACCGATCATTTCCGCAGTTACTGGTTTTGGATGGATATACGCTCGCTCTTGATGGGACTCGCCTTTGCGGCCATGTGGTCCTCGGCTTTCACCTCGGCCCGGATTATCGTCGCGGCGGCGCCGCCGTTGTCGGCTCTGGCGCTTCGGTTCCTGATCTCGGGGCTGTTGGCGATCGTGATCGCGCGGATGCTGGGGCAAAGCTGGCGCCTGACGCGGGCGCAATGGCGGGCGACGATCATCTTCGGGATCTGCCAGAACGCCTTGTACCTGGGGCTGAATTTCGTTGCCATGCAAACGGTCGAAGCCTCGCTGGCGGCGATCATCGCCTCGACCATGCCGCTGCTGGTGGCGCTGGCCGGATGGCTGTTCCTGGGCGACAGGCTGCGCCCGCTCAGCCTGATCGGGCTTCTGGCCGGTGTGGCCGGGGTGGCGCTGATCATGGGCGCGCGGTTTGGCGGTGCCTTCGATCCCTACGGTGTTGCGCTTTGCGTGGTCGGGGCGCTGGCCCTTGCGGTGGCGACGCTGGCCTTGCGCGGGGCCATGACGGGGGGCAACCTGTTGATGGTCGTGGGGCTGCAAATGATGGTCGGAAGCGTCGTGCTTTGGCCCTTTGCGCTGGGGTTCGAGACTGTCCAGATTGTCTGGTCGACGAAACTGGTCCTTGCCTTCCTTTATACCACCGTGGTTCCCGGTCTGGCGGCGACGCTGGTCTGGTTCCTTCTGGTCAACCGGATCGGTGCCGTGCGCGCCGCGACGTTCCACTTTCTCAACCCCTTTTTCGGGGTGGCGATTGCCGCGGCCATCCTGGGCGAAACGCTTGGGCTGCTTGATATCTTGGGCGTTGCTGTGATCGCTGCGGGCATCCTGGCCGTCCAACTGTCAAAACTGCCCGCGCAGACACAAAGCAAACAGCAGAAATTGTAGGAACTTCGTCGGGACCTTGTCCTGATGTTGTTAACACTGTTCCCTTAGAACACCCCGGGATTGATAGGTGCAGAAAGCGCCCGCCAAATGAACTTGGGGTCAAAGATGAGTGTTTTTCTGAGTCGCTTTTCCGTGCGCACACAGGTGCTGTTTTCCGCTGCGGTTCTTCTGGTCGCGCTTGTTGCGGTCACTGCCATGGCTTGGGCAGTCAAGGATTCCATGGCGACCAGCGTCGCCGAACTGAACACAAACGCCGAAAAAGCCAACGTCCTCAAGCGGGCCGAGCTTGAGCTGTCCTCGGCCAGCAGGAACGCAGCCTATTTTGCGTTGCAACCGGACGCGGGCTGGGCCGCGGTTCAGAACACCCTGAACGCGGTCACGCAAACGCTGACAACGGTCAAGGCGCAGCCCTGGGGCACAGATAACCTTGCGCAGGAACTGGAAAGCATCGCGGCGGGTCTTTTGGGACTTGAACCGCTTGCGGCGGACGCAAAGGACGCGCAAACGCCCGAACGGCGCGCCGAACTTTCTGGCATTGCGGATTCGGCGATCAGAACTGCTTTGTTCCACCTGTCGGCGGTCACGAAGCAAGCCGATCGGGCCATCGTGCAGGCGGCGGACCAGGTTCGATCCACCGAGGTCCGCGCTGACAGGGTTTTCCTTGGTGTCGGTCTTGCGGCCCTGGTCTTCGGCCTGATCGTGGCCATTGTGTTCGGGCGGCTGTTGACGGCGCCTATCCTCAGCCTTGAACGCTCGGTGAAAAAGCTGGTTGAACAGGACTATGACAGCGATATCCAAGGCACCGGGCGCAGCGATGAAATCGGCGGCATTGCCCGCAATCTGGCCGAGTTGAAGACCAAACTTGCCTTGGCGCAGACTGCCGCAACCACCCAGAAAAAGACAGGCGAACGCCGCACTGCCCTGTTCCACCAACTGGGGCAGGCAATGAACCGCCTTAAGGGTGGTGACCTGGCGCAGACCATGTCGGCGGCAGAGTGGTCGGACCTGGGACAAGACTATGTCGCCCTTTGCGGCGATTTCAACGCCCTTGCCAGCGGGCTTCAGGATCTGGTGGGGCAGCTTCGGCACAGCGGCGAAATGGTGCAGTCGAATTCGCATGAACTGTCCAACATGTCCTCGGAAATGTCGCGCCGGGCGGAAATGCAGGCGGCCACGCTGGAGCAAAGCGCAGCGGCGCTGGAGGAACTGGCCAGCAGCGTAAAATCTGCCTCGGAGCGCGCGCAAAGCGCCGACGCGATGGTGGTCAAGGGGCGCGAACGCGCCGAGCGGGGCGGCGAGGTCATGGCCCGGGCGCAGGCGGCCATGGGTTCGATCGCCCGGTCGTCCGAACAGATCACCCAGATCATCGGCGTCATCGACGACATCGCCTTTCAGACAAACCTGCTGGCGCTGAACGCCGGGGTCGAGGCCGCGCGCGCCGGCGAATCCGGCAAGGGTTTTTCCGTCGTCGCATCCGAAGTCCGCTCGCTTGCGCAGCGGGCGTCGGAATCGGCCCGCGAGATCAAGGAACTGGTGTCCAACAGCTCGGCCCAGGTCGAGGATGGCGAACGGCTGGTCGAGGAAACCTCGGTCACGCTGAAAGACATCGTTGACAGCGTGAACGAGGTTTCGGTCATGGTGTCGGACATCGCGGTTTCCGCGAAAGAGCAGGCCAGCGGTGTGCAGGAAATCAACGTCGGGGTGGCAGAGCTGGACAAGGCCACGCAACAGAACGCCGCGATGGTGAACCAGACGACCTCGGCCAGCCGCCAGTTGAACCAAGAGGCCGAGCGCCTGTCGGCCCTGCTGGCGCAATTCTCGGGCGGGAAAGCGCGGGCAAACCTTGCGCCATCACAGCCCGAGGCCGCCAGACCGGCGCAGGCGACCAGGCAGCATTCGGTTGTCATGCATGGCGCCGCTGACCTCGAGGTCGAGCCTGAACCCCTGGAACGCCAGACCAAAGCCCAATCCGATTGGGACAAGGCGGTGATAGAGCCTGCGGTGGCAAAACCGGCGGCGGGTCACTTTCAGTCCACCGGCACCGGGGGAGAGATCTGGAAAGATTTCTAGGCGGTCAGGATGCGGGGCCGATCTTGCCCCCGGCCTGACCGATCTGCCCGCGATGCAACAGCAGGTGGTCAAGGATGACACAGGCCATCATCGCCTCGCCCACCGGGACGGCGCGGATGCCGACGCAGGGATCGTGACGGCCCTTGGTGATGATGGTCGTTTCCTCGCCCGACTTGGTGATGGTGCGGCGCGGGTTCAGGATCGACGAAGTCGGTTTGACCGCAAAACGCAGCACCACGTCCTGCCCGGTGGAAATGCCGCCCAGGATGCCGCCCGCGTGGTTCGAGCTGTAGACCGGGCCATCCGGCCCCATGGTGATCTCGTCCGCGTTTTCCGATCCGGTCAGGGCGGCGCTGTCCATGCCATCGCCAATCTCGACCGCCTTGACGGCGTTGATCGACATCATCGCGGCGGCCAGATCGGTATCCAGCTTGCCATAGACTGGCGCGCCAAGCCCGGCAGGCACGCCGCGCGCGACGACCTCGATCACCGCGCCGACGCTGTCGCCGCTTTTGCGCAACTGGCCCAGGTAGTCGGCCCAATCCTCGGCGGCCTGCGCATCCGGCGTCCAGAACGGGTTCTGGTCAATCTGGCCCCAGTCAAAACGGCTGCGATCAATCTTGTGCGGGCCGATCTGGACCATGTAGCCCTTGATCTCGATCCCAGGCACAGCCGCTGCCAGCGCCGCGCGGGCCAGGCCGCCCGCCGCAACCCGCGCCGCCGTTTCACGCGCCGAAGACCGCCCGCCGCCGCGATAATCGCGAATGCCGTATTTCTGCCAATAGGTGATATCGGCGTGACCGGGGCGGAATTTCTCGGCGATATCGCCATAGTCTTTTGACCGCTGGTCGGTGTTCTCGATCATCAGCTGCACCGGGGTGCCGGTGGTCTTGCCTTCGAAGACGCCCGACAGGATGCGCACCGCGTCAGGTTCCTGACGCTGGGTGGTGAACTTGTTCTGCCCCGGCTTGCGCTTGTCCAGCCACTGCTGGATCATCGCCTCGTCGATCGCAACGCCCGGGGGGCAGCCATCCACCGTCGCGCCCAGGGCGGGCCCGTGGCTTTCGCCCCATGTGGTGACGCGGAAGAGATGACCAAATGTGTTAAGGCTCATGGGCGTTGTCTCCTTTGATTGCTGACTTAGGCCAGCGCGCCCGCACCCTCAAGCCATTTCCCTCTTGAAGGCCCTGTCGCCGCGCCCTAGGTTCGCGCTTACCTCGGGGTGCAGGGTCTGACCTGCTGAGATTTGCGCGATCGCATCAACCCGTTGAACCTGAACCGGTTAACACCGGCGGAGGGAAGGTTAGGTGGCGACACTCCAATCTTGCCCTCTCGCCGCAGATTTGGAGATTGGCCCATGAAGGCACTCACTTTTGCAGCGGGATTGTTTGCGGCCAGCACGGCGCTGGCGGACGATGCCGTACTGACGGTCTATGCACCGGATTATTTCGTTTCCGAATGGGGCCCGGGCCCCAAGATCGAAGAGCTGTTCGAGGCGCGCTGCGCCTGTGACCTGCAGTTCAAACCCGGCGATCTGCTGCCGCGTATCCTGCTGGAAGGCGACAAGACCGAGGCCGACGTTGTCATCGGCTTGAACACCGATGTGACCAAGAAGGCGCGCGAAAGCGGGCTGTTCGCGCCGCATGGGCAGGATCTTTCGCCGCTGACCCTGCCGATCGACTGGACGGACGACACGTTCCTGCCGTTCAACTATGGCCACACGGCGTTCATTTATGACACGACCAAGGTGGCCAACCCGCCCGCCTCCTTTGACGAACTGCTGAACGCGCCGGACGATCTGCGGCTGGTGATTCAGGACCCGCGGTCGTCGATTTCCGGGCTGGCCCTGGTGCTGTGGGTGCAGGCGGTTTATGGCGACGGCGCGCAGGCGGCTTGGGAAAAACTCGCACCCAAGATTGTTACCGTGACGCGCGGGTGGTCGGAAAGTTACGGCCTGTTCACCGATGGCGAGGCGGACATGGTGCTGTCCTACACGACCTCGCCCGCCTACCACATCATCGCCGAAGAGGATGAGACCAAAAGGGCGGCGATTTTCCCCGAAGGGCATTATTTCATGGTCGAACTGGCCGCCAAGCTGGCCGGCACGGACCAGCCGGAACTGGCGGATCAGTTCATGCAGTTCATCCTGTCCGAAGATTTCCAGGGCATGATCGCCACGGGCAACTGGTCTTTCCCGGCGGCGCTGCCGCAGGACAAATGGCCCGAAGGTTTCCAGAAACTGGACCTGCCGGAAAAGGCGCTGTTCTATTCCGAGGACGAAGCCGCCGCGCTGCGGGATGAGGCCATCGAGGCATGGCGCCGCGCGCTGTCGCAATAATCGCGGGATCGGCCCTGGCGCTTTTGACGCTGGGGCCGATTGCCGTGGTCCTGATCCGGGCCGAGGGCTTTGGCGCGTTGCGGCCCGGTGATCTTGAGGCGGTGCGTTTCACGCTGTGGCAGGCCTTTCTGTCGGCGCTGCTCAGCTGTCTGTTCGCGGTGCCGGTGGCGCGGGCCTTGGCCCGCAGGCGATTTCCCGGGCGCGGCGTTCTGGTGACGCTGCTTGGCGCGCCCTTTATCCTGCCGGTGATTGTCGCGGTGATGGGGCTGTTGGCCGTCTTTGGCGGCTCGGGCCTGTTGAACCGGGGGCTGGGGGCGCTGGGGCTGCCGCGTCTGGATATCTACGGGCTGCACGGCGTGCTGCTGGCCCATGTGTTTTTCAACCTGCCGCTGGCGACGCGGATGCTGCTGCAAGGCTGGCTGGCCATTCCGGCGGAACGCTTTCGTCTGGCGGCCTCGCTGGGGCTGACCCCATGGGCGCAGTTCCGGGTTCTGGAATGGCCCTTGTTGCGCCGGATCCTGCCGGGGGCCTTTGCGGTGATCTTCGTCATTTGCCTGACCAGTTTTGCCGTGGCGTTGACGCTGGGCGGCGGCCCGCGCGCCACGACGGTTGAGCTGGCGATCTACCAGGCGATGCGCTTTGATTTCGACCTTGGCCGCGCCGCGCTGCTGGCGGTGATTCAGCTGGGGCTGGCGCTGGCGGCGGGGCTTGTGGCCTGGCGGGTCTCTGTCGGCAGTGGCTTTGGCGCGGGGCTGGACCGGGTGCAACCGCGCTGGGACGGGCGCGGCTGGGCCGCGAAGGCAGGCGACGCAGGCTGGATCGCGCTGGTCGCCGTGTTCCTGTTGTTGCCCTTGGGCATGGTGATCTTGCGCGGCGCGCCGGGGCTGCTGCTGCTGGGGGCGGACAGCTTTCGCGCGGCGGGGCATTCGCTGATCGTGGCGCTGGGGTCGACCGCATTGTGCATGCTCTGGGCCTTGCCGCTGGCAAACCGGCGCGGCGAATTGCTGGCGCTGGCGGCCATCGCGATATCGCCCTTGGTGCTGGGCACCGGGCTGTTTCTGATCCTGCGCCCCTTCGTGAACCCGTTCAGCATGGCCTTGCCGGTGACGGGGTTGGTGAACGCGCTGATGGCGCTGCCCTTTGCCTTGCGCATCCTGCGCCCCGAGGCCGAGGCGATCCGCCAGGATTTCGGGCGGCTGTCGGCCACATTGGGCCTGACACCGCGGGCATGGACCATGCTGGTGTTCCTGCCGCGCCTGCGCCGCCCCTTGGGCTTTGCCGCGGGGCTGACGGCGGCGCTGGCGATGGGCGATTTGGGGGTGATTGCGCTGTTCGCCGATCCGGACCGCGCGACGCTGCCCTTGCAGGTCTATCGGCTGATGGGGTCCTATCAGATGGAGGCGGCATCAGGGGCGGCGCTGCTGTTGCTGGGGCTGAGCCTGAGCCTGTTCTGGCTGCTGGACAGAGGAGGGCGCGTGGGTGCTGGTCGTTGAGAATTTGAGCGTGTCGCTGGACGGATTTGCCTTGCAGGCAGACCTGTCGCTGGCGCCGGGGCGCCGAGTGGCGGTGATCGGACCATCGGGGGCCGGAAAATCCATGCTGCTGGATGTGATCGCGGGGTTCCGGGCGCCGGACCGGGGGCGGGTCCTGTGGCAGGGGCGCGACCTGACCGCCCTGCCGCCACAAGAGCGGCCGGTGTCAATGCTGTTCCAGGACCAGAACCTGTTTCCCCATCTCAGCGTGACACGAAACCTGTGGCTGGCGCTGCGGCCCGATGGCGGCAAGCCCGATCCGGCGCAGCAAACCCGCGTCGCGCAAGCGCTGGAGCGGATGGGGCTGGGCGGCATGGGGGAACGCAAACCGGCCGAGTTGTCCGGCGGGCAACAGGCGCGCGCGGCCTTGGCGCGGGTGCTGTTGCAGGCACGACCGATCATCCTGCTGGACGAACCGTTTGCCGCGCTTGGGCCAGCGCTGCGCGCCGAAATGCTGGAGCAGGTCCGCGCGGTGGCGCAAGAGGCGGGGGCGCTGACCCTGCTGGTCAGCCACGACCCAACCGACGCGCGCGGCTTTGCCGAGGAAGTGGTCTTTGTCGAGGCGGGGCAAGTGCAGGCGCCGGTCGAGACGGCGGCTTTGTTCGACAACCCGCCCGAGGCATTGCGCGCCTACCTGGGGGACAGTGGGGCATAACCCGGGCCGACAGCCTGTTGTGCCTGCGGGGCGCTAAAGGGCATCGGGGGGCCCAAAGCGCGCGATACAGTGCCAGACCCGTTTGAGCGTCTGGGTGTGTTCAGGCCCGTTGCGACGCGCCTTTCCAAGGCAGGAGGGGGTAAGGAATTCGCCGTCAAACAGCGATCTGGCCAGATCGGCGGTGGGTTTGTCCCGGTAGCGGGCGCAATCGTCCAGCCGCGCGCGCGACATGCGGAACCCGGGATGCCATTCGGTTGCGCACCCGAGGGCCCTGGCCCAGTCTTCGACAGCGGTGCCCCTGTGGCTTGGGTCAAGCACGATGGCGTGGACGTCGTTTTTCAAGCTGAGGGGGCCGTGGATATGCGCCTCGATATAGTGGTCGAGGGGGTCAGCGGTGGCCTGCGATGCGCCAAGCAGGGCCAACAGCCCCATCCGGTCGGCGACGCCGAAGTCGTGCGGGCCAAGGTGGCTGTCAGGATGGCAAAAGGTGGTCCGGGGCAGGACCCCGGGTTTCAACCGCAGATGCGCCGAGCCAAAGCGCGGCGATCCCCCTGTGATCCGATTGGCGTGGTTCAAGGCGCCGTACTTTGGACGGGCGGCGGGGGTGTCATCTTCATAGGCGCCGCCGAACACGCGACTTTCCCACAGCCATCGCCCTGCGCCGCGGCCCGTGGCCAGAGCGCCGTTGCTGATGCCGGTTTCGAACTGCGAACGATAGAACCCGTCGCGCGCCAGAGACGCGATCATCGGGGCGCCATCATGCAGGGCGTCGGGATGAAAGTTGATCGTGACGCAAAGGCCTGGTGCCAGCGGCGGGCCTTTGGCCTTTGCGCGGACATGGTCAATGGCGCGGTCGGCGCTGCAAGGCGTGTTGGACTTGGGGGTCGGAATCGCTGTCTCCTTGCTTGCTGGCGGCGGCTTTGGCGTGGGCGCGGGTTTGACCAATGCGGCCTTGGGGACAGGACCGGCCGGCAGGTGAGGGCAGGTTAGCCGGATCGTCGCCCTTCGGGCCAGCGCTATCCGTGCGTGCCCTTGGTATCGGTTCGCAGGGCGGCGGATGCCTGACGAGGTCAGCCCAAGCAGACCCCAAAGAAAAAGCCCCGCCGATTGGGCGGGGCTTGGTGTTTTCAGATCCGCAAGCGGCGGATCAGCCTTGCTTGGCCTTGCGCTTGACCGGCGACCAGATGCGCTTGTTGGTCAGGTAGAGCAGCACCGAGAGGATCACCAGGAACAGAACGCCGGTGAAACCGGCCTGTTTGCGGGCCATCATCTTGGGCTCGGCAGTCCACATCAGGAAGGCCGAAACGTCCTGCGCCATGTGGTGCACCGAGTTGTCGTGACCGTCGGCATATTCCACCAGACCATCGGACAGCGGCGGGGCCATCGAAATCCAGCCGCCCGGGAAGGCGTGGTTTTCGTACAGGATGGTGCCTGCCTCTTCCTTTTCCTCACCGGTGTAACCGGCAAGCAGCGAAGCGATATACTCGGGGCCGCCAATGCCCTTGACGAACTGGTTGATGCCCAGACCGTAGGGGCCGTGGAAACCGGCACGGGCCTTCGCCATAAGCGACAGGTCAGGGGCGCCAGCACCGGTGTTGGCCGGGAAGTTGTCAGACGGCTTGGCCGGGCGGAAATCTTCGAGCTCTTCGTCGTAGACCTCAAAGTTCTGCTCGGCGTAGGCGCGCACTTCGTCCTCGGAGTAGTGCGGGCCACCTTCGTCGGCCAGGGTGCGCAGCGGCACGAACTTCAGCCCGTGGCAGGCTGCGCAGACTTCGGTAAAGACCTGAAGGCCACGCTGCAGCTGGAACTGGTCGTAGGTGCCAAAGGGGCCTTCGAACGAGAACGCAAAGTCCTCGACGTGGGCCTCGCCACCGGCAGCATAGGCGCTGCCGGCAGAAAGGGTCAGGGCCGTCAGGGCCGAGAGGGTGAGTTTCTTGAACATCTCAAACGGTCCTTTCGATTACTCAGCCGGGGTGCCGGCTGCGTCACCCTTGGCTTTGCCATAGTGATCGTTGAAGTCGGCTTCGATGGTGTCGGGGGTCGGAAGCGGCTTTTCGATCACGCCCAGCAGGGGCAGGATGACGAGGAAGTAGGCAAACCAGTAGGCCGAGGCGATCAGCGAAATCCAGTCATAGGGATATTCGGCGGGCATCGCACCAACCCACATCAGCACCATGAAGTCGATGGCCAACAGCCAGAACCACCATTTCAGCATCGGACGGAACCGTGCGGAACGAACCGAAGAGGTGTCCAGCCAGGGTGCCAGCGCCATCACGGCAATCGCACCGAACATCGCCAGCACGCCAAAGAACTTGGCGTCGATGATGCCACCGGTCACGAAGGACGCGATCTGGACAACCCAGACATCGGCGGTAAAGGCGCGCAGGATCGCGTAGAACGGCAGGAAGTACCATTCGGGAACGATGTGTGCGGGCGTCGCCAGCGGGTTTGCCTCGATGTAGTTGTCGGGGTGGCCCAGGTAGTTGGGCATGAAACCGACGATGGCGAAGAACACGACCATGACGACCGCCAGGGCAAAGACGTCCTTGATCACGAAATACGGCCAGAAGGGCAGGGTGTCCTTTTCGGCGTCTGCTTTCGAGGTGCGGCGCACTTCGACACCGGTCGGGTTGTTGTTGCCCGTGGTGTGGAAGGCCCAGATGTGAATGGCGACAAGCGCGGCAATCACGAAGGGCAGCAGGTAGTGCAGCGAGAAGAAGCGGTTCAGCGTGGCGTTGTCCACGGCCGGTCCGCCCAGCAGCCAGGTCTGGATCGGCTCACCGATCAGCGGGATCGCCCCGAACAGGCCGGTGATCACGGTCGCACCCCAGAAGGACATCTGACCCCAGGGCAGAACGTAGCCCATGAAGGCGGTGCCCATCATCGCCAGGTAGATCAGCATACCGATGATCCAGGTGATTTCGCGCGGCGCCTTGTACGACCCGTAATAGAGGCCGCGGAAGATGTGCAGGTAGACCGCAACAAAGAACAGCGATGCGCCGTTGGCGTGCATGTAGCGGATCATGTGACCGCCGTTCACGTCGCGCATGATGTGCTCGACGCTGGCAAAGGCCAGGTCGACATGGGGGGTGTAGTGCATCACCAGCACGATGCCGGTGACGATCATGTGCACCAGGCAGTAGGCCAGGACGATGCCCCAGATCCACATCCAGTTCAGGTTCTTGGGTGTGGGGATCATGATCGTGTCATAGATCAGGCCGACGATGGGAAGCCGCTTGTGCAGCCACTTTTCGCCGCCCGTCTTTGGTTCGTAATGGTCGTGCGGAATACCAGACATTCGCGCGTCTCCTTATCCCAGCAGGATGGTGGTTTCGTCGACAAACTCGGCCGGCGGGACCGGCAGGTTCTCGGGGGCGGGGCCTTTGCGGATGCGGCCAGCGGTGTCGTAGTGCGACCCGTGGCAGGGGCAGAACCAGCCGTCATATTCGCCGGCGCCATCGCCCAGCGGAACGCAGCCAAGGTGCGTACACACGCCCATCATCACCAGCCATTCGCCGTTTTCGTCCAGCGTGCGGTTGGCATCCGAAGCGTCTGCGCCGCCGTCGATGTTGGCGTTGCGCGCAACCGGGTCGACCAGCTGCGACATTTCGACGGCGCGGCCTTCCTCGATCTCGGTCTCGGTGCGGCGGCGGATGAAGACGGGCTTGCCCAGCCATTTCACCGTCAGCTGCGAGCCGATTTCAAGACCCGACACATCCACGCGGATGGACGACAGGGCCCGGACATCGGCCGAGGGGTTCATTTGATTGACCAAGGGCCAGACAACCGCGCCAGCGGCGACGGCCCCGGCACCGGCGGTGGCATAGTAGAGAAAGTCCCTACGGGTGCCTTCGTGATCTTCTGTGTGTGACACGAGCTTTGCTCCATTGCTTCGGGGCCGTTGGTCGGCCGCAATACAACCCGGGCCGTGGGAGTCCACAGCCATTCCGCGGGGTATTTAGCGGGGGTAGACTGAGGCGTCCAGCACACAAAAGCCTTGTGGCTCAATAAGCGCGGATGTGTCGCGGTTGAAACGCGGTTCTGCGGGTGATTATGTAGGACCCGAGACAAAAAGGGCGCCCAGATGCGACAACTGATTCTTTCCTCCGCACTGCTTGCTGCCATGGCCATTCCCGCCTCGGCAGAGGTGGAACTGTCGTTCTATACCGGTTGGCAGACGCTGCCGCACAGCCGCATCACCGGCAAGCTGCCCAACGGTGGCGGCAGCTATGACGAACTGGTCGGATGGGAAGGCAAGCCCTTTGAAATGCCGCCCTATTATGGCGCGCGCGCAACTTGGTGGCGCAGCGAAACCTTGGGATTCGGCGTCGAATACACGCACACCAAGGCCTATGCGCCCGACAGCACGAAAAAGGCGCTTGGCTTTTCCCGGCTCGAGTTTTCCGATGGTCACAACGTTCTGACCGCCAACGTGATCCGCCGCTGGCCGGCCCAGTGGGGGGCAATGACGCCCTATGCCGGTGGCGGCCTCGGGATTGCCTTTCCGCATGTGGATGCGGACCATGCCAGCGGCAGCCGCACCTATGGCTTTCAGGTCACAGGCCCGGCGATGCGCCTGCTGGCCGGTGTGAGCTATCCGATCAACGACCGCTTTTCGATGTTCGGGGAATACCAGTTCACCTATTCGACCAACGAAGGCGAGTTCGACCAGGGCGGGACCTTCAACACCGACATCAAGACCAACGCGCTGAACGTCGGTATCTCGTTCAACTTCTGACGACTAGGGCGGGGTAACTCCCCGCCCTGCCCATGTCGCTTATGCCGGGGCGGTGGCCTGCATCGATTCGCGTTGCGCATAGCCGGCGTACCAATCGGCCAGGCCTTCGTGACCGGTGCGCCAGCCGCGCACGTCATGGCGCAGGTCCAGATACCCCAGCGCGCAGCCGACGGCGATCTGCCCCATGTCCAGCGGCCCGTGCAGATGGCTGAGCCAGCGGGTTTCAAGCGCATCCAGCGCGCGCGCGATCTTGCCCCATTGGCCGTCGATCCAGTCCTGGAACACCATGTCCGCCGGGCGGAAGCGCATTTCATAGGTGATCAGCACCGCGGCCTCCATGATGCCATCGGCCGTCGCCTCAAGCGTCAGCGTGTCCCACAGGCGGTCCTGGGGATACAGGGCGGTGCCGGCGCGGTCGTCCAGATAGCGACAGATCACGCGGCTGTCGTACAGGGTCGGGCCGCTGTCGCGCAGCAGCGCCGGGATCTTGCCCATGGGGTTGGCGGCAATCAGCGCGGAATCCGGCGCCAGCGGGGTCGTCGCCACGTCGATCAACGTCACCTCGGGCAACAGCCCGGTTTCATGCAGCGTCACCACGACCTTGCGGACAAAGGGAGAGGCGTCGGATTTCATCAGTTTCATGGGGATGTCCTTTGGCTTTTTCGGCAGCCTAGCATGAAAACCCGGCTTACCCAGCCTTTGGATGCGTCGCCTCGTAAACCTTCATCAGATGCACCTGATCGACCGAAGTATAGGCCTGCGTCGTCGACAGGGAGGCATGGCCCAGCAATTCCTGGATCGCCCGCAGATCGCCCCCCGCCGACAGCAGATGCGTGGCAAAGCTGTGGCGCATGGCATGCGGCGTGGCCGTGGCGGGCAGGCCCAGCTGCATCCGGGCCTTTTCGGTGACCTTCTGGATCAGCCGCGGGTTCAGCGGACCGCCGCGGGCGCCGCGAAACAGCGGTTTGTCCGGCTCCATCGGGTGTGGGCACAGGCTCAGGTAGGTGTCGACCGCGCGGCGGGCGACCGGCAGCACCGGAACGATGCGTTCCTTGCGGCCCTTGCCCAGAATGCGCATCGTCTCGCCCAGCGGCAGATCGCGGCCGGTGATGCCGAGGGCCTCGGATATGCGCAGCCCGCAGCCATAAAGCAGCGTGACCACGGCCGCGTCGCGCGCCCCGATCCAGCCTTGCGTTGCCTGCAGTTCGACGGTGTCGATCATGGCGCGCGCGGCGTCTTCGGTCAGCGGGCGGGGCAGCTTTTTCTGGAACTTGGGGGCGCGGGCCGACAGAACGGCGGTGGGTTCATACCCTTCGCGTTCGGACAGCCAGCGGTAAAAGCTTTTGACCGCCGACAGCTTGCGCGCCATGGAACGTGGCGCCACGTCCTGTGCGCGCAGATGGGCCATCCAGGCCCGCATGTCCGGGGTCGTCACCCGCGCCAGCGGCGCCAAGCCCTGGGGCTGGCCATGGTGCAGGGTCAGGAAGGTGATGAAATCCAGCACATCGACCTGATAGGCCTTGATGGTGTTGTCGGACGCGGCCTTGAGCGCCTTGGCCGCCTCAAGCCAACTGGCCAGCGCATCCCGCGCCGCCGCGGAGATTTCGAAAGGCGTGGACATCACGCCCGCCCCTCAGGACAGCCAGCGCCGCATGGCCCGTTCGAAAACGCCGCCGAAAAAGGCCAGAAGGTCGGTGCCTTGCTGCGGGGTGAACATGTGCGGATCTTCCGATCCCATGACCAGAAGGCCGGGCAGGCGGCCGGGGCCGAAGTCCAGCTTGAGACAGGCCTCGGAGCGCATCCAGCCGGATTTGTCGCCGTAAATTCGCGTCTCTCCGGTTTCGATCTGGCGCAGGGTCACCGGGCGCAACGGCGCCTCGCGCCCGTCCGAGACATAGTCGCTGACAAAACCGGGTTCGGCCACCGACAGTACATCGCCCAGCCGCGTCACGGCCAGCTCGCCCTCGGCGTTGGCGGATTCAAGCACAAGGCGCACGGTGTCGACGCGCAGGATCTGCGCCACTTCGCCGGCCAGGTCATGCAGGAAGGGTTCGAATTCGACCGGGTCCAGCATGCGCAGCACGGCGCGGTGAATCTGGTTGGTGCCGGCCAGGTTTTCATAGGCCGCCGCGATGACAGAGCGATGGGTGTCCTCAAGCCGGTCAAGCCGCGCCTCGAGCCGTTCCATCGCGATGCCGCGCAGGTCGATGATGTTGCCACCCATGGCGCGTTCGTTCGCCGCGATCAGCGCATGCATCAGATCCTTGTCATCCAAGATGATGTCAGGTTGGGAAATGATGGTTTCCCGAATCGAATCTTCGATGCGCTGGCTGCTGCTGGTCATGGCGATCCTGTACTGCTTTCGGGCCGCCCCTTTGCGGGTCGGTCATCTTTTGGTTGACCCTGTTTGGCCCCGCGCCCCCGCCGCTGTCAAGAAAAAGGGGGCAAGAGAGGCGGGAAACCGGGGCGGGCGCGGAATGCGGATCACAGCGCCAGATCAGGCGGCGATGGCCGCGCTGTCCATATCGCCCGAGACAAAGCGAAAGCCCGCGCCGCGCGCCGTTTCGATGTCGACCGCCCCGCCCGAGGCGGCCAGTTGCGCCCGCAGGTTGCACATGTAGACGTCGAAAACCCGGGGGTCGGGTTCGTTTTCCAGGCCGTAGATATGCGTCAACAGGGTTTCGCGCGTGACCAGCCGGCCGGGGCGCAGCGCGATGAATTCGAGGACTTCATAGACCTTGGGGGTCAGTTTCAATCGGACATCGCCCAGATGCGCGCGGTGGTGCATCAGGTCGATGCGCAGCGGGCCGTATTGCAGCACCGGACGGCCCAGCCCATGGGCGCGCCGGGCAACCGCCTGCAGGCGTGCAAGGATTTCCTCGGTCGGGCTTTGCGGGTCGATGACTGTATCGGCCCCGGCCATCAGCCAGGCGGCTGTTTGTTCGGGGGTGGCATCGCGGGCGATCAGGGCGATGGGCGCGCGCGAACGGGCGCTGCGCAGGCTTTCCAGGTCGATTCCGTCGCGGTCAAGCTGGCTGGCGGCCAGAACCAGCAGGTCCGCCTGACCGATCTGCAAATAATGCATCAGGTCCTCGGGCCGGTCGGTCCGGGTCAGCAGTGTCCCGTTGGTCACCAGCTCTTGTGCCAGGGTCATCATGTCCCAATTGGTTTCGGCGATCAGGTAACGCATCCGCTTGCTCCTTGCTGTTCTGGCCGGGAGCCCCCAAGGCCATGACAGCCCGCAAAGGGGCCACCCACATGGCAAATCGTGATCCGTCCCGGTGTCTTCTGACGGCAGGATGGATCGGAATCAGTGCGTTCTGTCACCAAGGTCAGGGATAGCGGCGAAATATGGTCGAAATGTGGACAGAACGCGGCATGACCTGCGTCAATGCGCGGCCTGCCGTCCCGCGCGATACTGACGGGCAAAACGGAGATCAGGACCATGTATACCAACATTCTTGTGCCCATCGCCTTTGAAACCGGCGGCGATGAAAAGTCGAAGGCAGCGATCGAAATCGCGCAGGTTCTTGCGGCGAAAGGGGCCAGGATCACGCTTTTGCACGTCATGGAGCGCGTTCCTGGCTATGCCATCAGCTACCTGCCAGCGGATTACTCGGCGCAGGCGCGTCAGGCGATCGCGGGCGAGCTGGCCGATATGGCCGCCGATATCAAGGGCGGCCGCGGGCTGGTGATCGAAGGCCACTCCGGGCGCACCATCCTGGACTGGGCCAAGGATCACGAAGTCGATCTGATTGTCATCGCGTCGCATCGTCCGGGCATGCAGGATCTTTTGCTGGGCTCGACCGCAGCGCAGGTTGTGCGCCACGCCGCATGTGCTGTGCACGTACTGCGTTGACTTATCGCGCCCGGTCCACACTTTGCGGGTATGGACACGAACCTTGATCTGAAGACCCGCGAAGGGTTGCCCGAGGCGCTGCGCCTTCTGCTGGAGGATTTCCCGCGGGACGAATGGCAGCATCACGCCAATTTTGCCGGACTGGTCGCCTTTTGGCTGGACCGGCACATGATGTTCCGCCGGCTGTGCGACATGCTGCGCACCGACGCCGAGGCGGCGATCGACGGGCGTCTGGCCGCCTCGCAGTGGAATCCGCGCCTGTCGCGCTTTGGCGGGATGCTGGTGCAACAGTTGCACGGCCACCACCAGATCGAGGACATGCATTATTTCCCCGTGCTCAGCCGCCGCGAAGCCGCGCTGACGCGGGGCTTTGACATCCTGGACCGCGACCATCACGCGATGGACGGTCTGCTGGACCGGTTCACCCGGTCGGCCAATGGCGTGCTGCAAGGCCAGGCCGAGGCAGGCGCCTTTCACTCCGAGGCGCTGTCGTTCGAGGCGATGTTGCTGCGCCATCTGGAAGACGAAGAAGACCTGATCGTGCCGGTCATTCTGAAACACGGGCCGGACGGGTTGCAGTAGCGGCGCGTGCCGGGGCTACAGTCCGGCCATCTCGTCCTTGTGGAAATCGACGTGGATGTGGTTCCCGTCGGGATCGCGGAAATTGACCTGCACGATGGGGAAATCCGGCACCGGGTCGATGCTGTGTTCTATCCCCGCCTGCGTCAGCCGGGAGATGAAAGTGGCCATGTCCGTGGCGCGAAAGGCGAAGTGTTCCAGCGTGCAATCGCCGCCCGCCTGCGGGGTGCTGCCCACCTCGACCAGGTGGATATAGGGCTGATCGGCCAGATACAGCCAAGCCCCGCCCATGCGAAAGGGCGGGCGCGGCCCGGGGTGCAAACCAAGGATCGCGCCATACCAGTCAACCATGGCCCGCAGGTTCGCGGTGCGGACATTGACGTGATCAAAGGCGGTGATGGGCATGGGCAGGCTCCTGTTGGCTGCGGCGGGGGCTGGCCAGGTGACACCTGCACCGGAGGTCTTGGGCCTGTCCTGTCGCGCAGGGGCGACACTACGGCTTTTGCGGCGCATCTCAAGCGCGGGCTTGGAAATATTTGCCGCGCCGGGCTGAAAACGCCGCCGGATTGCCTATCTCTGACACAGGTTTTGAAAAGGAGAGCGCGCCATGAAATGTCCCGTCGATGGAACCGATCTTGTGATTACAGACCGCACCGGGGTCGAGATTGACTATTGCCCGACCTGCCGGGGTGTCTGGCTGGACCGGGGCGAGCTGGACAAGATCATCGAACGCGCCGCCAGCTATGCGGTGCCGCCTGCGCCGCAGTCCCAGGACGTTTACGAAGACACGGTCAGCCGGTCAGAGGGCGCGCCCAGGAAAAGGGGCGGCATCGCCGATATCCTGGGCGACATCTTTGATTTCTGAAACGGGGTCGTTGGAAACACGAAAGGCGGGCCAAAAGGCCCGCCTTTGTTGATTTGAATGCAGCGTATTACACCCGAGCCACGGCGCCGCGCGGGCCTGCCACCAGCCAGGCGATAAAGCCAAGCACCGGCAGGATGAGGATGGCCAGCGTCCAGACGATCTTGCCCGCGGTCGAGGCGGACGACGTCAGGACCTGATAGATCGCATAAAGGTCCGCGATAAGGATGAGCAGTCCGAAAAAGCCGTATTCCATGGGTCTTACTCCCTTTGGGTGTGATGTTCCTATGGTTAATCAACCCTGAAATGCGGCTTTGGTTCCAACCGGGGCGGTGAAATCGTTCAGGCGACCTTGGGGCTAGCCGCCGCAGGCTTCGGGAATGACGGGGGCCCAGGTCGGGCAGAATTCGTCCCAGTACCACCAGGCGTCGGTGGCGCCGATGGCGTGATGGGTTGCGACCCAGACGTTGCCGGATTTCTGCAGCAAGGCCTGCACCGTCGCGCCGTCCCCCACGGTCGGGTCGATTTCCTGCCGACGCGCGGCGGGCGTCCGGGCGACGTCGATGACACCGCCTCCGGGGCGCTGGGCCATGACGCTGGCAAAGCCGACATTGCCGTCAACGCGCAAATCCCAGATCACGAATTCGATCGGTGCGCCAAGCGCCCATTCGATATGCGGGCGGATCGCATCCATCATGTCGGTGCGGGTCTGGGTGCCGCGCTGCGGTTCGTCCCAGGCGGCGGCCGGCGTGGCGGCAAGAAGGGCGGTGATCAGCAAGGCGCGCATGGAATTGACTCCTGAAACCATGGGCGAACAGTGCGGATCGCGCGGCCCTTGGTCAATCGAAAAACCCGTCCTTTTCCGGTGCAGCGCAGGCATAGGCGCGCCCGTCGGGCAGGCGGCACAGCTGATCGTAAAAGGCGGGCGACAGGTGTTGGTACTGCGGCAGGAGGTGGTCGCGCTCGGTCTGGTCAAGGTAATCCATGCAGCTTGCCACGTAATAGGTCTGCAGCCGGGCGGGATTGTCGAACCAGGCGTCAAAGGCCTGCGCCGCCGCCGCACCCAGATCGGCGTGCCGGGTCCAGGCCTGCTGAAAGACCTGCGCGATATCGCCTTGCAAGGGCCAGGCGATCAGGGCCTCCCACATCCGGGGCTGGCCGTTGTCCAGCAGGTACCGGGCCACCACAAGGCTGGCAACGCTGGCATCGGCCTCCATCGCGAAAACCGCCTGGGCATAGTCGGTCATCGCCAGGTCAAGAGAGGGACAGCTGCCCATGCCGAATTGCTGTGCGTGGCGCAGTTCGTGGATCAGCACTGCCTGTTGCAGGCCGGGCGAGAGCCCGTCGGACAGAACCAGCCTGCGGGTTTCGGGTTCGAAATACCCCTGCGCATCACGCAGCTGCGACGAAATGCAGATTTCCCGTACGCGGGTTTCCAGCGCGGTCTGCAGCGTCGGAAAGGCCTGCATCGCCGGGGCAAGCGCCGTCAGGGTGCCTTGCAATTCCGGCAGATCGTCAAACGGGGGCGGGGCGCAGCGCAGCGGCTCGGCCGATAGCGGCGCGAGGGGGCAGAACAACAGGGCAAGGGTCGTGGCAAGGCGGGTGCGCATCTGGTCCTGACAGAGTATGATCAGGCCAACATTGCGCGCGCCGCGCCTTGGGGTCAACTCGGGCCGCGCGCCACGGTCGGGCGCGCACAGAAAGGGGCGCGCCCAGTGGCGCCCCTTTTGGGCTGTGCGATCTGTTTCGGCCGCATTGCTGGCGGCCGGTCCGGTCTTATTCGCGAACGATGCTGTTGATCCGAGTCAGCCCGTTTTCGCCATCGCTTTGATAGTCGATCTTGATCATGTCGCCGGCGCCCAGATCGGACGGCATGTCCAGATCGGCGGCAATGTTCCAGACGGTTTTGTCGGTCAGGACAAGGATGCCGTCGACACGATCAAAGGCCAGAACCTGACCCGAGGTTTCGTCGGCCAGTACAGGGCTGGCGACAAGGGCGGTCATGACCGCGGCGAAAAGAATGCGCATGGGGGTGTCCCGTAGGAGGAAGGCGCTCTCGACGCGAACCCCGCGTCTGCAGCCGCCGGACGGAGCCTCGCGCCCGGATGCGGGGAAGATGGTGGGATTTTCGGTCCGCGCAAGGGGGTGCGCAACATTTCTTTTTGCGTCGCCGGAATGCTGTGGGGTGGCGGTTTCGGCGGCGGGTCGAAATCGCCGGGAACGTCGGGGCGCGTCGCCGGATTTGCCCAGAATTGCATTGCGCAGGCTTGGCAGACTGACCACAATGCGGCCAGCTGGATTTGCAGGTTTCAACAGGCGCAGGATGCGCTCTGACAGGATCAGTGTTCCCGGGTATGGGGAACGGACGACACGCGCAGGCGGCACGCCCTGCGCTGCAACCATTCCGGCGGCGGGGCGTTGCGCCCGGCAAGACCGGACACAAGACAACAGGGAGGCGACATGCGCTATCACAATCCGACATCCTTCGAAGATGCGGTCGGCATTGCAGCCGCCGCGCAGGGCGTGACGCGGTATCTGGCCGGGGGCACGGATGTTCTGGTCCAGATGCGCGCGGGCATGGTCCTGCCGGACGATCTGATCGATCTCAAGAATATCCCGGGGGTGCATGACATCGCGCAGACGCCCGACGGCGGCTGGCGGATCGGCATCGCGGTTTCGGGGGCCGAACTGGGCGCTCATGCCGGGCTGTGCGCCGATTGGCCTGGCGTGGTCGAGGGAATGGAGCTGGTCGGCTCGACCCAGATCCAAGGCCGGGCGACGCTGACCGGCAACCTGTGCAACGGCTCGCCCGCGGCGGATAGCGTTCCGGGGCTGGTGGCGGCGGGCGCCCTGGTGTCCGTGACGGGCCCCAAGGGGGTGCGCGAGGTTGCCGTTCAGGATATCCCGGTGGGGCCGGGCAAGACCTCGCTTGGGGCGGGCGAAGTGATCTCGGGGATCACGCTGCCGCCGCGCGGGGCAGGGGGCGGCGATGCCTATCTGCGCTTTATCCCGCGCACCGAAATGGACATTGCGGTGGTGGGCTGCGCTGTGAACCTGCGGGTTGACGGCGACACCATCACCGAGGCCCGCATCGTGCTGGGGGCGGTTGCGCCCACCGTGATCCTTGTGCCCGAGGCGGCACAGGCAATCATTGGCACCACGCTGGACGATGCGGCGGTGGACAGCCTGATCGCTGCCGTGACGGCCGCCTGCAAACCGATTTCCGACAAACGCGGCACCGCCGAGTTCCGCACCGAAGTGGCGGGCGTTCTGGCCAAGCGTGCCGCGCGCATCGCGCTTGAACGCGCGAAAGGAGCCTGAGAAATGAGCAAGATACATGTGACGACCACCGTCAACGGCGATACGGTCGAATTCCTCGCCGATCCGCGCGAAACGCTGCTGGACTGCCTGCGCGACCACCTTGGGCTGACTGGCTCGAAAGAGGGTTGCGGCACGGGCGATTGCGGTGCCTGTTCGGTGACGCTGGATGGCACGCTGGTCAGTTCCTGCCTTGTGCTGGGCGTCGAGGCCGAGGGCAAGCAGATCGGCACCATCGAAGGCATGGCCGAGGGCGCGGCGCTGCACCCGTTGCAACGCAAGTTCATCGAACACGCAGCGCTGCAATGCGGGTTCTGCACGCCGGGCATTCTGGTGGCGGCGAAATCGCTGCTGGAAAAGAACCCGGACCCAAGCGAAACCGAGGTGCGCTATTGGCTGGCGGGCAACCTGTGCCGCTGTACCGGATATGACAAGATCATCCGCGCCGTGATGGATGCGGCGGCGGAAATGCGGGGGGCTGCGTGATGGCAAAGGACGAGTTCAAGGAATTCAAGCTGGTCGGCACCAGGCCCAACCGCCCCGACGGGCTGGACAAGGTCACGGGCCGGGCGCGCTATGGCGCGGATATCTCGGCGCCGGGGATGCTGTTCGCGGCGGTGGTCCGATCGCCCCACGCCCATGCGCGGATCGTCAGCATCGACACGTCAAAGGCGATGGCGCTGGACGGGGTCAAGGCGGTCATCACCCGCGCCGATTTCCCAACCGGGCTGACCGGCGAGGACTGGGACCTGCAGGAAAACACCATGGCGGGGGAACGCGCGCTGTATGACGGTCATGCGGTCGCCGCCGTCGCCGCGACCTCGGCGCTGCTGGCACAGGATGCCGCGCGGCTGATCAAGGTCGAATACGAGGTCCTGCCGCATGTCACCGACGTCGACGAGGCGATCAAGCCCGACGCCCCGGTGATCCGCCAGGGCGCCGCCGATGCCACCGTGCCCGAAGGCAGCCCGCCCAACGTGGTGCGCTACATGGAATTCGGGCACGGCGACACGGATGCAGGCTTTGCCAAGGCCGATCTGGTCATGGAAAAGACCTACAAGACCGAGGCCACGCATCAGGGCTATATCGAACCGCACGCCTGCCTTGGCCAGTTGGGCGAGGATGGCAAGGG
Source organism: Tropicibacter oceani (assembly GCF_029958925.1). Lineage (NCBI taxonomy): Bacteria > Pseudomonadati > Pseudomonadota > Alphaproteobacteria > Rhodobacterales > Roseobacteraceae > Pacificoceanicola > Pacificoceanicola oceani. The sequence continues at coordinate 1,596,623 of NZ_CP124616.1, forward strand.
CGAGATGTGGGTCTGCACGCAGGGCCAATGGTATATCCGCAAGATGTGCACCGCCGTGCTGGGGCTGGAAACCTCGCAATTGCGTGTGACCCCGTCGGAAATCGGCGGCGGTTTTGGCGGCAAGACCACGATCTTCATGGAACCCCTGTCGCTGGCGCTGTCGCGCAAGGCAGGCGGGCGTCCGGTGAAACTGGTCATGAGCCGCGCCGAGGTGTTGCGCGCAACGGGGCCGACCGCTTCGGCGTCGATGGACGTCAAGATCGGCATGACCAAGGATGGCAGCATCACCGCCGCCACCGCCGAGTTCCGCATGCAGGGCGGCGCCTTTCCCGGCGCGCCGGTCGACATGGCGCTGTATTGCGCCTTTGCGCCCTATAAACTGCCTGCGGTGCATCATGTGGGCTATGACGTGCTGGCCAACCGCCCGAAATGCGCCGCCTACCGCGCGCCGGGATCGCCGATGGGCGCCTTTGCGGTCGAAAGCCTTGTGGATGAAATGTGCCGCGAACTGGCGCTTGACCCGATGGAGGTGCGCCTGAAGAACGCCGTGCGTTCGGGCGATGCCTCCAGCTATGGGCCCAAGTTCGGCTCGATCGGGTTGATCGAAACCCTCGAGGCGACAAAGGCGCACCCGAACCTGTCGGCGCCGCTGGGCCCGAACCAGGGCCGGGGCATCGCAGCGGGCTATTGGTTCAACCATGGCGGCGAAACCTCGGTGTCGATGGCGATTTCCGAAGATGGCACCGCGCAGGTGTCGGTGGGCACGCCCGACATTGGCGGCAGCCGCGCCTCGATCGCGCTGATGACGGCGGAAACGCTGGGCATTCCTTACGAGGACGTGCGGGTCAACGTGGTCGAAACCGGCGCCTTGGGCGTCAATGAACCCACCCACGGCAGCCGCGCCACCTTTGCCAGCGGCAAGGCCGCGGTCGAGGCCGCAGAGGCCGCGATCAAGGAAATGTGCCGCCGCGCCGCAGCCGAATGGGGGATCGAACCCGAGGCGGTGGAATGGGTCGATGGCGCGGCGCAGCCCGCCGGGCCCAACGCCGGCAAGTTCCCCCCGATGACCATCGCCGAAATCGCCGGCAAGATGGGCAGCACGGGCGGGCCCATTTCGGGCCACCATGAATCGGTGCCGGGGGGTGTCGGGGCCAGCTTTGGCGCGCATGTTGTCGACGTCGAGGTTGATCCCGAAACCGGGCGCACGACCATCCTGCGCTACCTTGTGGTGCAGGACGCAGGCCGCGCGATCCATCCGTCCTATGTCGAAGGCCAATACCAGGGCGGCGCCGCGCAGGGCATCGGCTGGGCGCTGAACGAAGAGTATGTCTATGACAAGGACGGTCGCCTTTTGAACCCGGTGTTCCTGGACTACCGCGTGCCGGTCGCCTCGGACCTGCCGATGATCGACACGGTCATCGTCGAGGTGCCGAACCCCGGCCATCCCTACGGCGTGCGCGGGGTCGGGGAAACCGGCATCACGCCGCCGCTGCCGGCGATCGCCAACGCCATCCACGCGGCCACCGGCGCGCGCCTGCGCCACCTGCCGATGAGCCCGCCCAAGGTGCTGGCGGCGATCAAGGCGCTGAAAGGGTAAGGCGCATGGCCAGGATCGAGGTCAACCTGTGGTCCGGCCTGCGCCGTCTGGCGGACGGTCAGCAGGTGGTTACGGTCGAGGCAACGACCGTCGGGGAAATGCTGGATGCGCTGGTTGCGGCGCATCCGGCCCTTGGCCCGCTGTTGCAGGCGGGCGTGTCGGTGGCCATCGACGGCGAAATCACCAACGGGCGCCATCTGCCCGTGACCCCGGAAAACGAGGTCTTTTTGATGCAACGGCTCAAGGGCGGCTGACGCCCTTGCTTTTTGCCATGAATCCCGGCATTCCAATCGCGTTCTCAGGGCGGGGCGAAATTCCCCACCGGCGGTTACAGCCCGCGAGCGCCTGCCAACGCCCCTTTGCGGCGTGGCAGGGTCAGCAGACACCGGTGAAATTCCGGGGCCGACGGTCATAGTCCGGATGAAAGAGAACCAGCCGACGGGGTTTGCGCCCCGCGCGGGTGGAATCGCCTTGGGACCATTTGTTGACACCTCAAGGATGGTTCCATGACTGAAAAACTGAAAATCGCCTTTATCAAGGCCCGTTGGCATTCCGACATCGTCGATCAGGCCCTTGTGGGGTTCCAGGCCCGGATGAAGGCCTGTGGCACCGCGCATGAGCTCACGGCTTTTGACGTGCCGGGGGCCTTTGAAATGCCGCTGCTGGCCAAGAAACTGGGGGCAAGCGGCACGTATGACGCAGTGGTCTGCGCCGCTTTGGTGGTGGATGGCGGCATCTATCGCCACGATTTCGTCGCCGCCGCGGTGGTCGACGGGCTGATGCGGGCGCAAATGGACACCGGGGTTCCGGTGTTTTCGGTGTCGCTGACGCCGCACCATTTCCAGCCCAGCGACGAACATGTCGGGTTCTTCCGCGCCCATTTCGTCAAAAAGGGCGAAGAGGCGGCCGATGCCGTTCTGATGGTCGCCGCTACTGGCGCTTGATCCAGCGGCCGCGCGCCCCGGCCTGTCACGGCATGGCGGCGCGCGGTTTTGGCAGACCTAGGGGCAGGGGCGGGTGTAATAGGTGCCGTCGCCGCGCGCATAGGCACAATTGCCAGTGGCCGCGTTCTGCGCGACCAGCGTACCGGCCGCAGCCCCGGCCAGCGCTGCGATCAGGCGCCAGTCCTTGTCGGCGTTCAGCGCGTTGGCGGTGATCAGGCCAGCGGCGGCCCCGGCGGTGATGCCGACGACGGTGCGCTGTTCGGGTGTCAGGTTTTCGCAGGCAGAGGCCAGCAGCAGGCTGGCCGCGGCAAGGACAACAGGAAAACGTAGGGTCATGGTCTGGCTCCGGTTTGCTATGGCGGCCTGCCCAGGCTTTCGACACTTGGCAAAGCGTCTTGGCGCTATTGGGGTTGGAGCAAGCCGCCTGAACGCAGTTGAGCACGGCCGCCATCGACGGGCATTAACCTTGGGCAAGACCGCAAGGCGTCAGGTCTGGGGATGCTCGGCCTCGGCCGGGATCGTGTCCTGATCCGGGGGGATGCGCGGTTTGCGCAGCGCCGACAGCAGCGCCAGCCCGGCCAGCAACACCAGCACGGCGGCGAAAAAGAACGCCGACAGGGCGCGCGCGGTGTTGTGCATGGCAACAGCGCTGGTCAGCCGGTCAGCGGCAAGGGCACCCGCCAGCCCAAGCAGGGACAGGGCCAGCGCAAAAAGGATCAGCTTGCGAAGGGTCATGGCAGCCTCCTGCCCATATTTTGTGTGGTGAATAGCGTTGTGTCAACTACCATGGGTTGTGCGCGCAGATCTTTGCCAAGGCCGCGCGCGCCACTTTCGGGGGGCTGCGATCCACGATAGAGTATCGAAAACCAATAAGAGCAGGGTGAATGACATGACCATCAGCAGGCGGGCTTTCTCGATCGGGATCGCGGCGATTTCTCTTTCGGGGTGCGTCGGGACAGGTGGCGGGCGGGCGCCCGCCGTGGCACGCCCCGATCCGGCAACCGACCCGGATCTGCGGCCGCAACCCAACGCCTCCTACGATGCTTGGGTCGCGGCGTTCCGCGATCGCGCCATGGCGCAGGGCATCAGCGCCGCCACCTTTGACGCGGGCTTTCGCGGGCAGGGCTATCTGCCCGGGGTGATCGAACGCGACCGCAACCAGACCGAATTCAAACGCTCGCTCGAGGATTACCTGGCCATCGTCGCCCCCGAGGAAAAGCTGCGCTTTGGCAAACCGCTTTATGCCCGGCAGATCGGCACCCTGCGCCAGATCGAGGACCGCTATGGCGTGCCGCCGCATATCCTGGGCGCGGTCTGGGGGTTGGAAAGCTATTTCGGCACCAAGCGCGGCACCATCCCGGTGATCTCTGCCACCTCGACGCTGGCCTGGGAAGGGCGGCGCGGGCGGTTCTTTGAATCCAACCTGATGGACGCGCTGCGCATCATCCAGACTGGTGACGCGCGGCCCGCGCAGCTGGTCGGCAGCTGGGCCGGGGCCATGGGTCATACCCAGCTGATCCCCAACGCCTATCAGGCCAATGCGGTCGATTTCAACGGCGACGGCAAGCGCGACATCTGGACCGAAGACCCCACCGACGCGCTGGCCAGCACCGCGCGGTTCCTGTCGCGGGCCGGTTGGCGCCGGGGCCAGACCTGGGGCCTGGAAGTGACGGTGCCCAATGGCTATTCCGGTCCCACCGGGCGCGGCAACACGCGTAGCGTCGCCACCTGGCGCGATCTGGGGCTGCGTCCAGCCAAGGGCGGCTCGCTTCCCGATCACGGGTCTGCGGCGCTGCTGGCGCCGATGGGGCTGGGGCGGCCCAGCTTTCTGGTCTATCACAACTTCAACATGATCCTGCGCTATAACCCGTCGGAAAACTACGGGCTGGGCATCGGATACCTGGCGGATCGTCTGAACGGGGGCGGCCCGCTCAGCGCCGGGTTCGGGCCGGACCAGTACGGGCTGACGCTGGACGACCGCAAGGCGCTGCAAAGGGGGCTGACCCAGCGCGGTTTCGACGCCGGAACCCCGGATGGGGTGCTGGGCAAAAAGACCGAAGCCGCCATTCGCGCCTATCAGCAAGAGCAGGGGCTGCCCGTCACCGGCACACCGTCAAGGGATCTGTTGCGCCGCTTGACCTGACGCCTAAAGCAGGGCGCGGATCGGTTCCAGCATGCCGTTCTTGCGCAGGGTCGTGACCGGATAGCTGGCGTCGTTCACAAGACGATCCAGCGAAAAGCCCGGTTCGATCTTGGTCAGCTTGTCGGCCACGGCCCGCGCCTTGTCCAGATCGCCCTGCAGGGCATACAGCGCCAAAAGCTGGCGATGCGCCGGGCGCGACAAGGGCGCCGAACGGGTCGCCGCCTCGCCTGCCTCGATGGCTTCGTCGGGCTTGTTGCAGGCAATGGCGATCAGGCAGCGCCCGGTGTCCCACCAATGCTTGAAAGGCGAGGTCGAGGCGATGTGGCTGGCCCGTTTCGACGCGGCCAGCGCCTGATCGAATTGCCCGGCGAACAGATGCGCCTCGGCCAGCGAATTCCAGGCAATGGCATTGGCGGGGTTGCGTTCCACCGCGCGCTTGGCCAGTTCGAAAAAGCCGGCGCCGTCGCGCAGGGCGGTGCCCTTGATCTTGGCGGCCAGGGCCTGGACCAGGGCATTGTCGGTGCCGCTTTCCAGCGCCTTGTAGTGCAGTTCGACCGCCTCTTCGCGCAGCCCGGCGGCGTCGTCCTCGGCCAGCTCGACGATCTGGATGGTGCGGATCAGCGCCGTCCAGGCCAGGTAGACGCCATTGTTGTCGTGGTCATAGGCCTGTTTCATCAGGCCGTAAGCCTCGCGCAGGGCGCTGCGTTCAAAACTGAACATCCGGTATAGCCCCAGCCGCGACAGGGCGGTCGCGCGGGTTTCGGGGCGCGTGCCTTCCAGCACCTGCGGCAGTTTTCCGATGATCTGGTCAGCGGCTTCGAAGACGGTCTTGCCGACCGAAACCTCGGTTTCCAGAATGTCGTTCAACCGGTCCACATGCTGCAGCTTGGAATACAGGATGCGCCCGCTGCTTTGATGCACGGCCTTGATGAACACCGAATGACCGGTGTCGTCGGGCACCAGCTGGGTTGAAATCGTCACGTCGCTGGGCGGCAGGTTCGACAAACCGTCGGGCAGGTCGCGGTCCTGGCGCCAGGCGCGGATCTGTTCCGAGATGTTTTCGCCGATCTGGTTGGCCAGGATTTCCCCCATCATCCTTTCGCGCCCGGGGTCTTCGGCCAAGGCGTTGCAATGGATCAGGATGCCGGTGGCGGGGGTCGGTTTGGCGCGGGCAATGCGGGTGCTGAGCGCGGCGCGCTCCATCCGCAGCCATTCCTCGAACTCGGGGTCGCGCACGTCGATGCCCTGCAGCAGCTCGACCCGGTCGTCCAGGGGCAGCACATCGTCAAGGCTGTCGACCCAGATCTGTTTGCGATCCAGCGACACGGTGGTGCGGTCGGCCCGCAAGGCATCGGCATGATCGCCCAGGGCGCTGCGCAGTTTGCTGAGCGCCTGGCGCAGGTTGGCGCTGGCCTGTTCGGGGCCAAAGGTCGACCACAGCTTGTCCTCGATCCAGCGCCGGGGGCGGGACATGCCGGGGCTGAGCGCCAGCAGCGCCAGCAGGGCCTGGTTCTTGGCGCCCTTGGGGGTCAGCACGTCACCCTTGGCCCCAACCATCCGAAGCGGGCCAAGCAGTGAGATGCGAAGCGTCAGGGGCCTGTTGTCCATAGTCCTGTCTGCGTTGGAGTTCACCTGACACGCTAACACCGGGTCGAAGAGGCGGCAACTGTCGTGAATTCTTCGTTAATCCTTTGGCACAGGGCGATCGGGCTTTGACCCGTGGTCCGGTTTCGACAAAGGTTGGGGCATTGCATTTGAAAGGGACTTATTATGCCGCGGTTGGGCTATGACGGATATGATGGGTATGATGGTTACGACGGGTATGACGGTTACGATGGCTATGATGGGTATGACGGCTATGACGGCTATGATGGCCGCGGCGGCAGGGCGCCCAGCGGCGCGCTAGGCGCGGCCCGCGACGGCACGGTCGGGTTCTGGGACGGCACCGCGGACCGCACCCCCAAAAGCACCGGACGCGACAGTTGGGCAGCCTATCAGACGCTGGGCGGCACGCCCAAGGCAAAGGTCCTGGACCAGGCCATCGGGTCCATGTTCGACGTCGCGCTGGACAATGCGGCGCAGGCCAACACCATTGGCACGGTCCGCTGCCAGGGCCAGCCCATCGTCACCCTGCACAAGCCGGCCGATGATTTCCTGGCCCAGCACCAGCTGCCCTATCTGCGCACGGCGGCCGATCTGCGCCCCGACAGGCTGGGCGAGATCAAGGTGCAGATGAGCAACCTCAAATCCTTTTTCGGGCTGGTGGGGCACATGTCCCCGGCGGCGACCAAGTGGACCTTGATGCTGCACTACGCGGTTTTGCGGCTGATGCAGGGGATCGAACATCCGCTCAAGTTCGGGTTTGACGTCGCCCGGCCCATCGCCATGTCTTACAAGGTCCAGCCGATCATCCAGACGCCGGGGCATGGCGCCTGGCCTTCGGGACACGCGACCGAAGCCTTTGCACTGGCGACCCTGCTGACCCGGCTGTTCTACAACCGCGCCTTTGACCCGGCGTCCGAGATCGCCTCGGGGAACGAGTTGTACCGCCATGCCGCCCGGATCGCGATGAACCGGACCATCGCCGGTGTGCATTTCCCCACCGACAGCATGGCCGGCGCCGTGCTGGGCGTCACCGTAGCCGAGGCCCTGGTGCGCAAGCTGGAGGGCGAGACGCAGACAACCGCGCGGCTGTACCACGGCGATACCTATAAGGGTGATTTTAACCTTTCCCTGCTTTCTTCTGCCCTCGACGATGCCTCGGTGATCGAGACGTCGTCGGCCCCGCTGTCGGGTGACGCGGTGCCGACCTGGCTGGCCCGGATGTGGGCCACCGCCAAGGACGAGTGGTAATCGGTTTTAGGTGGTGAACGTCGGGGCCCTGGCCCTGACCGAAGCGTATTGGTAGGCCGGGGCGCCGCAAGGCCCCCGGCTTTTTATCATCCCACCAGCGGGGCGGTGTCCTTGTCCTGCGGCGCATCCATCCGGGGCGGCAGGTCGCGCAGCTGCACCAGGTAATCCCCAAGGCGGGCGGCCTTGCCGTCCTCGACGGCCAGCAGGTCGATCCTTGCCGGATCAAGATCGGCGCTTGGCCTGCCTTTGCCGGCGTTCTTGACGATCCGTTTCGCCGAATGGCCCAGGGCCCGGGTCAACCGCGCGGCAGCGGCGCTGGTCCCCCCAATGGCGCGGGCCGAGCCGCTGAGCGTACCGCTGGCCAGCAGGCCGCGATGAAACACCCCGTCCTGCGCGCTGACCGCGGCCGTGGGGCCGGGAACCGACCAGGGCGCGCCTTGGGCGCTGTAGCGGGCGGGTTGATCGCCTTGCGGGCCGCCGCGATGCGCTGCTGCGGCGACGCAAAACACCTGCCGGGCCGGGGCTGTCGCCATGGCGCTGTGCGTGCCTTCATGGGTGATCGGGCAACCGGGGGCATAGGCCCCGTAGTCCATCGCCTCGGGGTTCCAGTCATGCGCGTCGGCGTCGTCGAAATAGCTTTGCCGTGCCTGGGCGCGATAGCCGCGCAGGGCATCGTCGCGCTGGATTTGCAGGACCGGCTCCAGCGCCTCGGGGCCCTCGTGGCGCAGCGTGACGCGCCATGCGCCAGAAGGGGCCTCGGGCTCGGCCTGCTTGCGCGCTTCTGTGGGGGCAAGGGCCAGGACCACATGGGCCGGGCTCACCACTCCGGTGCCGAAGTCCCGCGCGGGCACGTGGTACAGGCGGGCGATGGCCTGGCCGTCCTGTTCAAGACTGCGTAGCTGGCCGGGGGCAAGTGGGCCAAACCCGGACGTCGTGCCATCGGGCGCGGTCAGGGCGACCTGAAGATCGCCCATATCCCTGCGCGGCAGGCGCAGTTCCAGGTAGCTTGGGGTCTGGTCGCAGGGTTGCACGCGCCAGGTGATGTCGCGGTCGGTGCGCTTGCGATTGTCTGCCGCCTTGTACTTAAACCGGGCAACCAGGTGCCCCTGGTGGTCATTGCCAAAGGACCAGACGATGCGCACCGGCTGGCCAGTGACCCGTTCCCATTCCGCCGCCTCGCGGGCGATCTGGTATTCGACAAAGCGGCTGCCGTCCTTGGGGCCGGCCAGCACGCCCAGCGACAGGTTGACGATCACCGGCGCGGTCTTGTCGATCTCGCCGGCGCGGCGCAGGATCCAGCGCACCGCCTGCACCATGTAGCTTTCGAAGCGGGTGCCCGAGGTGTCCTCGATCGCCTGTGGCGGCAATTGCACCGCCAGCAGCGGCCAGTCGCGAACCGCGTCGTCGCCCGCCGGATCAGCCCCTGCCGCCAGATCAAGGATATGGGTGCCGTGGGTCGTGGAAAACCCGGTGATCTGACGGGCCTCGCCTTTGAACAGGCGATCGTTCAGCGCGGCATAGGCGGCACATTCGGGCTGCGCCAGCAGGGCGGTGATCTGGGTCTGCGACAGGGTTTCGCCCAGCAGGACACCGCCACCGGGCCCGCGCTGTTCCAGCGACTGGAGCCAGAGCGCGTGAAAGCGGCTGGTCTGCGTGCCATCGGCCGCTTGCCTGCGGAACCGGGCGTTGAGAAAGCCGATGCCGTCGTCGACGACCGCGATGATCGGAGCACCCTTTTGCGGGTTGGCCGGGGCCGGGGCGACGGGCGCGGCAGGGCTGGCCGCATCGGAAATCACCACGGGAACGCCGGTATCGAGAACCTCGAACAAGGCGGCGAATTCGGCATCCGACGTGCCAAGGCGGCGGTAGAGCGCATATTCGTCCGGCAGTCCGGCCAAGGCATCCGTGGGGGCCGCCCGCGCCGTCAGCTCGGCATATTCATGGCCATCCATCAAAAGCCGCCCCGAACCATCCGCCAGCGCTGCGATCAGCCCCGTGCGCGCGCCCGGTCCGACAAGGCGCACAAAGATCGGCTCGTACTCCTGGCCGGAGTCGGGTTGCGCAGGCGGCAAGGCCGCGCGCCGACGCGTCAGCAGGTCCGACCAGTCCAGATAGGCATCGCGAAAGCGCGCATCGCGCGCGTCGGTCCATTTCAATCCCATCGGGGCCTCCTGCAAATGTCTCAATCTATGGTCTCAGGTAAGTCCGGCATGGGGCGCTGCGTCAAGAATGGCGCGGCTGTTTACGGTCTATTCACGCGGGAAATTGGCGACCCTTTGGGCATGTCTGGGCAATTTCTGGCGGATTCACCCATCATTCACGGCGGATTTGCGATGCGATCACGCAGGCAGGCGCAGAGTGAGGTTAACCTATCGTCAACCACGCTGCCTTCCAGCGCCCTCTGCCGAACTGGACCTTTGCGATGACCCGACACACCCCGCTTACCCATGGCTTCCTGCGCGTCGTCCAAGGCACTGGCCCGGCGCAGCCGATGCGCCCCGAACCGCTTGACCTGCCCGCGGCCCCGCGTTTGTCGGTTTCGGAACTGGCGGCGGAAATGGCCGAACTGTTTGCCCTGGCGCTGATGTCCGAATGCCACCTGGACGATCTGGACAATCCCCATTGCACGGTGCGCATCAATGGCGCGACCCGGTTCAACCTGCACGAGCTGTTGTGCGAAATGCGCAGCCTGCCTTGGTGTGATGCTGCGGCGCCCTTGCCGGATCTGGCGGGGGCGGCGTCGCCCCCGGCCGCCGAGCGCCGGGCGATCCGGTGGAACGGTCAGGCGCAGATGACCTTGAAAACCCTGTTGCGATCCGGAGTCCGGCGCCCTGACGGTGCCGGGATGCGGCTGTCGGGGCTGTTTGCCACCGATCACCCGGTCGGTCCGGCCAAGGGGCCGCTGCCCGCGCCCGCCGCGTCGGCGCAACTGTCCGAGTGGTCGCAATGGTGCGCGGCGCACAGCGGCGCGGGGTTGGCATTGCCGGGGCGCGGCGCGGCCGGAGCGCAGATCACCACACTGGCGCAGCTGGCCCGGCACGTCTTTGATGCGCCCCCGGCGCGGGCCTTTCATTGCGCCACGCTGGCCAGCCTTGCGCATGGCACACCCTTTGACGAAGGGCTGGCGCCCGTGCCCGGTACGCCCGGACGCTGGACGGGTGGCCGCCTTTTCGCGCTGATGGCCCAGGCCGAAGAGCAGGCGCGCTGGGCGGCCCTGCGCCGTCTGGCCCAGGCCGACAGGCTGACCCGCCCCGGCGTGACCGCGGCGCGGATGACCGTCTACCTGGCCCGCGAAGAGCGGCAAGAGCACATGCCCGATGCGCGCTATCGCCATGCGGCCGACATGCTGGCCCGCCACAGCGCGAACCTGCTGGGCTGGGTCAGCCACGCCAACGCCGCCGCCCGCGGCCCGCAGCGGTTCGACCAAAGCCTGTTCCTGCCGCTCGGCAGCTGTTCGGGCTCGGTCTACCCGTCTGATGCCGCCGCGCATGTGGTGGTTGCCGGGGCGCTGGCCACCTTGATGAAGGCGGTGTTCGACACTTCGCGGCCCCGTCACCTGCGGCTGGCGGGCAAATCGGCGGCGCCCATGGACCTTGCCGACGAACTGGACCTGCTGGTCGCCAATACGGCCATGGCGCGGGTGGTGTCCGGCGGGTTCTACCCCTCCGAAAACCACCAGGACATGCGGCTGGGACAGGCCATCGCGCTTCAGGTCTTGCGCCAGGCGCTGTCCGAGGACAACCGCAGCGCAACGCTGAGTTTCCGCGACTTTGACGGCAGGGCGCTGCGCATCGTTGCGCATCCGCGCCAGTTCGGGCGCGGGCTGGTCGAATTGCGCGATGCGGCCGGCAGCCTGCCCTGGCCGCAAATGGCGGCGCCCCCGGCGGCCCACCTGACGGCGGTGATGTAGCGCACGGCGCTTGACGGGGATCAAGGCCGGGGATCCCCGCCTGTGGCACTGTTCCTATCGGGAAACCGGAGAACAGACAGATGAACAGAATTCTTTTCCTGGCCTTGTTGGCCGCAGCCCCTGCCGCTGCGCAGGACGCCGATATCGGGCGGGCGCAGTATCATACCCATTGCGCCACCTGCCATGGGCTGGAAGGGCGAGGCGACGGGCCGATGGCGGGCGTGCTGTTGGTCAAACCGGTCAATCTGACCGAGCTGAGCGTCCAGAACGGCGGCACCTTTCCGCTGGAGCGGGTGGTCATGCGCATCGACGGGCGCGAGCCCCTGGTCAGCCACGGATCGCCCATGCCGGTTTATGGCGACTTTTTCGAAGGGGCCTTTGACGTGCCGGTCAAGGCGCCGTCGGGCCAGCCTGTGCTGACATCTCAGCCGGTGGTTGATCTGGTCGCCTACCTGCGGGAAATCCAGCGGCTCGAATGACCCGCCTGCTGTTCTTTTTGCTGCTGATGGCCGGGCAGGTCAGCGCCGAAGCCCTGCGCATCACCGTTGACCTGTCCGACCAGCAGATGACGGTATCAACGGGCGTGGATGTCCTGCATGTCTGGCCTGTGTCGACCGCGCGCGCGGGCAAGTTCACTCCGGTCGGCAGTTTTACCCCCTACCTGATGAAGCGCATGCATTATTCGACGCTGTACGATTATGCGCCGATGCCCTGGACGATCTTTTTTACCGGCAATTTCGCCATTCATGGCACAACGCATGTCGACCAGTTGGGTACGCCCGCCTCGGCTGGCTGTGTGCGGCTTGCCCCTGAAAATGCGCAGGCTCTGTACGAACAGGTCAAATCCGTCGGGATGAGCGAGACGCGCGTCGTGATCAAACCCTAGCGGCAGATGCCTTCGGTCTGGACCCCTGCCCAGGGCAGCCTGACGGTGCCCTGACCCAGCACCCTGTCCAAGCCGTCCACCGGCATGTGCTGCGCGATCATCGCGCGCAGCCGCGCGGTGCGCGGGGCCGCCGGATCAAGCAGGCGGCAACAGACGTATTCCTCGACGATGCTGCCCTGCTGTTCATAGCCATAGCTGAGGAAATCCGCCGTCTTGTCGGGATCGAACAGGTAGGGGTCGGCGCTGGCGGTGTGTTCCGACAAGGCCTTGAGCGGAGTATAGCCCGTGCGGTCGCGGTTCTGCCATTGCCAGACATGCACGCTTTCATGTGCCAGCAGCATGGCCTGCGCCAGGTCGATCTTGGTTGGCCACCCCTCCATCAGGTCATCGCGGTACAGGTCCTCGCGGAACAGCATGGTGTTGTAGATCACGCTGGCGGCGGGGGACACCTCGACCGTCCTTTCCTTTTCCAGGGGCGGCCAGATGCGTTCCTGGCAGGTTGTCCGGGGCCGCACCGGGATGGTGTAGACGTAGGACCCCGCAAAATGCCCATCCACCACGCGGATTTTCTGCGTGTCGATCTGATCGCCCTGAAGCGCCTTGAGATAGGCGGTTTCCATGGGCGTCAGGGGACGCCCGCAAGCGGACAGGAAAAGGAGGCAAATCAGGACAAGGCGCATGACCGCAGGGAAGCGCGGGAGGCCGCCAGAGGCAAGCGGATTAGGCCGGGACCCAAAATTTATTTCACTTTTCATGCAACCCTATGACCCGTTCGGCGGTTGGTGTGATGAAGACAGACAGCAAACGGAGGACACGCCATGAATATGGACCAAGTCAAAGGCAAATGGACCCAACTGGTTGGCAAGGCCCGCGAAGAATGGGGCGAGCTGACCGACGACGAAGTCATGGAGGCCCGCGGCGAACGCGATCAGCTGGTCGGCAAGATCCAGGAAAAATACGGCAAGACCCGCGAAGAGGCAGAGCGCGAATTCGACCTGTGGGTCGCCAAACTTTGACCTGCCCTGTCCGTTGACGAGTAACGCGGCCCTTCGGGGCCGCTTTTTCGTGTTTCAAGAATTGGGCTTATGGCGGGGTGCAGCGCGCCACCAAGCCATGCGGTCCTAGACGTCCAGTTCTTCGACAAACCGCGCGTTTTCCTGAATGTATTGAAAGCGCAGCTCGGGCTTTTTACCCATCAGACGTTCGACCAGATCGCCGGTTTCGCCGGGCTCGTCCTCGTCGATCGTCACGCGGATCAGGGTGCGGGTCGCCGGGTCCATGGTGGTTTCCTTCAGGTCCTTGGCATCCATTTCACCCAGACCCTTGAACCGTTGCACGTCTATTTTCCCCTTGCCGCCCAGACCCTTGGCCATAGCTGCGTCTTTTGCGGCGTCGTCGGCGACATAGATCCGACGCGCGCCCTGCGTCAGCCGGTACAGCGGCGGGCAGGCCAGGTACAGGTGGCCATTGTCGATCAGCGGCCGCATCTGGGTAAAGAAAAAGGTCATCAGCAGCGCCGCGATGTGGGCGCCGTCGACGTCCGCGTCGGTCATGATGATGATCTTTTCGTAACGCAGGTCGTCCAGATTGAACTTGGTGCCGACGCCGACGCCCAGGGCTTCGCAAAGGTCACGGATTTCGGCGTTGGACGACAGTTTGTTCGAGGCCGCGCCCAGCACGTTCAGGATCTTGCCCTTGAGCGGCAGCAGCGCCTGCGTCTCGCGGAAGCGCGCGCCCTTGGCCGATCCACCGGCCGAGTCGCCCTCGACGATGAACAACTCGGTGCCTTCGCGGGATTTGGCGGTACAATCGGTCAGCTTGCCGGGCAGGCGCAGTTTCTTGGTGGCGGACTTGCGGGCGGTTTCCTTTTCCTGGCGGCGGCGCAGGCGTTCTTCGGCCCGCAGCACAAGGAAATCAAGGATCGCGCCAGCGGATTTGGTGTCCGAGGCCAGCCAGTTGTCGAAATGGTCGCGGACCGAGTTTTCGACCAGACGCTGCGCTTCGGTCGTGGCCAGGCGGTCCTTGGTCTGGCCGACGAATTCCGGTTCGCGGATGAAACAGGACACCAGCGCGCAGCCGCCGGTGATCAGGTCGTCGCGGGTGATTTGCGCGGCTTTCTTGTTGTTGACCAGCTCGCCATAGGCGCGGATGCCCTTGAGAATCGCGGACCAGAAACCGGCCTCGTGGGTGCCGCCCTCGGGCGTCGGGACGGTATTACAGTAGGACTGGATGAAACCGTCGCGCGAGGGGGTCCAGTTGATGGCCCACTCGACCTTGCCGGGGACGCTGAACTTTTCCTTGAAATCGACCACACCGGCAAAGGGTTTTTCGGCGTAGGTGCTTGATTTACCTAGGGTTTCTGTCAGGTAGTCCGCCAGTCCGCCGGGAAAGTGAAAGGTGGCCTCGCAGGGGGTTTCCTTGTCGTCGATCTCGGACTTCCAGCGAATCTCGACGCCCGAGAAAAGATAGGCCTTTGAACGCACCATCTTGAACAGGCGGGCGGGCTTAAACCTATGATGTCCAAAGATTTCTTCGTCGGCGTGGAAGGTGACTGTGGTGCCGCGGCGATTCGGGGCGGCGCCGACCTTGGCGACGGGGCCAAGGGGGATGCCGCGAGAGAATCGCTGTTCGTAGAGTTCCTTGTTCTTGGCGACCTGCACGACCATGAAGTCGCTGAGCGCGTTCACGACCGAGGCGCCGACCCCGTGCAGACCGCCCGAGGTTTCATAGGCATCGCCGCTGAACTTGCCGCCCGCGTGCAGGGTGCACAGGATGACTTCGAGCGCGGATTTGCCGGGAAACTTGGGGTGCGGATCAATCGGGATGCCGCGCCCGTTGTCTTTGATTTCAACGGCATAATCGGCAAATAGCGTGATCTCGATGCGGTTGGCGTGGCCGGCGACGGCCTCGTCCATCGAGTTGTCGAGAACCTCGGCCACCAGATGGTGCAGGGCGCGTTCGTCGGTGCCACCGATATACATGCCGGGGCGTTTGCGCACCGGTTCGAGACCTTCGAGAACCTCGATCGAGGAGGCATCATAAGCTTTGGTTTCTGTGACATGCAGGAGGTCGTCGGCCATGCTCGTGCCCTTTTTGTTCTTCTGAGGGTTTGGGGCATTATGGCAGAGCGGACGAGGAGGGGAAAGATTGGATTGAGCCAACGTACACTGACGATAACAGGTCGTTCGTTGGCCGTTGAGCCGGGGTTTTTGCGGTTTATTGGTACAAAACACCCCCCGGTTCGGTACAGATTGCCCGGCCCGCCATGGGGCCCCGGATCAGAGCTGTGCCCCGTTTAGTAGGATTTTGGCCGGGTTCGGTACAGATTGCAAAACCCGCATGGGGTTTTTCGTTAAAATCGGAGGATAAGGGTTAAGAAGGTGCGTTCAGGGTGCGTTTAGGGTGCGTTTGTCCCATCAAACGCTCCCTGTGGGCAGGGGTGTCTTTTCGCCCCACGAAAAGATCACCAGCCCACACAGCGAGGGCCTTGTCCGGGACGGCGGCAAGCCCCTGCACCGGCGTCTGCGATTTTGTCGTGCAGCACCTGCCACGACCCTTGGCGCGGGGCGTCAGCCCCGGGCAAGAATGGTTTTCGTCAAATGTTCCGCTTTTGGTTGCTAAGTGGACGGCAGGCAGTCTCGCCTGGGGCGTTTTCATCCATCTCAATAGCGTTTTTCCCGCTTTTTTTGCTGTTAAAACTGGCTTTGACCGGAAAAAATTCGAGGCGGTTTTTCGACTACTTCGTCAAAAGGTTGATGGTTCTCGGCTTTGCCGGGTGTGTTGTGCTGCTACGCGGTTCGCTACCTTGAGCTTGGATATAACATTTTCCACCTCCTGCTGCCAGGCGCATCCTGCCTCAAAACCTTTGATACCGCTTTTCGTGACTTGCCTTCTTCATTCGTCACAATCCAATTTTCTAAGGTGCAAGCCTTTGATAATCTGAGAGGCCTTGTTCTTCCCAGCCCTGTGGTCGCTAGGTGAATTTGAGAATGTTTGCGGTTTCAATCCTTCTAAGGAAGGGTCCGGGGTTAGTACCGGGTGCCCGCCATCAATTCTCTTAGTGAAACCAATTTCTTCTAGAATTTGGATGAGGCGAGCATCCGCTTTTCCACTATCATTGCCACAATTTTTTATTCTGGAAATCATCGACTTCGCTCCTCCGCTGTATTGGGTAGTTCGCAAGAATTTGGAGGCAACAGATAGTGTACGTTCATCTAGATCGGGAGCGCCTGATTGTGTTACACAGCTAAGCGCGAATCTGATTCTGTCGGAAAACTCGTTCCGGTAGATTTCCTTTCCTGCAACTTTGGAAAACTCTGGACTAATGATGTTTCCATCTTCGTTTGAAGTGTCCAATATGACCGATTGAAGTTCTTCAACAGATCTTCGCAATCTCAAAATTTCCTCGTCTTTTTCTTTTAATTGATCTTGGACCAGAGTTTGCCAAGTATCGTGCTCTTCTGAGGAGTCCGATACTCGATCTCTGAGTTGCCTTGCTGTTTCCTCCAGAAGATCATTCCAGTCCCATCCGAAAACTGCTTGTTTGCTCGATATGAAATCGGTGGCCTTGAGGCACATCGCTTGAAGTACGTCCTGGTCTGAAGAGAACTTGCCGCCTTTGTAAAGCCTAGTGATAACGCCATTTGATGGCGAGATCAGGGCCATCGTCCCTCCGTACGGATTTCGGCCGCCGGTCTTCTCCATCAATTCAGACGAAAAATCTCTGTCTGGCTCGACAACAATATGAGCCACCCCTCCCATTTGAAAAGCGTATCGAGAAATGTCATCTGGGTTGAGTCCAGAGGTTTGGAAGGGGGCGGAGAGATAGATTATTGGGAGGATATTGTCCCCCCCATGCAACAAAGCCTGGGAAACGAAATCGGATCCAAGTGCAAGTGCCGAGTGCGCGTAGTCTGCAAGAGGAATTGCACCGTCATCCACAGTCCAACCGTCGTCTATTGCCATTTTTACGAAGTATGGTTTCTTGGGCATTTTCGGACGTGAGTTTCCTGTCGTCGAAAGGCATTGCGCCTTTACTCTCAACGCGGCCGCTGACCCCTTGTTGGTTAAAACAATTTCGCTTCGCCATAATAGGCCGTCTGCATCAGTTCTCTCATAGCGAGCGCCTTCAACGAAACCACTTTTGGTAAGGCACTTTTTCAAGGCGAACGTTTCTCCGCTTTCTGACATTATTAAGGCGTGATCAGAAGACATGTCTTCAGCATAATCTGAGCTGAAGAGTTCTGAGTTTTTCATTCCGCGAGCCCAAGCGATTGCCAGAGCAGCAAACTTTGCTTGAGTAATGTCAGCCCTAACGCGAAACTCTGTAGCGAAGTATGACATGCTCTTTCTTCCCTTTTTTCACAGTAGGCCGGATGTGCAAACGGAGCACTCGGTTTGCGAAAAATTCGCCCCCCTCACCAACTCCCTCACTACACACCGTGGCTCTTGCTCTCGCAACCCCTGATTGCCGATCTCGCGCCAGTCTTGCTCATCAAATTCCGGAAAGAAGGCGTCTGCCTTTTCGATCACCAAATCGACTTCGGTGATCAGCATGCGGTGGGCCAAGGGCAGGAGGGCCTGATAGATGCTTTGGCCGCCGATGCCGTAGATGCGGAAATAGCCCTGGTCGTGGCACAGGCGCAGGGCGGTGGCGATGTCGGGGGCGGTGTGGTCGCACAAACCGGGGTTCGAGGTGACGACCACGTTGAGGCGGGATTTGAGCGGTTTGACGGGCAGGCTCTCCCACGTTTTGCGGCCCATGATCAGCGCGCCGCCCAGGGTTTCGCGTTTGAACATGGCGAGGTCTTCGGGCGCGTGCCAGGGGATATCCCCGGCGCGGCCGATGGCGGCGTTGCGGGCGCGGGCGGCGATGAGGGTGATCATACGGCCACCGGCGCCTTGATCGCGGGCAGAGGGTCGTAGCCGTCAAAGGCAAAGTCGTCATAGCGGAAGTCGAAGAGCGAGGGGACGGTGCGCTTGATCGTGAGGCGGGGCAGGGGGCGCGGGCTGCGCGAAAGCTGTTCGCGGACCTGATCCATGTGGTTGGAGTAGATATGCGCGTCGCCGATGGAGTGGACGAAATCGCCGGGTTCGTAGCCGGTGACATGGGCCAGCATGTGGGCGAGCAGCGCGTAAGAGGCGATGTTGAAGGGCACGCCAAGGAACATGTCGGCGCTGCGCTGGTAGAGTTGCAGGTGCAGTTTGCCGCCCAGGATGCGGACCTGCCAGAGGGTGTGGCAGGGCGGCAGGGCCATGTCGGGCACATCCGCCGGGTTCCAGGCGGAAACGATCATGCGGCGGCTGTCGGGGGTGGTCTTGATCTGGTCGAGCAGGGTTTCGATCTGGTCGATGGTGCCGTGGTGGCCGGGCCAGTGGCGCCATTGGTGGCCGTAGACCGGGCCGAGGTCGCCGTTTTCGTCGGCCCATTCGTCCCAGATCGAGACTCCGTTCTGTTTGAGGTAGGCGATGTTGGTGTCGCCGGCGAGGAACCACAGCAGTTCGTGGACGATGGATTTGAGGTGGAGTTTCTTGGTGGTGACAAGCGGGAAGCCATCGGCCAGCGGGTAACGCGCCTGAAGCCCGAAGTAAGAGGTGGTGCCGGTGCCGGTGCGGTCGGTCGAGGGGGTGCCGTGGTCGAGAACGGTGCGCAGGGCGTCGTGGTATTGCTGCATGACTTGCCTTTCCGGTGCCACAAGATGAGTCGGATGCGACTATATCTGGTGGGGTGCCTGATGGGGAGGGCGATATGGGGTAGAGGCGCAATTGCCTCACATCGGGGGAAATTGCGGCGCGGGTGGGGCGGGAATTGACAAGCGGGGGGCAAGTGCGCAGTCTGGCTGCAAAATATAAAAACGGGCAAGACCTGAGGCAGTCAAATGAATCGCATTATACTCGCGCTTGCGTTGGCAAGCGTTCTTGCCGCCTGTACGGGTGGCAACCCAAACGATTCCGGGAACGATGACGGAATCGGCACGGGAACGCAGCCTTTGGTTGACGAAGAGGTGCCGGACAACGTCGACGAAGAAGGTTCGACCGACAACAGCGGTCCGGATGTCTATGGCACCGAGGCGAACGACCTGTTGACGATGAACGACGTGGAGTTCGACACCGCCACCGGCGAGTTGGTGTTGAACAACATGCCCTTTGACGGCGACGACAACCTGTATGCGCGCGACGCCACGGTTTCGACCTCGTTCCGCAATGCCGGGTCCAGCTTTGATGCCTACCGCAACGTGGGCGGGTCCAACCGGTATTATGCGGTCTTCCGGCAGACCGACTCGGGGTATAGCCGGGTGACGGCTGCGGGCACGGACAACTATGTGACCTTCGGGTTCGGCGGCGTCGCGGCGCAGCGGCTGAAGGGCAACGGTGCGCTGCCCAACGCCGATCAGTCCTATATCTTCGATGGCGAATACGCGGCGGTGCGCACGATCATCGACCCCGATACCGGGTCGGAAATGCAGTATGTCGCCGGCACGGTGCGCATTCGCGTGGATGTCGAGGATTTCGACACCACCGGCGCGGTCGAAGGCTATATCGCCGACCGGACCTTTTTCGACAACAACGGCGTTTTGATCGACGATCTGAACGGGACGGGCGAATTCATCACCCTGTCCACCGCGGAAATCAACTTTGACAACTGGACGATCGGATCTTCGGACGCATCGGTTGTCGGCGGCCCGCAACCGACGACGGATCCCAACAATCTGGGCGGCCTTGGCGGCGGGACAACAACCGTTGCAGGGACTTGGGAAGGTTTGTTCGCTGGCCCCAATGGCGAAGAAGTCGCCGGGATCGTGGTGATGGAGGGTTCCGGCGCAATCGGAATTGACGAAACCACGGGTGATTATGTCTTTGTCCAAGTCCGCGAAGTCGGCGGCTTTGTCGCCGAACGGTAGGGCAGGTGGTCGCCTTTCGCACCGTGATCAGGCGGGGGATTGCCTGCTGCCTGATGGCCTGTGTCCTTGTGTTGTCGGGCCCTGGTGTCGGGCCGGGCGCGGCGCAGGCTGAAACCCGGCTGAGCCTGGACGAAGCGCGCGACGTGGCGGGGCGCCTGTTGCAGATGGGCCGCCCGCGCGAGGCGCTGATGCTGGCCGAGGGGGTGCTGCAGGGCGCGCCCGGCGATGTTCCCGCTCTGGTTCTGAAAAGCCGCGCGCTGCGCGATCTGGGCCGTTTCAAGGATGCGCGGAAGGCGGCTGCGGCGGCGCGGGCTGCGGCGGAAAATGACAAGGACAGGTTCTTTGCCGCGCTGGTGACGGCGCAGGCGCGGGCCTCGGACGGGGACAAGGGGATTGCGCAATACTGGCTGCGCTATGCGGCGCAGGTGGCCCCGGATGACGATCTGCGCGCCGTGGCCGTGCGCGATTTCCGCTTTGTGCGCAAGACAACGCCCTGGCGGCTGAAGGCCAGCGTCTTTGCCGAACCTTCGGACAACCTGAACGGCGCGCCCAAGACCAATGAATTCACCTTTGCCGGTCTGACATTTGAAAACCCAGCGGCGGTGCCGCTGTCGGGGATGCGCTATGGCGCGGATGTGCAGTTTACCTATCGCATCCCGCTAAGCCAGCGCAGCCGCGTGAACCTGGGCGCCTTTGGCGGGATCGAGCGGGTGCAGTTTTCCACCAGCGCCAAGGCCAAGGTGCCGACAATCCGCAACGAGGATTACAGCCGCGACCGGCTGGGGCTTTCGCTGGGGTATGAACGCATGGGCGACGGCGGGGACTGGTTGGCCAAGGGCGAGGTTGCGGTGGCGCGCTATTGGGCGGGCGGTATGCCAAGCTCGGATGCCGTGATGGTGAACGCGGCCTATCAGCGAAAGCTATTGGGGCGCTGGCAGGGCGGTCTGCGCCTGGGCTACGAGGATGAAACCCGCCATGATCTGGCAACGCGCAGTTCCACGACCAGGTCGATCGGCGCAAGCCTGTCGCATCCCTTTGCCATGGGCGCGCTGACGCTGGATCTGGAGCAGTCGGACACGCGGTCGCAATCGCGGCTGGTGGCGCGCGAAACCGCGCGCGCGACGCTGGGCTACCAGATGGGCAAGCCCGTCCTGGGGATGCTGCCGCGCCTGTCGCTGAGTTACGAGGATGTCCGGTTTGACCAGTCGCCGTTCGGGTTCTGGGTCGATCCGCGCGAAGACAAGGAATGGGCCATGTCGGTGGATGTGCTGTTGCCCAAGGTCGATTATTTCGGCTTTGCCCCCGAGATCGGGCTTTCCTTCCGGGACAGAAGCTCCAACTATTCGCTGTACGAAACGCAGAGCACCGATTTGCGGCTGGGCCTCAAGTCGGTATTCTGATCGGGAACTGGCTGCGGGTAGAATTTTCACCGAAAGTTTTGCCCGGCCTCGCCGCTGTTGGGAGAGATCATGGGCATTCGATATCTGCACACGATGGTTCGGGTGAAAGACCTGGACGCATCGATCAAGTTCTATGAATTGCTGGGGTTGAAGCAGACCCGGCGCATGGACAGCGAGGCGGGTCGCTTTTCGCTGATCTTCATGGCGCCCGAGGGGCAGGAAGAATGCCCTGTCGAGCTGACCTATAACTGGGATGGCGACGACGGGCTGCCGTCGGATTCGCGACATTTTGGGCACCTGGCCTATTCGGTGCCCAACATCTACGAAATGTGCCAGCATTTGCAGGACAACGGCGTGGTGATCAACCGGCCGCCGCGCGACGGGCGCATGGCCTTTGTGCGCTCGCCCGACAATGTATCCATCGAGTTGTTGCAGGAGGGCGAGGCGCTGACCCCGGCCGAACCTTGGCTGTCGATGCAGAACACGGGCCATTGGTAAGGCTTGTCCGGCTATTGGCTGTGCTGTGCCTGCTGCCCGGGGTGGCAGGCGCGCAAAGCCATTGCCGGTTGGCGCTGCTGTTGGCGCTGGATGTGTCGTCGTCGGTGGATGCGGCGGAATATGCCCTGCAGCGCGATGGCACGGCGGCGGCGCTGACCGCGCCCGATGTGATGCAGGCGATCCTGCAGGGTGGCGGCGGCGCGGTTGCGCTGGGCGTCTATGAATGGAGCGGGCGGCGGCAGTCCAGCGTGGTGCTGGACTGGACGGTGTTGCGATCCGAGGCGGATGTTCTGGCAGCGGCGGAGCGGCTGCGCGGGGCGCGCCGGTCGTTCACGCGGTTTCCGACGGCCCTGGGCTATGCCTTGGGCTATGGCGCGACGATGATGGGCCGCGCGCCGCAGTGCGACCGGCGGGTGATAGACGTGTCGGGCGACGGGATCACCAACGACGGCTTTGGCCCCGAGCTGGCCTATCGGCACTTTCCCTTTGACGGGGTGACGGTGAACGGGCTGGCGGTGCTGGGCGCGGACCCGGATGTTCTGGATCACTACGAGTTTTTTCTGCAACACGGGCCGGGCGCCTTTGTCGAGACCGCCGAGGGCTATGCCGGGTTTCAGCGCGCGATGGAGCGCAAGCTGTACCGCGAGATCGAGGATCGCGTGGTCGGCGGATTGCCCGGCGGACGGGGGCCGGGATGAGGGTCCTGGCGGTGATCTGTGCGCTGTGGGCGGGGCAGGCGGTGGCCGAGTGCCGGCAGGCGCTGGCGCTGGGGCTGGATGTGTCGGGGTCGGTCGACGCGCGGGAGTACCGGTTGCAGCTGGACGGGCTGGCGAATGCGCTGGAAAACCCCGAGGTGGCGGCGGCCTTTCTGGCGATGCCGCAGGCGCCGGTGTCGCTGGCGGTGTTCGAATGGAGCGGCGCCGCGGCGCAGCGCGGGTTGCTGGACTGGACGGCGGTGACGGATGGGGCGGTTCTGGCCGGGATTGCGGCGCGGCTGCGCGCGGTGGCGCGGGTTCCGCTGGATCCCTCGACGGCGATTGGCGCGGCCAAGGCGCATGGGGCGGCGTTGCTGGCGCAGCAGCCCGGGTGCTGGCGGCAGGTGCTGGACCTGTCGGGCGACGGGCAGAGCAACACCGGGCCAAGGCCGCAGGATGTGCGCCCGGGCGGCATCACGATCAACGCGCTGGTCATCGGCACGCCGGAGACGCCGGGGCGCGCGGCGCCGGGGTTGGGTGAATTGGTGGCCTATTTCCGCGCTTACGTGATCGAGGGCGATCAGGCCTTTGTCGAGACCGCGCAGGGGTTCGAGGCTTTCGAGGCGGCCATGGTGCGCAAGCTGAAGCGCGAATTGCAGGTCATGGTGCTGTCAGGGCGCTGAGGCGGGATGGGGCGCTGCCCCGTCGCAGCAAGCTGCGACTCCCCGGGATATTTTGGGCACAAAAAAACTGGTTGAGCGCGTAGACGTCCGGGACGGGGTCCGTGGAAGGGCGGATCAGCCCTTGAGCAGGCGGTCGGCCTTTTTGCGCACCAGGACCAGCCGCAGGTCGTGCATGGCTAGCAGCAAGGCGTCGGTCACCGCGTCCAGCTGGTCGTCGCTGGCGCGGCTTTGTGCCCATTGCGCCGTCAGGTTCAGGTGGTCGACGGTGCGGTGGATGTCGTCGATTTCGCGCGTTGCCAGCGTTTCCTTGCGGGCGGTCATCCAGTTGGTGATCTCGGTGATTTCTTCGGGGGTCAGGACGTGTTCGCCGTGCGGTTTGATGTCGCCCTTGTTCAAGTTGATCACGGCGATCTGGTCCAGTTCGATCCGGCGCTGGCGGTTTTCCGTGTCGACGCGAAAGACCATGGCGCCGTTGTCACGGACGCGAAAGTAGAACTGGGGCAGAGCGTCGGACATGGGGCACCTATGACTGGGGGAACTCAGGAAAGACCGTTGCAGAAGGCCGTGATACGGGTGCAGGCCTCGGTCAGGGCCGCGTCTGAGGCGGCGTAGCTGACGCGGAAACAGGGAGACAGGCCAAAAGCCGCACCGAAGACCACGGCGACGCCCTGTTCGGCCAGAAGGGCGGTGCAGAACGCCTCGTCGGTGTCGATCCGGGTGCCGCCTGCGCTGGTCTTGCCGATGCAATCGGAGATGTCGGGATAGACGTAGAATGCGCCTTCGGGGGTGGGGCAGGTGATGCCCGTGCAGGCGTTCAGCCCTGCGACCACGAGGTTGCGGCGGCGCAGGAAGGCGTCATTTCGTTCGGCCAGAAAATCCTGCGGGCCGTTCAGCGCCTCGACCGCGGCCCATTGGCTGATGGACGAGGGATTGGTAGTGGACTGCGATTGCAGTTTGCGCATGGCGGCGATCAGGGGTTCGGGGCCGGCGGCATAGCCGATGCGCCAGCCGGTCATGGCATAGGCCTTGGACACGCCGTTGACCGTCAGGGTGCGGTCATAAAGCTGCGGTTCGACCTGCGCGGGCGTGACGAATTCAAAACCATCATAGGCAAGGTGTTCGTACATGTCGTCGGACATCACCCAGACATGCGGGTGGCGCAGCAGCACGTCGGTCAGCGCCTTGAGTTCGTCGCGCGAATACCCCGCGCCGGTGGGGTTCGAGGGAGAATTGAAGATGAACCACTTGGTTTTCGGGGTGATCGCCGCCTCGAGCGCCTCGGGCGTGATCTTGTAGCCCATCTGGCGTTCGCCCTTGACGATGACAGGCTCGCCATGGCCCAGACGCACGATGTCGGGGTAGGACACCCAGTAGGGCGCGGGGATGATGACCTGATCGCCGGGGTTTAGGGTGGCCAGCAGGGCGTTGTACAGCACCTGTTTGCCGCCGGTGCTGACGCTGACCTGCGCGGGCTGGTATGTCAGGCCGTTTTCGCGGGCGAACTTGGCGCAGATCGCCTGTTTCAGCTCGGGGATGCCATCGGGGGCGGTGTATTTCGTTTTTCCCGCATGGATTGCCGCAATCGCGGCGGCCTTGATGTTGTCGGGCGTGTCAAAGTCAGGCTCGCCAGCGCTGAGGGAAATGATGTCGCGCCCGCTATCGGCCAGTTCGCGCGCAAGCTGCGTGATGGCCACGGTGGGCGACGGTTGAACACGAGACAGCGTTGTCGACAGGAAAGGCATGCGGATCACCGGTTTGTATATGGCCGCCGACTGTCTTAGATTGCGCCAAGCCTGCGATCAAGGCGCTTGACCCCCCATTGTGTGCAAAGCACCGGGGAAGGAAGGACTGAGATGACGAACTCGAACGAACAAAGCGACTGGTACGGGCCGGATGCCGCCACATTCGGCGATCGGCTGGCCGCCGCGCGCGACGCGGCCGGGATGACCCAGGAGGTGCTGGCCAAGCGGATGGGCGTCAAACTGGCGACCTTGCAGAACTGGGAAGAGGACCTTTCCGAACCGCGCGCCAACAAGCTGTCGATGATTTCGGGGATCCTGAACGTGTCGATGGTCTGGCTGATCACCGGCGAAGGCGAAGGCGTCAGCGCGCCCGACGTCGATGCCCTGTCCCCGGATGTCACCGCCGTTCTGGCCGAGATCCGGGCCATGCGCGCGCGCATGCAGGCGCAGGCCGAAAAGCTGGGGCGGCTGGAAAAGTCGCTGCGCGTTTTTTTGAAGGAGCAGGTCTGAATGGTCGAGGACCGCGAAACCCGCAAGAAGCGGCTGGCGATGCGTTCGATGCGGCGGGGCATGAAGGAAATGGATATCCTTCTGATCCGCTACAGCGAGGCAAAGCTGGCCGGCATGGACGATGCCGCGCTGGACACCTACGAGGCGCTGCTGGGCGAGAACGACCAGGACCTGTACCAGTGGATTTCCGGCCAGCGCCCGGCTCCGGCCGCGCATCAGGCGCTGGTCGAGGATATCCGCGAGGTCGCATCCGGCGCGGGCTGAGCCGATCAGCCCGCCGTTCGACTGAAATGCGTCGAAAATATCGTTCGCATTGTTCCCATTATCGCCGTCATTTAACCCAATATTGGTTTTTATCTTCCAGTTTCCCCCCTGCGTAAACTCAGGCGGAGACGGAAATGAGCATTCATTCCAAAATGGCGAAACCCGGTGAGCAGGGTTTCATGGCCAGCTATCTAGACGCTCTCAGCTTGGTGGAACGACTCCACCGTCTTTTGCTGGACGTGATCAAGGACGAATTCGAGCGGCTTGGCATCATCGATGTCAACGCGGTGCAGGCGTTGCTGTTGTTCAACATCGGCGACAACGAGGTGACGGCGGGCGAATTGAAATCGCGCGGCTATTACCAGGGCAGCAATGTCAGCTACAACCTGAAGAAGCTGGTCGAGATGGGGTACATGCACCATCAGCGCTGCGAGATCGACCGCCGGTCGGTGCGGGTGCGCCTGACCCAGCGCGGCCGCGAGATCCGCGACATCGTGACCGACCTGTTCGGCCGCCATGCCGAGGGGCTGCAGTCCAAGGGCGTTCTGGGGCTGGACGGAATCGACGAGATCACGAATTCTCTGCGCCGTGTCGAACGCTACTGGACCGATCAGATTCGGTACATCTACTGACCAGTGGTCAGTGCAGGCCATGCCATATTCAGGCAGGCGGCCCTGCGACAACAACAGTTTGAGCGGTCATGACGCGCCAGAAGGCGACGTCCTGCTCATTGGCAAAGCGCGCGCCGGGGAAACGGCGCTGCTTTCTCCCCATGATCTTCCTGGTGCCTGGCGATAGGAATAAACCTGTCCACGGGGGATCAGTGAATGGCACGAACCACAAATCAGACGGCACCGGCGATACAATCCCTGTTTCCTCTGTCTCCCGTGGCGCTTCGTGCGCTTTTGACGGATTTTACCGCGCGGTAGAGACATCAAAACCCGAATTCGTAACGAGTGAGGCGCCTCTGACCCAGTCAGGGCGCTTTTTTCGTTTCCCCGGTGCGCGGGCAGAGGCAGCGCAATGCCCGCCCCTGCGTCAAGGCGCATCAAATCCCGGATTTTGCACAGTAAAAAATTGACTTGCGCTCTTGGGCTGGTAGCCTGAAAGACAAGGCTATGGATTTTTTTGGTCACGATGGGGGACATCATGCGTATTTTCGGGACTCTGGGGCTGGCGGCTGGCTTTGCCCTGATGGGGGGCGCTGCCTTTGCATGGGGCGACATGTACATGGGGGACGGGACAAACGATCCGAACTCGAATTTCCTCATGCACAGCTATAACGCCCCCAACCATTGTCCTGCCGGGTTGCAGCCGGTGACCATGGGCGGCGTGATCTGCTGCGGCACACCGAATGCGGGCCCCTATGTCGATCGTCCCGGCAAGGCCAGCTACAAGCCCAAGGCAAAGCCCGCCTATCGGCCGCGCGCCTATGCGCCGGTCGGCGAAAAGGGCGTCGTTTACCGTTAAGGGACGACAAGGCGCGGGGAAGGCTCTCGTGCTATTGGCTTTTGATGTCAGGCCGCGTATACGCGCGGCCTGATCGCTTATGAGGGCCGGACGGATGCAGGGCAGCGCAAATCTCAATATCATGATGAAGGCGGCGCGCAAAGCGGGCCGGTCTTTGGTCAAGGACTTCCGCGAAGTCGAAAACCTGCAGGTGTCGCTGCGCGGCGCGGGCGATTTTGTCACCCGGGCCGACATGGCCGCCGAAGAGATCCTGCGCGAGGAACTGACCTCGGCGCGCACCAGCTATGGCTGGCTGAGCCGCGTCTCGGGCGAGACCGAGGGCGAAGACCCAACCCGCCGCTGGATCGTCGATCCGCTGAACGGCACCACCAACTTCCTTCACGGTCTGCCGCATTGGTGCATTTCCATCGCGCTGGAGCACAAGGGCCAGATCGTTTCGGCGGTGGTCTTTGACCCCGCCAAGGACGAGATGTTCTATTCCGAGCGTGGCTCGGGCGCCTGGCTAAACGATTCCAAGCGGATGCGGGTTTCGGGCCGGTCGCGCATGGTCGAAGCGGTGTTTGCCACCAGCGTGCCGCACAGCACCAAGCGCACGCTGCCTGCCACGATCAAGGACCTTGCCCGCCTGATGCCGGAATGCGCGGGCGCGCGCCAGTGGGGCGCCGCGGGGCTTGACCTGGCCTATGTCGCCTCTGGCCGGTTCGATGGCTACTGGGAGCGTGAGCTGGATCTGACCAGCTGCGCCGCCGGTTTCCTGATCGCCAAGGAGGCGGGGGCGCTGGTCGAAGGGGTCCGCAAGGATCAAGACCCGCTGGAGGCAGGCGCGATCCTGTGCGCCAACAACCAGATCTTCGACCATTTCGCCCGGATCATCCGCGAGGTGTGATCGTCGCGGACGCGTGTGATTGGCCCCCGTCGACACCGGTCGGCGGGGGTTTTTTCATCTGCGGTCCGAGGGGTGGTTGACGCCGTCGTGCCATATCACGGGCTCGATATCCTTTGGCTCGGCGCCTTCGATGGCATACAGGTTCACGCCAAATTCGTTCGGGTTCGACCGGCGGCGGTGGTACATGTAGATGCCGCAGACCGAGCAGAAATGGTGCTTGGCAGTCTTGGTGCCCCATTCATACAGCGTCAGTTTGTCCGCGCCCTTGACCACGGTGATCCCGTCCAGCGGGGCCGAGACGACGGGCACGCTGCGCCGCCGGCAAAAGGAACAGTCACAGCGCCGGGCGGTGTTGAACCCGTCGGACAGGGTCACGCGCAGTTCTACTGCGCCGCAGTGGCAGGTGGCTTTGACGGGGTCGGTCATCGTCTTGGGATCCTTGGAACACGGGTGTGGGAAATCGGGTAATTCGCCTCGGGGTGGGGCGGGTGGCCGTGGGTGCGTTGCCAGAAGGCTGGGCCGCCAAGACGCCGCCACAGGGGGACGGTCAGGCCGATGCCGATCACGAACCCGCCCGCGTGCGCCCAATAGGCGACGCCGCCCTGGTCGGCGGGGCTGCCAAAGCCGCCAAAGATCTGCAACCCGAACCATACGGCCAGGATGACCCAGGCCGGCAGCGGAAAGACCCTGAAAATGATCACGAGGATCACCAGGATGTCGACGCGCGCCCTGGGGAACAGCAACAGGTACCCGCCCATGACGCCGGCAATCGCGCCGGATGCGCCCACGGTGGGGACTGGCGAAAAGGGCGCAGCGATGTAATGGGCCAGGCCCGCGCCGACCCCGCAGGCAAGGTAGAAGACAAGGTAGAAAAGGTGGCCCATCTCGTCTTCGATATTGTCGCCAAAGATGAACAGGAACAGCATGTTGCCGCCCAGATGCGCCAGCCCGCCGTGCAGGAACATCGAGGTGAGGAACCCTGAATAGCCGTAGCCTTCGGAAATGAAGACCGGGACCAGCGCATAATCGCCGTAGAACTGGTACAGCGCGCGCTGGTCGGCATGCAGATGCCAGTTGCCCAGAAAGATCGCCACGTTGGTGATGATCAGGGCATAGGTGACATAGGGCACACGCCCCGACGGGTTGTGATCACGAATTGGAAACATGGTGGCGAGAATGCCTGACCCGGTGCCAAGGTCAAGCGCGGCGCGCGGGTGAGCAGATTTTTAGACACTTCATTTGCTCACCCTTTGGGCGCGTCGGTCAGTCCTTGCCTGCCAGCAGCGCGGCGTTGCCGCCTGCGGCGGTGGTGTCGATGCAGACGTGACGTTCGGCGACAGCGTGGCCGGTGTCGGGGCTGCCGGTGATGACCGGCAGGATCGGGCCGGGGCGTTTGGCCAGCGCCTGACGATAGGCGCGGGCGGTGTCCGCATCCCCCCACCAGATCACGCCCGAAAAGCCATCGAGTTGCGCCAGATCGCCCGCCGCGAGGGTCCCGTCGCTTGTCACGGCGCGGCCGCCCATGGCCTTGATCGCGTCGGCCTGGGCCCTGGCGGTTTCGGCGCCGGGACCTGCGCAAAGCACGGGCAGGCGGGGCAGGGTGCTGTATTGGTTCGCCTCGCCGGTGGGGCCGGGCAGTTCAGTGCGGGTCGCCGGAAGCGAAACCGGCGCCTTGTTCAGCTGAGCCTGAATCGCCTTTGGGTCGGCCTTGGCTGTCCAGTCGCTGCCGGTCTGCGCGGCCGGGTGCTGGCGGAAGCGATCAAGGTAAAGCGGGCCGCCTGCCTTGGGTCCGGTGCCGGAAAGCCCTTCTCCGCCAAAGGGTTGGCTGCCGACGATGGCGCCGATCTGGTTGCGGTTGACGTAGATGTTCCCGGCGTGGACGCGTTCGGTGACGTGCTGGACGCGGTCATCGATGCGGGTCATCAGGCCGAAGGTCAGGCCATAGCCGGTTGCGTTGATGGCGTCGATCACCTTGTCCAGTTCGTGCGACTTGAAGGTGGCAAGGTGCAGCACGGGGCCGAAAATCTCGCGCTGCATGTCCCCAATGCCCTGCACGCGGATCAGCGTGGGGGCCACGTAGAAACCGGTGTCGGGTGTCGGGTAGGTGCGCAGCACACGGCCCTCGGCCTGGGCTTGCTGGATATGAGCGACGATGCCTGCGCGCGCCTCGGCGTCGATGACGGGGCCAAGGTCGGAGGTGATCTGCCACGGGTCACCCATGACCAGCGCGTCCATCGCGCCGGTCAGCATTTCGGTCAGGCTGTCGGCGATGTCCTCTTGGACGTACAGGCAGCGCAGGGCCGAGCAGCGCTGGCCCGCCGACTGAAAGGCGCTTTCGACGATGGCCTGCACGGCCTGTTCGGGCAGGGCGGTGCTGTCGACGATCATGGCGTTCAGCCCGCCGGTTTCGGCGATCAGCGGTGCGCCGGGGGCAAGGTTGGCCGCCATGGCGCGGTGGATGATCTGCGCGGTTTCGGTCGACCCGGTAAAGGCCACGCCGTCGACCGCAGGGCAAGAGGTCAGCGCACCGCCCACGTCACCGGCACCGGGCAGCAGTTGCAGGGCGGCGCGCGGCACCCCGGCCTCGTGCAGCAGTTGCACGGCGCGGTGGGCGATCAGGGTTGTCTGTTCGGCGGGTTTGGCCAGAACGGCGTTGCCCGCAGCAAGGGCGGCGGCGATCTGTCCGGTGAAGATCGCCAGCGGGAAGTTCCACGGCGAGATGCAGGCGAACGTGCCGCGCGCCTCGGCGCCCTCCGCATGGGCGGCGTAGTAGCGCAGGAAATCCACCGCCTCGCGCAGTTCGGCCACGCAATCGAGCAGCAGCTTGCCCGCCTCGCGGTGCAGCAGGGCGAAAAACTCGCCGTAGTGCGCCTCGTAAAGGTCGGCGGCGCGGTTCAGGATCCGGGCGCGTTCGGCGGGGGTGGCCCCCCAGCGTTCTGCCCCTTGCGCGGCGCGGGTCACGGTTTCGGGCGTGGCCCATGTGACCTGCCCCACGGTGTCGGCAAAATCGGCGGGGTTGCGTACGGCATCGGACGCGCCATGCGGCAGGTCACCGATGGTCAGCGGGGCGGCGTGCCACTGGTGGGTGGCAAAGGCGTCGCGGGCGGTGTCGATGCTGGCCAGCGTCGGGCGATGGCGCAGATCAAAGCCCTGCGAGTTCACGCGCTCGGGCTGGAACAGGTCGAGGCCGGTGGTCAGGGTCGAGGGCGTGACCTGATCAAAGGGATCGGCGGCGACCACTTCGGGGGCGACGTCCTCGTCGACAATCTGGTTGACGAAAGACGAGTTCGCGCCGTTTTCCAGCAGGCGGCGAACCAGATAGGCCAGCAGGTCACGGTGCGCACCGACGGGCGCGTAGATGCGGCAGCGGGTGCCTTCACGGTCTTTCACCAGCGCGTGCAGCGTTTCGCCCATGCCGTGCAGACGCTGGAATTCATAGGCGGCCGGATCGGCCCCCATGTGCAGGATCGCGGCAACCGTGTGGGCGTTGTGCGTGGCGAATTGCGGATAGATGCGGTCGGTCATGCCCAGCAGTTTGCGGGCGTTGGCGATATAGGACACGTCCGTCGCCGCCTTGGAGGTGAAGACCGGGAAACCGTCGATGCCCGCGACCTGCGCGCGCTTGATTTCGGTGTCCCAATAGGCGCCCTTGACCAGCCGCACCATGATCTTGCGGTTCAGGTGCGTGGCCAGATCATAGAGCCAGTCCAGCACATGGCTGGCGCGTTTGCCATAGGCCTGCACGACCACGCCGAAGCCTTCCCATCCCGACAGGGAGGGTTCGGACAGGACCTGTTCGATCACGTCAAGCGAGATATCGAGGCGGTCGGCCTCTTCGGCGTCGATGTTCAGACCAATTCCGGCGCTGCGTGCCAGTTGGCACAGGGTACGCAGGCGCGGCACGACCTCGTCCATCACGGTCTGGTGCTGCATCTCGTCATAGCGCGGATGCAGGGCGGACAGCTTGACCGAAATGCCGGGATTTGTGCGGATGTCGTTGCCGCGCGCGGCCTCGGCGATGGCAGTGATGGCGCGCGAATAGGCAAGGTGATAGCGCTTGGCATCGCCTTCGGTGCGGGCCGCTTCGCCAAGCATGTCATAGCTGTAGGTATAGCCCTTGGCCTCTTGGACGCTGCCGCGTTTCATCGCCTTTTGGATGGTTTCGCCCAGCACGAACTGCGCGCCCATTTCCTTCATCGCGCGGCCCACGGCGGTGCGGATCACCGGTTCGCCCAGCCGTTTGATCGCGCTGCGCAGGTGTTTGACCGGGCCGGGGGCGTCGTCGTCCAACACCTTGCCGGTCAGCATCAAGGCCCATGTCGAGGCGTTGACCAAGGGCGAGGTCGAGTGCCCCATGTGTTTGCCCCAGTCCGACGGCGCGATCTTGTCCTCGATCAGGGCGTCGATGGTGTCGGCGTCGGGGACGCGCAAAAGCGCCTCGGCCAGGCACATCAGGGCGATGCCTTCGTCTGTGGACAGCCCGTATTCGGCCAGGAACACCTCCATCAGACCGGGGGTCGAGGTGCCGCGAATGTCGCGGACAAGCTGCGCGGCGCGGGCGCTGATCCGGGCGCGATCCTCGGGTGTCAGGGCGGCCTGAGAGGTCAGGCGCGCAACGGTCTTCGCCTCGTTTGCGTAGGTGTCGGACGCGATTTTGGCGCGCAGGGAATCGGTGGGGGTCATGTTGGGCTCTCTGAATGGTATGGGCAGTATATCCGGGGCCTTGCGGGAAGTTCGACTTAAGGTATGCTGGATGGCAGGCAATTTGGCGAAAAACGGGGGGTCGCGCAGTGCAAGAGGCAATCGAGGATCTGGATCGGTTCGACCGGGCGATTCTGACGGTTCTGGCAGAAGAGGGCCGGATTTCCGTGACCGAGCTGGCGCGGCGGATCGGCCTGTCAAAAAGCCCGACGCAGGCGCGGCTGCGGCGGCTGGAAGAAACCGGGATCATCCGGGGATACCGCGCCATTCTGGACCCGATCCGGCTGGGCCTGGATCATGTCGCCTTTGTCGAAGTGCGCATGAGCGACACACGCGAGGCGGCGCTGGAGGCGTTCAACAAGGCGGTGGCGGCAATCCCCGAGGTTGAACAGGCGCATCTGATCGCGGGGAATTTCGACTATCTGTTGAAGGTGCGGACCGCCGACATGCCTTCCTATCGCCGGGTGCTGGCGGAAAAGCTGTCGACGCTGCCGGGGATTTCACTGACCTCGACCTATGTGGCGATGCAGGCGGTCAAGGACGACGGTCTCGCGGATGTGACTTGATTTCGGGGGCGGGTCAGGCAGGCTGGCGGGATGAAACCGCTGCTTGTTGCCCTTTGCCTTTTGGCCCCGCCCGTATTGGCCGACGGTTGCCCCGTCGCGCCGGACCATTCCGCCGAACTTGGGGCGTTGCTGCAAGAGCTGAAGGCCGCCCCGAACGAGATGGCGGCGCGCGGCCTGTCCAACCGGCTGTGGCAACTGTGGTCCGATGCCCCGGACGAACCAAGCCAGACCATGCTGGACGAAGGAATGGCGGCGCGGGGCAGCTACGATTTCGCGCGGGCGCTTGACCGGTTCGATCGGCTGGTGGGCTACTGCCCGTTCTACGCCGAAGGGTACAACCAGCGCGCTTTCATCCATTTCCTGCGCGAGGATTACGAGGCGGCGCTGCCGGACCTTGAAGAAACCCTGCGGATCAATCCGCAGCATGTCGGCGCCCTTGCGGGCAAGGCGTTGACCCTGCTGGGACTTGGCCGCGAGTTGGAGGGCCAGAAGGCGTTGCGCGCGGCGCTGGCGCTGAACCCCTGGTTGACCGAACGCGGTTTGCTGAAACCGCTGCCCGGCGAGGAGTTGTGACGCTTTACACCGGCGCAGGTCTGGCTATTGTCGCCGCGCTGGCCCGCGTGGTGGAATGGTAGACACAAGGGACTTAAAATCCCTAGGCCTTAGTGCCGTGCCGGTTCAAGTCCGGCCGCGGGTACCAGCGATACAGTGAAGTCCTTGAAAATCATGCGTTTTTGGCGCGTGTGCGCCTGTGGGCCGCGCGCGGTTGCGGGGGCCTGCCAAGGGCGGTCGCAGCCTGCGCGGGGCGAATCCTGATGGTGGTGGCCGGCGCGTCGGATGATCGCAAAATCCGTTGGGCAAGGGCCTGCCTGCTTGCTACATCGGGGGCAGGGCCGTTGGTGGCCCGGGTGAAGACGGGAACGACAGGCGGTGCCAAGGCCATGACAAGCCCCTTGCTGATCGGTGTGGATGGTGGCGGCACGGGCTGCCGCGCGGTCCTCAGCCATGGTGCCCAGCGTATCGAGGCTGCGGGTCCGGGGGCCAACGCCAGTTCGGACCCTGAGCTGTGCCTGGCGCGGGTGCTGGCGGTTCTGGAAACCCTGCGCTGCAAATCCGGCCTGTCGCCCGAGGCGTTCCACCAGGCCACCGCCTATCTGGGCCTTGCGGGCGTGACCGGCCCCGCCGTTGGCAACCGTATCGCGCAGGCCCTGCCGTTCCGCCAGACGCTGGTCGAAGAGGACCGCGCCAGTTCGGTCATGGGCGCCCTCGGTGATGCGCCGGGGGCGCTGGCCGCCATTGGCACCGGGTCCTTTCTGGCGCGGCAAAGCGCGCAGGGGCTGCGGTTCCAGGGGGGGTACGGGCTTTCCCTTGGGGATGAGGCCTCGGGCGCGTGGCTGGGCCGCGAAGCGCTGAGCCTTGTGCTGCGGGCGCAGGACGGCTGGGGCGCGCACAGCGATCTGACGCAGGCCCTGCTGGCGCGGTTCGAAACGCCGCATGGCGTGATCAGCTTTGCCGCGCAGGCCGGGCCGCAGGCGCTGGCGGAACTGGCGCCGCAGATCGTGCAGGCAGCCAAGGCCGGGGACCCGCAGGGTGCGGCGCTGATGCGGCGCGGCGCCGACTATATCGCGCAGGGCCTGACCGCGCTGGGCTGGCAGGGGGACCCCTTGGTACTGATCGGCGGGCTGGGGCCATCTTATGCCGACTGGTTGCCTGCGCCACTGCAGGGCGCGCTGATCGCGGCCCGGGGCAATGCGCTGGACGGCGCGCTGCGGATGGCCGAACGGCTGGCGGGACAGCCGCCTGCCCCGTGATCGACAGGCACTGCGGCAGGTGACGGCACGGGCCAGATCGCCTAGCCTGAGCCACGACCAAAGCAAGGGGCACGACATGAGCGCGCGGATCGACAGCATCCTGGAACGGATCGACCAGCTGGAACATGAGCTGGAAGAAGAAATCGCACGCAAGCGCAGCAGCATGGCCTATGAAATGAAAGGCCGACGCGCGCATTTCGAAAAGGAAACCCGCGACCGCTTGCGCCAGCACCGGGTCAGCCTGCGCAACCTGATCCTGCGCACCAAACCGCAATACGTGATCACCGCCCCTGTGATTTTCAGCCTGCTTGTGCCCTTTGCCCTGCTGGATCTGTGGGTGACCCTGTACCACCAGATCTGTTTTCGCGCCTATGGCATCCCGCGGGTGCGGCGGCGCGACCATATCCGCATCGACCGGCACCAGCTGGCCTATCTCAATGGCTTTCAAAAGCTGTATTGCGTCTATTGCGGCTATATCAACGGGCTGATCTCATTCGTGCGCGAAATCGGGTCGCGGACCGAGGCATTCTGGTGCCCGATCAAACATGCCGGCAAGGTGCGCCACCCGCACCCGCGGTATGCGCAGTTCCTGGATTATGGCGACGGCGAGGATTACATCGCGCGGCTTGATGCATCGCGCCGCCGCGTGCAGTCCGAAGACCACGATCAGCAGTAACGCTCGGGGCCGTTCCATTGTTCGTCGGAATAGCGGTCGCCATGCGCCCAGCCGACGGGCAGCACGGTTTCGATCCGCGCGATGTCATCGGCGGTCAGCGTGGCGTTGGCCCCGGCAACCAGTTCGTGGAAATGGCTGACCGACCGGGTGCCCGGGATCGGCAGGATGTGATCGCCCTTGGCCAGACACCAGGCGATGGCAAGGCCGGCGGCAGGCAGACCCATTTCCGCGGCCAGTCTGCGAAAGCCTTCGGTCAGGGCAAGGTTGGCCGACAGGTTCGGCTGCTGGAAACGCGGCGCGGATTTCAGGAAGGGCAGGGTCTGGATCACCTCCGCGGCCAGCGGCGTATCGGTCAAAAGTGACCGGCTGACTGGCGAAAAGGCGACAAGCGCCGTGCCCAGCTCGGCGCAGGTTTGCACCAGCCCCAGTTCGGGAAAGCGGGTGGCCAGCGAATATTCCGACTGGACGGCGGCCACCGGATGCACCGCATGGGCGCGGCGCAGCGACGACGGCGCGATCTCGGAGAAACCGATCTGTCTGCATTTGCCCTTTGCCACCAGGCCGGCAAGGGTTTCGGCGACTTCTTCGATGGGGCGCGCGGCCTCGCGGCGGTGGACATAGTACAGATCGACGCGGTCGATCCCCAGCCGCTGCAGCGAGGCATCCAGCGCCGCTTCGAGGTGTTGGGGTGAATTGTCAAAGGCGCGGTTGCCCTGCGCGTCCTTGCTGATCCCGCCCTTGGTGGCGATGTGGAAATGGTCCCGCGCCGCAGGGTTGGCCCGCAGGTAGGTGCCGATCGCCGTTTCGGACCGGCCCATGCCATAGACATTCGAGGTGTCGATATGGGTCACGCCCGCCGCGATGGCGGCATCGAGGATGGCATGGGAGTTTTCTTCGCTCGTCGGTCCATAGAAGTCCGCAAAGGACATGCCGCCAATGCCCAGACAGGCGGTTTTGGGGCCGTTCGCCCCGATGCTGACCTGCTTCATGGGGTGCCCTTTCTGGCAGTGATCGCGTTAATGGCGGCGCGCACTGCGCTGTCGATGTCCAGATCCGTGGTGTCGATGGTCACCGCATCGTCGGCCGGTTTCAAGGGAGCATCGGCGCGGTTCATGTCGCGCTCGTCGCGTTCGCGCACATCGGCAAGCACGGTGTCAAAGTCCACATCCGCGTCTTTCTCCGCCAGTTCCAGATGGCGTCGCCGCGCCCGGACTTCGGCACTGGCGGTGACGAACAGCTTGGCCTCGGCCTCGGGGCAGATCACGGTGCCGATGTCGCGCCCGTCCAGCACGGCGCCGCCCGCGCGGCGGGCAAAGGCGCGCTGGAAATCGACCAGCGCGGCGCGCACCTCGGGGATGACGGCGACCTTGGAGGCGGCCTGGGCCACCTCGGGGCTGCGCAGGGTGGGGTTTTCCAGATCCTCGGCGACCAGTGATTGCGCCGCCTCGATCGGGGCGGTGCCATCCAGCATCTTGCGCCCCACAGCACGGTACAAAAGCCCGGTGTCGAGGTGGGCAAAGCCGAAGTGTTCGGCCACGGCCCGGCTGATCGTCCCCTTGCCGGCGGCTGCCGGCCCGTCGATGGCGATGGTGAAAGCCATGTCCGCTCCTTCTTTCGTCAGACCTCAGTCCTCGCGTTCATAGGCGAAGGCCAGGGAAAACGCAGGTCCGTTGGTTTCCTTGGCCTCGCCGACCAGTTCGGCGATGTCCCATTCGGCGTCATATTCGTCGGGCTCGGCCTCGGCGCTGTCACGCAGATCCTCAAGCGCCTTGAGACGGATGTCGTCGTTTTCAAGCACCTCGAGCAGGCCGCGCAGGGCACTGTCGGGATCGCCGGGCACGGCCGCCAGGCATTGTTCCCCGGCATAGGGCTGGTTGCCCGACACCATCGAAGGGTCGAACAGGTCCAGCACGGCCAGGCTGACCCCCGAGGGCTGCGGCGCATCCCAGGGGGCATAGGTATAGGCCGGCGAGCTGCAGATGTCGCCGGTTTCCATGGCATCGTCGCTCATGGCGATGACGTCGATTTCAAAGGGAAAGTGATCGGGCTGAAAGGTCTCGACCGGACCGGCGAATTCGATCCGCTCCAGCCGCGCGCCCTTGTCCGCGATGCTTTCAAGCACGGTGAACAGCGCCTTGGCCAGGCTGTCGTCGGTCAGCACGAACAGGCGGGCTTCGCCGCCATAGACGTCGCCGGCGGCCATCGTCGCGGGGGCAAGCGGATCGTAAAGGTGTAGGGCAACGTAAAAGGGGGTCATGGCTTGGTCCTGGATTGAAGGCGGGTGCGAAGGGCCTGTCCGGCAATGATCAGCACAAGGCTGGCGGCCATGACCAGCTTGGCGCTGGTGATCCACGACAGGAACAGCGGGGCGTCGGTCAGGACCGGCACGGGCATGTCGTCGAAGTTCACAAAGAAATATTCCCAGCGCATGGCAGACAGAAGATACAGCAACATGCCGTTTTCCGTCAGGTCCAGCAGCGCAAAGACCAGCGCCAGGCAGATGCCCAGCGTGCGGTTGTCAAAGGACAGCACCACCCAAAGCGAAAACAGCAGCACAAAGGCCGGATCGACCCAGGCCAGCAACCGGGTATACAGGGCGACCGCGCCCGGATCGGCCCCGACCTGGGAGGCAAAGCCGTAAAGATCGCGCAGCGAATAGCTGCCCAGGTGCGCCTGCGGCAGGAACCCGCCCGGAGACAGGGGGGCGATCCGCCAGTGCAGCGCCACCGCCATGCCGACAAAGATCACCAGCGCCCAGAACCCGATTGCGCGGCGGGGCCTTGCCGCTGCCCTGGTCTCAGTCACGGTCGATCCGCGCGCCAAGCTGCGCCATCAGCCCTTCGAAGATCGGGAAAGAGGTCGCAATCGGCTGGCCGTCATCGACGCTCATCGGTTTTTCGGTGGCAAGGCCCATGACAAGAAAGGACATGGCGATGCGGTGATCCAGATGGCTTTGCACCGTGGCGCCGCCCGGCACATCGCCAAAGCCGCGGCCATGCACCGTCCACCAGTCTTCGCCCTCGTCGACGGTGATCCCGGCGGCGCGCAGGCCTGTGGCCATGGCGTCGATGCGGTCGCTTTCCTTGACGCGCAGCTCCTTGACGCCGGGCATGTGTGTCTTGCCCTGCGCAAAGGCCGCTACGGCGGACAGGACGGGGTATTCGTCGATCATGCTGGCGGCCCGTTCGGCGGGAACCTCGATGCCCTTGAGGTCGGGCGAGAATTTGGCGCGCAGATCGGCAACCGGTTCGCCGCCCTCTTCGCGCATGTTCTCAAAGGTCAGGTCGGCCCCCATGTCCTGCAGGGTAAAGAACAATCCGGCGCGGGTCGGGTTCAGCCCGATGTTGGGCACCAGAACGTCCGAACCTTCGGTGATCAGAGCGGCGCAGACCGGGAAGGCGGCCGAGGACGGATCGCGCGGCACAATGATGGTCTGCGGCGTGAATTCGGGACGGCCCTGCAGGGTGATGACGCGGCCCTCATCCGTGTCTTCGGTGGTGATGGTCGCGCCAAAGCCCGCCAACATGCGTTCGGAATGATCGCGCGTCGCTTCGCGTTCGATCACCACGGTTTCACCGGGAGCATTGAGCCCGGCCAGCAGCACGGCGGATTTGACCTGCGCCGAGGGCACCGGCGTCGCATAGCGCACCGGCACGGGGTTCGCGGCCCCGACGATGGTCATCGGCAACCGCCCGCCGGATCGGCCATAGGCGCGCGCCCCGAACAGCGCCAAGGGGTCGGTGACCCGCGCCATCGGGCGTTTGTTCAGGCTGGCATCGCCGGTAAAGGTCGCGGTGATCGGGCAGGTCGCCATGGCGCCCATGATCAGCCGCACCCCGGTGCCCGAGTTGCCGCAGTCGATCACGTTTTCAGGCTCGCCAAATCCGCCGACACCGACGCCGTGAATGTGCCAGGTCTCGCCGCGCTTTTCGATGTCGGCGCCAAAGGCCTGCATCGCCTTGGCGGTGTCCAGCACGTCCTGCCCCTCCAGCAATCCGGTCACTTTGGTTTCGCCAACCGTCATCGCCCCAAGGATCAGCGAGCGGTGCGAAATCGACTTGTCGCCGGGAACATGCGCCTCGCCTTTCAGCGGGCCGCTCTTGTACGAGGTCATCGGGATGGGTGTGCCGTGCGCGGACATGAAGCCTCCAAAAACTGCTTCATGCCTGATAGACCGCCGCTGCGTTAGCGTCCAGACACAGGGTTTCTTTGTGCCCAAAATATCCCGGGGTGAGGCCGCAGGCCGAGGGGCAGCGCCCCTGCCGCGCCTACCCCAGGCGCCGGAAGGTCAGGTAATGCGGCGTGCGCCCTTCGCGCAGGGCCTTTTGTTCGTAGCGGGTCGAAATCCAGTCGCCCCACGGTTTGCGCCAATCCTCGGGGCCTTCGCCCAGCCATTCGAAGCCCGCTTTCGGAACTTCGATCAGGGTCTGGCGCACATAGTCCGGGATGTCCGTTGCCACGCGGAATTCCGCCCCCGGTTTCAGCGCGCGGGCCAGCGGTTCCAGATGCTCCTGGGTCACAAAGCGGCGTTTGTGGTGGCGTTTCTTGGGCCAGGGATCGGGATAAAGCAGAAAGGCCTTGTCCAGCGATGCCTCGGGCAGCACGTCGAACAGGTTGCGCACGTCGCCGGGATGGACCCGCAGATTGCTGACGCCCGCCTTGCGGATCTTGCCCAGCAGCATGGCGACGACGTTGATGAACGGTTCGCAGCCGATGATGCCGACATCCGGGTAGGTCGCGGCCTGATGCACCAGATGTTCGCCGCCGCCAAACCCGATTTCCAGCCAGACCGGTTTGCCCGAAAACAGGGCGTTCAGGTCCAGCGGAGTGCGGTCGGGATTGACGTCCCAGTCGACAAGGCCGGGCGACAGCGTGTCCAGGTCTTCGTTCAGGTACGCCTCTTGCGCGGGCTTGAGCGTCTTGCCCCGCACGCGGCCATAGAAATTGCGCCAGGGGGCGTCGGGATGTTTGTTCGAAGTGGTCATGGCAGGGGGCTTTACAGAAAGCCGGAGCGCGGGGCAATGCACGCCAAAGCCATCGCGGGGCGCAAGACTGCGCAGTGGCCCCGCGATGGGCCCCGGATCAGGACAGGAACTGCTCGATCACGCGGGCCTGTTGTTTGCGGCCATCGGGGTCGAGATCGGTCTTGAGCCCGCAAAAAGCCCGGCCCCAGTCCGATGTCCGGGTGCGGATCGGGGGCGTTTCGGTGTTGATGCAGTCCATGACCACGGCGGCCACCTGGTCTGCGGTCTGGTAGATGTCGCTGCCTGCCGCGCGGTTTTGCGCGCCGCCGATGTATTTTTGCAAGATGGGCAGGTATTCGTCATCCAGCATGCCGCCGGTCTGTTCGACCTGCTTCATGACGTTCGCGGCAAAGTCGGACTGGATGCCGCCGGGTTCCACGGTGGTGAAATGGATGCCGAAACTGGGGGTGATATAGCTGGCCATCGCCTCCATATAGCCTTCGACGGCGAATTTCGCAGCGCAGTAGATTTCGTTGAAGGGTTGGCCCACAAGGCCCCCAACCGAGGATATGGTGATCACGTGACCACTGCGCTGTTGGCGGAAATGGCCGATTACGGCCTTGGTGCAGCGCACCACGCCGGTAAAGTTCACGTCCATCACCCACTGGATGTCTGCTTCGCTGGCCTGTTCGGTGGTCCTGACATAGCCCGCGCCGGCATTGTTGATCAGCACGTCCAGCTTGCCGCCGGTCTGTTCCAGCACCTGCGCCACGGCCGCCTCGACCGAGCCGCTGTCCTGCACGTCCAGTTGCAGGATTTCCAGCTTCACGCCCCTGGCGGTGGCGGCGGCCTTCAGCGTGTCGCTCCTGGACAGGTTGCGCATGGTGGCAAAGACCCGGTGGCCGGCGGCGGCGGCCTGAACTGCGATGCTGACGCCAAGGCCGGTGGAACAACCGGTGACGAGGATGACTTTGGACATGGGAACTCCAACCTGATGAAGAAAAAGCGCGGTGCGCCGCCTTGGGCGCCATGCGGGCAGAGCGCTGAAGTATGGGTTCCGCCTGCAAATGATAAGAAGGGGGCGGCGCATTTTCTGCACCGCCCCCTGACGTCCTCCTGAAACCGGGTCTGTCGGTCCGGGTCAGACGGCTTTTTTCAGCGCCTCGACCAGATCGGTCTTTTCCCAGCTGAAGCCGCCGTCGGCCTCGGGGGCGCGGCCAAAGTGGCCGTAGGCGGCGGTGCGCGCATAGATCGGTTTGTTCAGCTCAAGGTGGGTGCGGATGCCGCGCGGGGTCAGGTCCATGACCTTGGGGATCGCGCGCTCGATGGCCGAGGGCGACACGTCGTCGGTGCCGTGGGTGTCGACATAGATCGACAGCGGCTTGGCCACGCCGATAGCGTAGGACAGCTGCACGGTGCAACGGTCCGCCATGCCCGCCGCGACGATGTTCTTGGCCAGATAGCGCGCCGCATAGGCGGCCGAGCGGTCGACCTTGGTCGGGTCCTTGCCGGAAAACGCGCCGCCGCCATGGGGGGCCGCGCCGCCGTAGGTGTCGACGATGATCTTGCGCCCGGTCAGGCCCGCGTCGCCATCGGGGCCGCCGATGACGAAGGTGCCGGTGGGGTTCACCCACCATTCGGTGTCGGCGCTGATCCAGCCGTCAGGCAGGACCTGACGGATGTAGGGTTCGACGATGGCGCGGATGTCGGCGCTGCTCTGCGCCTCGGACTCGTGCTGGGTCGACAGCACGATCGAGGTGACGCCGACCGGTTTGCCATCGACGTAACGCACGGAAATCTGCGATTTCGCGTCAGGGCGCAGCAGCGGTTCTGTACCGTCCTTGCGGACCTCGGCCAGGCGGCGCAGGATGGCGTGGGAATACTGGATCGGGGCAGGCATAAGCGCCTCGGTCTCGTTCGTGGCATAGCCGAACATAATGCCCTGATCGCCTGCGCCCTCGTCGCCGCGTTCGCCGGTCACGCCCTGTGCGATATGGGCGGATTGTTCGTGCAGCAGGTTGGTGATCTCGCAGGTGGCGTGGTGGAATTTGTCCTGCTCATAGCCGATGTCCTTGATGCAGGCGCGGGCGATGTCGGGGATGCGGTGCATGTATTCGGCCAGCTTGGCCTGATCGGTCAAGCCGACCTCGCCGCCGATCACCACGCGATCGGTGGTCGCAAAGGTTTCGCAGGCGACGCGGGCCAGCGGGTCCTCGGCCAGAAACGCATCGAGGATGGCGTCGGAAATGCGGTCGCAGACCTTGTCCGGATGGCCTTCGGACACCGACTCGGAGGTAAAGATATAGTTCTGACGGGACATGGGAATTGCTCCATTGGGGTTCTCCGTCACGCCAGGAAGCCGTTGTGACGGGCAAATTCGGTTGGTTCGCACTACGCCCGGTGGACCCTGCGGTCAATGCGCATTGCGGTTTCGCAGCAGGAATAGCGCCAAAG
Source organism: Tropicibacter oceani (assembly GCF_029958925.1). NCBI lineage: Bacteria > Pseudomonadati > Pseudomonadota > Alphaproteobacteria > Rhodobacterales > Roseobacteraceae > Pacificoceanicola > Pacificoceanicola oceani. The sequence continues at coordinate 1,640,177 of NZ_CP124616.1, forward strand.
AGGCCAGAAAGAGTAACACCAGTGCAGGTAGATCGCCTGTTCGTGAATAAATCGTTATGCGTGCGGGCGCTGGCAAGGGGGCATCAAGGTATCCGGCAACGCCCAGGCCCAGTTCGGCGGTAATGCGCCCACCGCCGTCGATCATCGCGGAAACGCCGGTATTGGCGGCCCGCGCCATGGGCAGGCCCTGTTCGATGGCGCGTATGCGGGCCTGGCGCAGGTGCTGATAGGGCCCGGACCATTGGCCGAACCAGGCGTCATTGGTGATCTGCAGCAGCAGGTCGGGCCGCTGCGGCGCGCGGTGCACATCCTGCGGAAAGACCGCCTCGTAACAGATCAGCGGCAGGGCAAGGCCAAGCGGGCCCAGATTGATCAGCGCCGGGCCGGGGCCGGGGGAATAGCCGCCTTCGGCCCGCGCGGCGAGCCCGGCGATGTTCCAGCGTTTGAACACCCCGGCGGCGGGCATGTATTCGCCAAAGGGGACAAGGTGGTGTTTGTCATAGACCTGCGCCACGTCGCCATAGCCGTCCAGCACGGCGAGCGAGTTGAAATATCCGCCGCCCTCGTAGCGCTGGATGCCAAGGGCAACGGGGCTGCCCTGCGCCGCCTCGGAGATCATGGCCAGCATGTCGCCCGAGCGGTGCAGCAAGCCGGGGACCGAGGTTTCGGGCCAGACCACCAGCGCCGGGCGCGGGGCGTCCGGGGTTTCGGTCGGGGCGGCGGTATAGGTCAGTTGGCGGTTGAAGAAGATCGGAACCAGGTCGGGGTTCCACTTTTCATGCTGGGCCGCATTGGGCTGGATCAGGCGCACGATGGGGCGCTTGCTCAGGTCCTGTTCGGGCGGCATCAGCAGGGCGCCGCCACCCAGTACCGCGATCAGGGCGGCCACAAGCGCCGCAGCGCCCAGGCGCGAAGGTGCGCGAAGCACCCTTGCGGCATGGGCGGTCAGCGCCAGAGTGACCAGTGTCAGCCCGTGCGGTCCGATGACCGACACCCACTGGATGCCCGCGCTGGGCGCCCAGAGATAGCCGACAAGCCCCCAGGGGAATCCGGTAAAGACATAGGCGCGCGCCAGTTCCGCCGCGCTCCAGGCCAGGACAAGCGTTGCCAGGGGGGCGCGGCGCGCATGGCCCGCCAGCCAGAAGGCCAGCGCCCAGAACAGCGCCAGCCCGCCCGCCAGCCCAAGCAGGCCAAAGGGAGCCATCCAGCCGGTTTCGGCAGCATCGACCATAAAGGGTTCGACGATCCAGCCCAGTGACAGGCCGAAATAGCCAAAGCCCACTGCCCAGCCAGTGCCGACCGCATGGATGCCGCGCGGCGCGTTCAGGAACAGCCAGAAGGCCCCGACATACCCCAGAAGGGCGACATACCACAGATCAAAGGGCGCCGCGCCCAGCCCGATCACCATGCCAAAGCCGATGGCAAGCGGCAGGCGCGCCCAACGGGGAAGCGGACGGGACGGGCCGGCGGCCCAAACGGTCATGTCAGGCACCTGTCTGGTCGCCGGCCTGCGTTGTCGGTTTTTCCGCAGCCGGGACGGCGGCAGCACCGCTGCCCGCTGCGCCGGGAAGGCGCACGCGCAACCGCTTGATCCGGCGCGGATCAGCGTCGACCACCTCGAACTCCAGCCCGGCAGGGTGGCGGACCACTTCGCCCCGGACCGGAACCCGGCCGGCCAGCATGAAGACCAGGCCGCCCAGCGTGTCGATCTCTTCTTCGTCGATTTCGTCGTGGTCGGTCAGGGGCATGCCCAGCTCGGCCTCGAAATCGTTCAAGGGGGTCTTGGACAGGGCAAGGTAGCAGCCAGAGCGTTCCTTGGTCCAATACTGGCCTTCGTCGGTGTCGTGTTCGTCCTCGATTTCACCGATGACCTGTTCGATCAGATCCTCGATGGTCACCAGACCGTCGACACCGCCATATTCGTCGATCACCAGCGCCATGTGGCGGCGTTCGGCCTGCATCTTGGTCAGCAGGACGCCGATGGGCATCGAGGGCGGAACGAACAGCAGGGGCCGCACCATCCGTTTGAGGTTGAAACGCTGGCCGGTGCCGTTGAAGCCGTGCTGCAGCGCGAAATCCTTGAGGTGGGCAATGCCGACCGGTGTGTCCAGCGTGCCTTCGAACACCGGCACCCGGGTCAGGCCGGTGTCACGGAACACCTGCGCCAGATCGTCCTTGGTGATGGTGCTGGGCACGGCGACGATTTCGGCCTTGGGGATGGCCACGTCTTCGACCCGCATGCGGCGCAGGTTGATCATGCCATGCCGGGGCGGTTCGGGGCGCGGAGGCGTGCTGCCGTTTACCGGCGATGTGGCCTGTTGATCGCCGCCGATCCATCCAAAGAGCCGCCGGATCACGCCGGGGCTGTCATTCTCGGTCTTGTCTGTCGGTCCCGTCACTTGCGCGCCCTGCGCTGCATTAGACGGGTCGTCGTTGTCGCCCATTTTTCCTGTCCAGTTAGAGGCCCGATGGCCCGTCAAGTTCCCTATATGGGTCCGGCACCCCCAGTTTGCCAAGTATCGCCACTTCGATACCTTCCATCAACGTGGCATCCGCGTCACGGATGTGGTCGTAGCCCAGCAAATGCAGCACGGCGTGAATGACCAGATGGGTGACATGGTCCGCAAAGGGTTTGCCCTGTTCCTGCGCTTCGCGTTCGCAGGTCTGAAAGGCAATGGCAATATCGCCCAGCTCTGGCAGTTCGGGCGGCAGCGGGTTTTCGCCGGGAATTTCGGCGGAAAGGTCTTCGGAGGGCCAGCTGAGCACATTGGTCGGGGTCGGCTTGCCACGGAAATCGGCATTCAGCGCGGCGATGCGCGTGTCGTCGCAGCCAAGCACCGCGATTTCGTGGTCTTCTTCGGCGATGCCCAGGTGGCGCAGGACGGCCTGCGCGGCCTGTTCGGCAAGGGTTTCCAGACCGGCCTGGTCCCAGCGCGCGTCTTCGATGATGGTGTCGGTCAACATGTGGCTCGCAACGGGGGCTCTGCCCCCGGACCCCCGGGATATTTGTGGCAATTGGAAACGAAGGGCGTTCAGCCCTGTTCCGCGTCCTTTTCGTAGGCCTCGATGATGGCGGCGACAAGCGGGTGGCGCACGACGTCCTTGGAGGTGAAGTAGTTGAAGGAGATCTTGGGGATGGCGTTCAGGAGCCGTTCGGCATCGGCAAGCCCCGAGGGCATGCCGCGGGGCAGGTCGACCTGGGTGCGGTCGCCGGTGATCACCATGCGCGAGCCTTCGCCAAGGCGGGTCAGGAACATCTTCATCTGCATCGAGGTGGCGTTCTGTGCCTCGTCCAGCACGACGAAGGCGTTGGACAGTGTGCGCCCGCGCATGAAGGCCAGCGGGGCGATTTCCACGGTCTTTTCCTCGATCATCTTTGCCAATTGCTTGCCGGGCAGGAAATCGTTCAGCGCGTCATAGAGCGGCTGCATGTAGGGATCGACCTTTTCCTTCATGTCGCCGGGCAGGTAGCCCAGTTTTTCGCCCGCCTCGACGGCGGGGCGGGACAGGATGATCTTGTCGACCTCGCCGTTGATCAGCATGTTCACGCCGACGGCCACGGCCAGGTAGGTCTTGCCGGTGCCGGCAGGGCCGATGCCAAAGGCCATCTCGTTTTCGAACAGGGCGCGGACATAGGCCTTTTGCGCTTCGGTGCGGGGTTCGATCAGCTTTTTGCGGGTCTTGATTTCGACCTTGCCGCCCTGGAACATTTCCAGCTGGTCGTCGGGGCCGGAGTCGTCACCCATGCGGAACTGGCGATCAATCTCGCCGCGGCTGACTTCGCGGCCTTGTTCGAGCCGCTCGTAGAGGGCGCGCAGCACTTCGGTGGCTTCGGCCTGGGCCTCGGGGGTGCCGTGAACGGCAAGGAAGTTGCCCCGCCGCAGGATCTGAACGCCGGTCCGGGTTTCGATATCGGTCAGGTTGCGGTCGTATTCGCCGCACAGATCGATCAGCAGACGGTTGTCTGGGAATTCGAGGATCGCTTCGGTCAGGGTGCCTGTGTTCACGCATGTCTCCTGCGCATGGGGTTCAACATATGGTGCCAAGACCGGGCGGGTGACGCAAGCGGTGAGAGGCAAATGTCACGTGTTTGAAACGAAAAAGGCCGCGCAACGGGTGCGCGGCCTTTGATTTGTGCAGTCAACACGACGATCAGAGCGGATCGCCGATGATCGAGGTCGAGCCCTGCTTGAAATCGCCGGTGGCGATGGTCGGCGGGGCGACGCCCGAGCAGACCGGTTTGCCGTATTTGTCGAGACGGCCGGACAGGTAGCCCTCGACGCCGTCATCGATGATCCAGTGGTCGCAGCCATTGGGGTCAACCCAGATACCTGCGCGCATGGTGCTCAGATCGTCGGCGTCGATGCCGCGGTCGATGCTTTTGTCGGGGCCGTAGGCGCCGATGCCTTCGCCGACTTCGCAGCCGGCAAGAACGGTGGCCGCACCCAGAACAAGGGCCAGTTTGATCAGTTTCATGTCGTCAGGCCCCTTTAGCGAATGCAGATGATTTCGACGCGGCGGTTCTTGGCCATGCCGGTCGAGGTGCCGTTCGAGGCAACCGGCCAGCGTTCGCCATAGCCGCGCACGTCGGAAATGTTCGCGCCGATCGACTTGGCGACATTGGCCACGGCCAGCGCGCGGTTATAGCTGAGACGCATGTTGTATTCGTCCGAAGCGCGGCTGTCGGTGTGGCCTGCGATGATGTAGGCTTGGGCCGAGGCGCTTTGGAAGAATTCCGCCAGTTTCTGTTTGCCGGCAGCCGAGATGCGGTGGCTGTCGGTGGCAAAGAACTGGTCGGTGTTCATCACGCCGCAGGTGTTGCCGCGGTTGCAGACCGGCAGACCTTTGCGATCCAGATGGATGTCCATGTAGCCTTCGACGCCGTCGTCCATGACCCAGTGTTCACAGCCGTCGGGATCAATCCAGATGCCCGGAATATACTGTTCACCTTTGATGGTGCGCGTGTTCTGCGTAGAGATGAATGGTTCTTTTTGCCCTGTCCCGTCGGCCATCGCCGGCGCAGAGGCCGTGATACCCGTCAGGGCAGCCAGCGCGATTGCGCCGACGGCTTTGGAAATGCGATTTGCCACAGCCACTGTCCCTTGGTTCGTGTTTCCCCCAGCGCGCGAATCCCAATATTGGCAGCGGGTGCGCGCAAACTTACTATAATCAACACATTAGCAAATGTTTCTCGCGTGTGAAGCGAAAAGGCAGGGCTTTTGCACCGGATTCCGAAACAATTCCCGGTCGGCGCGGGGCAAACTGTGGATAAACCGAAGGCTGCTTGCGAAACAAGGACTTCTGTCAGCCCTCGCCGGGGATCAATTCGCCCTTGAGCGAGTTCGGGCCCGAGGACACGATTCGCACCTTGGCCAGGTCGCCGCGGGCCAGGGAGGCGCCGCTGACGTGCACTGCATGCAGATATTCGGATTTGCCCACCATCTGCCCGGGCATGCGACCCGGTTTTTCGAACAGGACGGTGACTTCGCGCCCGACCATGGCATCCTGCAATTCGCGCTGCTGGCGGGTCAGCAGAGCCTGAAGGCGCTGCAGCCGGTCGTCCTTTTCTGCCTCGTCCATCTGGGGGCGTTCGGCGGCGGGGGTGCCGGGGCGCTCGGAATACTTGAAGGAAAAGGCGCTGCCGTATTTGACCGCTTCGATCAGGGCCAGGGTGTCCTGAAAATCGGCCTCGGTCTCTTCGGGGAAACCGACGATGAAATCGCCCGACAGGTGCAGGTCGGGGCGCGCGGCGCGCAGACGTTCGATCAGCTTCAGGTACTGTTCGGCGGTGTGGCTGCGGTTCATGCGTTTGAGGATCTTGTCGCTGCCGGCCTGCACGGGCAGGTGCAGATAGGGCATGAGCTTGTCGCAGTCGCCGTGGGCGGCGATCAGGGCGTCGTCCATGTCGTTGGGGTGGCTGGTGGTGAACCGGATGCGTTCCAGCCCGTCGATGGTGGCCAGTTCGCGGATCAGCCCGGCAAGGCCGCCATCGTGACCGTGATAGGCGTTGACGTTCTGGCCCAGCAGGGTGATTTCGCGCACGCCGCGTTCGACCAGGTCGCGGGCCTCGGTCATCACGCGGTTGGCGGGGCGACTGACTTCGGCGCCGCGGGTATAGGGCACCACGCAGAAGGCGCAGAACTTGTCACAGCCTTCCTGAACGGTCAGGAAGGCGGTGGGCCCGCGCGCCGCCTTGGGGCGGGCCTTGAGGTGCTCGAACTTGTCCTCTTCGGGGAAATCGGTGTCCAGCGCGCGTTCGCCGGCAATCGCCTTGGCGGTCAGATCCGGCAGGCGGTGATAGCTTTGCGGCCCGACGACCAGGTCGACCATGGGCTGGCGGCGCATGATCTCTTCGCCTTCTGCCTGGGCGACGCAGCCGGCGACACCGATCTTGAGATCGGGCTTGGCGGTCTTGAGCCCCTTGTAGCGGCCAAGCTCGGAATAGACCTTTTCGGCGGCCTTTTCGCGGATGTGGCAGGTGTTCAACAGGATCATGTCCGCGTCGTCGGGACTGTCGGTGGTGACATAGCCCTGACCGCCCATGGCTTCGGCCATACGCTCGCTGTCGTAGACGTTCATCTGGCAACCGTAGGTCTTGATGAAAAGCTTTTTGGGCTGGGTCATGGGTCTGTCCTGTCGCGCGGCCTGGGGCATGCAAGAATTTTCTGCGAAAATTCCATTCACCCTTGGTTTCAAGGGCCGCAGATAGCCCGAATCCCCCATCGCTTGCAATGCACGAGATTTTCACGGATTCTATGGCAAAACCGCCGGGGCAGGGGCGCAGGATGCAGTACAAGAACCTTCAGGACTTTCTTCAGGCGGATCCCGCCGCGCTGGCCCGGGGGCCGGTGGCGATGATCTTTGCCGAAGACGATGTGGAACTGGCCACCACCTTGCGGCATCATCGCCAGCTGGGGTTTCAGACCACGATGGCCTTCATGGAGCCGCGCTATGACCTGCCCCCGGACCTGCGTGACAAGACCATCCGCATCGATTTCAATCCGCGCGTCGATCAGGCCGTTCAGACCCATGTCAACGCGATGATCGCCGCCGCGCCGGGTCAGTGGATGTATTACTGCTATAACGCCGAATACCTGTTCTACCCGTTCTGCGAGACACGCTCGGTCGGCGAGCTGCTGGCGTTCCACACCGAGGAACGCCGCGATGCGATGCTGACCTACGTGGTGGATCTGTACGCCGGCGATCTGAACCAGTTTCCCTTGGCGGTGTCACTGGATGACGCCTACCTGGATCGTTCGGGGTATTACGCGCTGGCGCGCAAGGACGGCGAAAATCACGATCATCCCAAGGAACGGCAGCTGGATTTCTATGGCGGGTTGCGCTGGCGCTACGAGGAACACGTGCCCCAGGCGCGGCGCAAGATCGACAGGATCGGGTTGTTCCGCGCCCAGCCGGGCCTGACCCTGCGCGACGACCACACCTTTTCGATCGAGGAATACAACACTTATGCCTGCCCCTGGCACAACAACCTGACGGCGGCCATCGCATCGTTCCGCACCGCCAAGGCGCTGAAGTCAAACCCCGGAAGCACCTTTGATATCAAGAATTTCCGCTGGCACAATTCGATGCCCTTTGAATGGCATTCGCGGCAATTGCTGGACCTTGGGCTGATGGAGCCGGGGCAGTGGTTCTGAGGCCGCAGGGCTGACGGGGGCTCAGTCTCCGGGCGTCTGGTCGGGGCGTGTGCGGAACAGCTGCATGCCCAGCACTCCGGCAACCGCCGCCGCCGCCAGCAAACCGGCAAGGTCGGTGGCGATCTGCGCGACTTCGACGATCTGCGCGGCAAACAGAAACCCCAGCCCGGTATAAAGGCTGACCCAGACGGCCTCTCCGCTCAGGCTGCCGACGGTGAACCGGTGCCAGCTCAGCCCCATCGCGCCGCCGATGAAGTTGACATAGGGACCAAGCGGGCTGAACAACCAGCGCGTCAGAAAGACCGCGATACCGCCGCGCCGCGTCACCAGGTCGGTTGCCCGCAGCAGGGTCTCGGCGCCCTTGGGGTGCCGGCCCAGCCGCGACACAAGCGGCGCGCCGCCCTTGTTGCCGATCAGATAGCCGGACTGGTCGCCAGCCACCGCGCCGCCGTAGGCCGACAGCACAGCCGTGCCAAGCCCCAGATCGCCCGAGGCGGCAAAGGCCCCGCCAGCCAGCATCAGGAAGGATGACGGGACAGGCAGCGCCAGGCAGGACAGAAAGGTGACGATCATCAGGATCCAGCCACCATACAGCGGAACCAGGGAAACCAGCGCATCAGTCATGCGGATTGGCCCTGAAATCGGCGATGGCGGCATTCAGGTCTTCGATCAGCTGCGCGACCGGCACGCCGCGCTGCTCGGCCAGCTCTTCCAGGGTCTGGCCGGGTTCAAAGGCCCCCTTGGCAAAGCCCAGCGTATCGCCGACCAGTGCCCTGGGGACGGACCAGGAATGCGCCACATAGCCCGGCGTCATCCATTCCATGATCTGCTGGTCACGGTGGGCCGGGTCGGTCCAATACAGCGAATGCAGCGCAAGACGGATGGCAAAGAACAGTGTCAGCGCCAGCGCAAGGGCAAAGGCCCCGGTCAGGATCGGTCGTCTGCGAAAGGCGGCGGAAAGGCGCGTCACCATGGGTCAGGTCAATCCTGTCGCATGCGGCCCGCCAACCACCCTAGGTGCCCATGCCCGCGTCAGGGGCGTCAAAGGTGCACAGCCCGCCATGGCCTTCGGTGGCGCGGACCAGGGCGCCGTTTTCATACAACGCATGGACATAGCGCGGCGCATCACCCGGCCCGTAGGCATAGCTGAGGCAGGATTGGTCCCAGTTCTGCGGGTTCCGTTCAAAGCCGCTTTCTGGACCAAAGGTCAGAAAGGCGTCGTTTTCACTGCTGCCCGGCTTCAGCTTGCTTGCCATGCCATCGTTTGCAGTGGCCCCTGCGCCGGGCGCTGCGCCCTGCATGCAGCCCGCAAGGGACAGCGCGCATAGCCCGGACAGAACGAAACGAAACATGGCAAGGTCCCCTTAAAGGTTGTCGTACTGCGGCATCCCCAGAACGTGGAAACCGCCGTCCACGCGGATGATCTCGCCGGTGGTACAGGCGCCGGCGTCGGAAATCAGGTAAACGGCTGTGCCGCCCACCGCATCCAGCGTGGCATTGCCGCCCAGCGGGGCGTTTTCATCCGTGTGCTTGTAGGTCTTGCGCGCGCCACCGATGGCCGCGCCGGCCAGGGTTTTCATCGGGCCGGGGCTGATGGCGTTGACGCGGATGCCATCGGGGCCAAGATCGTTGGCCAGATAGCGGGTGGCGCTTTCCAGCGCGGCCTTGGCCACACCCATGACGTTGTAATTGGGCGTCACGCGGGTGCTGCCCATGTAGGTCAGGGTGATCAGCGTGCCGCCTTGGGTCATCAGCGGATGCGCCCGGCGCGCCACGTCGATAAAGCTGTAGGCCGAGATATCGAGCGAATTCTTGAAGTTCTCGCGCGAGGTGTTGAGGATGCGGCCCGTCAATTCATTCTTGTCGGAATAGGCGATGGCGTGGATGACGAAATCCAGCCGGTCCCAGCGCGCCGCAAGGGCGTCAAAGGCCGCGTCCAGCGAGGCATCGTCCGTCACGTCGACATCGACCATGAAATCGCTGCCGACGCTGGCTGCCAGCGGCTGCAACCGCTTGCCAAAGGCGTCGCCCTGGTAGGTAAAGGCCAGCTCGGCCCCGGCCTCGGCGCAGGCCTTGGCAATCCCCCAGGCGATGGAACGTTCGTTCGCAACACCCATGACAAGCCCGCGCTTGCCCTTCAAAGACATGATCATCGTCTGAATATCCTGATTTAATCGCGCAATTTCGACAGGATCATCGACCCGTTCGTGCCGCCAAAGCCAAAAGAGTTGGTCATCACGCTGTCCAGCCCGGCGTTTTCCACAAGGCTTGTGGCGATTTCCGCAGGTTTCAGGGCCGGGTCCAGCGTTTCGACGTTGATCGACGGGATGATGAAGTCATGCTCGAGCGCCAGCAGGCAATAGATCGCCTCTTGTGCGCCGGTGGCGCCCTGGCTGTGGCCGGTCATCGACTTGGTCGAGGACACCGGCGGGGTCGATCCATCGCCGAACACCCGGCGCACCGCTTCGATCTCGCCCACATCGCCGACAGGGGTCGAGGTGCCGTGCGCGTTGATATAGCTGACCTTGCGGCCCTCGGGCAGGGTGGACAGGGCCACGCGCATCGCCCGTTCGCCGCCTTCGCCGGACGGGGCGACCATGTCGGCGCCGTCGGACGTCGCGCCATAGCCGGTAACCTCGGCATAGATCTTGGCGCCGCGGGCGCGGGCGTGCTCCAGCTCTTCCAGCACGACGATACCGCCGCCGCCGCCGATCACGAACCCGTCGCGGTTCGCGTCAAAGGCGCGCGAGGCTTTTTCCGGCGTGTCGTTATACTTGGACGACATCGCGCCCATGGCGTCGAACAGGCAGGACAGGGTCCAGTCCAGTTCCTCTCCGCCGCCTGCGAACATCACATCCTGCTTGCCCATCATGATCTGTTCCGCCGCGTTGCCGATGCAATGCAAGCTGGTCGAGCAGGCCGAGGTGATCGAATAGTTGATGCCCTTGATCTGGTAGGCCGTCGCAAGGTTGGCCGACACGGTCGAGCACATGCATTTCGGAACCGCAAAGGGCCCGATCCGCTTGGTCGAGCCATTGTTCAGAACCGCCTGATGCGCCACCAGCATGGCGCTGGTCGACGGGCCACCGGACCCGGCCACCAGGCCGGTGCGCGGGTTGACGATGTCCTTTTCCTCAAGGCCCGAGTCTGCAATCGCCTGACCCATGGCGATATAGGCATAGGCCGCGCCCGGCCCCATGAAGCGCAGGGTGCGTTTGTCGATGTGATCCGCGACATTCAGCTTGATGTCGCCGGCGATCTGGCTGCGAAAGCCATGTTCCTTCATCGCCTCATTGGCGGTGATCCCGGACTTGCCCGCCTTGAGCGAGGCCAGAACCTCGTCTGCATTGTTCCCGATGGAGGATACGACCCCCAGACCTGTGACGACGACACGGCGCATGCGGCCACTCCCTTGCTAGTTAAAACCTATCTAGGCCATTGGCGGGGCAGGGTGCAAGGTGGGTGGGTTGTTTGGTGATGGGATGTGGGGGGTAAGTGGTGATGCAACCAAGGGACTGCCAGCTTTGCGGACTTTCCTGCCGTTGGTAAAGTGATCCCCAAAGTCCGCTTCGGCTAGCTAAGCTTCAAGATCACATTGTCCTCTGCCTCTTCTCCACCCTCGCCATGCGCACGTATGACTTCCACCAACCAGACGAAAACAGTGGCACCCTTGTTGTTTCCCGCATCCCGCAATTGTCTCTTCACCGATCGGTGCGCAGTTGGATGGCAACGATCAAGCCGACGCTCCAATATCCTTACGGTTTCCGGGTATCCCAACCGCTTCTTCGACAATGCTGAGTTTTCCCAGATTAGAATAAAGCCCTCATCCGGGGTGCCAAAGCCACCACGCAGAATGTCATTAAAGGCATCGAGGTTATGCCCCCAGCTGACATTTGGAATGAGAACACGGCTGATCTCTTCATAGAATTCTTCAAGCGTCGAGAACCGTTCGCCGTCAATACGATAGGTCTCCATGTTTTGGTATTTTTTCCAAGTCTCGTTGGACATGTTGGCATTGTCAGGTGCAACACACTGAGGTGCAAGAGGTGTGACACGACCCGACATTCTCCGTTGTGCAGAACCTTGGTAAGTATGGGCTCTAACCCGCCACTCAACAAAAAAGAGGCCCGGGGGCCTCTTCCTTTTTCGCAGCGCCAAGGCGTGTGCCTCTGGCAGGAAGGCTCAGCTTTCGCTGAGCGCCACCTTCATGTCCTTGACCATATAGATCACTTCGCCGTCCGCCTCGACGATGCCGTCGGCGACGCCCATGGTCAGGCGGCGGGTCTGGATCGCCTTGGTAAAGTCGATCTTGTAGGTCAGCATCTTGCGGTCGGGGCGCACCATGCCGGTCAGCTTGACCTCGCCCACACCCAGCGCGTAACCGCGCCCCTGCCAGCCACGCCAGCCCAGGTTGAAGCCGGTCAGCTGCCACAGCCCGTCAAGACCCAGGCAGCCGGGCATGATCGGGTTGCCGGGAAAGTGGCATTCAAAGAACCACAGGTCGGGATTGATGTCGAATTCCGCCGTGATGTGGCCCTTGCCATGCGCCCCGCCATCGGCGGACACGTCGGTGATCCGGTCCATCATCAGCATGGGCGGCGCCGGAAGCTGCGCGTTGCCGGGCCCAAAAAGCTCGCCCGCGGCGCATTTCAGGAGGTCTTCCTTGCTGAAGCTGGTCGGATAATCGGCCATGTTTGGCGCGCTCCCATATGGTTGAGTGATCGGTTTTTTCCCCTCTATCACCCTGCCGCGAGGGCATGCAAGGGCGCCCTTGCCGCGCGGGATCGCACGCAAAACAGGCAAATCCGTTTGAAATTGCGGTGCGGGGCGCTCTATATATGGAACACGCCGAGGAGGACAGGACCCGTGATGCAGCACAAGGCAATCGAGCGCGGACAGAAATGGCTGGGCACATCCGAGCTGCGCCCGACGCGGCAGCGTGTGGCTTTGGCCGCGCTGTTGGTGGGCGACGGGCAGGATCGTCATGTCACCGCCGAAGGCCTGTTCGATGCCGCGCGCAAGGCGGGTGAAAGCGTGTCTCTGGCCACGGTCTACAACACGCTCAAGGCGTTTTGCGATGCCGGGTTGATGCAGGAAGTGACGGTGGACGGATCGAAAAGCTATTTCGACACCAACACCCACGAACACCCGCATTTCTACTGGGAGGACGATGGCCGCCTGACGGATGCCCCGGCCGAACAGCTGGAAATCATCCGCATCCCCGACGCCCCCGAGGGCGCCGAGATCGCCAGCGTCGACGTGGTCATCCGGCTGCGGCGGAAATAATTGCCATCAGGCGCTGATGTGGTGTCAGTCTGGTCGCCCGACCACGGGTTTGCATCCCAGGTACAACAGACATAGCGCGAGCGCCGTGGCAGACGTGGCCAGGTAGGCCAGCAGACCGGACCCAAACCCCGGGAAAAGGGCGATTGTGAGGCTTGCATTGAGCGCGGCAACCGCGATGGATGCGGAACGCCTGGAAAAGACCTCGGCCAGGATCAAGGCGATGACCCCCTGGATGCCCAGACCCAGAAGCAGGTAGTGCAGGGTGATGCCATAGGCCACGCCCCCGGGCCGCCCTGTCACCAGGACGGCCGCGCCGGCGACGAACCCCAGCAACAGGATGTAGCAAAGAAATGCCGCGATGGCGATAAACAGTCTGCGCATGGAACGGCCGATTTCAGTCAATGACGGGGTCGCGCCAACTGTATCGATCAAGGCGCGTCTGGCAACGTCGCCCAGCCGCGTCATGCCTGCCCCCCTTTGTGTACAGGATCGCAAATCGTCCCTGCGAAATCGCACAGGCTTGGCGCCTTGTGGCGGCAGGTCAAAAGCATAGATGGAGCGTCCAGAGTAAACGCTCACGCATTGCACAAAGGAATGCCGTCATGACCACAACCCTGTTCGACAAGCTGAACTGGCGCTACGCCACCAAGAAAATGGACCCCGCCAAGCCGGTGCCACAAGACAAGGTCGATCAGATCATCGAGGCCGTGCGGATGGCGCCGACCTCGTCCGGGACGCAGCCGTTTCACCTGTTCGTTGTCACCAACCCGGACACCCGCGCCGAAATTCGCAAGGTGGCATGGGATCAGGCGCAGATCACCGATGGGTCGCACCTGCTGGTTTTCGCCGCATGGGATAACTACACCGCCGAACGCATCGACGGTGTGGTCGGCCAGATGGAGGCCGAACGCGGCAAGAACGAGCGCCTGAGCGGCTATTACGACAACCTCAAATCCACCTACCTGCCGCGCGACGCAGAGGTGAACTACAACCACGCCGCGCGTCAGGCCTATATCGGGCTGGGCTTTGCCCTGGCCGCCGCGGCCGAGCTGGAGATTGACAGCACTCCGATGGAGGGGTTTGACGCCGACAAGGTCGATGCGATCCTTGGCCTTCGGGAAAAAGGGCTGCGGTCGGTGGTCCTGTTGCCGCTGGGTTACCGCCAGGAAGACGGCGACTGGCTGGTAAAGATGAAAAAGGTGCGCAAACCGCGCGAGGAATTCGTGACCGAAGTCGCCTAGGGCTTGCCTGACAGGGGGCTCTTGGCTATAGAGCCCCCTGTCGAGAAGGCGAAAACGCCGCAAAACAGATGAGTCGAGCAGGGTCGGGCAACCTCCGGCCCTTGTTTGTTTTGCATCGCCCAAGGACCAAACCACAAGACCGGCGGAGACAACCGCATGGCCAGAAAACCGAAGTAAAAGGAAAAAGACGCCACATGGCAAATGCAACAATGGAAGAATTCGAAGCACTCCTGAACGAGAGCCTCGAAATGGACACCCCCGATGAGGGGACTGTCGTCAAAGGCAAGGTCATCGCGATCGAAGCGGGCCAGGCCATCATCGACGTCGGCTACAAGATGGAAGGCCGCGTTGATCTGAAAGAATTCGCAGAACCCGGTGAAGCTCCCAAGGTCGCAGTCGGCGACGAAGTGGAAGTGTACCTGCGCGCGGCTGAAAACGCCCGCGGCGAAGCTGTCATCTCGCGCGAGATGGCCCGCCGTGAAGAAGCCTGGGACCGCCTGGAAAAAGCATACGCAGACGACGCCCGCGTCGAAGGCGCGATCTTTGGCCGTGTCAAAGGCGGCTTTACCGTCGACCTCGGCGGTGCCGTTGCCTTCCTGCCCGGATCGCAAGTTGACGTGCGCCCCGTGCGCGACGCCGGCCCGCTCATGGGTCTCAAGCAGCCGTTCCAGATCCTCAAGATGGACCGTCGCCGTGGCAACATCGTTGTTTCGCGCCGTGCAATCCTTGAAGAATCGCGTGCCGAACAGCGTGCCGAAGTCATCGCCAACCTGACCGAAGGTCAGGCCGTTGACGGTGTGGTCAAGAACATCACCGAGTACGGCGCATTCGTCGACCTTGGCGGCGTCGATGGCCTGCTGCACGTGACCGACATGGCATGGCGCCGTGTGAACCACCCCTCCGAGATCCTCACGATCGGCGAGACGGTCAAGGTTCAGGTCATCAAGATCAACAAGGACACCCACCGTATCAGCCTGGGCATGAAGCAGCTGCAGGAAGATCCGTGGGATCTGGTTGGCGCCAAGTACCCGCTGGCTTCGGTCCACAAGGGTCGCGTCACCAACATCACCGATTACGGTGCCTTTGTTGAGCTCGAGCCCGGTGTCGAAGGTCTGGTCCACGTGTCCGAAATGTCCTGGACCAAGAAGAACGTGCACCCCGGCAAGATCGTTTCGACCAGCCAGGAAGTCGACGTCATGGTTCTGGAAATCGACGGCGCCAAGCGTCGCGTTTCCCTGGGCCTCAAGCAGACCCAGCGCAACCCGTGGGAAGTGTTTGCAGAAACCCACCCCGAGGGCACGCAGGTCGAAGGCGAAGTCAAGAACATCACCGAATTCGGTCTGTTCATCGGCCTCGAAGGCGAGATCGACGGCATGGTTCACCTTTCGGACCTGTCCTGGGATCAGCGCGGCGAAGAAGCCATCCAGGAATACCGCAAGGGCGACATCGTCCAGGCCGTGGTTTCCGAAGTCGACGTCGAGAAAGAGCGTATCTCGCTCTCGATCAAGGCTCTGGGTGGCGACAAGTTCGCTGACGCCGTTGGCGGCACCAAGCGCGGCTCGATCGTGACTGTCGAAGTCACCGCGATCGAAGACGGCGGCATCGAAGTGGAATACGAAGGCATGAAGTCCTTCATCCGCCGCTCCGATCTGTCGCGTGACCGCGCCGAGCAGCGCCCCGAGCGTTTCTCGGTCGGTGACAAGGTCGACGTGCGCGTCACCAACATCGACAGCAAGACCCGTCGTCTGGGCCTGTCGATCAAGGCACGCGAAATCGCAGAAGAGAAAGAGGCCGTCGAACAGTATGGCTCTTCCGCTTCGGGCGCATCGCTGGGCGACATCCTTGGCGCAGCCCTCAAGAGCGGCGACGAGTAATCGCAGCCTGAAGGCATGAAATCAGGGGCCCCGGACAGCGCTGTTCGGGGCCCTTTTCCTTGCGAATCGGAACATTCGCTCTGCGCTGCGGCAAATGTCCGAATGGGCGATGGCTGCGCAAAAACCTGCCAGCTATCCCTTTGGGTAGGCGCAAACTGCTGCAAATGATGGGTTTTCCGCCAAGTTGCAGGTTTCGCATTCGCATTTCGCCAAGTATAGTTTCCGGGTAACAAGCGTTTGGCAAAAGACGCGGCCCAGGGGGATATGCGACCATGATCAGGTCTGAATTGATCCAGAAGATTGCCGACGACAACCCGCATCTGTACCAGCGGGACGTAGAGCGCATCGTCAACACGATCTTCGAGGAAATCACCAATGCCATGGCCCGGGGTGACCGGGTCGAATTGCGGGGCTTCGGGGCCTTCTCGGTCAAGAAGCGTGACGCGCGGGTTGGCCGCAATCCCCGGACCGGGGATTCGGTCGAGGTCGAAGAAAAACACGTACCGTTCTTCAAGACCGGAAAACTGCTGCGCGACCGTCTGAACGGAAAGTAAGTCTAAAAGATGCGTTACATTCGCTATGCCTTTCTTGCGGCACTGGCCATCGTTCTGGTGACCTTGGCGCTGGCCAACCGGGAATCGGTTGTGTTGAACACCTTGCCCGAGGGCCTGCGCGGCTTTCCGGGGGCGGGGCTGGTTGATTTCTCGGTCCAGATGCCGCTGTTCCTGGTGATTTTCGGCGGCATCCTGGCCGGTCTGATGATCGGGTTCGTCTGGGAATGGTTCCGCGAGCACAAGCATCGCGCCGAAGCCACCCGCAAACAGGGCGAGGTTCGCAAGCTGGAGCGTGAGTTGAAAAAGACCCAGGCCGAGCGTGACAAGGACAAGGACGAGGTTCTTGCCCTGCTGGATCAGGCAAGCTGATCGCTGACCGGGGAGGGGGCGCTGCCCCCGTCGCCTTTGGCGACTCCCCCGGAGTATTTTGACCAAGAAGAAGCGAGACAGGGCGCGTGCAGGATATCCGTGTGAAGATTTGCGGGCTGACCTGCGCCGCCGATGTCGAGGTCGTGGCTGCGGCGGGCGCCGCCTATGGTGGTTTCGTGTTTTTCCCCAAAAGCCCGCGGAACGTGACGCCTGCGGTGGCGCGTGAGTTGGCGGTGCTGGCGCCTGTGGGGCTGGCCAAGGTGGCGCTGGTGGTGGATGCGTCGGATGCGCTTTTGGACGAGATCACCGCGCAGGTGCCTTTGGACATGTTGCAGTTGCACGGCAAGGAAAGCCCCGAGCGGGTGGCCGAGATCCGCACGCGCTATGGTCTGCCGGTGATGAAGGCGGTGGGTGTGGCGGACGAAGAGGATCTGCCGATGCTGGGCGTCTATGCACAGGTGGCCGACCAGTTGTTGATCGATGCCAAGCCGCCGCGCAATGCCGATTTGCCGGGGGGCAACGGGTTGGCCTTTGACTGGCGATTGGTGGCGGGCAAGCGTTGGGCCAAGCCCTGGATGCTGGCCGGGGGCCTGACCCCTGACAATGTGGCTACGGCGATTGCCATGACCGGGGCGCGTCAGGTTGACGTGTCCTCGGGGGTGGAAAGCGCGCCGGGGGTGAAGGACGCCGCCAGGATCGCCGCATTCGTGACAGCGGCCAAGGGCGCGCGGGTCGTGCCCAAGCTTTAGAGCAGGTCCAGCACCCGTTCCGGTGGGCGTCCGATCACCGCCTTGCCCCCGGTAAAGGCGATGGGGCGTTCGATCAGTTTCGGGGTTTGTGCCATGGCGCGCAGCAGCGTGGCATCGTCGTCGGTTTTCGACAGGCCCATGGCTTTGAAATCCGGTTCTTGCGGGCGCATCATGGCGATTGCGGACAGGCCCAGCGCCCTTTGCGCGGCCTTGAGGTCGTCCAGCGACGGGGCATCGTCAAGATACTTGCGGATCTCGACCGTGACACCTTGTTCCTGCAACAGGGCAAGTGCGGCCCGTGATTTCGAACAGCGGGGATTGTGCCACAGGATCATGTCCAGTCCTTTCGTCCGGTGCCGACGGCCTGCGCCACATTGGCAAAGCCGTCGCGGGCCAGCAGGGCGTCAAGACCGGTGGCGATGTCCTGCACAAGGCTGAGGCCGCCATAGACCAGCGCCGTATAGAGCTGCACGGCCGAGGCTCCGGCGCGGATCTTGTCGTAGGCTTGCTGGGCCGAGCCGACGCCGCCAACGCCGATCAGGGGCAGGGCGCCATCGGTCAACTGTGACAGGCGAGCGAGCGTACGGGTGGATTTTTCGAACAGGGGCTGGCCCGACAGGCCACCCATTTCGCCCGCATGACGGGATGTCAGTCCGTCGCGCGACAGGGTGGTGTTGGTGGCGATCACGCCCGCAACGCCCGAGGACAGGGCGACCTCGGCCACGTCGGCAAGGCCCTGTTCGTCCAGATCGGGGGCGATTTTCAGGAAAACGGGGACGGGGCGGGCCAGCGCGGCGCGCGCCTGCATGACGCCGGCAAGCAGGGCGGAAAGCGCCTCTTTCCCTTGCAGATCCCGCAGGCGTTCGGTGTTGGGCGAACTCACATTGACCGTGGCGAAATCGATATGCGCGCCGCAATGGGTCAGCACGCGGGCAAAATCGGCGGCGCGGTCATCGCTGTCCTTGTTGGCGCCCAGGTTAAGGCCCAGGACCATGCCGCGCGGGCGCTGCGCCAGACGCGCGCCGATGGCCTGCATGCCGTCGTTGTTGAAACCAAAGCGGTTGATCGCCGCCTGATCTTCGCGCAGCCGGAACAGGCGCGGTTTGGGGTTGCCGGGTTGCGGGCGCGGCGTTGCGGCGCCAACCTCGACAAAGCCGAAACCGGCGCGGGACAGGCCTGCCAGCGCCGTGGCGTTCTTGTCGAACCCGGCGGCAAGGCCGATAGGGTTGGGCAGGTCCAGCCCGGCAACCGAGCAGCGGAGCCGGTCAGAGGTAACGACACCCGGCGCCGGGGCCAGCCCGGCACGCAGGGCGGTCAGGGCCAGCCCATGGGCGCGCTCGGGGTCGCAGCCGCGCAGCAGCTTCAGCCCCGCCTGTTCGATCAGTCTCATGCAAAGCCTTCCGGGAAGTCGTGGCCACCGGGGCCCAGCGGCAGGGGCCGCGACCAGACCACCTGCGCATACCGCAAGGGGGCGTAGAGGTGCGGGAACAACTGGCCGCCGCGCGACGGCTCCCACGTGATGTCATCGCCCAGCGTGTCGGTGTCAAAGGCCAGCAGCTGCAGCCCCTCGACCCCGGCGAAATGCTTGGCCGCGGTTTCGCGCGCCTGCTGGTCGGTGGAAAAATGCACATAGCCATCGGCGATGTCGATTGGCGCTCCGGCGGTTTCCCCGCGGGATTGCAAAGCCGCCCATTCCTCGGCGCGAAGGATCTTGTAAATCAGCATGGCTGCTTGTTGCCTTGACGCGGGGCAGGGGTCAAGCGTCCGCGCGCAGACGGGCCAGTGTTGCGTCGAAATCCGCGCCTTTTGCGGTGGCCTCGATCAACCGGTGCAGGCCTTCGGCGCCGATCTCGCCTGCGATCGCCTCGACCATGCGGCCGGCGGCGCCATAGACTGCGGGCCAGCTGTCCTTGGTCACTACGCTCTTCCAGTCGCGCAGGCTGCGCGCCTGGGTGATCCATTCGGCATCGCGCGCCAGATCGGGGCGCAGATAGCGCGGGTCGGGCGACAGCCACACGGCAAGGCCTTCGTCGAACCAGCGCGGCATCCGGCTTTGGAGCCGCCCGGACAGGCCGACCCGGCGGTGCAGGCCGACATGCGCAAGCTCATGCCCGATCACGGCCGGGGTGATGCCGGCAGGTCCGATGATGACCAACCGGTCGCCATAGGCCAGTCCCAGGACGCCGATGCGCATGCGGTCGGCGCAGGGCTGGGCGGTGCACAGGATCATGCGGCCCGGCATGACGTCGCCGTGAAATGGCTCGATCCGGGCGCGGGCCTCGGCCAGGGCCATTCGCTGGGCCTCGGCGCTGCCCGGGGCGTCGCTGTAGACACCCGGGGCGATGCGCTGCAACCCGTTCAGTCCGGGCGCAAGCGCGTGCTGCGGCCCGGGCAGGGCGCAGGCCGCAGCCAGCGACAGGACAACAAGGGCGGCAAGGCCGCGCCGCAGGGGGCGCCAGGGAAACCGGGGCATCCTGTCGATATGGGGGCGGGCGTTTTTCGTGCAAGGGGGTCATGCGCCTGTCACATGACGCGGGGATAGTGCGTTTCAGCCTTTGACTCTCGCCCCATGGTGGAGTCACCCTGTGCCCATAGAAGAAAATACCGACAGAGAGGTTCACCATGTCTTATCGTCTGATGACCGGCGCTGCCGCCCTTGCCCTGATGGCCGGGCAGGCCTACGCCGACTATTCCCTGACCATCCTGCACACCAACGATTTCCACGCCCGGTTCGAACCGATCAGCAAATACGATTCGGGTTGTTCGGCCGAGGACAACACCGAGGGCAAATGCTTTGGCGGCTCGGCCCGCCTGCAGACCGCCATTTCCGAGGCCAAGGCCCGCACCAACAACCACATCCTTGTGGATGGCGGCGACCAGTTCCAGGGCACGCTGTTCTATACCTATTACAAGGGCAAGCTGGCCGCCGAGATGATGAACCAGATGGGCTATGACGCGATGACCGTGGGCAACCACGAATTCGACGATGGCCCCGAGGTGCTGCGCGGTTTCATCGACGCGGTGGAATTCCCGGTGCTGATGTCCAACGCCGATGTCTCGGGCGAAGAGCTGTTGGCCGATGTGCTGATGAAATCGACGGTGATCGAGCGCGGCGGCGAAAAGCTGGGCCTGATCGGCCTGACCCCGCAGGACACCGATGAATTGGCCAGCCCCGGCAAGAACATCATCTTTACCGATCCCTCCGAGGCGGTGCAGGGCGAGGTCGACAAGCTGACCGAAATGGGCGTGAACAAGATCATCGTGCTGTCGCACTCGGGTCTGAACGTCGACACCCGCGTGGCTGAAAACACCACTGGCGTGGATGTCATCGTCGGCGGTCACGACAACTCGCTTTTGTCCAACACCATCGAAGGCGCCAAGGGCCCGTACCCGATCATGATCGGCGATACCGCCATCGTGCAGGCCTATGCCTATGGCAAGTTCCTGGGCGAGCTGAACGTGACCTTTGACGACAACGGCGTGATCACCGAAGCCAAGGGCGAACCGATCCTGCTGGACGGGTCGGTCGTCGAGGAAGAGGCCACCAAGGCCCGCATCGCCGAGGCCGCCGTGCCGCTGGAGGAAATCCGCAACAAGGTCGTGGCCGAGGCCGCCGAAGCCATCGAAGGCAACCGCGACGTCTGCCGCGCCATGGAATGTTCGATGGGCAACCTTGTGGCCGACGCCATGCTTGACCGGGTCAAGGATCAGGGCATCGAAATCGCCATTGCCAACTCGGGCGGGCTACGTGCCTCGATCGACGCGGGCGAGGTGACCATGGGCGAAGTGCTGACGGTGCTGCCCTTCCAGAACACGCTGTCGACCTTTCAGGTCACTGGCGCGGTCGTGGTCGAAGCGCTGGAAAACGGCGTGAGCCAGGTCGAAGAGGGCGCAGGCCGCTTCCCGCAAGTCGCGGGCATGACCTTTGCCTTTGACCCCAAGGCCGAGGCCGGCAGCCGGGTGTCGGACGTGATGGTGGGCGGTGCCCCCATCGAAATGGACAAGCTGTACGGCGTTGTGTCGAACAACTATGTCCGCAACGGCGGCGACGGGTTCAAGATGTTCGTCGATGCGCAGAACGCCTATGACTTTGGTCCCGATCTGGCCGACGTCACGGCGGAATACATCGCCAAGAACGCGCCCTATGCGCCCTATACCGATGGCCGCATCAAGATCGCTGAATAATCCGGTCTGACGGATTTGGCGGCGCCGGGAGCTTTCCGGCGCCGCTTTTTTTGGCCTGTGCCCACTGGTTCAGGACGCGCCGCTCTGGCAGACTGGCGATCATGGACCACCCGCTGATTGACCTTATCAACGCCAGGATTCAGGCCGCCGAGGCCGAGGGCGCCTTTGACAACCTGACCGGGGCGGGCAAACCGTTGCCGCCCTGCGACGATCCGCAGAACGCCGTGCTCAATCGCATCCTCAAGGACAATGGCGCGGTGCCAGAGTTCGTTTCGCTGTCGCGCGAACTGGCCCGCCTGCGCGACCAATTGCGCGACACCACCGACCGCACCGATCGCCGCGCGCTGATCCGCGACATGTCCCTGCTCGAAGCCAGGATCGAGATCGCCCGCAAGCGCGGCTGACCCGGCTCTGGCTTGGCCTTGGGCGCGCGCCGTGCCACTGTGCCGGTCAAAGCAGTTTGTGAAAGCCCCGGCATGGTCTCGACCCGCGAGCAATATGAAACCTACCCCTATCCCGAACGCGATCCGGCGGACGAGGCCAAGCGCCTGATCACCGGCTCGCCCTCGCATCCTTTGGAAATCGACCATCACCTGTTTGGCGGTGCGCGCGACTGGTCGCAGCCCCTGCGCGCGCTGGTGGCGGGGGGCGGCACCGGCGACGGGTTGATCCAGCTGGCGCAGGTTCTGACCAATGCGGGCGCGCCCTTTGACATCACCTATGTCGATCTGTCCACCGCTTCGCGCGCGGTGGCCGAGGCGCGGGCGCAGGCGCGCGGGCTGACGGGCATCCGGTTTCACACCGGGTCGTTGCTGGATGCGCCTGACTATGGCCAGTTCGATTATATCGACTGCTGCGGTGTGCTGCACCACCTGCCGCAACCCGAAGAGGGGTTCAAGGCCCTGCGCGCGGCGCTGGCGCCCGGTGGCGGGCTGGGCTTCATGGTTTATGCGCCTTATGGCCGGTCCGGGGTCTATCCGCTGCAAGAGGCCTTTGGCGCCTTGTTCGACGGGGTGGATGCCGAAACCCGGCTGCGTCAGGCCCGGGACATCGTCGCCGCCCTTCCAAAGGGCCATCCCTTTGCGACGAACCCTAACCTGGGCGATCACACCCAAAGCGATGCGGGGTTTTACGACCTGCTGCTGCACGGGCAGGACCGGTCCTATGACATTCCGCAACTGCTGGACGTTCTGGACCAGACCGGTTGGCGTTTGCAGGGCTTTCCCACCCCCGCGCTGTACGATCTGTCGCGCATCGCCCCGCGCCCTGGCGGCTTGAGCGACGCCAAGGCCATGGAAGTGGCCGAAAAGCTGCACGGCACGCTCAAGATGCACATCGCCTATGCGGTGCCGGCCGGGGACACCCGCAAGCCCGCCAAGGGCAGCAACCGGCAGTTGGTTCCGCATCTGCGCGGCGTGCAGCCAAGGGCGCTGGCGCAGGCCGTGGCGCAGGGCAAACCGATCCCCGTTACGCTGCCCGAACTTCGCACCACGCTGCGCCTGCCGCGCGAGGCCGCCGCGCTGATCGCCGGGATCGACGGCAAACGCACGCTGGCGCAGATCGCCCAGGGCGCGCGGCTGGACCCGCTGGCCTTTGGCGCACAGTGGAGCAAGCTGGAGCGCGATTTGGTCGACTGGGGGCTGCTGCTGTATTCCAACCTCGGGCGCAAGGGCTAGGCGCATGTGCGGACGCTTTGCCATCACCCTGCCGCCTGACGCCATGGCACAATTGTTCAGCGCGGTGCCTGCCAACGATCTGCCGCCGGTGCCCAACTACAACGTCTGCCCGACCAACCAGGTCCACGTGGTGCGCAGCGAAGAGGGGCAAAGGCGGCTGGGGGCGATGCGTTGGGGGTTCTTGCCGCATTGGTACAAGGCGACCAACGGTGGCCCGCTGCTGATCAACGCCCGTGCCGAAACCATCGCCGAAAAACCGGCGTTCAAGGCCGCCTGCCGCGAAAGGCGCTGCCTGATCCCGGTCACGGGGTTCTACGAATGGACCAAGGACGAGGCGGGCAACCGCCTGCCGTGGTACATCCACGCGGCGGATGGCGGCCCGCTGGTTTTTGCCGGGGTCTGGCAGGACTGGGCGCAGGGCGAGGAGCGCCATCGCACCTGCGCCATCGTCACCACCGGGGCAAATGACCAGATTTCAAAGATCCACCACCGCATGCCGGTGATCCTGGACAAGAATGATTGGGGAAAATGGCTGGGCGAAGAAGGGCACGGCGCGGCCACCTTGATGCACGCCCCGCCCGAAGCGGTGCTGGCGCTGCACCGGGTCGGGACCGAGGTGAATTCCAACCGCGCCAGCGGTGCGCAGCTGATCGACCCCATCGCGCCCTAGCGCCGCGCATGGGCCAATCCGGCGCAGATCGCATTGCACGGGCAGATGGGCAAACCAGTTGCTTGACGTCGCCGCCGGGCTGTCATAATTCATGACGCGTCGCGGGCGTTGTGTAATGGTAAGACCCTTGCCTTCCAAGCAAGAGACGCGGGTTCGATTCCCGCCGCCCGCTCCAAAAACCCCCCTTTGCATCCCCCTTGCGGCAATTCCGGCGCTTGACCCGCGCGTCTGGCATGGCAAAAGGCCCTGTGAAAGATCCAAGGAGACGGCATGGCCCGCGGTACAAGCAAGCAGACGAATGGCGAAGAAGAGCGTGAAAAGTCGCGCAAGCTGGGATCGCTTTCGGCGCTGTGGCCTTTTCTGACGCCCTACAAGGGCTTGATGATCGCATCGGTGCTGGCGCTGATGGCCACGGCGGCGATTTCGCTGACCCTGCCGATGGCGGTGCGCCGCGTGGTCGACAACTTCAACGTCGAGGACGGCGCCCTGCTGGACCGCTATTTCGCCGCCGCGCTGGGCTTTGCCGGCCTTCTCGCGCTGGGGACGGCGCTGCGCTATGCGCTGGTGACGCGGCTGGGCGAACGGGTGGTGGCCGATATCCGCATGGCCGTGTTTGACCGGGCCATCGCGCTGTCGCCAGCCTTTTACGAAAAGATCATGACCGGAGAGGTGCTGAGCCGCATCACCACCGACACGACGCTGATCCAATCGGTCATCGGCTCGTCGATCTCGATCGCGCTGCGCAACATCCTGTTGTTCTTTGGCGGCCTGCTGCTGATGTCGCTGACCTCGGCCAAGCTGACGGGGCTTGTGCTGCTGCTGGTGCCGATCGTCGTGGTGCCGATCCTGACGCTGGGCCGCCGCCTGCGCAAGTTGAGCCGCGAGAACCAGGACTGGATCGCGGTATCGTCGGGCAATGCGTCCGAGGCGCTGAGCAGCGTGCAGACCGTGCAGGCCTATACCCACGAATCCCTGTCGCGCGAAGCCTTTGCGGATGTGACCGAGAAAAGCTTTGACGCGGCGCGCCGCCGGATCTGGACGCGGGCGCTGATGACGGCAATCGTGATCTTCCTTGTCTTTACCGGGATCGTCGGCGTGCTTTGGGTTGGCGCCTGGGACGTGCGGGCCGATCAGATGACGCCCGGCGCGCTGATCCAGTTCGTGGTCTATTCGGTCATGGTGGCGGGGGCCGTGGGGGCGCTGTCCGAAGTCTTTGGCGAGCTTCAGCGCGCCGCCGGCGCGACCGAGCGGCTGGTCGAGTTGCTGGAAGCCACCGACACGGTCAAGGACCCGGCCCGGCCTGCTGCGCTGCCTGAACCGGTGCGTGGCGAAATCGTCTTTGACGCGGTGTCGTTCAACTATCCGGCGCGCCCGGAGATTCCGGCGCTGGACCATGTCGACCTGACCATCGCGCCGGGCGAAACCGTGGCGCTGGTCGGCCCGTCGGGGGCGGGCAAGACGACAATCATCCAGCTGATCCAGCGGTTCTATGACCCGATCAGCGGGGCCGTGCGCCTGGATGGCGTGGCGTTGCCGGACATGACCCGCGCCGATTTCCGCCGTCATATCGCGCTGGTGCCGCAGGACCCGGTGATCTTTGCCGCCTCGGCCAAGGACAACATCCGGTTCGGGCGTCCCGACGCCAGCGACGCCGAGATCGAGGCCGCCGCCCGTGCCGCCGCCGCGCATGATTTCCTGAATGCGCTGCCCGAAGGCTATGACACCTGGCTGGGGGAACGCGGCGTGATGCTGTCGGGCGGACAAAAACAGCGCGTGGCGATTGCCCGCGCCATCCTGCGCGACGCGCCGGTGCTGCTGCTGGACGAGGCGACCAGCGCGCTGGACGCCGAAAGCGAACGGGCTGTGCAGGCGGCCGTCGACAAGCTGGCCGAAGGGCGCACGACCATCATCGTGGCGCACCGCCTGGCCACCGTGAAAAAGGCCGATCGCATCATCGTCATGGAACACGGGCGCATTGTCGCGACAGGCGGGCACGATGCTTTGGTGGCCGAAGGCGGGCTTTATGCCCGGCTGGCGCGGCTTCAGTTCACCGATGGGGTCGCGGCCGAGTGACCGCTTGCCGGCCTTGCGCGCGCAGCCACCTGCGGGAGTGAGGGGCGCTGCCCCTCACGCTCCCCGGAGTATTTTGACCAAGAAGAAGCAGGGACGCGGCGTCACGAAGAAGCTGCCGCAGCGTCCCTTCCTCTTGCGCGAATGCGTTTTCCTTTCCACAGTGCTGGCAATGAAAAAAAACAGGGAGGAGGGCCGACCATGACCTATGCAGGGGTGGCCGACCGTGATGCAATACAAGGGGCGATGCCCTGGGATCAGCGCGACGTTCCGAAAACGATCTGGGGCCAGCTGTCCAAAACCGCTGATGCCTTTCCCGATCGTCCGGCCGTCAGCTATCAGCTGTTGTCCGGGCCCAAGGACAAGTCAGAGACGCTGAGCTGGCGCGAGTTGCAGGCCAGGACAGCGCAGGCGGCGAACCTTTTTCGCAGTCTCGGCATCGGTGAAGGCGATGTGATCGCCTATGTGCTGCCCAACTGCAACGAGACGATTGCCACGCTGTTGGGGGGCGCCGTTGCGGGCATCGTCAATCCGATCAACCCGCTTTTGGAGCCTGAGCAGATCGCCTCGATCCTGCGCGAGACCAAGGCCAAGGTCGTTGTCACGCTGAAACCTTTCCCCAAGACCGATGTGCCGCAGAAGGTGGCCGAGGCGGTGCAGCATGCGCCGGGGGTGAATACGGTTCTGGAGGTCGATCTGAACCGCTATCTGGCGCCGCCCAAAAGCTGGATCGTGCCTTTGGTGCGGCCGAAGCTGGACCGCAGCCATGCCCATGCCGACTACAAGTGTTTCTCGAAAGAGGTTGCGAAGCAGTCGAGGACCCTGGGGTTCGCCGACAGCACCGATGACCGGATCGCCGCCTATTTCCACACCGGCGGCACCACCGGCATGCCCAAGGTGGCCCAGCACAAATACAGCGGGATGATCTATAACGGCTGGCTGGGGGCGACGCTGCTGTTTGACGAGCGGGACAACATCATGTGTCCGCTGCCGTTGTTCCACGTCTTTGCCTGCCACGTCATCCTGATGGCGGCGCTGTGTTCGGGGGCGCATGTGGTGTTCCCGACGCCTGCGGGCTATCGCGGCGAAGGTGTGTTCGACAATTTCTGGAAGCTGTGCGAGCGCTGGAAGATCAGCTTTGTGATCACCGTTCCCACGGCCGTTGCGGCGCTGATGCAGCGCCCGGTGGATGCGGATATTTCCAGCATCAAGACGGCGTTTTCGGGGTCGGCCCCGATGCCTTTGGAGTTGTTCAAGCGGTTCGAGGCGGCCTGCGGGGTTACCATCTGCGAAGGCTATGGTCTGACCGAGGCGACCTGCCTGGTCAGCGTCAACCCGCCGGACGGCGAAAAGAAGGTCGGATCGACCGGCATCGCGCTGCCCTATACGGACGTGAAGATCGTCAAGATGGTGGGTGACGCGCCGGTGGAATGCAGCGTCGACGAGGTCGGCGAGATCTGTATTTCCAACCCCGGCGTTTTTGCGGGCCATACCTATACCGAGGCGGAAAAGAACGCCGATCTGTTCCACTATGGCACCCATCTGCGCACCGGCGATCTGGGCCGGGTGGATGCGGACGGCTACCTGTGGATCACCGGCCGGGCCAAGGATCTGATCATCCGCTCGGGTCACAACATCGACCCCGCCGAGATCGAAGAGGCCCTGCTGGCGCATCCGGCGGTCGCCTTTGCCGGGGCCATCGGCCAGCCGGATGCCTATGCCGGCGAATTGCCCTGCGCCTTTGTCGAGCTGGTGTCCGGGGCAAGCGTTACCGAAGAGGAACTGCTGGAGCATGCCAGGGTGCATGTCCACGAACGCGCCGCCCATCCCAAGCACATGACCATCCTCGGCGAGCTGCCCAAAACCGCCGTCGGCAAGGTCTTCAAGCCCGATCTGCGCAAGGCCGCGATCACCCGCGTCTATAACGCGGCGTTGGAAGAGCAGGGGCTTGCGGCGCGGGTGGTTTCGGTCGTTGACGACAAAAAGCGCGGCCTTGTGGCGCAGCTTGACCGCAATGGCGCCGAAGAGACAACGGTGGCCGAGGTGCTTGGCGCCTTCACGCGGCCTTGGGAATGGTCCCAGTGACAGGGCATGGCCCGGCGTCGCAGCCGGGCCATGCCGATCAGGTGTAGGCGATCCACAGCAGGATGACGCCAAGGATCACGCGGTAGATCACGTAAGGCGTAAAACTGACCGAGCGCAGCAGGCGCATCATCAAGGTCAGCGCCAAAAGCGCCGCGACAAAGGCCATGACGGCGGCGATGGCGCCGTCGCGCGCGGCAGCGGCATCGGCGGTCGCCGCCACTTCGAGCCCCAGCAAGGTCCCCGAGGCGATGATCGTGGGGATCGACATCAGCATCGACAGGCGCGCCGCGTCGTGACGGGCATAGCCCAACTGGCGCGCCGCCGTGATCGTGATGCCAGACCGCGAGGTGCCGGGGATCAGCGCCACCGCCTGCCACAACCCCATGATGACGGCGTCGCGCAGGGTCCAGTCGGGGGCGGTCTTTTCGACGCTGCCCCGGCTGTCGGCCCAGTACAGCACCAGTCCGAAAATCAGCATCGTCCAGCCGATCACCGCGGTCGAGCGCAGCATGTCGTTCAGGCCGGTGACCTTCAGCACCAGACCGGCCAGGATCACGGGGATCGTGGCGACCAACAGCAGAAAGGCCAGCTTGGCCCCCGGGCTGTCCAGCCGTCCGCGCAGCATGGCGGGGATGCCGAAAAGGGCCTCTTGGACGTCTTTCCAGAAATACAGCACGACGGCGAACAGGGTGCCGATATGGACGGCAACGTCCAGAACCTGGCCCTGATCCGCCATGCCGGTCAGATTCGGCAGCAGAATCAGGTGCCCCGAGGACGAAATGGGCAAGAATTCGGTAATCCCTTGGATCAATGCAAGGATCAGCAGGTGGGCAAAGGTCATCTGGTATCATCCGTAGTGGAAAATCAGGCTCTGTATAACCTATTGGACTAGCGACGAAACGCCATTTAAAGGACCGGTTCGGACCTAAAAGGCGGGGATTCAGGGGGCTTTGGGGCGGGCGCTTTGGAAAAATATCGAATATAGGTCAGCATGACTTACTTTTCATCCGTTTCCGCCTTGTGTAGAGAGTCGAAACCGGAATCCCTGAACGGAGCAAGACCAAGATGGCCAAGCAGCCCATGCTGAAATTCGTAGATGTTGCACGCGACATGCCCGAAAAGCGTGATGCGGACGTCCGCAACAAGGATTTCGACGAGATTTACGCCGAATACGCCCAGGCCAAGGCCGAAGAGCAGGCGAGCCGCTGCAGCCAGTGCGGCGTGCCCTATTGCCAAAGCCATTGCCCGCTGCACAACAACATTCCCGACTGGCTGCGCCTGACCGCGACGGGCCGTCTGGAAGAGGCGTACGAGATCAGCCAGGCCACCAACACCTTTCCGGAAATCTGCGGCCGCATCTGCCCGCAGGATCGCCTGTGCGAAGGCAACTGCGTCATCGAGCAATCCGGTCACGGCACGGTCACCATCGGGTCGGTCGAAAAATACATCACCGATACTGCTTGGGAAAAGGGCTGGGTCAAGCCCGGCGTTCCGATGCAGGAACGCGGTGAAAGCGTGGGCATCATCGGTGCCGGCCCCGGCGGGCTGGCGGCGGCGGACATGCTGCGCCGTGCCGGTCTGCAGGTCACGGTCTATGACCGCTATGACCGCGCCGGCGGCTTGCTGACCTATGGCATCCCTGGCTTCAAGCTGGAAAAGGATGTGGTCATGCGCCGGATCGACCAGCTGGAACAGGCTGGGGTGCGCTTTGTCCAGAACTGCAATGTCGGCGAGGATATGACCTTTGACGACATTCGGGCGCAGCATGATGCGGTGATCATCGCCACCGGCGTCTACAAGTCGCGCGACCTGCGCGGGCCGGGTGTCGGAGCCACGGGGATTGCACGGGCCATCGACTATCTGACTGCCTCGAACCGCGCCGCCAACTTTGGCGACAAGGTGCCGGAATTCGAAAGCGGCGAACTGAACGCCAAGGGCAAGAAGGTCGTCGTCATCGGCGGCGGCGACACCGCCATGGACTGCGTGCGCACCGCCGTGCGCCAAGGCGCAAGCAGCGTCAAACTGCTGTACCGCCGCGACCGCGCCAACATGCCGGGCAGCCAGCGTGAAGTGCAGAACGCCGAGGAAGAAGGCGTTCAGTTTGAATGGCTTACCGCGCCCAAGGGCTTCAAGGGCGATCCGGTTTCGGCCGTGGTGGTCGAACGCATGCGTCTGGGCCTGCCCGATGCGACGGGCCGTCAAAGCCCCGAACTGATCGAAGGCAGCGACTATGACGAACCGGCCGATCTGGTGATCAAGGCGCTGGGGTTCGAGCCCGAAGACCTGCCGACGCTGTGGGGACAGCCCGAGCTGGAAGTGACCCGCTGGGGCACCGTCAAGGCCGAGTTCACCAGTGGCCGCACCGCCATGCCGGGCGTCTATGCCATCGGCGATATCGTCCGCGGCGCATCGCTGGTGGTCTGGGCAATCCGCGACGGGCGCGACTGTGCAGAGGCCCTGTTGACGGACCTCAACGCCGAGGCTGCCGTCGCGGCGGAGTGATCGAAAAGGGCAATCGGTACGAAACAGGCCGGGTTTGGTACAGAGTGCACCGGGCCTGAGCGGCGGCAAAATCGCCCCTTTGGACGGGTTTGGTACGAAACCCGGCGCGTTTGGTACAGATTGCAAGGCTGTTGTGCGGGTCCGCACATTGCCCGGAAATCGGGCGCTAACCAAGGTTAAAGGGTCAGGGCGACTGACCCGGACTGTCGAAAGGATGAAGGATGTCTGAACAGGGAACCAAGCGGGAAGGCGGCTGCATGTGCGGCGCCGTGCGCTTTGTTGCCACGGATGTCCCGTCCAAGGCCGGGGTCTGCCATTGCGAGATGTGCCGCCGCTGGACCGGCAGCGCGCTGATTGGCGTGACCGTGCCGACGGACAAGGTGACCTGGAGCGGCGACGCGCTGGGCGTAATCGCGTCCAGCCACTGGGCCGAGCGCGGGTTTTGCACCAAATGCGGGTCGGGGATGTATTTCCGGGTGACGATGCCGGGCGACTGGTTCGGCACCACCGAACTGCCGATCGGCCTTTTCGATGATGCAAACGGGTTCGAGATCACCAACGAGATCTACATCGACCACAAGCCGGACAGCTTTGCCTATGCGGGCATGGACGGGCGGCGGTTGCTGACACGTCAGGAATGCGTCGAGAAATTCGGCGTTCTGGACGGCGGCGGCCCAGAGGATTGAGGGCGGATCGGGGGACAAAAACCCCGGACCCCCGTGACATATTCGGACTCGTGTCGGCAGCGCCGTCCTAGGGTCCGGCGGATTTAATGACCGCTGCGGCGGCGCTTCATGGAGGAACTGGACCATGACCAAGTATGATGCACAATGGGTGGCCCGCGAGGAAGCCAAGCGCGCGTACCTGTCCGAGAACGGGCTGTATCACGAAAGCGAAGAGCATTCGTCCTGCGGTGTTGGCCTGGTGGTCAGCCTCGAGGGCAAGCCGTCGCGCAAGGTGGTGGCCGCGGGGATCACCGCGCTCAAGGCGGTCTGGCACCGCGGCGCGGTCGATGCCGATGGCAAGACCGGTGACGGCGCGGGCATTCACGTCCAGATCCCGGTCAAGTTCTTTTACGACCAGATCGACCGCACCGGCCACAAGCCGCGCCGCAACGAGCTGATGGCGGTGGGGCAGGTGTTCCTGCCGCGCACCGATCATGGCGCACAAGAGGCCTGCCGGACCATCGTGGAATCCGAAGTGCTGCGCATGGGCTATTACATCTATGGCTGGCGCCATGTGCCGGTGAAGGTGGAATGCCTGGGCGAAAAGGCCAACGCGACGCGCCCCGAGATCGAGCAGATCCTGATCTCCAACGCCAAGGGCGTGGACGAGGAAACCTTTGAGCGCGAGCTGTATGTCATTCGCCGCCGCATCGAAAAGGCGGTTCTGGCCGCTGGCATCAACGGGCTGTATGTCGCGTCGCTGTCGTGCCGGTCGATCATCTACAAGGGCATGATGCTGGCCGAGCAGGTGGCGGAATTCTATCCCGACCTGCAGGACGAACGGTTCGAAAGCGCCTTTGCGATCTATCACCAGCGCTATTCGACGAACACTTTTCCGCAGTGGTGGCTGGCGCAGCCGTTCCGCATGCTGGCGCACAACGGCGAGATCAACACGCTGAAGGGCAACATCAACTGGATGAAGTCGCACGAGATCCGCATGGCCTCGGGGACGTTCGAGGAACTGGCCGAGGACATCAAGCCGATCATCCCGAACGGGTCGTCTGACTCGGCGGCGCTGGATGCGGTGTTCGAGGTGCTGGTGCGCGCCGGGCGCAATGCGCCGATGGCGAAAACCATGTTGGTGCCGGAATCGTGGTCCAAGCAGGCGGTGGAACTGCCCGAGGCCTGGCGCGACATGTATTCCTATTGCAACAGCGTCATGGAGCCCTGGGATGGCCCCGCCGCGCTGGCGATGACCGATGGCCGCTGGGTTTGCGGCGGTTTGGATCGCAACGGGTTGCGCCCGATGCGCTATGTGGTGACGGGCGATGGCCTGCTGATCGCCGGGTCGGAAATCGGCATGGTGCCGACGGACGAGGCGACGGTTCGCGAAAAGGGCGCGCTTGGCCCGGGCCAGATGATCGCCGTCGACATGAAAGAGGGCAAGCTGTACCACGACGTCGAGATCAAGGACGCTCTGGCGGCATCACAGCCCTTTGGCGAATGGGTCGGCAAGATCACCGAACTGGACGAAAAGCTGAGCGCGGTCACCGAAAAGCCGCTGTTCAGTGGCGCCGAGCTGCGCCAGCGCCAGATCGCGGCCGGCTATACCATCGAAGAGCTTGAGCAGATCCTGGCGCCGATGGCCGAGGACGGCAAGGAAACGCTGGCCTCGATGGGCGATGACACGCCGTCGGCGGTGCTGTCGAAAAAATACCGTCCGCTGTCGCATTACTTCCGCCAGAACTTCAGCCAGGTGACCAACCCGCCGATCGACAGCCTGCGTGAATTCCGGGTGATGAGCCTGAAGACGCGGTTCGGGAACCTCAAGAACGTGCTGGACGAAAGCAGCGCGCAGACCGAGATTTACGTGCTGGACAGCCCGTTTGTGGGCAATGCGCAGTTCGAGGCGCTGAAGGCGGAATTCAACGCGCCCTTCATCGAGATCGACTGTACCTTCCCGGCGAATGGCGGGCAGGGCGCGCTGCGCAACGCGCTGGCGCGCATCCGGTCCGAGGCCGAGGACGCCGTGCGTTCGGGCAGCGGGCACATCATCCTGACGGATGAACGCTGCGACGCCGGCAAGGTCGCGATGCCGATGATCCTGGCCACCAGCGCGGTGCACAGCCACCTGACGCGCAAGGGACTGCGGACCTTCTGTTCGCTGAACGTGCGCAGCGCAGAATGCATCGACCCGCATTACTTTGCGGTGCTGATCGGGGCGGGTGCGACGGTGGTCAACGCCTACCTGGCCGAGGACAGCCTCGCCGACCGCATCGGGCGCGGGTTGCTGGACGGCACCCTGACCGAGGCCGTCGCGCGCTACCGCGAGGCTGTGGATCAGGGCCTGCTGAAGATCATGTCCAAGATGGGCATTTCGGTCGTGTCGTCCTATCGCGGCGGTCTGAACTTCGAAGCCGTGGGGCTGAGCCGCGCCATGTGCGCCGAATACTTCCCCGGAATGATCAGCCGGATTTCCGGTATCGGTCTGAACGGTCTGCAGAAAAAGGCCGAAGAGGTGCATGCGCTGGGCTTTGCCTCGGGGCGCGATGTGCTGCCGATCGGGGGGTTCTACAAGGCCCGCAAATCGGGCGAAACCCACGCCTGGGGTGCGCAGAACATGCACCTGCTGCAATCGGCCTGTGACCGTGCGTCGTTCGAGCTGTGGAAGCAGTATTCCAAGGCGATGCAAAGCAACCCGCCGATCCATCTGCGCGACCTGCTGGCGATCAAGCCGCTGGGCGATGCGATCCCGCTGGAGCAGGTGGAATCGATCACCTCGATCCGCAAGCGGTTCGTGACGCCGGGCATGAGCCTGGGCGCACTGTCGCCCGAGGCGCACAAGACGCTGAACGTCGCGATGAACCGCATCGGCGCCAAGTCCGACAGCGGCGAGGGCGGCGAAGATCCGGCGCATTTCGTGCCCGAACCCAACGGCGACAACCCGTCGGCCAAGATCAAGCAGGTGGCCTCGGGGCGCTTTGGCGTCACCGCCGAGTACCTGAACCACTGCGAAGAGCTTGAGATCAAGGTCGCACAAGGCGCCAAGCCCGGCGAAGGTGGCCAGCTGCCCGGCATGAAGGTGACCAAGCTGATCGCGCGTCTGCGCCATTCGACTGAAGGCGTGACCCTGATCAGCCCGCCGCCGCACCACGACATCTATTCGATCGAGGATCTGGCGCAGCTGATCTATGACCTCAAGCAGATCAACCCGACTGTGAAGGTCACGGTGAAGCTGGTGGCGTCCTCGGGTGTTGGCACGATTGCCGCCGGTGTGGCCAAGGCCAACGCCGACGTGATCCTTGTGTCCGGCCATAACGGCGGCACCGGGGCCTCGCCTGCGACTTCGATCAAGTACGCGGGTCTGCCCTGGGAAATGGGTCTGACTGAGGCGCATCAGGTTCTGGCGATGAACAACCTGCGGTCCCGCGTGGTGCTGCGCACGGACGGCGGGCTGCGCACCGGGCGTGACATCGTCATGGCCGCGATGCTGGGCGCCGAGGAATACGGCATCGGCACCGCCGCGCTGATCGCCATGGGCTGTATCATGGTGCGTCAGTGCCAGTCGAACACCTGCCCGGTGGGCGTGTGCACCCAGCGTGAAGACCTGCGCGCCAAGTTCACCGGCAACGCCGACAAGGTGGTGAACCTGATCACCTTCTACGCGCAGGAAGTGCGCGAGATCCTG
Source organism: Tropicibacter oceani (assembly GCF_029958925.1). Taxonomy (NCBI): domain Bacteria; kingdom Pseudomonadati; phylum Pseudomonadota; class Alphaproteobacteria; order Rhodobacterales; family Roseobacteraceae; genus Pacificoceanicola; species Pacificoceanicola oceani. The sequence goes on from NZ_CP124616.1 coordinate 1,675,446, forward strand.
GCCAGCATCGGTGCGCGCAGCCTGTCTGACGTGATCGGCCGGGCCGACCTGCTGAGCCAGGTCAGCCGTGGCTCGGAACATCTGGACGACCTGGACCTGAACCCGCTGCTGATCCATGTGGATGGCTCGGAAAACATCGTCTATGACCGCGACCGCCCGCGCAACCCGGTGCCCGATACGCTGGACGCCGAAATCGTGCGCGATGCGGCCCGGTTCCTTCAGGACGGCGAAAAGATGCAGCTGTCCTATGCGGTGATGAACACGCATCGGACGGTAGGCACGCGGGTATCGAGCCATATCGTGCGCAAGTTCGGCATGCGCAACGCGCTGCAACCCGACCACCTGCACGTCAAGCTGACGGGCAGCGCGGGGCAGTCGCTGGGTGCCTTTGCCGCGCCGGGCCTGAAGCTGGAAGTGTCGGGCGATGCCAACGACTATGTCGGCAAGGGCCTGTCCGGTGGTCTGATCGTGGTGCGTCCGCCGCAGGTGTCGCCGCTGGTGGCCTCGGAAAACACCATCATCGGCAACACCGTGCTGTATGGCGCGACCGACGGGCACCTGTTTGCGGCAGGCCGCGCAGGAGAACGCTTTGCGGTGCGCAACTCGGGCGCGAAAGTGGTGGTCGAGGGCTGTGGCAGCAACGGTTGTGAATACATGACCGGCGGTGTCGCGGTGATCCTTGGGTCGATCGGGGCAAACTTTGGCGCGGGCATGACCGGCGGCATGGCCTATCTGTACGATCCCGAAGGCAAGGCGCATTCGATGATGAACCTTGAGGGGCTTGTGACCTGCCCGGTCACCACCCCCGAGTGGGAGGCCCAGCTGAAAGGCCTGATCGAACGCCACGCAACCGAGACCAACAGCCTGAAGGCGGCGGATATCCTGCAGCACTGGGATACCGAAAAGGCGAACTTCTTGCAGGTTTGCCCGACCGAAATGCTGGACAAGATCGCCTATCCTCTGGGCATCGAAGACAAGGCCGTTCCGGCGGAATGATCCGCAAGGCCATATGAATGCGAAAGGCCCGGGGGGATGTCCCCGGGCCTTTTTGCGTTGCAGCGGGGCAACGGGTTTCGGTGCATCGGGATGTGACGTTACATCGCGTCAATTAACGCTTTTCCCGGCGGGCCAAACGGTTTAGCGCTGCGCTGTGGGCATCGCGTACCGGAGAAGCAATTCAACGGCGCTTTGGATGTGGTTGGTTTTCTTTTGAGTGACTGCGGGCGATATCGCGATCCACGCCGGGCGTGTCCTTTTCGCAAGGGCCGCCCGGCCCATTCTGCCAGGATTGTTTCCCTTTTTGCAAAGACGGTCTAATCCTTGGACATGGCAGCCAAGACAAGCCCCGCAAAGAAGGCCCGACCCGCGCGTAAATCCGCGGCCAAGACGCCTGCGCAGGGGCGGCGCTTTCGGCCGATGCGCTGGGTGCTGCGGGGCGCGTTCAGACTGGGGGTGATCATGTCTGCTGTCATGTTGATGCTGGTTCTGGCCTTCAAGGGGCTGAACCCACCGACCACGCATACGATCTGGTCCGAGCAGCGCAGGCTGGGGACGGTCGAGCAGGTCTGGATGGATGTCGACGCCATCGCTCCGGTGATGTTGCGGGCGGCCGTGGCGGCCGAGGACGCCAATTTCTGCAGCCACTGGGGATTTGACATGGCGGCGATCCGGGCGGCCATCGAAAGCGGCGCGGCGCGGGGCGGCAGCACGATTTCGCAGCAGGTGGTCAAGAACGTCTATCTGTGGCAGGGGCGCAGTTATCTGCGCAAGGCGCTGGAGGCGCTGATGACCCCGATGGTCGAGGCGCTTTGGTCCAAGCGGCGCATCCTTGAGGTGTACCTGAACGTGGCCGAATTCGACACGGGTGTTTTCGGGGTCGAGGCGGCGGCTAGGCATTATTTCGGGGTCGGGGCGGGGGACCTGTCGGCGCGGCAGGCGTCGCTGTTGGCGGCGGTGTTGCCCAATCCGAAGAACCGCAATGCGGCGCGCCCGACGGCCTATCTGGAACGGCGCGCCAGGTCGATCCGGTCGGGGGCAGACACGATCGCGGCGGATGGGCGCGCGGCCTGTTTCGAGCGCTGAGGGCCCGGGCGCCGGTTTGGAGCCGCCACCCGGCAGGAGCCCGCCGGCGTCGGCCATTGCTGGCGCAGGCCCGCTTGTCCGCTTGAATCCGGGTGGGTTTCGCGGCAAGTAGGGGCTGTTCGCAGTCTCTTTCAGGATCATCATGGCCAAGCTGTACCACGTTCCCTTGTCTCCGTTCTGCCGCAAGGTCCGGTTGAGCCTGGCCGAGAAGAAGATCGAGTGCGAGCTGTTGGAGGAACGGTACTGGGAAAAGGACCCGGATTTCCTGCGCCGCAACCCGGCGGCGAAGGTTCCGGTGCTGAAGATCGACGGCAAGACCATGGCCGAAAGCGCCGCCATCTGCGAGTGGATCGAGGAGAAGTACCCCGAGCCGTCCTTGATGCCGCGCAGCGCTGATGCGCGCTATGAGGTGCGCCGCCTGGTGGGGTGGTTCGACGACAAGTTCCACAATGAAGTGACCAGCAAGCTGCTGTACGAACGGGTGAACAAGAAGGTCATGAAGGCGGGTTTTCCCGACAGCGGCAACGTCAAGTCCGGGGCGAAGGCGATCAAGTATCATCTGGATTACCTGGCCTGGCTTCTGGATCACCGGCGCTGGCTGGCGGGCGACAGCATGACGCTGGCCGATTTCGCGGCGGCGGCGCATCTGTCGTCGCTGGATTACATTTCGGACGTGGACTGGAACCGCAGCGAGGTGGTCAAGGACTGGTACGCCAAGATCAAGTCTCGGCCGGCGTTCCGGTCGATCCTGGCCGACCAGGTGCCCGGCTTTCCGCCGCCGGCGCACTACGCCGACCTGGATTTCTGAGGCCGGCCGGACGGCGCTGTTTGCGCAGGAGCGCAAAGGCGCCCCGCCCGCCGTCCCGTGGGGCGATGCCCGGGGCGCGGTGTTTGTTGTGAGGTCGGAGTGGGGGCCAGCCCCCACGCCCCCGGGATATTTCGGGCAAGAGGAATGAGGGGGCTGGCGGTTGGCTGAACTTGTGGACATGCTGAAGGCGGAGGCGCGGGAGGTGGGCTTTGCCGCCTGTCGGGTTTGTCAGCCGGGGGATGTGCCGCAGGTGATGGCGCGTTTGCAGGCCTATGTGGCTGCGGGGCGGCATGGGCAGATGGGCTGGATGGGCGAGCGGATGCATTGGCGCGGCGCGCCGGATGCGCTGTGGCCCGAGGCGCGGTCAGTCATCATGCTGGCCGAGAATTACGGCCCGGAGCATGATCCGCTTGCGGTGCTGGAGCAACGCGATCGGGCGGCGATTTCGGTCTATGCTCAGAACCGCGATTACCATGACGTTGTGAAAAAGCGGCTGAAGCGGCTGGGGCGCTGGTTGATCGAGACCGCCGGGCCGGACAGCGAGATCAAGGTTTTTGTCGACACTGCTCCGGTGATGGAAAAGCCGCTGGGGCAGGCGGCGGGGCTGGGTTGGCAGGGTAAGCATACCAACCTGGTCAGTCGGAAACTGGGATCGTGGTTTTTCCTGGGGTGCATTTTCACCACGGTGGCGTTGCCCGTGGATGGGGGTGAGGTCGATCATTGCGGATCGTGCCGGGCCTGTCTGGATGTCTGTCCGACCGGGGCCTTTCCGGCGCCCTACCAGTTGGATGCGCGGCGCTGCATTTCCTATCTGACGATCGAGCACGCGGGGCCGGTGGACCCGGCGTTGCGCGCAGGCCTGGGCAACCGGATCTATGGCTGTGACGATTGCCTGGCGGTTTGTCCGTGGAACAAGTTCGCGCAGCGCGCCGCCGAGGCGAAGTACCATGCGCGGCCCGAATTGCTGGCGCCCAGGCTGGCAGATCTGGCGGGGTTGGACGATGCCGGGTTTCGCGCGCTGTTTTCGGGCAGTCCGATCAAGCGCATCGGGCGGGACCGGTTCGTGCGCAATGTCTGCTATGCCATCGGCAATTCCGGCGAGGCGGGGTTGCGGCCTGCGGTGCAAGCGTTGTGCGAGGATGCGGACGCGGCGGTGCGCGATGCGGCACGCTGGGCGGCGGCGCGCCTGCCCGCCTGAGCGATGAGGGGCGTCAGGCTGCCATCCCGACGCCCCGAGCGGACCCTTCTTGCCTTGGGAGTTAAAAAGAATGCGCTCATCCTTGCATTTGGCGGTTCGGGCGCTTTGCCGCAAGAGGGAACACAAGCGATCGTGACACGGCGTGTGAAACGGATTGTATCGGGCGTTTTTTGGCCCATGTTATGGTCAGACAAACAGGAGGACGCGCATGGCCAAGTATGAACGCCGCCCCGAGGTGATCGAAACGCTCAGCCCCGAGCAGTATCGTGTCACGCAGGAAAACGGCACCGAACGCCCCGGAACGGGCGAATATCTGGGAAACAAGGACCCGGGGATTTACGTCGATATCGTGTCGGGCGAGCCTTTGTTCGCAAGTGCCGCCAAGTATGAAAGCGGCTGCGGCTGGCCGAGTTTCGTCAAGCCGATCGAGCCGGACAATATCGTCGAGTTGCGCGATACCACGCATGGCATGATCCGGACCGAGGTGCGCAGCGCCCATGGTGACAGTCACCTGGGGCATGTGTTCCCGGACGGGCCGGTCGAGCAGGGCGGTTTGCGCTATTGCATCAACTCGGCCTCGTTGCGGTTTGTGCATCGCGATGACATGGAAGACGAAGGCTATGGCCAGTATCTGGCCCAGGTGGAGGATGTGGAATGATGGAACGCGCTGTTTTGGCGGGGGGCTGTTTCTGGGGCATGCAGGATCTGATCCGCAAGCTGCCGGGTGTCGAAAAGACCCGCGTGGGTTACACCGGTGGTGACGTTGCGAATGCGACCTATCGCAATCACGGCACCCATGCCGAGGGGATCGAGATCCTGTTCGATCCCGCGCGGATCAGCTATCGCCAGATTTTGGAGTTCTTTTTCCAGATCCACGATCCGACCACGGTGAACCGGCAGGGCAATGACCGCGGGATGAGCTATCGTTCGGCGATCTATTATGTCGATGATGCGCAGCGGGCCTGTGCGCTTGAGACCATTGCCGATGTCGAGGCCTCGGGCCATTGGCCGGGCAAGGTGGTGACCGAGGTCGAACCGGTGGGGGATTTCTGGGAAGCCGAGCCGGAGCATCAGGATTACCTTGAGCGTATTCCGAACGGCTATACCTGCCATTTCCCGCGCGCCGACTGGGTTCTGCCGCGCCGCGACGCCGCCGAATAGGCTTTGGGGGCCCTCATGCAAATTCGCATGGGGGCCTTTCGCTTTTGGGCGATGGGTTTGCGCGATCAGGCGGGATAGGGTCGCGGCAGATTTGGTTCAGGAGCGTCAGATGACCACAGACAGTGCCTTTTGGGACCGCATTGCGGTGAAATATGCCGCCCGTCCGGTCGGTGATCCGGCCGCCTACGAGACGACCTTGCAGCGGGTACGCCATTGGCTGCGCCCCGATATGGCGGTGCTGGAGCTGGGCTGCGGCACCGGGACGACAGCGCTGCGCCTGAGCGATGCGGTGCGCCGTTATACGGCGACGGATGCGGCGCAGGGGATGCTGGACATTGCCATGGCCAAACCGGTGCCCGACGGGGGCGCGCTGCGTTTTGTGCGGGCCGAGGCGCAGGAGGCCGTGCAGCCGGGATATGATGTGATCCTGGCCTTCAGCCTGCTGCATCTGCTGCCCGGGCGCCGGGATTTGATGGCGCAGGTGCGCGCGGCCTTGCCGGCGGGAGGGGTGTTCATTTCCAAGACGCCGTGCCTTGCGGGCAAGCCCTGGTTCCGGCCGTTGATCGCGGTGCTGCGCTGGTTCGGCAAGGCGCCGCCGGGGGTTGGCTTTGTGTCGCCGTCGATGCTGCAGGCCGAGCTGAGGGAGGCGGGCTTCGAGATTGTCGAGACCGGGGATTATCCCAAGTCCCTGCCCAACCATTTCATCGTGGCGCGGGCTGTTTGAGGAAACAGGGTTTTGGCAGCGATGCTATTTGGGGTCAGGGGATGCGCGGGCCGGTGTATTGCGCGTCCGAGACCTGTTCCAGCCAGTCGGCGGCGCTGCCGTCCTTTGCCTCTTGGATCGCCAGGTGCGCCATGCCCACGTCGGGGGCGGCGCCGTGCCAGTGTTTTTCACCCGGGGCGAACCAGCAGGTGTCGCCGGGGCGCAGTTCGCGGATGTCCTGACCTTCGCTTTGCGCAAGGCACAGGCCCGACAGGATGTGCAGGGTCTGCCCGTAGGGATGGGTGTGCCAGGCGGTGCGCGCGCCGGGATCAAAGGTGACGATCAGCGCGTTGACCCGCGACGGCGGGTTGGACGAAATCACCGGGTCCATGCGGACCTTGCCGGTGAAATAGTCGGGGCTCGGGGTGCTTGACGGGCGGCTTCCGGCGCGGAAAATGTCCATGGGTGTCCTTTCAGGCCCAACAATAGGCCCTGGGCAGCATGCCACGAAAAAGGGCGGGGGATAACCCCGCCCTACAGGCTGTCGTGCAGCAGGGCGGGGTTATTCCCCGCACCCGTTCAAAGGTCTGCGTAGATCGGGAAGCGCGCGCACAGCGCCTCGACCTCGGCCTTGACCTTGGCTTCGACTTCGGCGTTGCCGTCTTCGCCGTTCGCCGCCAGCCCATCGACGACTTCGATGATCCAGTCGGCGATCTGGCGGAACTCGGCCTCACCGAAACCGCGGGTGGTTCCGGCGGGGCTGCCCAGCCGGATGCCGGATGTGATCGTCGGCTTTTCGGGATCAAACGGCACGCCGTTCTTGTTGCAGGTGATGTGCGCGCGGCCCAATGCCTTTTCGGTGGCGTTGCCCTTGACCCCTTTGGGGCGCAGGTCGACGAGCACGACGTGGGTGTCGGTGCCGTGGGTCACGGTGTCGAGACCGCCCTTGATCAGCTGGTCCGACAGCGCCTGCGCGTTGAGGATCACCTGCTTGGCGTAGGCCTTGAATTCGGGGCGCAGCGCTTCGCCAAAGGCGACGGCCTTGGCGGCGATGACGTGCATCAGCGGGCCGCCCTGAATGCCCGGGAAGATCGCCGAGTTCACTTTCTTGGCGATGGTTTCGTCGTTGGTCAGGATCATGCCGCCGCGCGGGCCGCGCAGGGTTTTATGCGTGGTGGTGGTGGCCACATGCGCATGCGGGAAAGGCGAGGGGTGTTCGCCCGCTGCCACCAGACCGGCAAAATGCGCCATGTCCACATGCAGGTAGGCGCCGACCATATCGGCGATTTCGCGCATGCGGGCAAAGTCGATCTGGCGCGGGATGGCGCTGCCGCCGGCGATGATCAGCTTGGGTTTGTGGGCAAGTGCCAGTTCCTGAACCTGATCGTAGTCCAGCGTGTTGTCCTGCTGGCGCACGCCGTACTGGATGGCGTTGAACCACTTGCCCGACTGGTTCGGTTTGGCGCCGTGGGTCAGGTGGCCGCCCGCATCCAGGCTCATCCCCAGAATGGTATCGCCGGGCTGGATCAGCGCCTGATACACCCCCTGGTTGGCCTGCGAGCCCGAGTTCGGCTGCACGTTGGCGAATTCACAGCCGAACAGCTGGCAGGCGCGTTCGATGGCCAGGTTTTCCGCCACGTCGACCCAGTCGCAGCCGCCATAATAGCGGCGGCCCGGATAGCCTTCGGCGTATTTGTTGGTCATCACGCTGCCCTGCGCTTCCATCACGGCGCGGGACACGATGTTTTCCGAGGCGATCAGCTCGATCTCGTCCCGCTGGCGACCAAGTTCGCCCTTGATGGCGCCGAAAAGCTGAGGGTCGCGGGTTTCAAGCGTTTCGGTGAAGAAACCGGTGTCACGGTGGGATGCGGTCATCGTCCTGCTCCTTGGGATTCGGGATTGGCGGTTTCGTATCGGAAACGATACCGGAGGCAAAGAATGTAAAGCGACATAACGCATTAATCTTGCGTCTTGGCTGGCAAGGGCGGGGAACTTGTGTTTCTTTTGGCTCCAAACGGAGAGGACAGGAAACTTTATGTCGTTAAAGATCGCCTTCTGCGCCTCGGACGCCGCGATCGCGCAGTCCGCGCTGCGCGGGTTGACGCGCCGCTATGGCGATCATGCCGAACAGGGGGCCGATGCGATCGTGGCCCTGGGCGGCGACGGGTTCATGTTGCAGACGCTGCATCGCACCCAGGACAACCCCGCGCCGGTCTACGGCATGAACCGGGGCACCGTCGGCTTTTTGATGAACGAGTATTCCGAACACGGCCTGCCCGAACGGCTGGAGGCGGCCGAGGTCGCGGTGATCAACCCGCTGGTCATGCGCACGGTTTGCGGGGACGGGTCCGAGCATCGGGCGCTGGCCATCAACGAAGTGTCCTTGTTGCGCATGGGTCCGCAGGCGGCCAAGCTGCGGATCAGCGTCGACGGCAAGGTGCGTCTGGCCGAACTGGTCTGTGACGGTGCGCTGGTGGCGACGCCCGCCGGATCGACAGCCTACAACTATTCGGCGCACGGGCCGATTTTGCCGATCGGGGCGGATGTTCTGGCGCTGACGGCGGTGGCCGCGTTCCGGCCCCGGCGCTGGCGCGGCGCGCTGTTGCCGAAATCCGCCGAAGTCAGTTTCGAGGTGCTGGAGGCCGAGAAACGCCCGGTCATGGCCGAGGCGGACAGCCGCGCGGTGCGCGATGTGCGCCAGGTGCACATCCGGTCCGAACCCCGGATCGAACATCGTGTGTTGTTCGATCCCGGCCATGGATTGGAAGAACGGCTGATCCAGGAACAATTCGTCTGACGGCGCGGCCTGGCCGGGAAAACGGTTGCCTTGGAGGGGTGCGCGCCCCACAGTTGTGCTTTGATGCATTGTTTCAGGGATAGGGTGATCATGGACATTCCGAGCCTTCAGAATACCGCGACATGGGACCGCGAGGCCTGGACCGTGCGGGCCCCCGCCGAGGTGGAATTCTGGGATCGCTGGATCACCTCGAAGGGTGACCGCTGGCCCGTCGATTTCCAACGGCGGACGGACCCGAACGCGCCCTTGACCCCGATGCTGGTTGACCTGCTGCCGCATCTGGACCTGACGCCGGGCCAGACGGTCAAGGTGCTGGATATCGGGTCGGGGCCCTTGTCCTATGTCGGCTATGCCCATGACACCTATCAGGTGGATCTGACCGCGGTTGACCCGCTGTCGGACGAATACAACCGGCTGCTGGATTCGGTCGGCGTGACAGGGGTGGTGCGCACCCGCCCCGGCTATTTCGAGACAGCGCTGGCGGATTTCGGAGCGGGCAGTTTTGACGTGGTCTGGTGCTTCAACTCGCTCGATCATTCGATCGACCCGGTGCTGGGGTTGGTGAACCTGCTTTCGGTGGTGAAAATCGGTGGCGGGCTGATCCTGAGCTTTTGCCCCAACGAGGCGGAGCAGGGCAAATACAAGGGCCTGCACCAGTGGAACCTGGACCTGGACGAAGGGCAGCTGGTGCTGACGCAGCTGGGCCGCAAGACATCGCTGCAAGGGCTGCTTGACCAGCAAAAGATCGTCAAACGCATGGTTGGCGGATCACGGGCAGGGGTCAAGGAACGGGTGACCTACCTGATCCGCAAGACCGCGAACGTCAACCTGTCGCAGGCGATGCTGCGCTAAAACGCGCGTTTCGCCAAGAGCGCCGGATCCAGCAGGACAAGACTGCGGCCGTCGCGGCGCACGATCCCGTCCTTTTCCCAAGAGCGTATGGCGCGGTTGACGGTTTCGCGCGTCAGCCCGGTCATGTCGCCCAGGTCGGATTGCGAAAACCCTTCGGACAGGTGCAGGTGGCCCATGGCGTCGGGGGTGCCCCAGTCTTCGAAAAGCTGCCCAAGCAGCCCGGCCAGCCGTGACGGCCCGTCACTGAGCACCTGGGTTGCCAGCCGCGTATTGGTCTTGCGCAGGCGCGCGCAAAGCGTCCGGATCACCTGCAAGGCCGCGTCGGGGTGATCGCGCAGAAAGCGTTGCACCTGCGACCGCGTCAACAGCAGTCCGGTCACATCCACGGCTGCCTCGGCGTCGGCGCTGCGGGGTTCGCCATCAAGGGCGGCCATTTCCCCGACCACCTCACCGGGGCCAAGCTGCGCCAGGATCGAGCGGCGCCCATCGACCGAGGTCAGGCTGATTTCCACGCGCCCGGTTTCGATCAGCAGCATGGACTGATCATCGCTGCCTTCGGCGCAGATCTGGGCCTGCGGCTGGTAATGCATGGGCCGCCCCATCGCCCGAAGGGCGGCGGCGTCCCGGGCTGGCAAGGACTCGAACAGGATGCTGGTCTGTTTTTGCGAGATCGGTCCGTCCAAGGGATTGGCCTTTTGTCTTTAATTCCGGGCGACTGTGACTTGTATCACATACAACTGGCGGGACTCATGAATAGGTAGACGGGCAGCGCGAGAAAAGTGGATTTGGGGAAACTTTCCTGATCTTTGATTACTTTTCAACCGTCTGTGGAATGGCATCCGCCGTCAGACGAAATTATTGCGACTGAAGGTGTTGGTCGTCTTTGCGCGTTGAGTGGCGCGCAACCAGTGTGTTGTAGGGTCCGTGTTTCGGCCCGTGCCGTTTCGCCAAGCCGTCGTAACTCGTCGTCCCCATGTCTTTGGTGGGTTACAATCGCGGCGAGGCTCCCAATATGGCTGGGTAGAATAAGGGGCGGTGCATCAATTTCGGATGCACCGCCTTTTGTTTTGGTCAGCCCTTGGCATAGCCCAGGGTTTGCAGGGCTTCGCGAATTTCGTCCAGAATGGCCGGATCGTCGATGGTCGCGGGCAGCTTGAATTCTTCGCTGTCGGCGATCTTGACCATGGTGGCGCGCAGGATTTTCCCCGACCGGGTTTTCGGCAGACGATCCACGACGCAGGCCAGTTTGAAGGCCGCAACCGGGCCGATCTTGTCGCGGACCAGTTTGACGCATTCCTTGACGATCTCGTCGTGCGGGCGGTTCACGCCCGAGGACAGGCACAAGAAGCCCAGCGGCAACTGGCCCTTGAGCTGGTCTGTCACGCCGATCACCGCGCATTCGGCGACGTCGGGATGCGATGCCAGCACCTCTTCCATGCCGCCGGTGGACAGGCGGTGGCCGGCGACGTTGATCACGTCATCGGTGCGCGCCATGATGTAGACATAGCCGTCGTCGTCGATCATGCCCGCATCGCCGGTTTCATAGTAGCCGGGGAAATGTTCGAGATAGGATTTCTTGAACCGCGCCTCGGCGTTCCACAGGCCCGGCAGGGTGCCGGGGGGCAGGGGCAGTTTGACGGCAATCGCGCCCAGTTCGCCCTTGGGCATCGGGTGGCCTGCTTCATCCAGGATCTGGATGTCATAGCCGGGCATGGGTTTCGCAGGCGATCCAAGTTTCGTCGGCAGTTCCTCGATCCCCAGCGGGTTGCCCGCGATGCACCAGCCAGTTTCGGTCTGCCACCAATGGTCGATCACCGGAACCTTCAGCTGGTCCTGCGCCCAGACGATGGTGTCCGGGTCGGCGCGTTCGCCTGCCAGATAAACGGCCTTGAGGCAGGACAGGTCGTATTTCTTGACGAACTCGCCTTTGGGGTCCTCGCGCTTGACCGCGCGAAAGGCGGTGGGGGCGGTAAAGAACGACTTGACCTTATGTTCCGAAATCACCCGCCAGAAGGTGCCCGCATCCGGGGTGCCGACCGGCTTGCCTTCGAAGACGATGGTGGTGTTGCCGTGAACCAGCGGGCCATAGGTGATATAGCTGTGACCAACGACCCAGCCCACATCTGAGGCCGCCCAGAACACATCGCCGGGGTCGACGTTATACAGGTTTTTCATCGTCCAGTTCAGCGCCACGAGGTGTCCGGCGGTGGGGCGGATCACGCCCTTGGGCTGGCCGGTCGTGCCCGAGGTATAAAGGATATAGGCCGGGTGGTTGCCCTCGACCGGGACGCATTCGGCCGGTTCGACGCCAAACTGAAAGCCGTGCCAGTTATAGTCACGGCCTTCGATCAGCTTGGCGACCTCTTGTTCGCGCTGGAAGATCACGCAGAAGTCGGGCTTGTGCTTGGCCAGGTCGATGGCCCCGTCAAGCAGCGGCTTGTAGTGGATGACGCGGCCCGGCTCCATCCCGCACGAGGCGGCGATGATTGCCTTGGGCTTGGCGTCGTCGATGCGCACCGCCAGTTCGTTCGAGGCAAAGCCGCCAAAGACCACGGAATGCACGGCCCCCAGACGGGCGCAGGCCAGCATGGCCTCAAGCGCCTCGGGGATCATCGGCATGTAGATGATGACGCGGTCGCCCTTTTCGACACCCTTGGCGCGCAGGGCGCCGGCCAGGTTGGCAACCCGGTTGCGCAGTTCCACGTAGGAAATTTCGCGCTTGGTATGGGTGATGGGGCTGTCGTAGATGATGGCGGTCTGTTCGCCCCGGCCATTTTCGACATGGCGGTCCACGGCGTTCCAGCAGGTGTTCACCTTGGCGTCGGCGAACCATTCATAGATGTGATCGCCGCGGTCATAGAGTGCCTGTTTCGGGGCCTCGACCCAGTCGATGGCCTTGGCCTGTTCCATCCAAAAGCCTTCGGGGTCGGCTTTCCAGGCCTGATAGACGTCATTGTAACCCACGGTCGTCCTCCTCTTGATCCTTGAGGAATGGCTTAGGGGGTGGTGGCCGTGTCGGGCAAGTGTGTTGGCGTATGACAGGACAGATTACCGCAGGAAATTTGCATATTCGGCGGGGATGGCGTTGCGAAGTTTTGCAAACCCGCTGCGGTTTTGCGCGAGGCGTGCAAAGATGCGGGTGAATTGCAAATCTGCAAATTTGTGAGTGCAAAACCTGAGTCGGCAGGGCATCCGCCCGGTCGGATCACCGGGCCAAGAGGCCCCGGATCAGGTCCGGGGCGCTGCGGAGCGGTCTGCCGGGCCTAGCCGTAATGCGCCACCGGCGTGCCGGCAATCGCTGCCATGTTCAGCAAGCCGCGCGGGGTGATCCCGGGCGTGACGACGTGGGCGCGGTTGCCCATGCCCATCAGGATCGGCCCGACCTCGAGCCCGCCTGCCTTCATCTTGAGGATGTTGCGCGTGGCGCTGGCGGCATCGGCGTGGCCAAAGATCAGCACGTTGGCCGCGCCTTGCAGGCGACCACCGGGCAGCAGGCGTTCGCGCAGCTCCGGGTCAAGCGCGGCGTCGACGTTCATTTCGCCTTCGTACTGGAAATCGGTCTGCATGGCGTCGAGCAGGGCAATCGCTTCGCGCAGGCGTTTGCCGCTGCCTTCGGTCTGGTTGCCGAACTGCGACTGCGAACAGAAGGCGATGCGCGGTTCCACGCCAAAGCGGCGGGCATGGCGGGCGGCGCCGATGGCGGTTTCGGCCAGTTGCTGCGGCGTCGGCACGGACCAGACATGGGTGTCCGCGATGAACAGCGGCCCGTCTTCGAGGATCATCATCGACAGTGCGCCCTTGGGGCAATAGGTGCCGCCGCCCAGCACTTGGGTGACATAGTTCAGGTGCCAGCGGTACTCGCCGAAGGTGCCGCAGAGCAGGCTGTCGGCCTCGCCGCGATGCACCATGACGGCGCCGATGGCGGTGGTGTTGGTGCGCATGATGGCGCGCGCCAGATCGGGGGTGACCCCCTTGCGCGCCATCAGTTCGTGATAGGTGCCCCAGTAATCGCGGTAACGCGGGTCGTTTTCGGGGTTCACGATCTGCAGGCTGTCGGGGCCGATGTTCAGGCCCATGCGTTCGCAGCGGGTGGCGATGACATCGGGACGCCCGATGAGGATCGGCTGTTCGGTGGTTTCCTCCATGATCGCCTGCGCGGCGCGCAAGACGCGTTCATCCTCGCCCTCGGAAAAGACGATCTTGCGCGAGGCGGACAGCGCAGCCTGAAACACCGGGCGCATGAGCAGGGCGGATTTGTAGACGCTGGCGTCCAGATGCGCCTTGTAGGCCTTGAGGTCCTCAAGCGGGCGCAGGGCCACGCCGCTTTCCATGGCGGCGCGCGCCACGGCGGTCGACACGACACCCGACAGGCGCGGATCGAAGGGTTTGGGGATCAGGTAATCGACGCCGAATGTCAGCTGTTCACCCGAATAGGCGGCGGCAGCCTCGGCCGATGTGGTGGCGCGGGCAAGGGCGGCGATACCCTCGACGCAGGCGATCTGCATTTCGTCGTTGATTTCCGTCGCGCCCACGTCCAGCGCGCCGCGGAAGATGAAAGGGAAACACAGGACGTTGTTGACCTGGTTGGGGAAATCGCTGCGCCCGGTGGCGATGATCGCATCGGGGGCCACTTCGCGCGCAAGATCGGGCATGATTTCCGGGGTCGGGTTGGCAAGGGCAAAGACGATGGGGCGCTTGGCCATCTTCGCAACCTGTTCGGCCTTCAGCACGCCGGGGCCAGAGAGGCCAAGGAACAGGTCCGCGCCGTCGATCACATCGTCCAGCGTGCGTTTGTCGGACGCCTGGGCAAAGGCGGCCTTTTGCGGGTTCATATCCTCGGCGCGGCCTTCGTAGACCAGCCCGTGAATGTCGCACAGCCAGATGTTTTCGCGTTTCACGCCGAGTTTGACCAGCATGTTGAGGCAGGCAATCCCCGCCGCGCCGCCGCCCGTGCTGACGATCTTGATATCGGCCCAATTCTTGCCCGCCACATGCAGGGCGTTGGTGGCGGCCGCGCCGACGACGATGGCGGTGCCGTGCTGGTCGTCGTGGAACACCGGGATGTTCATCCGCTCGCGGCAGATCTTTTCGACGATGAAACAGTCGGGGGCCTTGATGTCCTCAAGGTTGATCGCGCCAAAGGTGGGTTCCAATGCGCAGACGATCTCGGCCAGTTTCTCGGGGTCGGATTCGTCCAGTTCGATGTCGAAACAGTCGATGTTGGCGAATTTCTTGAACAGGACGGCCTTGCCCTCCATCACCGGTTTGGAGGCCAGCGCGCCGATGTTGCCAAGCCCCAGAACGGCGGTGCCGTTCGACACCACGCCCACAAGGTTGCCCTTGGTGGTATAGCGCGCGGCGTTGGCCGGATCGGCCTTGATTTCAAGACAGGCCTCGGCGACGCCGGGGGAATAGGCGCGCGACAGGTCGCGGCCGTTTGCCAGCGGCTTGGTCGCGCGGATTTCGAGTTTTCCGGGCTTGGGGTTCTCGTGATAGAACAGGGCTGCCTGACGCAGCGCTTCCTTGGCAATATCCGACATTTCCGATCCCTCCCGTTGGGTGTGGTTTAGTATTAAACCATCTTTCCCGTTGGCCTTGTGCGACACGCGCGCCATAGCAGCTTTGCACGGGGCTTGAAAATCCCATAGCGCAATCTGCGCGGCAATTCCCCCTTGGTGCCGTCGCGCTGCCCCTTGCATTCGGGGCGGGCGCTTCGCAACATGGGGCATGCCTGAAGGGAGTCTGTCCATGTCCTTGTCCGATGCGGCCCGCGCGGTGCGCGAAAACGCCTATGCCCCCTATTCGCGGTTCAAGGTGGGCGCCGCCCTGCGCACGGCGTCGGGGGCGGTATACGTGGGGTGCAATGTCGAAAACATCGCCTATCCCGAAGGCACCTGCGCCGAAGCGGGGGCGATTGCCGCCATGATCGCGGCGGGCGAAACCGAGATCGTCGAAGCCTATGTGATCGCCGACAGCCCGGCGCCGGTGCCGCCCTGTGGCGGGTGCCGTCAGAAACTGGCGGAGTTTTCAAAGGGCGCGGTGCCGGTGACGCTGGCCACGGTGGACGGGCTGGAACAGGCCACGACGGTTGCCGCGCTGCTGCCCGGCGCCTTTGGCAAAGATCACATGGAGCGGACATGACCGACGCGCGCAGAATCAACGCCCATCTTCGCAAGGGCGAAGCGCTTTCGCCTGATGAATTGCGCTGGTTCGCCAAGGGGCTGGCCGATGGCTCGGTCAGCGATGCGCAGGCCGGAGCCTTTGCGATGGGGGTCTGCCTGCGCGGCCTGTCCGAAGAGGGACGCGTGGCGCTGACGCTGGCGATGCGCGATTCCGGCCATGTGATGCAATGGGATCTCGACGGGCCGGTGGCCGACAAGCATTCGACCGGCGGGGTGGGCGATTGCACGTCGCTGGTGCTGGCCCCGGCGCTGGCCGCCTGCGGGGTCTATGTGCCGATGATCTCGGGGCGCGGTCTGGGGCACACGGGCGGAACGCTGGACAAGCTGGACGCCATCCCGGGCTATGCCACCGCCGCGGACGAGGCGCGGTTTCGCCGCGTCGTCAAGGAGGCGGGCTGCGCCATTGTCGGTGCCAGCGCGGCCATCGCCCCGGCGGACAAGCGGCTGTATGCGGTACGCGATGTCACCGGAACGGTCGAAAGCCTGGACCTGATCTGCGCCTCGATCCTGTCGAAAAAGCTGGCGGCGGGGCTGCAGGCGCTGGTGCTGGACGTCAAGGTCGGCACCGGGGCCTTCATGAAACACGCGGACGAGGCCCGCGCGCTGAGCCGCGCCATGGTCGATACCGCCAATGGTGCGGGCTGCAAGACTACGGTGCTGATCACCGGGATGGACGAACCCTTGGCGCCGTCGCTGGGCAACGCGCTGGAGGTCGACGCCGCCATGTGCGCGCTGACCGGGCGCGACAAGGGCCCGCTGTATACGCTGTCGGTGGCGCTGGGGGCCGAGGTGCTGGCCAATGTCGGCATCCAGGACGGCACGAAAAAGATCACCGAGGCGCTGGAATCGGGCCGCGCCGCCGAAGCCTTTGGCAAGATGGTGTACGGCCTTGGCGGCCCCATCGGCTTTGTCGAGGATTGGCGGCGCTACATGCCCGAGGCCCCGGTGATCCGCGCGGTCGACGCCGAAAGCGCCGGGACGGTGGCCGCCATCGACGGCGAGGCGCTGGGGCTGGCGGTGGTGGCGCTGGGCGGCGGGCGGCAGGTCGAAAGCGACCAGATCAACCCGATGGTCGGCCTGTCCGAGGTGGTGCGCCTGGGCGAAAAGGTCGACAAGGGCCAGCCGCTGTGCCGCATCCATGCCGCCCGCGTCGAAGAGGCCGACGAGGCCGAGCGCGTGATCCGCGCCGCCATCCGCTTTGGCAAGGCGCCAAAGCCCGTTGATCTGGTGCGGGAGCGGATCGCATGAGCCGCGCCTTTCTGGTGGTGCTGGATTCGGTCGGCATCGGCGGCGCGCCGGACGCCGACCAGTATTTCAACGACGGGTTGCCCGACACCGGGGCCTGTACCCTTGGCCATATCGCCGACGCCTGCGCGCAGGGCCGCTCCGACGACGGCCGGCAAGGCCCGCTGCATCTGCCCCACATGGGGGCCCTGGGTCTGTTTCATGCGCTGGAGCTGGGCTGCGGCACGCCCAAAGCGGGGCTGTGCCCCGCGTCCCCCACCGGTCGGTGGGGTGCCGCGACCGAGGTGTCCAAGGGCAAGGACACGCCCTCGGGGCATTGGGAACTGGCCGGGCTGCCGGTGCCGTGGGATTGGCACTATTTCCCGAAAACCACCCCCGCCTTTCCGCAAGAGATCACCGATCTGGTTTGCGAGATCGCCGGGGTCGACGGCATCCTTGGCAATTGCCATGGCTCGGGCACCGCGATGATCGACGTTTACGGCGAAGAGCATCTGAAAACCGGCTACCCGATCTGTTATACCTCGGTCGACAGCGTCTTTCAGATCGCCGCGCACGAAGAAACCTTTGGGCTGAATCGCCTGTTGCAGCTGTGCGAAACGCTGGCCCCGCATCTGCACAAGCTGCGGCTGGGCCGGGTCATCGCCCGGCCTTTTGTCGGCGGGCCGGGGAATTTCATCCGCACGCCGAACCGGCACGACTATGCCATGGCCTTGCCCGCCCCGGTGCTGACCAACTGGGTGCAGGACGCGGGTCGCCGTGTCTATGCGGTGGGCAAGATCGGCGACATCTTTTCCATGACCGGCATCGACGAGGTGCGCAAAGGCCCGGACGAGGTCTTGATGCGCCATCTGTCGGATCTGGTGGACGAGGCCGAGGATGGCAGCCTGACGTTTGCCAATTTTGTCGAATTCGACAGTCTGTATGGCCATCGCCGCGATATCGCGGGCTATGCGCGGCACCTGGAATGGTTCGACGCCGAACTGGGCAAGCTGCTGGCACGGCTGCGGCCGGGCGACATGCTGCTGCTGACCGCCGATCACGGCAACGATCCCAGTTGGCACGGCTCGGACCACACCCGCGAACGGGTGCCGGTGGTGATCGCGGGGCTGGGTGCAGGCAGTGTCGGACAGGTCGGATTTGTCGATGTGGGCGCCAGCATCGCGGCGCATCTGGGCGTGCCCTCGCAAGGGCCGGGAAAGAGCTTTCTATGACCTTCAAAGACCGCGAGCCGCTGGGCGAAGAACGGCTGCATGCCATTCGCGCCCTGCCGAAAACCGAATTGCACCTGCATTTCGAAGGCGCCGCCCCGCCCGACTTCATCCGCGGGCTGGCCAAGGAAAAACACGTCGACATCAGCCGGATCTTCAATCCCGACGGCAGCTATGCCTACCGCGATTTCGTGCATTTCCTGTCGGTCTACGAGGCCGCGACCAGCGTTCTGAAAACCCCCGAGGATTACGCGCGGCTGTGTGCCGCCGTGCTGGAGGAAAGCGCTGAACAGGGCGTGATCTATGCCGAAACCTTCCTGAGTCCCGATTTTTGTGGCGGCGGGGATGTGGCGGCCTGGCGCGAATACCTGCATGCCATCCGCGAGACCGCCGAGGCCGCCGAAAAGACCCACGGCATCACCCTGCGCGGCATCATCACCTGCATCCGCCACTTTGGCCCCGAACAGGCCAAGACCGCCGCGCGCTGCGCCGCCGAGACCAAGGACGACTGGCTGGTCGGCTTTGGCATGGCGGGGGACGAGAACAAGGGCAAGCAGCGCGACTTTGCCTATAGTTTCGACATGGCGCGCGAGGCGGGGTTGCACCTGACCAGCCACGCGGGCGAATGGCGCGGCCCGCAAGAGGTGCGCGAGGCGGTCGAGGATCTGGGCGTTGCCCGCATCGGTCACGGCGTGCGCGCCATCGGCGATCTGGCGGTGGTCGACATGCTGGCCGAACGCGAGATCACGCTTGAGGTCTGTCCCGGCTCCAACGTCTTTCTGGGGGTTTTTCCCAGTCTGGATAAACACCCGATCGACGCGCTGCGCGACCGGGGCGTCAGGGTGACGGTGTCGACGGATGATCCGCCGTTCTTCCACACGACCATGCCCGATGAATATGAAAACCTTGCCAAGACCTTTCGATGGGACGAAGAGGTGTTCACCGATATCAACCGCACCGCGATGCAGGCTGCCTTTTGCGATGACGCCACCCGCGACGCGATTCTGAAAAGACTGGAGAGGCCATGACCGATCACCTGACCATCGTCGATCACCCGCTGGTGCAACACAAGCTGACGCAGATGCGCAAGGTGGATTGTTCAACCGGCAAGTTCCGCCGCCTGCTGCGTGAAATCAGCCTGCTGCTGGCCTATGAGGTCACGCGCAACATGGACATGACCACCGAAACCATCGACACGCCGCTGTGCAAGATGGATGCCCCGGTGATCGCGGGCAAGAAACTGGCGCTGGTGTCGATCCTGCGCGCGGGCAACGGCCTGCTGGACGGGATCCTTGAACTGGTGCCCTCGGCCCGCGTCGGCTTTGTCGGGCTGTACCGCGACGAGGAAACGCTGCAACCGGTCGAATACTACAACAAGCTGCCCAAGGAGCTGGGGGAACGGCTGACCATCGTGGTCGATCCGATGCTGGCCACGGGCAACAGCTCGGCCGCGGCGATCGACCTGGTAAAGCAGGCCGGCGCCGGCGAGATTCGGTTCCTGTGCCTTCTGGCGGCCCCCGAAGGCGTGGCCCGGATGAAAGAGGCGCATCCCGACGTGCCCATCGTCACCGCCGCGCTGGACGAAAGGCTGAACGAAAAAGGCTATATCGTTCCGGGGCTTGGCGATGCGGGCGATCGGATGTTCGGCACGCGTTAACACCCTTGTGCCAGGATGTGGCGCAAGTTTCGCGCCTTTACAGGCCCCTGTGGATCGGGCATGGTAAAGGCTTCATCTGTGGGGGCAGACATGACTTTGAAATCGTTCACGATTCTTGCACTTTTCGCGGCTGGCATGGGGATTGTTTCCGCGCCGGCGCAGGCGCAAAGCAATATCGCGGTCGTTCCGGCCAACTTTCCGCCGGCGTCCTATACCGGGCGTCAGTTCGTCGACAACAAGGGCTGCGTCTTTGTCCGGGCGGGCTTTGACGGCAATGTGACCTGGGTGCCGCGCGTCACGCGCCAGCGCCAGCACATCTGCGGTCAGACGCCGACCTTTGGCGGCACCATGGCGCGCGCGCCTGAACCGGCGCCCTCGGCCCGGCCGGTGGTGATCGGTGCCCCCGATCCGGCCCCGGTGGCCACGGCCGCCGCCCCCAGACCGGGCGTGACCGCCGCCAAGCCGACCGGCAGCATCCGTGTCCTGCAAGGGTCGCCCGATGCGCTGTCGGCCCCCGCCGCACAGACCGCCGCGCGCCAGCCCGCGCCTCAGGTCCGCCGCGTTCCGGCGTCGAAACCGGTTGCCGCCCAGCCGCCGCGCATGGTGCGCCGTGTGCCGGCGCCGACCGTGACGGCCCCTGCGCCCGCCCCCCGCGCGACGGTGCGCGCCGTGCCGGCCCCCCGTTTTGACAATGGCAACAGCGCCTGCGTGAACGGCACCCGCACCCGCCAGTACAACGGCCAGACGCTGGTTGTGCGCTGCGGCCCGCAAACCGCGCCGCATGTGACCGTGATCCGCCGCGGCGAAGCGCCCGGACCGGGCAAGAACGTCTATTACAACAAGGGATGGCAGGGCAGTTCGCTTGCGCCGGAAACCCGCATCGTGCCGCGCCATGTCTATGAGCAGCAGGCCGAAAACCGGGTCGCGGCCCTGCCCGAAGGCTATCGCCCCGCCTGGGAGGATGACCGCCTGAACCCGTACCGCGCCCATCAGACCGTGGCGGGTTATCGCGCGACCCAGCAAGTCTGGACCAACACCGTGCCGCGCATCCTGGTGTCGCAGGCGCGCCGCCACAGCGTCAAGGACCCGGTGATCGCCTACAACGCCTCGGGGCAGTATCGCACGGCAACGGTGTCGACCAAGGGCCGCGTGCCGGTCGTGTCCAGCCGGTCGGCGCCCAAGCCTGCCGCATCGGGCGCCCGCTTTGTGGAAATCGGTGTCTTTACCACCGAGGCCAAGGCACAGGCCGCCGCCGCGCGGCTGACCGCCGCCGGCCTGCCGGTGCGCTTTGGCAGCTATACCAAGGGTGGGCAGACGATGCGCCGCGTGATGGTTGGCCCCTATGCCAGCGCGGGCGCGCTGAACAAGGCGTTGGCCGCGACCAAATCGGCGGGCTATCCGCGCGCCTATCTGCACTGACGATCCGGTCCCTTTCAGGGATCAGGGACATGACGAAAGCCCGCCCGCAGTGGCGGGCTTTTTCGTGCCGGGTGCCAGGGCAGGCTGTCAGGGGCGGGGGGTCAGCCGCCGCAGATCCCCTGCAGACGCACCCAGTCGGCGTCGCTCAGCACCTCTCGGCTGCCCTGTCCGGCGCGCGGGTCGGCCTCGATCAGGGGCAGGGTGCTTTCGCCGGTGATGTCGCGGGCATAGGCATAGGGGGTGCTGCGCACCTCGGCCTTAGCAAAGGCAGCCAGCAGGGTGTCAAAGCTGGGGTCGCTGTCCTTGCGCTTCAACAGCGTCTCGGCATAGGCCGACAGGGTGTCCTCGGGCAGCAGCCCGGTGGTGATCAGCTTGAGACTGGCCATCAGCCCGGCATAATCGAGCAATTCGCCCAAGGGGTCGCGCGCCCGGGCGCGGGCCTTTTCGGCCAGCACATAGCCGGCCGCCACGTCGGGGTCTTCGAAATCCTCGACAACCGAGCGATTCAGCATGACGATCCCGCCGGGCAAATGGGCGCTTTCGGCGACGCCCTGGGGCACCACGATCAGGTCGCCCTCGTGGCCGGGGCCAAGAATGCGCAGCGCCAGCCGGTCGAGCGAGCGCAGCGCCTCGGGCGCGCGGCAGGGCTGGCCGGTGACGCGGGTCATGTGGGTCAACAGGGCCTCGCCGATCTCGGCGCGTTTGACCATGGGGACGACGTTGACGGCATAACGCTCCAAGGCCCCAGGCAACCAAAAGACCGCCCCCGCCGCGATCACCGCGCCAAAGCCCAGCCCAAGGATCAGCCGCAGCTTGCCGGGGCGCGGGCGGCGTTTTTCGATGGCCTTGAGCAGGCGGTCGACGCCCTTGATCATGACCTCTTCGCCTTCGGGCAGTTCCAGGGTTTCGCCGGGATCGCCATCGGGATGGTAGATCGCCGGAATGGCGCTGCCGTTCGACCGGTTCACCGCCGCCAGCGACCAATGGGCCAGCACCTCGCCCTTGATCGAAGTGATCGTCAGCGTGGCATCGCCCAGCGACACGATCACCTCGCGCCGCTGATCCTCGGGTGTGGCGCGCCACAGGCCCGTTGCCTCAAGCCGGTCGAATTCCTTCAATGCTGTCATGTGCCGGGGCTGCTCTGCCTTGTTTGAGGCGACGATAACACGGGACTGCCAGCCGGGCAATCTGGCGGCGGGCCTGAAAACCTTGCCAAAGCGGCTGTCTTGGTTCCATGCTGGGGCCCACGGATCAACCAAAGGCTGAAAGGAACGCTTGGATGGCTAATGCGACACGCGCGATCACGCCGGAGCGGCAAACAAGCGGGCCCTTGATGCGCCTGACCGCCGCGCCGATCAACCGCAACCTTCAAGATGTGCACAAGGCCGCGCGCGACGCCAATTCGACGCAGACCTACATCGACCGCGTGCGCAACTATATCCCGCTCGAAGTCATTGCCTTTTTCATCTTTTGCAACGCCATGATCGACAACGGCGAGGCCCCCCAGCTTCTGTGGTCCGGGTCCGCCAGCCCTGATGATTTCGTGGCCGTCGCCACGGTTCTGGTGTCGTTGGTCGGGGTGGTCATCTATGTCAAGACGGCCGCCGAGCGCGCCGATACGGGCACGTGGAAGTTGCACGCGGTGGTCAGCTGCCTGGCCTTCCTGGTCTGGGCCTATGCCATCGGCGCCGAGGCGCTGCCGGTGCTGGGCATCCCGCAGGTTCCTTCGGTGTCGGGGCTGCTGCTGGGCACCTTCACGTTGTTCAGCGGGCTTGTGGTGCCGGTCAGGAAAGACGACGCAGCAGGCGCAGGCGGGGAAGGCGCGGCGGACTAAAGCCCCCTGGCCAGCGCGCGCAGCTCGAATTTCTGGATCTTGCCGGTCGAGGTCTTGGGAAGCTCCATGAAGACCACCTTTTTCGGTGTCTTGAACCCGGCCAGCCGTTCCCGCGCATAGGCAATCAGGTCGGCCTCGGTGGCGTCGTGGTTGTCCTTGAGCTCGACAAAGGCGCAGGGCACCTCGCCCCATTTTTCATCCGGCTTGGCGACCACGGCGCACAGCAGCACCGCGTCATGCCCCATCAGGCAGCCCTCGACTTCGACCGAACTGATGTTCTCGCCGCCCGAGATGATGATGTCCTTGGCGCGGTCGGCGATCTGCACATAGCTGTCGGGATGCATCACCGCGATGTCGCCGGAATGGAAATAGCCGCCGGCAAAGGCCTCGTCCGTGGCCTTGGGGTTCTTGTAATAACCTTTCATCACGCCATTGCCGCGGAACATGATTTCACCCTTGGCGGCGCCGTCGCGGGGGATGTCCTCCATCGCCTCGTCGGTCACGCGGACCTCTTCCATAAAGGGCATGGCCACGCCCTGGCGGGCCTTGATCGCGGCGCGTTCGGCGCCTTGCAGCGGCTCCCACTCGGCTTTCCAGGTGCATTCGGTGGCGGGGCCGTAAACCTCGGTCAGACCGTAGACCTGCGTGACGTTGAAGCCCATCGGCTCGATCTTGGCCAGGGTCGCCGGGGCAGGGGGCGCACCGGCGGTAAAGACCTCGACGATATGGTCAAAGTCGCGGCGCTGGTCCGCAGGCGCGTTGACAAGGGCGTTCAGCACGATGGGCGCGCCGCCGAAATGGGTCGCGCCCTCGTCGGCGATGGCGTCAAAGATCGCCTTGGCCGTGATGTCGCGGCAGCACACCACGGTGCCCCCCAGCGCGGGCATCATCCAAGTGTGGCACCAACCGTTGCAATGAAACAGCGGCACGATGGTCAGGTACTTGGGGTGCAGCACCATGCGCCAGGACACGATCTGCCCCATGGCGTTCAGATAGGCACCGCGGTGGTGGTAAACCACGCCCTTGGGCCGCCCCGTGGTGCCCGAGGTATAGTTGAGCGCGATGCTCTCCCATTCGTCCTGCGGCATGATCCAGTCGAACTGCGGATCACCGGTTTCCAGCAGCGCCTCATACCCGGTGTAATGGCCATGGGCATGGACCCCGGCATGATCGTCGGCCACCTCGATGATCTGCGGCGCGGGGCCTTCCATCCGGTCAAGCGCCTCGGCCAGCATGGGCAGGAACTGCGGATCACACAGCACGACCTTGGCCCCGCCGTGATCAAGGATATAGGCCACCGTATCGGGATCGAGCCGGGTGTTGATGGCGTTCAGCACCGCGCCGCAGGCGGGCACGCCAAAATGCGCCTCGGCCTGGGCGGGGATGTTCGGCAGGATCGTGGCGACGACGTCGCCGGGCTGCACCCCCAGCCGGGCCAGCGCCGAGGCCAGCCGCGTGACACGCTCGATGTATTGCGCATAGGTCTTGCGGTGGGGCCCGTAGACGACGGCCATGTGATCGGGCCAGATCCCGGCCGCGCGCCGCAGGAATGACAAGGGTGTCAAAGGCACATAATTGGCCGCGTTCTTGCCCAACCCGGTTTCGTCCTGCATCCAGCCCATGACCTTCTCCCCTTGCTCGATCCGATGCGGATAATGGCGATTGGCGGGGCTGGTGAAAAGAGCGTTTTGCGTTAGGGTGCGCGCATGATCATTTCGCCCGGCCGTTCCTATATCTTCGTGCATATCCCCAAGACCGGGGGGACCTCGATGGCGCTTGCGCTGGAAGACCGTGCGCACCGTGACGACATCCTGATCGGCGACACGCCCAAGGCGCAAAAACGCCGCGGCCGGGTGAAAAAGCTGACCGCGCGCGGGCGGCTGTGGAAACACGCTACGCTTGCCGATATCGACGGCGTTCTGACGCCGGATCAGATCGACGCGATGACCTGCTTTACCCTGGTGCGCAACCCATGGGACCGCATGGTCAGCTACTACCACTGGCTTCAGGCGCAGCGCTTTGATCATACGGCCGTCACCCTCGCGCAGACGCTGGATTTCGCGGGTTTCGTGCGACACGAACACACCCGCACCACCCTCAAGGCCTGGCCCTATGCCCGCTACATGACCGATGCCAACGGGGTCGAGCAGGCCGCCGTCTACCTGCGCCTCGAAAAGCTCGACCAGGATCTGGCGCCGCTTGCCGAACGGCTCGGTATCCCGCTGGAGATCCCGCACGCGAACAAATCCAACCGGCGCGCCTATCAAAGCTACTACACCGACGACCTGGTCGATGTGGTGGCCGATACCTGCGCGCAGGACATCGCGCGCTTTGGCTATGGGTTCGAGCCTTAGCCCCGGCCATTGACGGGATCGACAGGCCACCCTGTCGGAGCCTCCGGCGGGGATATTTGAAGCACAAAGAAACACGCAATGCGCAAGAAAAGGCCCGCCTCGAGTCTCTCGAAGGCGGGCCGGAAGCGCAGGGCTTCTTCGTGCACGGCCATCGGCGTCCCCGCCTGTACCGTGCCTGAAAGCCTGGCACATTAACCTTAACATCCGGTTTCTTTGTGCCAAAAATATCCCGGGGGAGCGCGCAGCGCGGGGGCAGAGCCCCCTAGGCGGTTTTCCCCGGGCGCGCGCTGCCGTGTCTATCGGATCGGGTCGAACAGGGCGTCCTGCATCGTGCAATCCTTGACGGTGTCGCGCCCGCAGGGAACAGGGGCTAGATCCCGGGACAGGCACAGGCGCGCCTCCTGGATGCGGCCGGCCTTGCAGGTGATGGTCAGCATGTCCGGCTCCCAGCCGGGGTTGGCCTTCAGAAAGGCTTCTTCGATCAGCGAGGCGGGCAGCGTCACCGGCTTGTCGAGCTTGCGAAAGACCTCGGGGCGGTTAACGCCTTCGAAAGCCTTGCGCGCCAGATCGTAGTAGGTCTCGGGGTCGAGTCCGGAACAGACGCCGTGCTTTTTCCACTGGTACCAGGCAAGGCCGGGTGTGCCCATGATATCGGCCATCGAGGCGGTCAGCGCGCGCGAGGGCTGTCGCTGTGTGGTCCGGCAATAGGACGGCCAGCCGCGGTGGTACTGCGGCCAAAGCCCATGCATCACCCAGCCGAAATCGGCCGAGGCATCGCATTGCGGCGAGCCGCGCCCGTCGCCTTCCAGGGCGCACCAGGTGGGCGACCAGGACAGTGACAGAACATAGTAATCGAACTCGCCGGCCGGCTCTCCTTCGGCCAGCGCCGCAACGGCAGTAAACAACCAGATCACCAAAGCACGCATTTTCTCTTTCCTCTTTAGGCCAAGATGACTATATACCCGCCAGGTTTCCCTACAACGGCAACTTGTCCCGGAGCGCCGGGACCGCCCTGGCCCCGGCCTTGGCGCGCCAGAAGATATTGCCGGGGGACAAGGTTTTTTGCACGGAGGCACACCATGGCCAAACTTCTGCACCCCAAAGCGACCGCCGTCTGGCTGGTGGACAACACCACGCTCAGCTTCAAGCAGATCGCAGATTTTACCGGGTTCCACGAGCTGGAAATCCAGGGCATTGCCGATGGCGACGTGGCCACGGGCGTCAAGGGTTTCGACCCGGTGGCCAACAACCAGCTGGTTCAGGAAGAAATCGACAAGGCGGAAAAAGACCCGCTTTACAAGATGAAGCTGAAATTCAACGCCGCGGCCCATGACGAAGAAAAGCGTCGCGGACCGCGCTACACCCCGCTGTCCAAGCGTCAGGACCGCCCGAATGCGATCTTGTGGCTGGTCAAGTTCCACCCCGAACTGGCCGACAGCCAGATCAGCAAGCTGGTGGGCACCACCAAGCCGACGATCCAGACCATCCGCGAGCGCACGCACTGGAACATCCAGAACATGCAGCCGATCGACCCGGTTGCGCTGGGTCTGTGCCGCCAGTCCGAACTGGACGCCGCCGTTGCCAAGGCCGCCAAGAACAAGGACGCGGTGATGACGGACGACGAGCGCCGCAAGCTGGTTTCGACCGAGCAGAGCCTTGAGATGGGGTCCGAGCCGCGTCTGCCGTCGGCGATCGAAGGGCTGGAAACCTTCAGCCTGTCCGATCCGCGCGGCGACGACGAAGAAGAGGATACCCGCACCGCCAGCGATTTCTCGGATGCGGACAGCTTCTTCAACCTGCCCGGCGGCGATGACGATGACGACGATGATGAGGACGAGCGCAAGCGTTGATCGGCTGCGCATCTGCCATCGTCACCAAAGCAAAGCCCCGGCCAGATGGTCCGGGGCTTTTTCGTTGCGCTTCCGGGCCTTGGGCGGGCCTAGGGGCAGGGGACGATGGCGCGGGTGTAATTGGTGCCGATCAGCGAAAGCCTTGGCCCGTCCTCGTAGCCGGATTGTTTCAGGACCAGTACCCGGTCTGAACCGATTTCGTTGCCGTACTCAGGCCCGTCGCCCTGGCAGGTGACGTCGTACAACGTGCCCTCCATCGCGCGCAGGTTGACCGGGTTTTCCAGCGTGCAGGTCGCCTCGCAGATGCCGATGCTGTGGCCGCCGAAGGGAATGAAGCGATCGTTGCAGCCGGCTTCGACGTTGTCCAGGCAAAGCCCGTCAAAGGGGCCGGTGGTGGGCATCCAGGCCAGGCTGGCCTGCGTCAGGCGGGCGTTCGGAAAGAAATCGCAGGGCAGCCCATCGGGCAGGGTGTTGCAGGTCACGCGGGCATGATCCTGCGGCGGCAGGGCCTGGCCGGATCGGCTGATCGTGGTGGTGCTTTGGCCATTGGCGACGTCTTCCTGCGCTTGCCAGCCGTTGGCATAGGCGGTCCAGGCCCGCGACGCGGTCGAGCATATGAATTCCTGATAGGTCTTTTCGCAAGCTCCGTCGAAGCAGATTTCCGCCAGCGGCGCCGAGCCGGTTTCCGTGTAGTTCACACAGCCCGCCCGGGCCGGTTGTGTCAGGGCCATCAAGGCCAGCGCCGAAAGCAGAAAGGAAGTTTTCATTGGAAAGGGACCTCTGGGGAATGTCGTTGCTCAGGGTGCGCAGAAAACAGGCATGGACGGGGCGAAGGCAAGGTTTTTCCTGTCACCTTTGGCCGCGGGCTGGAACCTGGGGGCACCCGGGCGCATTCTTTTTCTGAAGATGAATGTTCGGAGCGGTCGTGATGATTTCAGAAAAGGCCCTGGTCACTTCCTTGCCCCCAGTGGGCGGCGCGGCGGTCCTTTTGGATTTCGACGGAACGCTGGTGGATCTTGCCCCGACGCCGGAGGCGATCACGGTGCCTGCGGATTTGCCCGACCTGCTGCGCGCTCTGGGCGATGCCACGCAAGGGGCGCTGGCCCTGGTGTCGGGGCGGTCGATTGCGGCGCTCGAACGGTTTGTGCCCGGCTTTGACGGGGTCATCCTGGGCGGCCACGGCGCCGAGCGGCGCGATGGGCAGGGCCTATGGCGGCACCCGCTGGCGGGTAGCGACACGCTGGCGCGGCTGATCGCGGGGGCCCGAAGGCTGGCCGACACGCACCCGGCGCTGAACTGCGAAGAAAAGCCGACCGGGGTGGTGCTGCACTATCGCCGCGCGCCCGAGCAAGAGACGCGCATCCGCCACGAGATGACGGCGCTGGCCGCGCCTTTCGACGGTCTGGACGTGCATTTTGCCAAGATGGCGGTGGAACTGCGCCCGGACGACATCGGCAAGGATCGCGCCACCCGCGATCTGCTGAACAAAGCGCCATTCGCTGGGCGCAGTGCCGTTTTTTGCGGCGACGATGCAACCGACGAGCCCGCCATGCGGTTGTGCGTTGAGACAGGGGGAACAGCCTGCAAGGTTGGGGAAGGACCCAGCGCGGCACCGCTGCGGGTTGCTGATCCTCAAACCTTGCGGGCCGCGCTTTGGGCATGGACGCAGAATAGGTGACCGGAATGACTGGCAGATTGATCATGGTATCGAACAGGATACCGACCGAGGCAGAGCCGTCGGGCGGGCTGGTCGTGGCCCTGCACGATTGCCTGACAGCGCAGGGCGGCACCTGGATCGGCAGTTCTGGCGAGGCCCGGGAAAACCCGCGCGACGGATTGTACCAGATCGCAAGCGGCGACTATGACCGCTATGCCTTTGACCTGAGCCGGGAAGAATTCGACAGCTATTACCTTGGCTATGCTAATTCGGTGCTTTGGCCCCTGTTCCATCGCCGGGCCGAGCTGATGGAGGTTCAGCCGGGCCATGCGGCTGGCTACCTTGCGGTGAATGCCCGCCTGGCGGCCATGCTGAAAGGCTTTTTGCGGCCCGACGATGTGCTGTGGATCCACGACTATCATTTCTTGCCGCTGGCGGCCTGTCTGCGCGAACTGGGCGTGCAGAACCGCATCGGGTTCTTCCTGCATATCCCGTTTCCCGTGGCTTCGGACGTGCCGGCACTGCCCGAGGCGGATGCCTTGACGGGCTGGATCGCGGCGCATGATGTCTTTGGCCTGCAGACGCAGGCGGATGTGAACCGCTGCGTCATCCTGTTCGAACAGCGCCTTGGCGCGGGCATTTCCGGCGATGGCACGATAGCCGCCGAGGGGCGCCGGTTCCTGCCGTTGGCCTGCCCGATCGGGATCGACGCCAAGGGGTTTCGCGCGGTGGCCGAGGCGTCGCAGGCAGGCGCGCGGATTTCCATGGCGCCGGACCAAAAGCTGGTTCTGGGGGTGGACCGGCTGGATTACTCAAAGGGGCTTGTCCAGCGGTTCGAGGGGTTTGGCACCTATGTTAAGACACGCCGCGACAGCGATCCAAAGGCGACATTGCTGCAAATCGCGCCGCCCTCGCGCGAGGATGTCGAGGCCTATCAGGACATGCGCGAGGCGCTGGACCTGACCGCCGGAAACATCAACGGCGAATACGGCGAAATCGACTGGACTCCGATCCGCTATATCCGCCGCCCTGTGCCGCGCGACGATCTGGCCGGTCTGTACCGGCGGGCGGCGGCGGGGCTGGTGACGCCGCTGGCCGACGGGATGAACCTTGTCGCCAAGGAATACGTGGCAGCGCAGGACCCTGACGATCCGGGCGTTCTGATCCTGTCGCATTTCGCGGGGGCGGCCGAGCAGATGGGCGCGGCGCTGATCATCAACCCCTATGATGCGGGCGAGATGGCGCAGGCGCTGTCACAGGCCCTGACCATGCCGCTGGACGAACGCAAGGCTCGCCACGCCGCGCTTTGGCGCAGTGTCGTCGAGCAGGACATCGGCTGGTGGACCGACCGTTTCCTGAATGCGCTCACGGGGCGGGACATGGCGCAGGTAGCGTGACGGCGATGGCGCTGTTTTGGCTGCGCCAAAAGACGCCCCACCCGCCGTCCCGCGGGGCGCCGCCTAGAACCGTTTGCGGGCGTTCAGCGCCGCCGAGATGGTGCCATCGTCGAGGTAATCCAATTCGCCGCCGATCGGCACCCCTTGCGCCAGCGAGCTGAGCGCGACACGTGCGCCGATCTGATCGGCGATGTAATGCGCCGTGGTCTGCCCGTCGATGGTGGCGTTCAGGGCCAGGATCACCTCGGTGATCTCTTCGGTTTCGAGGCGGTGGATCAGCCCCGGAATGCGCAGATCGTCCGGCCCCACCCCTTCGAGCGCGGAGAGCGTTCCGCCCAGCACGTGATAGCGCCCCTTGAACACGCCCGAGCGTTCCATCGCCCACAGGTCGGCCACATCCTCGACCACGCAAAGCAGCCCGTTGGCGCGGCGCGTGTCTTCGCAGATTTCACAGATTTCGGTGGTGCCGACATTGCCGCAGTTCAGACATTCGCGGGCGCTGCGCGCGACCTCTTGCATGGCGTCGGCAAGGGGTTGCAGCAATTGTGCGCGCTTGCGGATCAGGTACAGCACCGCGCGTCGGGCCGAGCGCGGGCCAAGCCCGGGCAGCCGCGCCATCAGCTCGATCAGCGCCTCGATCGGATCGTTGCGGCGGGTCATGGGCGCCCTTTGCCCGTGGTGTGCAGTGGCCTTGCCATGATCGTCGCCCCGGCCGAAAGGTTGCGTGCTGTTCGGGGCAGGATAGGCCCGACAGCGGTGAAGGCAAGGGCGCGGCGACGCCCCTGCCGCGCCGTGATCAGAACGGCAGTTTCATGTCGGCGGGCAGGCCGAGTTCCTCGGTGATCTTGCCCATTTCGCGCTGGGCGCGGTCCTGCGCCTTGGCCTGCGCGTCCTTGATGGCGGCCAGGATCAGGTCCTCGACCACTTCCTTTTCGTTCGGGTCAAAGATCGACGGATCGATATCGAGACCCTTGAGTTCACCCTTGGCCGTGGCGGTCGCCTTGACCAGACCAGCGCCGGATTCGCCGGTGACCATCATGGTGTTCAGGTCTTCCTGAAGCTTGGTGACCTTTTCCTGCATGGCCTGCGCCTGCTTCATCATCTTGGCCATATCGCCAAGCTGGCCTAGTCCTTTGAGCATTGGTCTGTCTCCTGTGCGATGGGGCCAAAGGGCCGTTTGCGCCGCTTATCGCAGGCGGCAAAGGCTTGGGCAAGTGGGCGGGCGGTCAGTCCTCTTCAAACGGATCCCATTCGTCCTCGACCTCGGGCAGGGCTTCTTCGAGCGCCTTGGAGGCGGCCTGTTCGGCGGTGCGCACCTCGGTGATCGCTGCCGCAGGAAAGGCGGCCAGCGCGGCCTGCACCAGCGGGTGCTCGGCGGCCTTGGCATGCAGGGCCAGACGCGCCGCATCGCGTTTTTCGGCGATGGTTTCCGATTTGCAGCCGTTGACCAGCGTCACGCCCCAGCGGTTGCCGGTAAAGCGCTGCAAGGCGGTGCCAAGGCGCTGGGCCAGATCGCCGGGGGCGTCATCGGTGGGGGTGAATTCGATCCGGCCCGGTTGATAGGCGGCAAGGCGCAGGAAGGTTTCCACCTCGACCAGCAGTTTGACGTCGCGGTTGGCGCGGATCAGTTCGATCACGTGATCCCAGGTGGGATAGCGCGCCAGCGCCTGGTCGGTCGCAACCGCCAAAGCCGCCCCACCATAAGAGGCCGTCGGCCCCGAGGGTGCGGAATGGGTCGGGGCGGGCAGGCCCTGCGCGTGGGTCTGGCTGCCGCCCTGCGCGCCCAATCCACCGCCCGAAGGGCCGGGGCCGGGGGGCGGCGGGGTGTCTTGCAGCTTGCGGATCATTTCCTCGGGCGAGGGAAGCTCGGCCAGGTGGGTCAGGCGGATCAGCGCCATTTCGGCGGCCATCATGGCGTTGGGCGCGTTCGACACCTCTTCGATCGCCTTCAGCAGCATCTGCCAGGCGCGCGACAGCGGGCGCATGCCCAGCCCGTCGGCAAAGGCCAGCCCGCGCTGGCGCTCGTCCGGGGAAATCGTCGGGTCCTCGGCGGCGTCCGGGGTGATCTTGACCACGGAAATCCAATGCGTCAGTTCCGCCAGATCGCGCAGCACCGCCAGCGGGTCGGCGCCGTCGGAATACTGCGCCGACAGTTCGGTCAGGGCCCCCGCCGCGTCGCCGCGCATGATCCGTTCGAACAGGTCCATGACGCGGCCCCGGTCGGCAAGGCCCAGCATGGCGCGCACCTGATCGGCGGTGGTTTCGCCCGCGCCGTGGCTGATCGCCTGATCCAGAAGCGAGGTCGCATCGCGGGCCGAGCCTTCGGCGGCGCGGGTGATCAGGGCCAGCGCATCATCGGTGATTTCGGCGTTTTCGCCTGCCGCGATCTTGCGCAGCAGGGCGATCATCACCTCGGGTTCGATGCGGCGCAGGTCAAAGCGTTGGCAACGCGACAGGACCGTGACCGGCACCTTGCGGATTTCCGTCGTGGCAAAGATGAATTTCACATGCGCCGGCGGTTCTTCGAGCGTTTTGAGCAGCGCGTTGAAGGCGCTGGTCGACAGCATGTGCACTTCGTCGATGATATAGATCTTGTAGCGCGCCGAGGCGGCCCGGTAATGCACGCTGTCTATGATCTCGCGGATGTCGTTCACACCGGTGCGCGATGCGGCGTCCATTTCCATCACGTCGACATGGCGGCCTTCCATGATGGCGACGCAGTGTTCGCATTGCCCGCAGGGGTCCGTGGTTGGCCCGCCTTTGCCATCGG
This sequence comes from Tropicibacter oceani, assembly GCF_029958925.1. Lineage (NCBI taxonomy): Bacteria > Pseudomonadati > Pseudomonadota > Alphaproteobacteria > Rhodobacterales > Roseobacteraceae > Pacificoceanicola > Pacificoceanicola oceani. The sequence continues at coordinate 1,708,620 of NZ_CP124616.1, forward strand.
TGCCGATGCAGTTCATGCCCTTGGCGATGATCCGCGCGGTGGTGGTTTTGCCGGTGCCGCGAATCCCCGTCATCACAAAGGCCTGCGCGATGCGATCCGCCTTGAAGGCGTTGCGCAGGGTGCGCACCATGGCATCCTGCCCGACCAGATCGGCAAAGGTTTCCGGGCGGTATTTGCGGGCAAGGACCTGGTATTCGGTCTGGGTGTCGGCGTCGGTCATCGGCGTCCTTCGGCTGGAGTCGCGGTAAGGTAAGCGCTGTGGCAAGGCCCGTCCACCGGATTGCTTGATTTCCGCCTTGCGCGCGGGCAGGATGCGGTCAGGCCCATCGGCAGGGGGCCACCCGATCCGCGGAAAGCGCCCGCACCTGTCTTGTCTGACGACCGACATGCCTTTTTCGGTTTTCTCTTGCCCGATGCAGCGGATCGCGGGCCTTTGACAGAGGATTCCGATCATGTCTGATCTTTCCCTTGATACCCTGCGCCATGCGGCCAAACGGTTGCACCATGCCCATGATGCGCGCGAACCCTGGGCGCTTGAGCGGTTGAAACAGCGCCCGCCGCGCAAGGGCGGGCAGGCGCTGGTGCGCGCCGATTTCCTGCATGTGGTGGCGCTGGAGCATGGCTTTGAAAGCTGGCCCAGGCTGAAGCATGCCGCCGAGACCACCGGGCTGGACCGCGCGGTGAAACAGCAGCGGCTGAAGATCGCGCTGTTCCACGGTCAAAACGCGGCGGTTCAGGCCTTGCTGGCGGATACGCCCGGTCTGGCTGACGGGTTGTTCGGGTTGCAATGCGCGCTGTATGACCGCGCCGCAGTCAAGGCGGCGCTGGCGCGCGATCCCGGCCTTGCGGTGCAACGGTTCGGGCCGCGCAGCGCCATCCTGCATCTTGCCTTTTCGCGCTGGATCAAGGCGCGGCCTGATCTGGAACCCGATATGCTGGCAGTGGCCGAACTGCTGCTGGCGCATGGTGCCGATGTGAACGACGGCTATCCCTTTCAGCCCGGCGACGATCACCTGCTGTCGGCGCTTTATGGCGCGATTGGCCATGCGGACAACATGGTGCTGGGCGGGTGGCTGCTGGATCACGGCGCCAACCCCAACGATGGTGAAGCGCTGTATCACGCGACGGAACTGGGCCACCACGAAGGGCTGAAAATGCTGCTGGCGGCGGGGGCTGATCCGCGCGGCACAAACGCGCTGCTGCGGGCGATGGATTTTCACGATCATGTGGCGGTGCAAATGCTGCTGGATCACGGCGCGCGGGCCGATGATTTCAACGCCAAAGAGGTCGGCGGCGAGGCGCCTTATGTCATGCCTGCGCTGCATCAGGCGGCACGGCGCGGCAGCGACGCCAGGATGATCGAGATATTGCTTGCGGCCGGGGCTGACCCGGCGGTGCGCTACAAGGGGGCCAGTGCCTATGGTTTTGCCAAGGTGCACGGCAACACCGCCCTGATCCGCGCGATCGAGGCGCGCGGCGTGCAGGTGGACCTGTCACCGGAAGAAACCTTGATGGCCCGCGCCGCCGAAGGGCTGGACAGCCCGGGCCAATACATCGACCCGGCAAAACTGCCCGAAGCCTACCGCCACCTGATCCGCGAGATCCTGCACCTGCCGGGACGATTGCCGCAGATCCGCGCGCTGGTCGCGCTGGGGCTGCCCTATGACCAGCCCGACGCGCAGGGTGTGACCCCGGTGCAGATCGCCGGTTGGGAAGGGCTGCCCGAGGTCATGGCCTATTTCCTGAAACTGCGCCCGGACCTGAGCCATGTGAACGGCTATGGCGGCACCCTTTTGTCGACCATCCTGCACGGAGCCGACAACAACCCCGACCGCGCGGGCCGGGACTATGTCGGCTGCCTGCGCCTTGCGCTTGACGCGGGGGTTGCGCTGCCATCATCAGCCCTGCGCGCATCGGGCCGCAAGGACGTCACCGATTTCCTGCAGGATTGGGCCGGGGCGCGGCCGGGGCAGGTGGTCTGACCCGTGCCCGCCGTCCGGGCGAATCGGCTAGGCACCCGGCATTTGTCGTGTATCATCGCGATGTTGCGCAGGATTAGGGGGTTGCATGAAACTGAAGGGTGTCCGCAAAAGCCGGAATATCGAGGACCGTCGCCGCAGCGGTGGCGGTGGCAAGGCGGGCATCGGCGGTGTCGGGCTTTTGGTCGTTTTGGCAATCGGGTATTTCGCCGGGATCGACGTGACCCCGCTGCTGCAGGGGCTGCCGCAGGAACAAGGCACCCCGCGCGAACTGTCCGCCGAGGAACAGCAAGCGGCCGAATTTTCCGCCCGCGTGCTGGCCACCACCGAAGAAGTCTGGGACCGCCTGCTGCCCGAGCAGCTGGAGCTAGAGTACCAGCCGCCGGTTCTGGTGCTGTTTTCGGGGCAGACCTCGTCGCCCTGCGGCGGGGCTTCGGGGGCGACCGGGCCGTTCTACTGCCCGGCCGATCAAAAGGCCTATCTGGACACCGAATTCTTTGCCACCCTGTCGCGCCAGCTGGGCGCCAAAGGCGATTTCGCCGCCGCCTATGTCATCGCCCACGAGGTCGCCCATCACGTGCAGAACGAATTGGGCATCCTTGGCGAGGTGAACCAAAGACGGCAGGCCGTGGGCCAGACCGAGGCCAATGCCCTGACCGTCCGGCTGGAATTGCAGGCCGACTGCCTGTCCGGGGTCTGGGCGTCCAAGGTCAAGGGCCTGCTGGAACCGGGCGATCTGAAAGAGGCGCTGAACGCCGCGCGCAAGATCGGCGACGATCACCTGCAAAGCCGCGCGGGCCGGGTGCCGCAACCGCATACCTTTACGCATGGCACCTCGGACCAGCGCGAAAGCTGGTTTGCGCGCGGGTATCAATCCGGCGACGTGCACAGCTGTGATACCTTCGGAGCGCGAAATCTCTGAGAACATCGTCATCCACGCCCTGCCTGTGGGTGGCGGCATCCTGGCGCTCTCGCCCCTGCCGGGGGCGGGGGGGGACTACAAGGGTGACCTGCTGCATATCGCGGGATGGACCCCGGCCTTTGTGGTGTCGCTGGTGACCCATGTCGAACTGTTCGAGGCCGGGGCGCAGAACCTGGGCCAGGATGTCGTCGATCACGGGACGCGCTGGGTGCACATGCCGATCCGGGATTTCGACGTGCCCAATGCCAATTTCGAGGAAAAATGGCCCGAAACATCCGAGCGCGCCCGCCGCGCGCTGCTGGGCGGGGGGCGCGTTCTGGTGCATTGCCGGGGCGGCTGCGGGCGATCCGGAATGGTGGCGCTGCGGCTGATGATCGAGGCGGGCGAGGCCCCCGACGAAGCCCTGGCCCGGCTGCGCAACGTGCGCCCCTGCGCGATCGAGACCGACGAACAGATGGAATGGGCGCTGAGCGCGGTGCGCCAACCGGCAGTCTTTGTGCGCCACAATGACTAGCGCAGACGGCAGGTCGCTTGGCGACGGGGCCTTGGGCGCGGCATAAAAGCGGTGATCGTTCGGATGGCTTTTGGCAGCTTTCCCCGCGGAAAAGCGCCTGTCGCCGGACAGACTTTGCCGTGCAAAGTCGTCCAAGGTGAGAGGCTGGACATCGACCCAAGCGGGGCTCGTTGTGGCTGCTTCCTTCCGGACCTGACCAGGTTGGCGAGGCGCTTGCCCGCGCCAACCTCTCGAGGGGTCATTTAGTGGACATGGGGGCGCGTTGCAAGGGGCGGCTCTGGCGGTGGGGCAAATTTGCGGATAAGCGGGGGACATGGAGCCCTTTGAAATCTTTCTTGCCGGTACTCCCGGCCTTGAACCCGTGCTGCGCGACGAGGCGGCGGCCATCGGCCTGCCCGATCCCAAGGTCGTGCCCGGTGGCGTCGTCACCCGTGGTACATGGCCCGATGTATGGCGGGCCAACCTGCATCTGCGCGGAGCCAATCGCGTGTTGGCGCGGATCGGGGAATTCCGCGCCTTTCACCTGGCGCAGCTGGACAAGCGATCGCGCAAGTTCGACTGGGCGGCGCATCTGCGCCCCGATCTGGCCGTCCGGGTCGAGGTCACCTGCAAGGCATCGAAAATCTACCATGACCGGGCCGCGCGCCAGCGGATCGAAACCGCCATCACCGATTCCCTTGGTGCGCCGATAGCCGAGGATGCGCCGATCCGCCTGATGGCGCGGATCGAGGACGACCTTGTCAGCTTCAGCCTGGACACCAGCGGCGAGCCGCTGCACCGGCGCGGCCACAAGGAGGCGGTGAACAAGGCGCCGCTGCGCGAAACCCTTGCGGCGCTGTTCCTGCGCGAGTGCGGCTATGACGGCACGCAGCCGGTAATCGACCCGATGTGCGGATCGGGCACCTTCGTGATCGAGGCGGCCGAGATCGCGCTGGGCCTGGCCCCCGGCCGCACGCGCGCCTTTGCCTTTGAACAATTCGCCAGCTTCGACGCCGCTGCCTGGCAGGCGATGAAGGCGGACGTGACGCCAAGGCAGACCGACCTGGTCTTTCGCGGCTTTGACCGCGACGATGGCGCGATCCGGTTCAGCCAGGCCAATGCGCAGCGCGCCGGGGTTGCCGAAGTGACGACCTTTGCCCGTCAGGCGATCAGCGATCTGAAACGCCCCGAGGGCCCGCCCGGTCTGATCATGGTCAACCCGCCCTATGGCGCGCGGATCGGCAACCGCAACCTGCTGTTTGCGCTGTACGGCGCCCTTGGCCAGGTGCTGAAGTCGAATTTTCGCGGCTGGCGCCTGGGCATGGTGACCAGCGATCCGGGGCTGGCGAAATCCACCGGGCTCAGCTTTGTGCGCACCAGCGCGCCGATCCCGCATGGCGGGCTGGGGATCAAGCTGTACCAGACCGGCCCCTTGCCCTGAGTGCGGCCGGGTCAGGGCGCAGGATCAAAGGTACAGGCGAAAGGTGCAAAAGCCGCTTTCGTCATCGCCCAGATCTTCGACCCGAATGCCCTGCAGGTCCTGCAGGAACAGGCGTGCGCGCGGTCCGGTCTGGAACAGGGCCGTGGCGCCCGGCACCGCTGACAAACGCCAATCCTGCCCCGCGCGCGGCTGCACCGCGCCTTTGCGGCGGATGTAATCCAGCACCACGTTGCGGTTGCTGTCAGGGGTTTCCAGCACGGGTTGGCCGTCACGGGCGCCGGGAAAGGCGCCGCCGCCATCCAGCCGGTAACTGTTGGTGGCCACCACGAACTCCATGTCGGCGGTGACCGCAACACCGTCCAGCGCCAGCGCCTGGACGCGGTGGGCCTGTGGCTGGACGAACCGGCCAAGGGGGTCATAGCGTGACGGCTGCGACAGATCGAAGGTCCAGGTCACGCCGCCCAGAACGTCAAAGAAATAGCTGGGTATTTGCGGGTCCAGCAGGGGCACATCCCGCGCGCCGGGTTGTATCTGGTGGAACACACCGGCCGAGCGTTCCAGCCATTCGCGCAGCTGGATGCCGTTCAGCCGCACCGCCCGCATGTTGTTGGGATACAGGTACATGTCGGCGACGCTACGGATGGTCAGATCGCCGGCGGGGACTTCGGTGAAATAGTCCGGGCCGCCACGCCCACCCACCTTGAAGGGGGTCGCGGCCCCCAGCACCGGCAGATGCGCATGTGGCCCCCCGGCAAGGCACCGCATGACATAGTCGCGCTTGGCCTCGGCGATCAGGTTCAGGTGGGCGGAACTGCACACCAGCGAAAAATAGCTGTGCAGCGCCGCATCGGTCGTACCGATGGGTTTTCGGATGTGGTCCAGCGTGGCGACATGGGCGGGGCGGGCCAGCGTGACCAGCTCCGGGTCGTCGTGGACGCAGGCCACGACAGCGGCATCCGCGCTGCGGTGAAAGATCGGCCGCGCCGCGCTGCGGCTGCCGGTGATGCGCCAGCCATCCGGCGCGCGCTGCAGGTCAAGGTCGACCACGCCCAGGTGCGAGCCCCAGAAACCGGCCATGACGGTAGGGCAGCCATTCAGGTGCCCGGTCGCTGTATCGGCGTAGGCCAGCCCGGAAAAATCCTCCGAGGGAAAGACAAGATGCGTGTGCCCGGCCAGCAGCACGTCCACCCCGTCGATCTGGCTGAGCGGCAGGGCGGCGTTTTCCTCGACCAGGCCGACGCGGTCTTCGGCCAGACCGGTATGGGCCAGCACCACGACGACATCGGCACCCTCGGCGCGCATTTGCGGGACCAGCCGCCTGGCACAGGCGACCATGTCCTGCGTGTCCAGCCGCCCGTCCAGCAGGCTGCGGTCCCAGCGGGTGATTTGCGGCGGGGTCAGCCCCAGCACGCCGATGCACAGCGGATGGCGGTCGCCCGCGCCGTCCGTGATGGCGCGCTGCAAAAGCACGTAGGGCGGCAACAGCGTGTCACCCCCCGCGCCGGCCTGGGTGACATTGCCCAGAACAAAGGGAAAACCCGCCTGAGCGACGGTCGCCGTCAGGTACTCCAACCCAAAGTTGAAATCGTGGTTTCCCAAGGTGGCCGCGTCATACTCCAGGGCATTCATCGCCGCGATCACGGGATGCGGCGCGTTGCAGGGGGGTGTCGAACAGCACATCCCCCAAGGGGCTGCCCTGCAACAGGTCGCCATTGTCCAACAGCAGACTGTTGTCCACCTCGGCCCGGGCCTGCCGGATCAGCGTTGCGGTGCGGGACAATCCGACCGTGTCGCTGGGTCTGTCGTGGTAGTAATCATAGGCAACCAGATGTGCATGAAGATCCGTGGTCTCCATGATCCGCAGCTGGCACTTTCCGGCCCCATTCCGGGAAGCGAGGGAAGTCTTGATCGTCAATGTCTCTCCGAAGGCCTTTTGCCGGGTTGAGGTCGATTGCCGACTCTCCCGGTCTTCACGATTGTTTCGAGTGGTGTTTTCGTACGACCAGCAAAAAGGCCAATGCCTTGACACGATGACCAGAAAATAAACCGATTGCAATGCAGGCGTGTGCTGATTTTTCCCGCTCGCGTTCTTTCCCGAATTGCCAAGCGGCCCCCCCGGCGGCATTGTCCGGCCAATCCACGGGAGGCAGGCGCATGAAAATCGCAGAACAGGTGACCTTTGGCGGATCGGGCCTGGACCGCGCGGCAGAGCTGCGCAGCAATATTCCGGCGCTGGCGGCAGCCTTGCAGGACGACCGCGCGCGCACCGTTCTGTTGTGGCGCGGCAAACTGCTGATCGAAGGCGAAACGGGGTTTGACCTGGTGCGCCTGCCGATGACGCATCCCGTTTTGCGTGATGCGCGCGATGCGCCGATCCTGCTGGGCCGCGAACAGGGGGCGGCGATCTTTGCGCAGGACATATCGCACTGGCAGCCCGAGGGGTTGGAGGACGGCCAGCTTGGCGGGTTCCTCGACACCAGCGAACAGGCCCACCCGGCGCTGGCGCAGGGCCAGCGGTTTCGCGAATTGCGCGCGATGCTGACGCGTCTGAGCCTGCGCGACGCCGAACTGGCCGCCACCGCCAAGGCGATCTTTGGCTGGCACGCCAGTCATGGGTTCTGCGCCCGCTGCGGCGCCCCCAGTCAAAGCCACAACGCCGGTTGGGAACGCATCTGCGCCGAATGCGGCGCGCATCATTTCCCGCGCACCGACCCGGTGGTGATCATGCTGATCACCCATGGCAACCGCACGCTTCTGGGCCGCTCGCACGGCTGGCCCGAAGGCATGTATTCCTGCCTGGCCGGTTTCGTTGAACCCGGAGAGCCGATCGAGGCCGCAGTGCGCCGCGAAGTCCTGGAAGAGGCGGGGGTGCGCGTCGGCCCGGTGCGCTATCTTGCCAGCCAGCCCTGGGCCTTTCCGGCCTCGTTGATGTTCGGATGCCACGGCGAGGCGATCAGCGACGAGATCACCGTCGATCCCTCAGAGCTGGACGATGCCCGCTGGGTCACCCGCGAAGAGCTGACGGATGTCTTTGCGGGGCTGCGGACCGATATCCTGCCTGCCCGCAAGGGGGCGATTGCGCATTTCCTGTTGCGAAATTGGCTTGCAGACCGATTGGACTAGGACAAGATTTCCTGTAGCATTCGCGCAAAGAACAAAAGCCAGGAAAATGAGGGCGGGACAGATGCAGTTGACGGCAAGCGAAGATATCGAGGCTCCGCTGGAGCGGGTGTTCGCGGAACTTTCGGATTTCGAGGCGATCGAACGCCAGGCCTTGCGCCGCGGCGTGGCGGTCAAGCGCACCGGTGATAGCGGCGGCAGCCCAGCGGCGGGCATGGGCTGGACCACCGGTTTTGCCTTTCGCGGCAAGACCCGCGAGGCGCAGATCACGCTCAGCGATTACACGGCGCCCGAACAGATGGTCTTTGACACCGTGTCCGGCGGGCTCGAGGCGGCGACCCGGATCGAGGTCGTGGCGCTGTCGCGCAGCCGCACCCGGATCAACGTGACCACCGAGTTGAAGCCCAAGACCCTGTCGGCGCGGCTTTTGGTGCAATCGCTCAAACTGGCCAAAGGCGGCATCGACAAGCGGTTTCGCAAGAAGATGGCCGGCTATGCCAAGGATCTTGAACTGAAGCTGAAGCAAGGGGCCTGACCTGCCGGGGGGCGTGACAGCCGCGCGCGGCGCGCTACCCTTGGGCAAAAGGAGACGCCTGATGAAACGCTTTGTGATCGCCCTCGCGCTGTGTGGCGCGCCGCTGTCTGCCCATGAATTCTGGATCGATCCGTTGGCGACCCAGGTCGCACCCGGCGGGGTGCTGGCGGCCGACATCCGCGTCGGGCAAGAGCTGAAAGGCGCGGCCTATTCCTATGTGCCCCCCAATTTTCGCCGCTTTGACATCGTCATGGGCGACCAGATGCTGCCGGTGGACGGGCGCGCCGGGGACAAGCCCGCGCTGAACATGGCCGCCCCGACCGAAGGGCTGGCCGTGGTCGTCCACGTGACCAAGGACTACCGGCTGACCTATGACAGCTGGGAAAAGTTCGAAAACTTCTGCAAAGAAAAGGATTTCGCCTGGGCGCTGGACGCCCACCTTGCCCGCGGCTTGTCCAGGGACAAGGTGCGCGAACAATATTCGCGCCACGCCAAAAGCCTGATCGGGGTCGGCGACGGCGCGGGGGCGGATCGCGCCATGGGGCTGGAGGTGGAGCTGGTCGCCCTTGCCAACCCCTATACCGACGATCTGTCGGCAGGATTTGCCGTGCAGGCGCTATACCAGGGCAAGCCGCAGGCCGAAATGCAGGTCGAAGTGTTCGATCGCGCCCCGGACGGATCGGTGACAACGCGCCAATATCGCACCGATGACGCCGGGCGCGCGGTGCTGGATGTCGCGCCGGGGCATTTCTACCTGGTCGATCATGTGGTGATGCGCGAACTCACCCCCGGGGCCGAAACCGATCCGGCCTGGGAAAGCCTTTGGGCCTCACTGACTTTCGGAGTACCGCAATGAGCCTTGTTGACACCCTGACCAGGGCGCTTGGCGCCGACGCGGTTCTGACCGGCGGCGACATGGCGCCCTGGACACGGGACTGGACCGGGCAGTACCGCTGGACCCCGCTGTGCGTGGCGCGCCCTGCGGATCGCGACGGTGTCGCGGCGGTGCTGAGCGCGGCCCATCAGGCAGGCGTGGCGGTGGTGCCGGTGGGCGGCAACACCGGGCTGTCCGGCGGCACCATGGCTGAAGGCGCGGTGATGCTGTCGCTGGACCGGATGAACACGGTCCGCGAAATCCGCCCGGAGGCGCGGCTGGCGGTGGTCGAGGCGGGGGTGATCCTGTCAAACCTGCACGAGGCCGCGGCAGACCACGGGCTGAGCTTTCCCATGACCTTCGGGGCCAGGGGGTCGTGTACCTTGGGCGGTATTCTGGCGACCAACGCGGGCGGGTCCAATGTGCTGCGCCATGGCAATACCCGCGATCTGGTTCTGGGGGTCGAGGTGGTCCTGGCCGATGGCCGGGTGATCGACCTGATGAGCGAATTGCACAAGGACAACACCGGGCTGAACCTGCGCCACCTGATGATCGGGTCCGAAGGCGTGCTGGGGGTGATCACCGCCGCGGTGGTCAAATTGGTGCCGGCGCCCCGGGCCTATGCCACTGCCATGGTGGCGGTGGCGTCGCTGGACCAGGCTCTGGTGCTGCTCAACCGGTTGCAAGAGGCGACGGGCGGGCAGGTCGAGGCCTTTGAATACATGCCGCGCCGCTTTGTGGAAGAATACGGCAAGCTGCACCCCGAAACGCGCCCGCCCTTTGACCAGGGCCACGATGTGAACCTGCTGATCGAGCTGGGCGCCACCGCCCCGCGCGACGTCGATCCGGACCCGGACGGTCAGGTGCCGGTGGCGCGCTACCTTGAGGATGTCCTGGCCGGAATGCTGGAGGATGGCGCGGTTCTGGACGCGGTGGTGGCCCGATCAGAGGCGCAGCGCCGTGCGTTCTGGGCCCGGCGCGAGGCCGCGGCCGAGGTCAGCACATCGCGGCCCGTTGTCCTGACGGATGTGGCGGTGCCGCTGGACAAGGTGTCCGAATTCCTGCTGCGGGCCGAGGCCCGCCTGGCGGCGCTGGACCCGCAGGCGGTGCCGATGGTGGTCGCCCACCTGGGGGACGGCAATGTGCATTGCTCGGTCTGGATCGGGGTCGATGCAGCGGGCCGCAACCAGATCATGGAAGCGGTCGAGGAAGAGGCGCTGGCGCTGGGCGGATCGTTTTCCGCCGAACACGGCATCGGCATTTCGAAACGCCCGGCCATGGCGCGGTTCAAGGACCCGGTCGCGCTGGAGATCATGCGCGGGATCAAGGCGGTGATGGACCCCAAGGGGATTTTGAACCCCGGCAAGGTCATCCCCTGACCACAAGTCCCGGGTCTTGTCTTGGCCCCGGGCGTTTGTTGAAATGGGCGCCTTTGGCGCGCATTTTGTCTCGCCTCCCGCTGGCGCGGGTGGCTCGGGGGTGGGGGCTCTGCCCCCTGGCCGCTGCGCGGCTGCCCCCGGGATATTTGCAGCAAGAGGAAACTGCGCGGCAGGGGCTTTTGTCGGGCGGCGGGGCTGGCCGTGGGTGTCAGCGGTCGTCCGGGGGCTGTGGGTCGAAGGTGATCAGCAGGAGGTAGGCGCAATAGCCGCCCAATGCGGCGAAAAGCAGCGCCCAGACCGGGGCGCCGGTGACCAGTTCGAAAAGCGCCCAAGCAAAGCAGAGCGCGACAATCAGCACCCGTCGCCACAGCGGCCGAAAGAACGGGTGGCGGGGGTCAAGCAGGGTCATGGTTCAGTACCCGCAAACCGCCCCGGTGGTGGCCAGCACGTGATCGTATTGTGCGGGCAGCCGCATGAAGGTGACGCGGCGGTTTTCCGGTGCGCGCGGGTCATAGGTGTTTTTCAGAACATGTTCGCCAAAGCCCACCGGATACAGCGGCAGGGTAACATAGCCCCCTGTCAGTGCCGAGGTGACCGAGGCGGCCCGGCGCCGCGACAGATCGCAGTTGTAGCTGTAGGAGCCCACCGCATCGGTGTGCCCGATCACCGCATAGGCCGCGCCCTGCAAGGCCGGGTCCTGCAGCGCGCCGATCAGGCTGGCGAGTTTGCCGATCTGGTCGGCGCGGACCTGCGCGCTGTCATAGTCGAACTCGATCGTGATGGCGACCGAGGGCAGGGCGACCTTGCCATGGGTCGGCGCGGGGGCAGCGCCGGCATAATCCGGGGCCTTGGCGGGCGGTTCGGGCTGGGCGTGGACCTTGCCATCGTCCAGATCCAGCACCAGCGTTTCGAATTGCACCGTCGGCGCCCCGGTGGCCGATTCAAAGGCCGTGCCTTCGCCGCCCAGGCTGACCGCCGCGCAGCTGGCTGCATCGGGGTTGGCCAGGCAGGCGGCCAGCGCGCTGCGCGGGGCGGGCGGCGGCGCGGGTTCTGCGGTGCCCGCGCCGGGGATGAAAATCTCGCCCTGCTGGGCCGGGGCCAGGGTTGGCAGGCCCAGGCAGAGCGCCCCGAGGATCAGTGTCTTGCGGATCATGGTCATCCCCTTCAATGCGCCGTCACATGGGCCGAGATCTGCGCCTTGGCCACGGTGGGGTTGTGGGTCGACACCGCGCGGTAGGTCGCGCCGCTGAGCGTGGCCTTGTCGTCCGATCCCAGATCAAGCGCCAGCACCTCGTTCACGACCTCTTTGTATTGCGCCGCGCCCGATTGGTTGTGCGAGACGTCGCAAGACACCTGAGAGGTATCGCGCACCTCTTTGGAGATCGCCTCGTGCCCGCCATTACAGATGGCAAGGATGGTTTCGACGCCCACATATTGCGTTTTCAGCGAGCCGCGCGGCGGAAAGACATATTGCGAGCCGCCGGGGATCACCTCGTCGGGCAGGGCGGGGTGCGGATAAAGCACGCAGGACCGTTTCTGATCGTCGATGTTGATCAGGGTCAGGCGGCAATCGTGGCGCGGCTCGACGATGATCTTCATGCCTTCGCCCACCGTGTAGGACGGCTTGTCGGTGTAGACGGTCAGATGGCTTTGCGCCGGGGCGCTGTGCTGGGTCGGAACGTAATCCGGGGCCTTTGTCGCATCGGCATAGCTGGTGGGCTGGGGCGCCGGGGCAACGGGTTTGTGCGCGGGCGGCGGCGGCGCGGCATAGGGCGTATCGGCCAGCACCTTTTGCACCGAATGGCTGAGATCGGCGGCAAAGCGGTGCTGCGGCACCAGCGGGCGGTATTCCGTCACCTTTTCAAGGATCGCGGGATAGGCCGCCGTCCATTCGTCGCGCGCGATGGGGGATTGATCCAGCCGCATGATCAGGCTGGCCATATCGTGCCCGACAAAGGCGGCGCGCTGACGCAGCATGTCTTCGCTCATGCCCAGTTCATTCGCGGCCTGGGCAAAGTTGATGAAGCGGTCGACGTGATAGACAAACAGCCCGCGGATCGGTTCCAGCCCGCCGGCGGTGATTTCCGGGTCCAGCCCGGCGCTGCGCATCGCGCCAAAGAACTGCTGGGTATCGGCCTCGAGGTATTTCGCCACCTCGTCCTGACCGGGATAGATCTGGTCGACCACCTGACGCGCCTCGGCGGGCAGCGAGAAATCGTTGATCGCCACGTCGCGCACCCGGTCTTCGTTCAGGCGGATGCCCTTGGAATGGCACGAGATGCAGGAAATCCCGTTGACCACCTCGCCAGTGCCATCGGAATAATCGTCGTCGCGCACGATCGAGGTGGGGCCAACGTCCAGCCGCTCGCCTTCGGCGGTGTTCAGGTAATAGGCGTGAAAGCCGTTGGGCAGGGTAAAGATCGACTCGCCCCCGTCATGCAAAAAGGCGTGGGTTTCGCCAAAGGCCTCTTTCGGGCCAAGGGGGTATTGGAAAAAGCTTTGCCGCCCTTTCGATCCGGCGAAATCATAAGACGTCCAGAAAAACCCGCTATTGAGCGCGTGGCGTTCGATCAGCCGGTTGTTGGTGGACACGCCCGAGTTCTGAAACCCGGCGCGGATCACCTGCTGGTTGCGGATATTCGCGATCATGTCGAGGTTCAGCAGATCCTCGAGCCCGGCGACCGTGTCGGGCAGGCCCAGCAGGTCGTAATACAGCGGCGACACCGGGGCGGTGGCGGCGAACCAGTCGGCGCGGATGATCGGCACGGCGGTGCCGGACATGTGCTGAAGCTGGGTCAGGTGCGGGTCTGTCGCGCTTTCGACCGCATAGGGATATTGCGCCTCGAGCCGGTGCCAGGTTTCCGGCTCCCATGCGATTTCGGGCAGGTAGATGCGCATCAGGATGCCGTATTCGTCCACCGGTTCGAACTTGTAGGGGATCGGGTTCCATGACAGCGCGTTGACCAGTTTGACCGCGGCGCTTTTGTAACCTTCGAGGTTTTCGGTCGTCACATCGGTGTCGTTGTGCAGCGGGCGCAGCGACAAATACCGGATGCGGTCGCGCCGGTTGGTGGGCTGTTTCGCCAGGTCCAGTTGCGCCATTTCGAACATCTTGGTCAGGGGCACGAATTCGCGCGGCGGCGGGGCCTGGTTGGCCAGTTCGGTGATCCATGTCGACACCGCCATCATTTCCGCCTGCGTCGGAAAGCAGTCGGCGGTGGTGCAATCGTCGGGCATCGCCGGAAAGCTGTACTGGCCGATGACGTCATACAGCTTGGACCCGGTGGGCTGGCCCTGAATGACGAACTTGGTGTCCTGCGCCAGGCGGCGGATGTCCAGAACATGGCCAAAGCCCGACTTGGCCTTGGGCAGGCCTTCCTTCAGCGCGCCGTCCTGGTGGCAGCGCGCGCAATGCTTGTCCAGCATCGCATAGGCTTCCTTTTCCATGTCGGTGGCATCGGCGGGCAGGGGCATCACGTCGTTCGCCAGCGCCGGGGCGGCCCAGCCAAAGGCGGCCAGAACCGCCGCGCCCAGAATGTGTTTCGTGCTCATAAATACTCTCCTTCACCCGTCAAGCCGGGGCACTCAATTACAATTGATGGACAGGTATTTCTTGGACGACCATCCGGTTGCCCCGCCGCGCCCCGCGTAGGGCGACATGCAGTTGCCGGACACGCATTGCACCTTGGCCCAGGTACCGCTTTGCGCCAGAACCTTGACCCGGTCGCCCAGGTACAGCTCGGATATCTTGCGGCCGGACCGGGCGTTGGGCTGGTCGCGCACGGCCAGGAAGCCGGCCCCGGTCGCGGTGTTGTAGGTGCTGATCGGGCCAAGGTTGATCACATTGCCCCAGCACACCCGCTGCACCGAGGGTTTGTTCGAGGTCAGCAAGGGGCTGTAGACCCAGCCGCGCCGCCCGTCGGGGAGGATCACGTTCGACCATTTTCCCTGCCGCGCAAAGACCTGCACGGTCGAGCCCGAGGGCACCTCGGTGATGATCCCGTAGTTGGTCGAAGGGCCAGAGCGCACGTTCAGCGACCCGTCGCTGTTGTTGTCCACATACATGGTGGTCGTCGAAGGCGCGCCGCCACCGCCACCGCCGCTGCTGCCATAGATCACCTCGGCGACAAAGCGGTTGCCGCTGGAACAATAGCTGTCGCCGGGAATGGCGCCTTGCGACTTCAGCTGGCTCAGCCGCGCGTCCGACCGCGACCGCGACAGGGTTTCGACAACAACGCCGTAGTAACCGTTGTCGGATTGGAAAATCCGCACGCCGCTGCGCCCGGGGAACCATTGCTGGACAAAGCCCTGCGCCTCGGCGATCGAGGTGCGCGAGGCGGTCACGATGTAGCAACTCGAACTGCCCAGCGTGTAATTGCCGCGCACGATCTGCGGGCCGCCGGTGCCAGCCTCGGGGCGCGACGGCGCCGGCGGGGTTTTCAGCCAGGCGATGCGGTCAACGACCACCCGCCCGATGCAAGAGGCATTGCCGCCACAGGCATTGCGCGTGCCGCTCAGCCAGCTTTTCTGATCCGAGGCCGACACGTGGCTCTGCCCGTTATAGGCGCTGCTCATCTCGGCATCGAGGCCCGCAAGATAGGGGTCGGCGCAGATCGCCGCTTCGGTCGCGTTCAGGGTTCCGCCGCACCAGGGGCGCAGCAGTGTCGGGGTGGGCGTCACCGCGGGCGGTTGCGGCGGGCTTGGCGCGATCGGCGCGGCCGCCATATCGTCACCGCCGCACTGGCTGTTGACATAGCCCTGCGCAAAGACCGCGTAGGGATGGCCCTGACACTGCGTCAGATAGGCGTCATAGGCATAGCACTGGCCCAGTTCCTTGGCCTCTTTGTACATGCCGTCGCACATGGCGGCATTGCCGGCCAGCTCGTCGCCGCCGGGCAGCGGTTGGTCGCCTCCGGCAGCGGGCGGCACCGGTGCGGCATCGGTGACTGGCCCGCCAAGGCCGGGCTTCAACGCCGCCTCAAGCACGCTGGACCGGGCAAGGATATCGCGCATCGGGATGGCAAAGTTCACGCTGTCGCGCTTGGACCCGGCATGGTGCAGCCCCACCACCATCTGCAAGGATGCGTCGATGACCGGAGAGCCGGAGTTCCCCGGCAGCGTGTCACAGGTGTGCAGCAACTGGTGCCCCGACAGGGCGGGGCGGTTGGCGCGGCACTGTTCGCGGCTGATGCGCTGCGCCTCGCCCATCGGGTGGCCGATCACCCAATAGGGATCGCCGTCCTGCGGGGTCTGGTTCGACAGGGCCAGCATGCCGTATTCGGCGCTGGGATCGCCCAGCACTTCGAGCACCGCATAATCGAGATCCTTGTGCGCCTCGATCGGGGTGGGCGACACGATAAAGGTCCGTGTGCCGTCCTCGACCCCCTGCTGGGTATAGCCGGCGACGAATTGCACCGCGTCGATGCGCGTCGCCTCGGCCTGCGCATTGTCCAGAATGCCGGGCACACAGTGATAGTTGGTCAGGATATGCTTGTCCGACACGATAAAGGCGGTGCAGGGGAAAATCCCCGCGTCGGTCAGGATGTCCAGCCGCCCCACCGCATGGCCCATCCGGGCAAAGACGCTTTGCGGCGAATAATTCTGGATCGACTCGTTGTTGTACTGGCCGACCGAGAGTTCAAGCTCGATATCCCCGGTTCCGGCGGCCTGTTTGCGGCTCAGGACCACGCGCCCGAAACTGCCCCGTTCAAAGCCGACGAATTCCTGAGCCTGCGCCAGGCGGGGGGCGCTTGCGCCCAAACCGGCAAGGCAAATGGCCAATGCTGTCAAGATACGCAAACGTCATCCCCCCGGAAAAATGGTCTTTGTGAAACTGAGCGCCATGTTCGGGGCTGGGAGGGGCATCTGTCAACGAAGGAAAACCAGACCCGGCCTCATCAAGGACTTTGGCCGGGGGCAAGGCGCGGCATGGGACCAATGGATGATGGACGGCCCTGCATTTTTGTGCGTAATTTCCCAGATCAGGGGGAATTTGCAAAAGATGCAGGATTTTTCGTCAGTCTTGATCGCCGCACTGGGCCTGATCGCGCAAGGCGACGCGGACCTGTGGGAAATCATCGGGCTGTCGCTGCGCGTGACCCTCAGCGCGGTGGTGATCGCCTGCGTGATCGGCCTGCCGCTGGGCGCGGTGGTCGGGGCCTTCCGCTTTGCCGGGCGCGGGGCGCTGAACGTGCTGCTCAATGCGCTGATGGGCCTGCCGCCGGTGGTGGTGGGGCTGTGCGTGTACCTGATGCTGTCCGCCTCGGGGCCGCTGGGCGTGCTGGGCCTGCTGTATACCCCGACGGCGATGATCATCGCGCAGGTGGTGCTGGTGACGCCCATCGTGGCCGCCCTGACCTGGCAGGTGACCGAAGACCTCAATGCCGAATACGCCGAACATTTCGATTCGCTTGGTGTGGGCCGGCTGGACCGGATCGGCGCGCTGCTTTGGGACGCGCGCTACAGCCTGCTGACGGTGGCGCTTGCGGGTTTTGGCCGGGCCGTGGCCGAAGTTGGCGCCGTCATCATCGTCGGCGGCAACATCAACCATGTCACCCGCGTGATGACCACGACGATCGCGCTGGAAACCTCCAAGGGCAACCTGGAACTGGCGCTGGCGCTGGGGGTCGTGCTTTTGTCGATCGCGGTGGCGGTGAACGCTGCGGTCATGGGGCTGCGCAGCACAGCGGTGCGGGCTGCCTATGCATGATGGTTGCAACATGCCGGGCCTGCTGCCCCAGGCCGCCGAAGCGCCGCTGCCGCCGGTGCTGTTGCAGGCGCGCGGGCTGCGCTTTTGCGCTGGCGGGCGCGCCCTGATCGACGGGGTCGACCTGACCCTGCGCGCAGGCAGCCGCACGGTGATCCTTGGCCCCAATGGCGCGGGCAAAAGCCTGCTGCTGCGGCTGTTGCACGGGCTGATCGCGCCCGATCAGGGCAGGGTCACCTGGAACGACCAGCCCCTGTCGGGCCAGTCCTGCCGCGACCAGGCCATGGTGTTCCAGCGCCCGGTGCTGTTGCGCCGCTCGGTGCTGGCGAACCTGCGTTTTGCCCTCAAGGCGCGCGGCATTCCCCGCGCCGACCGCGCCGCCCGCGCCCTCGAGGCGCTGGACCGCGCCCGCCTGACCGACCGCGCCCGCAGCCCGGCGCGGGTGCTGTCGGGCGGTGAACAACAGCGGCTGGCGCTGGCCGTGGCGCTGGCCGGGCGGCCCCGGATGCTGCTGCTGGATGAACCCACCGCCAGCCTTGATCCCGCCTCGACCGACGCGGTCGAACGCATGATGGCCGAGGCGAACGCCACCGGCATCGCCACCGTGATGGTCACCCATGACGCGGGTCAGGCGCGCCGCGTCGGCGACGACCTGGTCTTTCTTCAGGACGGCAGGATCGCCGAAGCCGGCCCCGTATCGCAGCTGCTCGATCATCCCCGCTCGCGGCCGCTGCGGGCATGGACCGAAGGCCGGCTGTGGTTGCCAAAGGACGGCGCCTAGACAGGTTTCACACTCCCAAACACAGGAAATTCCAATGCTCAGACGTCATTTTCTTGGTCTCGTTGCGGCCGCCGGAACGGTTCTTGGCCTTGCGGGGGGCGCGGCGGCCGATGACGGGTTCATCGTGGTGCAATCGACCACCTCGACCCAAAACTCGGGGCTGTTCGACCACATCCTGCCGATGTTCCGGCAAAAGACCGGGATCGAGGTGCGCGTGGTTGCCGTCGGCACCGGCCAGGCGATCAAGAACGCTGCCAACGGCGATGGCGATGTGCTGTTCGTGCACGCCAGACCGGCCGAGGAAAAATTCGTCGCGGCAGGCGACGGGGTGAAACGCTTTGACGTGATGTACAACGATTTCGTCATCGTCGGCCCGGCCGCCGACCCCGCCGGGGTGGCAGGCACCAGCGATGTCGTGGCGGCGCTGCAAAAGATCGCCGAGGCGCAGGCGCCCTTTGCCTCGCGCGGGGACGATAGCGGCACGCACAAGGCGGAACTGGCGCTCTGGGCGCAGACCGGCGTCGATGTCACCGCCGCCTCGGGCGGGTGGTACCGCGAAACCGGGTCGGGCATGGGCGCGACGCTGAACACGGGGCTTGGCATGGGGGCCTATGTGCTGACCGACCGCGCCACCTGGATCGCCTTTGGCAACAAGGGCGATACCGCGATCGCGGTGCAGGGCGATGACAGGATGTTCAACCAGTACGGCATCATCCTCGTCAACCCGGACAAGCATCCGGGCGTCAAACCCGCGCAGGGCCAGGCCTTCATCGACTGGATCCTCTCTGACGAAGGCCAGGCCGCCATCGCCGGCTACCAGATCGACGGCCAGCAACTGTTCTTCCCCAACGCGGCGCGCTGATCGCAGCTTCCAATTGCCACAAATATCCTGCGGGGGTCCGGGGGTGCAAAACCCCCGGCGCGTCGCCAGCGTTGCGCAGGCCGGTCTGAATGATCAGGCCGAAAGCCAGCGCACCGCGCCAAGATCGCTCAGGTCATAGCCGCCCATGGTGGCGGCTTTTTCGGTCAGGGCGGGCTTGCCGGCCATGCCCAACAGCCGCTGAACCGGCGCGGTGAAATAGCTGCGCCGGTCGATCAGCAGGTCAAAGCTTTCGTCGATCAGCGGCAGGAAATCACAGCCGAATTGCCGCGCCATCGCCGCCAGTCCCAGCGCCGCGTCGGCCTGGCCTTCGGCCACCATCGCCGCCGCGTCGCTTTCGCTGCGCGCCACGCCCGCGACGGTGAAATCGGCCGCGTCCAGCCCGGCGTCGTCCAGCAGCCGCTGCCACAGCTGCGCGGTGCCTGCCGCCGCCTGCCGCAGCGCCACGCGCCGGCCGCGCAGATCGGCCAGCCCAGCGACGCGCGGCGCCATGGCCTCGGACAGGATCAGCCCGCGCGCGCGCCGGGCCCAGTGGATCAGGACGCAGTCGCTCAGCCCCTCGGCCTGCACGGCCTGCAGGTTCCAGCCGCCTTGATCGGGGATGTGCAGACCGGCCAGCGCGGCCTCGCCCCTGGCAAAGCGCGCCAGCCCGTCCAGGCTGCCCCCGGTCAACAGCGCCAGCCCGCATTCGCTTTCGCGCACCGCCCAGTCCAGCAGGGGGTCATGCGATCCGGCCAGAACCGCTGGCCGCTCCAGGCTGCGCCCCTCGATCCAGGCCAAAAGCTCGGCGCGTGGAAACAGCAGTTTGCCGGTGATGCGGCGGTGCGGGATTTCGCCTTCGCCCGCAAGGTCATAGACCTTGCGTTCCTTTACCCGCAAAAGGTCGGCCACCTCCTTGGTGGTCAGAAAGGCTGGGCCAGTGTCGCTCATGCGCTCTTTGTACGAAGTGTCGGGGCGGTTTGGCAATCGCCCCCGGGCGGTCACAGCACACGCGACAGAAAGGCCCTGGTGCGGGGCTGCTGCGGGTCGTTGAAGATCTGCGCCGGCGGGCCCGCCTCGCAGATCCGCCCCTGATCGAGGAAACAGACGGTATCGGCCAGCTCCCGGGCAAAGTTCATTTCATGCGTGGCCAGCACCATGGTCATGCCTTCGTCGCGCAGGCTGCGCAGCACGTCCAGCACCTCGCCCACCAGTTCGGGGTCCAGCGCGCTGGTGATTTCGTCGAACAGCATGATTTCGGGGTTCATCGCCAGGGCGCGGATGATCGCGACACGCTGCTGCTGGCCGCCGGACAGCTGGTCGGGATAGTGCTGCATGTGCTGGCCCAGGCCAAAGCGGTCGAACAGCGCAGAGACGGTCGGCGCCAGCGCGGCGCGGGACAGCCCCTTGATCCGGCGCGGTGCCAGCATGACGTTTTCGGCCGCCGTCATGTGCGGAAACAGGTTGAAGCTTTGGAACACCATGCCGATGCGCTGGCGAACGGGCTGCGGATCGCGGCCCGGCTCTGAAATGTCATCGCCATCCAGAAGGATCCGCCCGTCGTCCACCGGTTCCAGCAGGTTCATGCAGCGCAGCAGTGTCGATTTCCCCGACCCCGAGGCCCCGATCAGGCAGATCATCTGCCCCGGCTCGATGGTCAGGTCGATGCCCTGCAGGACCTGCGTCGTACCAAAGCTTTTGCGGATGTCGCACAGTTCCAGCCGGGCCATCAGGATCGCGCCCTTGCCTGTTTGTTCATCAGGTAATCCGCATAGCGCGTGGCCGGAATGGTGATGGCCAGAAAGATCAGCGCTGCGCCCACGTAGGGGGTGAAATTGGCCAGCAGGGATTTGTAGACCCCGGCTTGGCGGAAAATCTCGACCGGGCCGATGAAGGACAAGAGCGCCACGTCCTTTTGCAGCGCCACAAAGAGGTTCATGTTGGCCGGAACCACCCGGCGCAGCGCCTGCGGCAGGACGACAAAGCGCATGGTGTCGGAATGCGACAGACCCAGCGACAGGGCGGCGTTGCGCTGGCTGGCGTGGATTGATTCAATGCCGGATCGGATCACCTCGGCCACGTAGGCGGCATAGACGAGGATCAGCGCGAGGCTGCCCCAGAGGTAGGGCGAATTCCACGGCCGCGGCAGGCCAAGCCCGGGAATGCCGAACCCGATCAGGTAGATCACCAGGATCACCGGAAGGCCGCGAAAGATGTCGGTGTACAGGACCGCCACCAGCCGCAAGGGATAAAGCGCCGGGCTTTTGACATCGCGCATCAGGGCCACGATCAGGCCAAGGGCGGCGATCAGCGGCGCGCACCAGGCAAAGATGGCGATGTCCATCACAAAGGCGTTCAGCAGGCCGGGAAAGGTCTTGGCAAAGACCTCGGCGTTGAAAAAGCTGCGTTTGACGGCCTGCCATCCCGGGGCCAGCGGGATCAGCAGGACAAGCGCCAGCACCACCGCCCCTGTCGAGGCGGCGGCGACCAGCGTGGCGCGGCGGCGTTGCCGGGCCTCGAACTGTTGGCGGCGGGTTGGTTGCGGTGTCATGGTGCCTTGTTGCCTCCGGGGGGGGCAGGGGGCGCTGCCCCCGTCGCTGCGCGACTCCCCCGGAGTATTTTTGCCAAGAAGAAGCCGGGATTATTCGATCACGGGAACGGCGGTGGCCTGTTGCAGCCATTCGGCTTCGATTTCGGCCAGTCTGCCGCTGTCCTTCAGGGCACCGAGGGCGGCGTCGACGCAGGGTTTCAGGGCGCTGCCTTCCTCCATGAGGATGCCGAACTGGTCGGGGTTGGCACTGCGCGCGGCGGGGAACTGGCCCAGCAGGGTGCCGCCTTCGACGACGACGCCGGCGAGGTAGAGCGCGGTGGGCAGGTCGAAAAGGGCGGCGTCGATCTGGCCGGCCTGAAGGGCGGCGGTCACATCGGCGTTGTCGCCGTACAGAAGCGGCGCCTTTTCGGGCTGGATCAATTCGCTGAGCATCGGGACGGCGGTGGTGCTTGCGTCGGCGCCCCAGATCAGGGATTTGAGGCTGTCGGCGCTGGCGGTTGCCCCGGCATCGACGACCTTTTGGGTGGTCAGAACGGCCATGGCCGAGCTGTAGTAGGGCTGCGAGAAGTCGACCATCTTTTCGCGGTCCTCGGTGATCGAGAACTGTTGCAGGTTCAGGTCAAAATCCTTGGCGCCGGGCTGGATGGCCTGGTCGAAGGAGGTGCGCACCCAGGTCACCTGGTCATCGGCAAAGCCCATTTCGGCCGCCACCGCATAGGCCACGGCCGCTTCGAAGCCGGCCTTGCTTTCGGGGGCGTCGTCCATGACCCAGGGGTAGTAGGCAGGGTTGCCGGTGGCGATGGTCAGCGTGCCATCGGTGATGGTCTTGCCTGCCGCGCAGTCGTTCTGGGCGATGGCGGCGCTGGCAAGGCCCAGCGCGAGGGTGGTGTAGATCCAGAGTTTCATCTTGGGGTTCCCCTTGGGTTGATGGCGTTCAGAGTTGCCGCGCGCGCGGGTCTTGTCCAGTGGGTTCGGGGGAGAGAAGATTTTTCGCCGAAAAATCTGTTCCCCTCAGTGATGGTGATCGTCAAGGGATCCGTGGATGGCGAATTGTTCGATCCCGGCGTCCTGCGCTTCGATCACGCGAAAGGATTCGCGCACGCCCGCTTCGGTCAGCTCGCGCGCGACGGTCAGCAGGGTGTTGGGATCATGGTCTTCGCACAGCTCGGCCATGTGGTCGATTTCGGCCCTGGCCACGGGCAGCGCCGCGTCGATCGAGGGGGCGCCGTAGTAGGTGACGAAGTGCTGTGCCAGGATCCGGCCCAGCGTTTCGGCCTCGGCGGGTTCGACCTGGGTGACGGCGACAAAGGTCACCCGCCCGCCGGTTTCCAGCCCGAACCAGCCGTTGGCAAAGGCCTGCCGTGCCTTGCCTTCCAGGTCTGTCTCGCCCCAGTCGGAAAACTCGAAACCGCCGGGGATGCACCATTCCCCGGTCCGTGCCGGAGAGGCGTAGACGCGGGTATCGCTTTCGTCGAAGTGGATCGCGCGGGCAAGTTTCATGGGGCCTCCAGCTGCGTGGTCAGGGGGATCAGTTGGGTGGTGTCCTTGGCGCGGATCAGGATGCCGAAATCCTCGTCGACGCCAAGAAAGGTGCCGCTGTGGTCGCCTTGGGTGATCTCTTCGCCCATGCCGTGGGCCAGGCCGCGCCATTCGGCGTGCAGCGCCTGTGCGCCCTCGACCTCCCAGCGGGTGATCCAGTTCAGCGTGTGCCGGGCCCAGGCCTCGAGCAGGCGGGGCGGGGCGACATCGGCGCAGCCCTCGGCAAAGAGGGAGGTTTCGTCCGGGGTCAGGCCCGGGGCGTCGCCTTTGGGCAGCAGGGTCACGGACAGCGCCACCACCAGCCAGTCGGGCACGGCTTGCGGATCGGGGTCCGAGGCCATCACCCGCAGCTGCCCGCAGCGCGCGCCATTGACGCGGATCGCGCCGTTCCATTCCAGGTGCACCGCGACCTCGGGCGGGGCCAGCGCGCCAAGCGCGTTCTGGAACCCCACACCGCAGAGCGGCAGCATGGCCATGGCCCGGGCCAGCGGCACCTCGGGAGCAAAGACCAGAGCCGCCTCGAGGCTGGTGGCATCCAGTCGGTACAGAACCAGCCCGGCGTCCACCCCCTGGGTGGCGCGCAGGCAGGCGATCTCAAAGGGATCCTGCTGGCCCGTCACCTCTTCGCCCGCCATCAGCGGCGGAAAGGTGGGGGCATCCTGGCGGTCAAGATCGCTCATGGGTCAGGCGTGACCGTCGGTGACAAGGTTCGCCGCCACCTGGGCAAAGGCCTTGGCCTGCGGACTGTCCGGGGCGCTGACCACGATCGGCGCGCCGCCATCGGCGGCCAGCCGGATGTCCAGGTGCAGCGGGATTTCGGCCAGCAGCGGCACGTCCAGCCGCTTGGCTTCGGCGGCGACACCGCCATGGCCAAAGACGTGTTCCTCGTGGCCGCAGTTGGAACAGATGTGGGTGCTCATGTTCTCGATCATGCCAAGGATCGGCACCTTGAGCTGCTGGAACATGTCGATGCCCTTGCGCGCATCCAGCAGCGCCACGTCCTGCGGCGTGCTGACGATGATCGCGCCGGTGACATCGGCCTTTTGCGCCAGCGTCATCTGCACATCGCCGGTGCCGGGGGGCAGGTCGACGATCAGCACGTCCAGCGCGCCCCATTGCACCTGCATCAGCATCTGCTGCAGCGCGCCCATCAGCATCGGACCGCGCCAGACCACGGCCTGATCCTCGTTGGTCATCAGGCCGATCGACATCATGGTGACGCCGTGATTGCGCAGCGGCAGGATGGTCTTGCCATCGGGGCTGGCGGGGCGTCCCGACACCCCCAACATCCGCGGCTGCGAGGGGCCATAGACATCGGCGTCCAGCAGCCCGACGCGCCGCCCCTGCTGCGCCAGCGCGCAGGCCAGGTTGGCCGAAACCGTCGATTTGCCGACACCGCCCTTGCCCGAGGCAATGGCGATGATCCGGTCGACGCCGGGCACCTTTTGCGGGCCGGCAGGGGCCGCCGGCTTCGATGGTTTCAACTGCGGCGGGGCCTTGTCCTGATGGGCGGTCATGACGATGGACACCATCGGCGCGCCGGCCTCTTTCAGCAGGGTTTCGGCCTGCACCTTGACCGCGTCATAGGCGGGCGAGGGGCTGGCCAGCTCCATCACAAAGCGCACAGCGCCATCGTCGCCGACATTCAGCGCCCGCATCAGCCCCGAGCTGACGATATCGCCGCCCGCGGGATCGTTGACGGATTTCAGAAGGGTGAGAACGGCATCGCGTGTCAGGGCCAAGGGTCAGTCCTGCCCTTTGATTTCGCCGGTGACTTCATGCGTCATGTCCAGCGCTTCGATGGTGATGACGGCCTTGACGGCATAGGTCTTGCCGTCGGTGTCGGCGCCGCGCATTGCCTCTTCGATGGCTTGCTGCGAGGTGACCCCCACCTGCTTGAGAAACTTGCGCATCGACATGTTGAAATCGTCGCTCATGGTCTGCTCCCTTTCGGTTTTTCTTGATCCGGGGCGGGCATGGGCACTAGGCTTGGCCCATGGTGACGCGCTGGATCCTGATCTGTTTGGCCCTGCTTGTGCCCTTTACGGCGCAGGCGCAAGAGGAACGTCTGGTCCGGCTTGCCGCCCCCGAGGCGCTGCACCAGTCCGGTTTGCTGAAACATATTCTTCCGCGCTTTTCCCTCAAGACACAAGTGAGGGTCAGCACCGTTGCCCCCGGCGATCCGGCCGACATGGTTCTGGGCGATACCGGGCGCGCCCTGTTCGAAGGCGCCGGGCAGGTCTGGCATATGACGGTGCTGTCCCAGGGCCACGCCCCGACGCAGCGGTTCGCCGACTGGCTGACCTCGGAGGTGGGGCGCAATACCGTCACCAGCTTTGCACCAGATGGCACGCCGCTGTTCACCCAGCCGCAGCCCAGGGCGGCCACCGTGGCGGCGGTCACGCTGGACGGCGATTCCGAACTGGGCCAGCGGCAGGCCCAGCTGAAATGCGGGCGCTGCCATGCGGTGCGCCCCGAGGACCGCTTCAATTCGATCGGCTCGACCCCCAGCTTCATGGTGCTGCGCGGCTTTCCCGACTGGGCCGAACGGTTCAGCGTCTTCTATGTTCTGAACCCGCATCCCGCCTTTACCCAGATTGCCGATGTGTCCGACCCTTTCCCGATCGACCGCCCGTCGCCCATCGCCCCCGTCGAAATGACCCTGGCCGAGGTCGAGGCCCTGCTGGCCTATGTCCAGCGCCTGGCGCCCGCCGATCTGGGCGCACCGATCCAAAGCCAGTAGGAACAGCATGCGCGGCACCGGACCTCAGTGGTCCTTGCGCTTTGACAGGTAATCCTCGGTGGTGCGCACCTTGGGCCGGTCGGCGCCCTTGAAGGGGTTGTTGTCCGAATGATACTGCGCGTTGACCCGGCAATTGTCGCACATCTGGATCATCCGCAGCTTGTCCCCGCCGGCGAACATGGAATGGTTTTCCAGCTTGGCGGTGATCTTTTCGATGGTCGATTTCACCCCGAACAGCGATCCGCATTCGATGCAGGCAAAGGGTTCTTCCTCGTTCAGGATGACCTGCGACAGGGCCGCATCCGCCAGGTTCAGGCGCGGTTCAAAAGTGATCGCATCCTCGGGGCAGATGTTGGCGCACAGCCCGCATTGCAGGCAGGCGTCTTCCTGAAACCGCAGTTGCGGCAGGTCGGGGTTGTCGCCCAAGGCGCCCGACGGGCACAGCGACACGCAGGACAGGCACAGCGTGCAGGCCCCGGTATCGACCAGCACCGCGCCATAGGGCGCGCCGTCGGGCAGGGGCAGGCTGTCCTTGCCCGGATGCAGGGCGCGCGCCGCCTGCCGGGTGATCTGCCGCCGCGTGCCCATGGGGCGCACCGGCTGGGCCACCGGGGCAGGGGCGGTTTCGTCATACAGCGCCCGGGTCAGCGCATCGGGGTCCGGGGTGTCCAGCATCCGCGCGCTGCCTGCGCCGCCGATGGCCGTGGCCAGCGCCAGTTGCACCTCCAGCGCGTCGCGGTCGGTGCCCTGCGACGGCACCAGCGTGACCGAGGCGAACCCCGCCCCCAGCGCCGCGACGATTTCCGCATGGCCAAAGCCGTTCAGCGCGGCGACCTCCAGCGGGATCACATCCGCCGGCAGACCATCGCCAAAGCGCGCGGCCAGCCGGATCATCTCGGCGCCGTGGTTGTTCACCACCAACAGGCGCGGAGCGGTGCCACCAGCCTCAAGATAGGCCTTGGCCAATGTCTGCACCCGGCGAAAGATCAGGTCCACGGGCGGGGCGTCATAGCTGATGGCGCCAGACGGGCAGGCAGCCGAACAGGCGCCGCAGCCCGCGCAGACCATCGGATCGACGCTGACGTGATCGCCCATGGGGGTGATCGCCCCGGTGGGGCACAGGTCCAGACAGCGGGTGCAGCCGGTCTGCTCGGCCCGGCTGTGGGCGCAAAGCGTCGTTTCCAGCTTGATGTACAGTGGCTTTTCGAAGGTCCCGACCATGTGCGAGGCCGCCAGGATCGCCGCCGAGACCGCGCCGGGATTGCCGGGATCGGGGCGCAGATAGCCTTCGCGCTTTTCATGCGCCGAAAACAGCGGGGTGCCGCCGCGCAGGTCCAGGATGATGTCGCAGTCCGTCACGGCGCCGTCGCGCGGCGCCCCAAGGGAAAACCCGCCGCGTCCGCCTGGCTGCATCTGTTGCAGCGCGTCGATGCGCAGCGAAAAGCCACCCAGCGCCCCGGTTGCCCCGCGCAGCCGTCCGACAACCACGTCGAACCCGCGGGTCACGGGCATGTCCTCGGCCCGTTCCAGCAGGACGGTCACGCCCAGGAAATCCTTCAGCTGCTCGGCGGCGGCCAGCGCCATGTCGGGCGCCCCCAGAATCAGGCACAGCCCTTCGCTGATCACATCCAGCGCCTTGCCCGGGGCGGCGGGCAGCAGCCCTTCGGCCAGCAGGGCGGCCATCTTTGGCGTCGCATCCGCCTCTTCGGTATGCCATCCGGCGCGGTCACGCAGATCGACAAAGGCGGGCGCATCGGCGCCGACATCCTCGGCCAGCGATTCGAACAGGCGGGTTTCCTGACCGCAGCAGATCACCAGATCGCCCTTGGCAATGTCGGCCGCGGCCTTGTCAAGCTGGTCCGTGCACAGCGCATGACAGGGCGCCGCCACCTCCAGACCGGTCATTTCCGCCAGTCGGGCGGCATCGACGCGCATGGAGCCTTCGCAGCTGCAGGTGAGTATGCGTTTGGTCATTTCATCCCCTTTTGGCCGCCAAACGGGGCGGTATTTGCCTGCCTGCGCAATGCGACCAAGGTCGCATGTGGGCCGTGGCCGTTTAAGCTAACTTAACTTGCGTAAGTTTTGTAGGATATGGTCAACCCGCTGAATTCAGGAATATTCCGAGGTGCGCTCCGCGTGATCCACAACCCCGCCATGTATCGGACCATGCCCCTGGGCATCGTTCTGCGGCGCACGCCCGGCGTGACCCGCTGGGCGCGGTACGCCTGGACGGCGGCGGCGGTCCTGCCGGGGGCGGGCCCGGCGGAATGGCGGGTGTTGCGCCGCGAAGGCGAGGCGGTCGAATACCACGCCGCCACCCTGACCCTGGAGCTGCATGGCGCCGAGACCGAGGCCTATCTGCAAGCGCTCAGCGCCGATGTGCCCAGCGTCTTTGTCGTGATGCGCAAGACCGACGGCGGCGATCAGGACGATTGCCCGCTGGACGTGCTGCTGGTCACCGCCTCGCCCTACGAGGCACAGGATTACACCGACAGTGGCGAAGAGATCGTGGAAAAGGTGCCGATGCCCGAAGGGCTGGCCGCCTGGGTGCGCGACTTTGCATTGGAGTTCCATCAGGACGAAGTGTTCATCAAGCGCAAGCGCGACAAGAAGCGGGTGGACCTGAAGGAAGACGGCATCGGCGATCCGCGCATCGGCAAGCCCGCCGACATCTATGCCTCACCGGCGCTCCGGAAACGGCGGCTGCAGTGAGGGCGCGGGGATGACCAGTTTCTGGGACAGGCGCAAGGCCGCCGTCGAGGCCGAGCAGAAGGCTGAGCGGGACGCCGAGGCAGACCGCGCCCGCCAGGCCCAGGAGGCCGCGCTGGCCGAACGCCCGGACGAGGACATCCTGGCAGAACTGGACCTGCCGCTGCCCGAAACCGTCACCGACCCCGACCAGATCAAGAAATACCTCAACGCCGCGCTGCCCCAGCGGCTCAAGGCGCGGGCGCTGCGCCGGCTTTGGACACTGAACCCGGTGCTGGCCAATCTCGACGGGCTGGTGGACTATGGTCAGGACTATTCCGACGCCGCCACCGTCGTCGAGAACATGAAAACCAGCTACCAGGTGGGCAAGGGCATGCTGGCACATATTCTTGACCTGGAGGAAAAGGCGCGGCAAGCTGACGAGGCAAAGGGAGAAGACCCCGGATTGCCCGAAGCGGACCCAGAGCCGCAGGACGAAACGGACACCGTTCACGATCAGCCTGTTGTTGTCGCCCAGCCCGCCAAGGCCGAGGCGCACCCCCAAGACGAAGACCCGGTCGATGCCCCGTCCACGGCACGCCGCATGCGGTTTCGTTTCGACGACACCGCGACCAGCTGAACAAAGGAAGATGCCCGCATGACCGCCACAGCCCAGACCCCCCGGATCGCCGAAGAGGACCGTCTTCGCGCCGATCTGTACAACTATCTGGGTGTCGTGCTTGCGGGGCCTCCGGATGACATGATGCTGGCCCAGACCGCCAGCCTGACCGGCGATGACAGCGACCTGGGGCAGGCGATCACCACGCTGGCCAAGCTGGCGAAACTGTCCAAGCCCAAGACGGTGGAAAGCGAATACAACCGGTTGTTCATCGGGCTGGGGCGCGGCGAACTGCTGCCCTATGCGTCCTATTACCTGACCGGGTTCCTGAACGAAAAGCCGCTGGCGCAGCTGCGGATGGACATGACGGCGCAGGGCCTGGCCCGGGCGCCGAACGTCTTCGAACCCGAAGACAACATCGCCAGCCTGATGGAGATGATGGGCGCGATGATCGTCGGCCGCTTTGGCGGCCCGGCGCCGCTGGCCCGTCAGAAAACCTTTTTCAACAAGCACATCGGCCCCTGGGCCGCGCATTTCTATTCTGATCTCGAAGGGGCGAAGAACTCGGTCTTCTATGCGCCGGTCGGCACCATCGGCCGGCTGTTCATGCAGATCGAGGCCGAAGCCTTTCGGATGAGCGCGGAGTGATCCGCAAACGAGCGGCGGGACACCGTCGGAACCCATCACGGGAGGAAACCCTGATGAAAAAGGAAGAAGGGGCCACGCGCCGCGACTTTCTGAAAGTGGCAGCAACCACGGCGCCCATCGCCGCCGTTGCCGTTGCCACCAGCGGCACAGCGGCCCAGGCCGCCGAGCCCGACCTGTCTTCGGACAAGATGCAGGATACCGCGCATACCCGCGCCTACCTGGCCAGCGCCCGTTTCTGAAACGCGCCTGTGACGCCCGGCCTTGCCGGACGCCAATCCATGACCAAGGCGACTGGTTGCGTGACGCCCGACTGCCACGGTCTTTCGTAGTCCAGCGCATCATGACGGTGCGTATCGGGAGGAAACAACATGCTTAGGAAAAAGACCAACGGGGTTGCGCGACGCCCCCAGCGGACAAGTATCCTTTCCGAGGCGGCGAACGCTTCGGTTGATCGCCGCGCTTTCCTGCGCGGGTCCGGTCTGGCCATCGGGGGCCTTGCGGCCATCGCCGCAACCGGCGGCACCGTGACCCAGGCCACGGCTCAGACTGCTGCCACCGGCGCCGTCGAGCTGCGCAAATCCGTCTGCACCCACTGTTCGGTCGGCTGTACCGTGGTGGCCGAGGTGCAGGATGGCGTCTGGACGGGTCAGGAACCCGGCTGGGACAGCCCCTTCAACCTGGGCGCCCATTGCGCCAAGGGTGCCGCGGTGCGCGAACACGCCCACGGCGAACGCCGGCTCAAGTACCCGATGAAGAAAGAGGGCGGTGAGTGGAAGCGTATCAGCTGGGAACAGGCGATCAACGAGATCGGCGACGGCATGAACACGATCCGCGACGAAAGCGGCCCGGATTCGGTTTACTGGCTGGGCAGCGCCAAGCATAACAACGAACAGGCCTACCTGTTCCAGAAGTTCGCCCGCTATTGGGGCACCAACAACGTCGATCACCAGGCGCGTATCTGCCACTCGACCACCGTTGCGGGTGTTGCGAACACATGGGGCTACGGCGCCATGACCAACAGCTACAACGACATCCACAATTCCAAGGCCATCTTCATCATTGGCGGCAACCCCGCCGAGGCGCACCCCGTGTCGCTTCTGCATGTGCTGAAGGCCAAGGAACAGAACAACGCGCCGCTGATCGTCTGCGATCCGCGCTTTACCCGCACCGCGGCCCATGCCGATGAATACGTGCGGTTCCGTCCCGGTTCGGACGTGGCGCTGATCTGGGGTATTCTGTACCACATCTTCGAGAACGGCTGGGAGGACAAGGAGTTCATCCGCACCCGTGTCTGGGGCATGGACCAGATCCGCGAGGAAGTGGCCAAGTGGACCCCCGAAGAGGTCGAGCGTGTGACCGGCGTGCCGGGCAGCCAGCTGCGCCGCGTGGCGCTGACCCTGGCCAACAACCGTCCGGGCACCGTGATCTGGTGCATGGGCGGCACCCAGCACACCACCGGCAACAACAACACCCGCGCCTATTGCGTGCTTCAGCTTGCGCTGGGCAACATGGGCACCTCGGGTGGTGGCACCAACATCTTCCGCGGCCACGACAACGTGCAGGGCGCGACGGACCTGGGTGTGCTGTCGCACACGCTGGCGGGCTATTACGGCCTGGCCAAGGGCTCCTGGCAGCACTGGTCGCGCGTCTGGGGCGAAGACTTTGACTGGCTGAACGGCCAGTTCGCCAAGATGAAAGGCGCCGACGGCAAGGACAAGGATCTGATGTACGAAACCGGTATCCCGGTGTCGCGCTGGATCGACGGTGTCCTTGAAGACCCAGAGAACATGGACCAGCCGAACAAGGTTCGGGCCATGGTGCTTTGGGGCCACGCGCCGAACTCTCAGACCCGCATGGTCGAGATGAAGACCGCGATGGAAAAGCTGGACATGCTGGTCGTCATCGACCCGTATCCCACCGTTTCCGCCGTGCTGCACGACCGCACCGATGGCGTTTACCTGCTGCCGGCGGCCACCCAGTTCGAGACCTACGGCTCGGTCACCGCGTCGAACCGCTCGATCCAGTGGCGTGAAAAGGTCGTCGATCCGCTGTTCGAGTCCAAGACCGACCACGAGATCATCGGCCTGTTCGCCAAGAAGTTCGGCTTCCACGAACGTCTCTTCCGCAACATCGCGATCGAAGACGACGGCGTGACCCCGAACATCGAGGACGTCCTGCGCGAGATCAACCGCGGCATGTGGACGGTCGGCTATACCGGTCAAAGCCCGGAGCGGCTCAAGCTGCACATGGCCAACCAGCACACCTTCGACAAGACCACGCTGCGCGCGGTCGGTGGCCCGGCTGACGGCGACTTCTACGGTCTGCCCTGGCCGTGCTGGGGAACGCCGGAAATGAACCACCCCGGTTCGCCCAACCTGTACGACATCTCCAAGCCGGTGGCCGAGGGCGGTCTGCCCTTCCGCGCCCGCTATGGTGTTGAACGCAATGGCGAAAACCTGCTGGCCGAAGGGGTGTTCAACCCCGGTTCGGAAATCCAGGACGGGTACCCCGAGTTCACCATGCAGATGCTGATGGACCTGGGCTGGGATGGCGATCTGACCGCCGAAGAGCGCGCGTCGATCGACGCCGTGGCGGCCGAAAAGACCAACTGGAAAACCGACCTGTCGGGCGGCATCCAGCGCGTCGCGATTGCCCATGGCTGTGCCCCCTACGGCAACGCCAAGGCGCGGACCGTGGTCTGGGAATTCCCCGATCCGATCCCCGTCCACCGCGAACCGCTGTATTCCAACCGGCGCGACCTGGTGGCGGATTATCCGACCTACGAGGACCGCAAGTTCTATCGTCTGCCGACGCTGTATGCGTCGATCCAGAAACAGGACTTCTCGAAGGACTATCCGATCATCCTCACCTCCGGCCGTCTGGTCGAATACGAGGGCGGCGGCGACGAAACCCGGTCCAACCCCTGGCTGGCCGAGCTTCAGCAGGACATGTTCGTCGAGATCAACACGCGTGACGCCAACAACCTTGGGGTTCGTGACGGCGCGCAGGTCTGGGTCGAAGGTCCCGAAGGCGGCAAGGTCAAGGTCATGGCGATGGTGACCGAACGGGTGGGCGAAGGCGTGGCCTTCATGCCCTTCCACTTCGGCGGCCACTTCCAGGGTCAGGACCTGCGGTCCAAGTATCCCGATGGGGCTGATCCCTATGTGCTGGGCGAAAGCACCAACACCGCCCAGACCTATGGATACGACAGTGTCACCCAGATGCAGGAGACCAAAGCGACTCTCTGCAAGATCATGCCAGCGTAAGGAGATAGAGAATGGCTAGAGCAAAATTTCTCTGCGACGCCGAGCGCTGCATCGAATGCAACGCCTGCGTCACCGCGTGCAAGAACGAGCACGAAGTGCCCTGGGGGATCAACCGCCGCCGCGTGGTGACGATCCAGGACGGCAAACCGGGCGAACGCTCGATTTCCGTGGCCTGCATGCACTGTTCGGATGCGCCCTGCATGGCGGTGTGCCCGGTCGACTGCTTCTATCAGAACGAAGAAGGCGTCGTCCTGCACTCCAAGGACCTGTGCATCGGCTGCGGCTATTGCTTCTACGCGTGCCCCTTCGGCGCGCCGCAATATCCGCAGGCGGGCAACTTTGGTTCGCGCGGCAAGATGGACAAATGCACCTTCTGCGCCGGTGGCCCCGAAGAGAACAATTCCAACGCGGAGTTCTCCAAGTACGGCCGCAACCGGATCGCCGAGGGCAAGCTGCCCATCTGCGCCGAAATGTGTTCCACCAAGGCCCTGCTTGCGGGGGATGGCGACGTCGTGTCGGCCATCTACCGCGAACGCGTGGTCGCCCGCGGCTTTGGCTCGGGCGCCTGGGGCTGGGGCACGGCCTATGACCAGAAAGGCGGCTGACCCCGTCTGACGGCAGGGCGGGGTGAAAACCCCCGCCCTGCTTTCCGCTTTCGGAACGCGTGGCTGCCTGCCGCGCAGATCCTGTTGCTGCTCATCGAGGAGAGACCCGATGCTGCGCCATTTCTTGGCTGTTCTCACTTGTGTCCTGCTGTCCGCGCCCGCCCTTTCGGTGGCGCAGGAGGCAGAGACCCCCGCAATCGACCGCTCTGCCACCGGCGGGGCGCAAACGCTCGAAGATATCCTGCGCCGCCAGCAGGGGCTGCCGGTCGACGACAGCTTCCGCTCGGACGCCATCGGCGGCGAGGCGATCACCGCGCCGGGGCTTGGCCCGCTGGGCGGCGCCTCGGACCCTGAACTGTGGCGCGCGCTGCGCTACAACAAGGCCGACGTGCGCGTCAGCACCAACAACGAGGTCGGCAAGGTGCTGGTCCAGGATGGCGGCATGCGCTGGTACGAATTCCGCCAGGGCCCGCTGGCCACCTATGGCGGTTACCTGCTGCTGGGCACCATCGCGGCGCTGGTGCTGTTCTACCTGCTGCGCGGCAAGATCCGGCTGGACGAACCGATGACCGGCCGCACGGTCACGCGCTTTGCCTTTTTCGAACGGTTCTCGCACTGGCTTTTGGCCGGGTCTTTCATCCTGCTGGGGTTGACCGGGCTTCTGACGCTCTTCGGGCGCATGTTCATTGCGCCCTACCTGGGCAAGGAATTCAACGCCACGCTGCTGACCGCCTCCAAGCTGATCCACAACAATGTCGCCTGGGGCTTCATGCTGGCGCTGGTTCTGGTCTTCGTGATGTGGGTCTGGCACAACATTCCCGACAAGACCGACATCAAATGGTTCGCCCAGGCGGGCGGCATCATCGGCAAGAACCACCCCCCCGCCAAGAAGTTCAACGGCGGTCAAAAGATCATCTTCTGGTCGGTCGTGTTGCTGGGGGCCTCGCTTTCCGTGTCCGGCCTGTCGCTGCTGTTCCCGTTCGAACTGCCGCTGTTTGCCAAGACCTTTGCCATCCTGAACGACATCGGCGTTCCGGGCTGGGTCGACATGGCGCCGCTGCCCACCGCCCTTGCCCCGCAAGAGGAAATGCAGCTGGCGCAGCTGTGGCACGCCATCGTGGCCTTTGTGATGATGGCGATCATCCTGGCGCATATCTACATCGGCTCGGTCGGGATGGAGGGCGCCTATGACGCCATGGGCTCGGGCGAGGTCGACGAGGCCTGGGCGCATCAGCACCATTCGCTGTGGCTGGACGAGGTCAAGGCCCGCGAGGGCAAGGCCCCGGAATCGGCCACCCCGGCGGAATAGACCATGCGGCGGGGCCTGTTTCTTGCCCTTGCCCTGACCTGCGCCGAGGCGGTTTCGGCGCAGGACTTCACCACGCTCAAGGGCCACGGCGGGCCGGTCATGGCGATCGACGTCACACCCGAAGGCCAGGTGGTGACGGCCAGTTTCGACAATTCGGTGGGGCTGTGGACGCAGCGCGATCCGCAATGGCTCGAAGGGCACGAGGCGGCGGTGACGGTCGTGCTGGCGCTGCCGGACGGGCGCATTGCCTCGGGCAGCGATGATTTCACGGTGCGGCTGTGGGACAATGTTCAAAGCCGGGTGCTGGGCCAGCACCAGGGCAAGGTCACGGCGCTGGCGCGCTGGGGCGACTGGCTGGCCTCGGGCAGCTGGGATGGCTCGGTCCGGCTCTGGCCGCTGCAGGCAGGGACCCCGCGCGATCTGCCGTTCCCCGGCGGCGGCGTGAACGATCTGACTTTTGGTCCGGACGGCGCGCTTTACGTGGCCACCATGACCGGCGATCTGCTGCGCTACGATCCACAGGGCGGCGCGCCCCTGACCATGGTCCGCCACGGCTTTGGCATCAACGAACTGGCCATGGGCGACGGCTGGATCGCCTATGGCGCGGTCGATGGCGGCACCCGGGTGGTCGATGCGGCCACCGGCGAAGCGCTGCGCGACTTCAC
Source organism: Tropicibacter oceani (assembly GCF_029958925.1). Classification (NCBI taxonomy): domain Bacteria; kingdom Pseudomonadati; phylum Pseudomonadota; class Alphaproteobacteria; order Rhodobacterales; family Roseobacteraceae; genus Pacificoceanicola; species Pacificoceanicola oceani. The sequence goes on from NZ_CP124616.1 coordinate 1,744,342, forward strand.
CCTCGATCGCCGCCCCATCCTGGCCATGGACCACCACCCGCAGGCCGGGCTTCTGGCGGTCGGGGACGGGCAGGGCTACATCATGATGATCGACACCCGCGCCTGGAAGATCACCCGCGATTTCCGCGCCGCGCGGCAGGGGCCGGTCTGGGCGCTGGCCTTCTCGCCGGCGGGCGATGTGATCCACGCCGGAGGCATCGACGATATCGGCTATTCCTGGCCCGTGGCGCTGCTGGACGATTTCGACCCGGCCATGGGCCAGCCCCGCAGCTTTCTGCGCGCCGCCGAGGGCATGAGCAACGGCGAACGCCAGTTCATGCGCAAATGCTCGATCTGCCACGCGCTCGAGCCGGGCCCATCGCGCAAGGCCGGGCCCACCCTGCACGGCATCTTTGGCAGGGACGCCGGCAGCCTGCCGGAGTACACCTATTCCGAAACCCTGACGACGATGCGCATACGGTGGTCAGAACAGACCATCGACGCCCTGTTCGATCAGGGCCCCGATCACTACATTCCCGGATCCAAAATGCCGATGCAGGTGATTTCGGGAGCCGAGGACCGCGCCGACCTGATCGCCTTTCTCAAGGCTGCAACCCAATAGCGCCGCCCGTCGCGGCCGAACACCAAGGAGAAACATGGATGAAAGCGATGTTCGCAGGCTTCGCCGCCATGGCGGTAATCGGCATCGGAGCCTATTTCGCGCTTCAGGAAATTGGTTTTTCCGCCGCCGAGCGCAACTCGGGCGCGGCTGTGCGCCTGAACTGAGCGCCAACGGGGGCGCTGCCCCCGCCGCCCCTGGCGGCTCCCCCGGGATATTTGAAGCAAATGGAAACAGCCCGTCGGGGCAGGGCCGCGGCCGATTTGGGCCCTTTCGGTTTCCAATTGCCAAAAATATCCCCGCCGGAGGCATCCTGCGCCTGATCCTCACGCGGGGGTTGCCGGTTGTACGCGGCAGTGCGTCTAGGACGGGCCCGGGCGGCGAAAACGGATGTCAAAGCGCGCGCCTTGCTGGCTGGGCGCAAGGGCGATTTCGGCCCGGTGCGCCTGCAGCATGGCGCGCACGATGGCCAGCCCCATGCCCGTGCCGTTCTGATCGCGCCTGGTGGTGAAGAAGGGCTCGAAGATCCGGTCACGGTTGCCGGGTGAAATGCCGGGGCCATCGTCCTGTAGGGTTAGGATCAGGGCGTCGCCCTGATCGGCGACGGCCAGGTCCAGGCGCCGCGCGCCATGCGCCGCGGCATTGCCCGCCAGGTGCCCCAGGATCAGGCCAAGCCCCTCTGCCGAGATCGGCAGCGCGGTGTCGATGCTTGTCGCCTCGGGCGCCAGGATCAGGGCCGGGGCGTCGAGCGTTTCGATCGCCTGGCGCAGCGTGGTCCTGCCGATGTGGCGCGGCTCGCGGGCGCGGGCGATCTGGCGCAGCGCCTCCAGCTGGGTTTCGATCTGCCGGCCTGCGCCGCCGATCTGGGCAACCAGGGCGCGGTCTTCGCCGCTCAGGGCCTGTCCGTCCTCCAGCAGTTCCACCGCCGCGCGGATCGCCGCGACCGGTGTCTTGATTTCATGGGTGACGTGGTTGCTGTAGCTGCGCATGCTGGTTTCGCGGTCGCGCAGGGTCTGGGCCATCTCCATGACGCTTTGCGCCATGGCGTGCAGTTCCCTTGTGCCGAAGGTGGCCGGGGCGCGCGCCGCGTCCTGCGGGGCGCTTTGGACCTGCGCGGCATAGGCCTGCAAGGCCAGGATCGGGCGCAGCAGCAGCCGCCACAGCAGCCAGCCAAGCACCCCGGTCGCGGCGGCAATGCAGGCGCCCAGGGCCACGGCGGCCTGCTTGTAGCCGATGGCCGGGCCAAGGTAGCGGAACACCACAAGCCCGGCGAGCGAGATCACCAGCGTGCCCAGCAGGCCGCCGCCCAGGACAAACCCCAGCGAGGGCCGCCAGCGCCGCGTCATGCGCTGCCCATGCGCATGCCGACCCCGTGCACGGTGTCGATGGCGTCGGGGGCGCCTGCCTCGGCCAGTTTGCGGCGCAGGTTGCGCAGGTGGCTGTCCAGGGTGCGGTCCGACACGGCACTGGCCGCACCCCATTGCGCATCGACCATTTGCCGCCGGGTGCGGACCTGGCCGGGATGGGTGATCAGGTGATCGAGCAGCGCAAATTCGGTCGAGGTCAGCGCGACCTCGGTTTCGCCGACCCAGGCGCGATGTGCCGCGCGGTCAAGGCGCAGCGCGCCAAAGCTGGCTTCGTTGCGCTGCGCTGCGCCATGGGTGCGCTTGAGGATCGCGCGCACCCGCGCCACCAGTTCGCGCGGGCTGAAGGGTTTGGTGACATAGTCGTCGGCCCCCAGTTCCAGCCCCAGGATACGGTCGATTTCATCGTCGCGGGCGGTCAGGAACAGGATCGGCACGTCCGAGGTGGCACGGATGCGGCGGCAGACCTCGAAGCCGTCCATTTCCGGCAGGCCGATGTCCAGCACGATCAGGTCGGGGGCTTCGCGGCCGGCGTGGATCAGCGCGCTTTGGCCATCGGCGGCGGTGATCACCGCATGATCGGCCCGTTCCAGGGCAAGGCGCACCAGGTCGCGCAGGCGGGGGTCGTCGTCAACCAGCAGGATCTTCATCGGATTTTCCTCATTTCTCTGCTTATCGCCCAACCCGCGCCGCGCGCAAAGTCCAATCGCGCCAGTCCGATACACGCGGCGGCGCGATGCATTGGCTCAGGCTGGTGCCGCGCACCGCGCCATAGGCCATCGGCCCCAGGGCGCAGAGATAGGCGCGGTCCAGCTGGCTTGTCCTGGTCTCCTGGTCCAGTTGCTGGGCGGCGATGATCGCGGCAAAGTTGACAAAGCAGCAGGCGTAGAGCGTGGCCAACCCCAGCAGCGCCGCCCGCAGGGTTAACCATATGTTGGAATGCCCGCGCATAACCTGCCACAGGGTCAGGGCAAGGCTTGTCGCAACAAGGGCCATCCAGATCATCGCATGTATCCGCAGGTAGGTCAGTCCGAAGGCATCGACATAAAGGTCAAGCCGCAGGACCGATGACAGGCACAAAAGGACGTTCTGCCCCAGCCAGAGCAGCAGCAGGGGTTTGAGCAAACGGGATTCGCCCAGAAAGGGGCGGGCCGCCAGGGCGAAACCGCCAGCCAGCATGGCGGTGGCCAGCAGGGGATAGGCGCCGCGGTGGGCGTATTCGGCGTGGCTCATGCCTTGGGGCAGGGCCGCGCCGCCCAGAAAGATCGACAGGTCCATGACGGTCTGCACGCCCAGCAGCCCGTTAAAGACCCAAAGCCCGCGCAGCACGGACCCGGCGTTCAGGCCAAGGGTCCAACGCATTTGTGGCAGGCGGGGCAGTTGTGCGGGCTTGCTCTCGGCGCTCAGCAGGGCGGTGCACAGCAGTCCAAGGCCCAGCCAGAGCGCGGCGCGTGCAATGGCGTCAAGCAGGCTCAGGTCAAGCCGCAGAAGTTCGGACAGGGCGCGGGACAGCACCGGGTTGGCGCGGATCAGCAGCCCGCCCAGCACCAGCGCGCCGCCCAACGGAAAGGCCCAGTTGCGCGCCAGCGCCCGCAGCGCCGGGGCACGGTCGGGGCCTGCAAGCCCCGGCAGGGCGCGCAGGGCCTTGACCGGGCGAAACAGCCGGGCGGGGGCCTGCAGGACGGTACGGGCCAGGCCAAGCGCCGCGGCGGCGATGGCCGGGCTTTGGGCTCCGGGCGGCAGGCGCAGCCAGGCCAGCGACAAAAGCGTTCCGGCGATCAGGAAGGCAAGGGACAGGGCCTGCACGTGTTCGATGACAGGCAGGGCCGATGCGGCCAGCAAAAGCGCGGGGCCTTTGGGGCTGCGCCGTTCGGCGCCAAGGGCCAGGGCCGCGGCCAGGATCAGCCCGGAAAACAGCGCAAGCGACAGGCCGGGCGCGTGCTGCCAGAACAGCAGATCCCCGGCGGCGATCAGGGCGATCAGGATCAGCGGCAGGCGTTGCGGGGCGCGCAGGGTGCCGGGCCGGTTTGCCCCATCCCGGGGCGGGATCGGGGCATCGGGGGTCAGCCACCAGCCGTCCCTTGCCAAGGCGCGGGGCAGTCCGCGCATGATGAATTGTCCCTGCATTGGCCGATCTCCTTTTGACCCTTTTCCGGGGACAGGAATCGCAATCGGTTGGGCAGATTGGCCGCAAAAGCCGTGCAGATTTTGCGCAGGGAGTTTCGCGGCGAAACCTCGTTTATTAACAATGGGTTAATTTCCGATCGTCACGTTACGTCACGGCCGAGCGGACCTGATATTTCGGGGCGCGCCATGCCTGCGTGGTCATCACATCGGCGATGATGTCGGCGGCGGCCAGAATGTCGGCCTCATCCAGGTAAAGCGGCGTGAAGCCAAAGCGCATGATGTCGGGCGCACGGAAATCGCCGATCACGCCGCGGTCGATCAGGGCGCGCATCGCGGGATAGCCATGCTCGAAGGCAAAGGACACCTGAGAGCCGCGCAGATCGGGGTCGCGCGGCGAGGCAAGGCGCAGCATCGGGCAGCGGGCCTCGACCTGCTGGATGAACAGCTCGGACAGGGTCAGCGAGGCGGCGCGCAGATCGGCCATGTCGACGCCGTCCCATGCGTCCAGAGCGCTGTCGAGAATGGCGAATTGCACGATGGACGGCGTGCCGACGCGCAGCCGTTCGGTGGACATGGCGGGGCGATAGCCCGGCTCCATCGCGAAGGGGGCGGCGTGGCCAAGCCAGCCGGACAACACCGGATCGACGCTTTCGATCAGGTCGGGGCGGGCATAGATGAAGGCGGGCGCACCGGGGCCGCCATTGAGGTATTTATAGGTGCAGCCGACAGCGAATTCGGCGCCGCAGGCCGTCAGGTCAACCGGCACGGCCCCGGCGCTATGCGCCAGATCCCACAGCATGACCGCGCCCGCGTCATGGGCGCGCTTGGTGATCGCGGCCATGTCGTGCATCCGGCCGGTGCGGTAATCGACCTGCGTCAGCATCACCACGGCCACCTCGTCGGTGATGGCCTGCGCCGCGTCTTCGGGCGCGGGGGTGCGCAATTCATAGCCCTGACCCAAAAGGTCGATCAGCCCCTGCGCCATGTAGAGATCCGAGGGGAAATTGCCGCTGTCGGACAGGATCACGCGGCGCCCCGGGCGCATTTTCACCGCCGCGCCAAGCGCCTGATAGACCTTGATCGACAGGGTGTCGCCCATGGCCACCGACCCGGCAGGCGCGCCGATCAGCGGCGCGATGCGGTCGCCGATCTTTTGCGGCAGGGCCATCCACCCGGCATCGTTCCAGGCCTTGATCAGCAGATCGCCCCATTCATCCTGCAACACCTGCGCGGTGCGGGCCTGCGCGGCACGCGGCAATGCGCCCAGCGAATTGCCATCAAGATAGATGACGCCATCAGGCAGGTGAAACAGGTCTTTGCGGGGAAGGGGGATGCCCATGGGATACCTCGGGATGTTGGGGTGCCGGGGCTTTGTGGCACCGCGCGGGCGGCGCGTCAAAGGCTTAGCCCGGGGGCGGGGCGGTGCTGGCGCGGGGGATCAGCGAGACATCGACCAGATCGACCACGCCGCCAGCGGCGGGCGAGGCGCCGTCAAGCCGGTCGAGCAGCAGTTGCGACGACCGCAGACCCAACGCGCGGCGGTTCTGGCGGATCGTGGTCAGGGCCGGAATGTAGAATTGCGACATCTCGATATCGTCAAAGCCGATGACGGAAATGTCCTGCGGGACGCGAATGCCTGCCTCGGTCAACCCGGCGATCAGGCCAAAGGCGACCATGTCCGAGGCGCAGAACACCGCCGTGGGCCGGTGCTGCATGGCGATGATCTTTTGCGCGGCGTCATGGCCGGATTGCATGGAAAAATCGCCCCTTATGATCCATTCGGGGCGCGCGGGCAGGCCAAGGCGGTCGCGTTCGGCCAGCATGCCCTGACGGCGCGCGGTGGTCAGCACGTTGCCGCGCGGGCCGGTGACATGGGCGATGCGGCGATGGCCCAGTTCGTGCAGGTGGCCGATGGCAAGGCGCGCGCCCTTGATGTTGTCGCTGCGCACCGAAGGCAGCGGGCAATCCTGCACCCATTCGCAGGCAAAGACGATCTTGTCCGCGACGCCATTGGCCTGAAGGCTGTCGAGCTGATGTGCGGTCAACCCGCCATCGAGCGAGATCATGCCATCGACGCGGCTGTCGAGGAAATAGTTGGTCAACCCGGTGTCGGTGCCGGCCATCCCGGCGGTGTCCTTGATCAGGACGGAATAATCGCTGCTGGCAAAGCCTTCGGTGATGCCGGCAAGGATCTGCGAAAAGAACGGGTTGGACAGGTTCGGCACAAGGATCAGCACCGCCCCGGCGCGCTGTTTGCGCAGGTTGCGGGCGGCCTGATTGACGCGGTAGCCGGTCTGGCGAATCGCGTCCTGCACCAGTTTGCGGGTGGCTTCGGACAGGATGTCGGGATTGGACAGGGCGCGGCTGACGGTGGCGGTCGATACCCCCGCCGCCTGTGCAACATCCTGAATCCGAACCGGTTTCTGAACCATCTTGTGCCTGCCTTTTGCCCTGGTGCGTGGTTTGGTGGGAAAGCGAAGCCTTGACAAGAGGGGGCTTCCGGGTAGAGCATGCGTGTAATCGTTTACAGGGTCAGTTTGCCCGCTTATGTAAACGATTACAACGGCGGTTTTGGTCGGAGAATCAGAAGCGCTCTGGCGAACAGGGTCCGCAGGGAGGCGGGTCCAAGGGAGGATTAAAATGACGACATTGCGCACTGTTTTGGCAGCATCCACCGCGATTTGTGCGGGCGGGGCTGTGTTTGCGGCGGACCTTGAGGTCACGCATTGGTGGACATCGGGCGGCGAGGCCGCGGCGGTGGCTGAATTCGCCCGCGAATTCGAGGCCCAGACCGGCAACAAATGGGTCGACGGCGCCATCGCGGGGGGCGGCGGCACGGCGCGCCCGGTCATGGTCAGCCGGATCATCGGCGGCGATCCCATGGGCGCGTTCCAGTTCAACCATGGCCGTCAGGCCGAAGAGCTGATCGAGGCGGGGCTGCTGCGCGACATGACCGCCGTGGCCGAGGCCGAGGGCTGGAAGGATATCGTGAACCCGCCCAGCCTGCTGGATGCCTGCACGGTGGACGGCAAGATCTATTGCGCGCCGGTGAACATCCATTCGTGGCAGTGGCTGTGGCTGTCGAACAAGGTGTTCGAGGACGCGGGCCTTGCGGTTCCGACCAACTGGGATGAATTCGTCGCCGCCGGTCCCAAGCTGCGCGAGATGGGCATTCAGCCGATGGCTTTGGGCGGTCAGTCCTGGCAAAGCTCGGGCGCGTTCAACGTGCTGATGGCGACGCTGGCAGGCCCCGAGGTGCTGCAGAAGATTTACGGCGAGGGTGACGATGCGCTGGCGGCGGGCGAAGAGATGACCCGCGTGTTCAAGGCCGCGGCCGACATGCGCGAGATGGTGCAAGGGTCGAACGTGCAGGACTGGAACCAGGCGACCAACCTGGTGATCACCGACAAGGCCGGTGGCCAGATCATGGGGGACTGGGCGCAGGGCGAATTCGCCGTCGCCGGAGAGGTCGCGGGCCAGGATTACACCTGTCTGCCGGGGCTGGGCGTGCACGAGGTCATTTCGACCGGCGGCGATGCCTTCTATTTCCCGGTGAACGACGATCCGGAAATCTCGGCGGCGCAGGACGCGCTGGCCGCGACGCTGCTGAACCCCAAGACGCAGGTGGCCTTCAACCTGAAAAAGGGGTCCCTGCCGGTGCGGGCGGATGTCGATCTGGCGGCGGCCAACGACTGCATGAAAAAGGGTCTGGAGATCCTGCAGGCGGGCAACATCATGCCCGACGTCAACATGCTGAACACCGAGGACACGAACAACCAGTTGAACGACCTGTTCGTGCAGTTCTTCCAGGACACCTCGATTTCCGCCGAGGACGCGCAGAAGCGTTTCGTCGATATCGTGGCGTCCAAGGACTGACCTTGTGATCGTCTGAACAGGGCCGGACCGGTGCCAGAGATGGCCTGCGGTCCGGCCAGGCCTGTTCATCCATCCGCCCAACACCTTGAGAAGGGGGAGCGCCATGTCAGCGGCCCGCCCGGTCCGGTTATTCCGGAACATCTCGGCCAAGATCGCCGCCATCCCGATGATACTGACGGCGCTGGTCGTCTTTGTCGGGGGCACCGCCTGGACGGTGACCTATTCCTTTACCTCGTCGAAGCTGCTGCCCAAGGCCAAGTTCGTCGGGCTGGACCAGTACGAGCGTCTCTGGGGCACCAGCCGCTGGCTGGTCTCGATCGAGAACCTGTTGATCTATGGGGTCTGTTCCATGGTGCTGAGCCTGATCATCGGGTTCTTGCTGGCGGCGCTGCTGGATCAGAAGATCCGCTATGAAAACGCCTTTCGCACCATCCTGCTGTATCCCTTCGCGCTTAGCTTCATCGTGACGGGGCTGGTCTGGCAATGGCTGCTGAACCCCGATTTCGGGGTGCAGAACGTGGTGCGCGGGCTGGGCTGGGAAAGCTTTACCTTTGATCCGCTTTATAACTCGGACATCGTGATTTTCGGCGTGCTGATCGCGGGGCTGTGGCAGGGCACCGGGTTGATCATGTGCCTGATGCTGGCGGGGCTGCGCGGCATTGATCCCGACATCTGGAAGGCGTCGCGCGTCGACGGCATTCCGGCGTGGAAAACCTATATCTTCATCGTCATTCCGATGATGCGCCCGGTGTTCATCACCACGCTGGTGATCATCGCCAGCGGCATCGTCAAGCTGTACGACCTGATCGTCGCGCAGACTGGAGGCGGGCCGGGCATCGCGTCGGAAGTGCCGGCAAAATACGTCTATGACTACATGTTCCAGGGCCAGAACCTGGGCCAGGGCTTTGCCGCCTCGACCATGATGCTGCTGGCGGTTCTGGTTGTGGTGATCCCATGGGCCTATCTCGAATTCGGAGGCAAGAAACATGGCTGATCCTGCAAGCCTGTCCGCCACGGTTGCCGGGGCCGATGCTGTCGCACGCCAGCTGAGCGGCCCCAGGGGCCCGCGCCCGAAAAAGGCGCTGTCGGGGCGCAACATCATGATCTACGGCACGCTGGCGGTCGTCTCGGTCTATTACCTTTTGCCGCTGTACGTGATGATCGTCACATCGTTGAAGGGGATGCCGGAAATCCGGATGGGCAACATCTTTGCCCCGCCGGTCGAGATCACGTTCGAGCCATGGGTCAAGGCCTGGGCCGAGGCCTGCACGGGCCTGAACTGTGACGGGCTTTCGCGCGGTTTCTGGAATTCGGTGCAGATCACGGTGCCTTCGGTCATCGTGTCGATCGCGATAGCCTCGGTGAACGGCTATGCGCTGGCGAACTGGCGGTTCAAGGGCGCCGACATGTTCTTTACCATCCTGATCTTTGGCGCCTTCATCCCCTATCAGGTGATGCTGTACCCCATCGTGATCCTGCTGCGCGAAATGGGGCTGTACGGGTCGCTGTCGGGGCTGGTCATGGTGCATTCGATATTCGGCATGCCGATCCTGACGCTGCTGTTCCGCAACTATTTTTCGTCCCTGCCCGAAGAGTTGTTCAAGGCGGCGCGCGTCGACGGGGCCGGGTTCTGGCAGATCTATTTCCAGATCATGCTGCCCATGTCGCTGCCGATCTTCGTGGTGGCGATGATCCTGCAAGTCACCGGGATCTGGAACGATTTCCTGTTTGGCGTGGTCTATACCAAGCCCGATCTTTATCCGATGACGGTGCAGTTGAATAACATCGTCAACTCGGTCCAGGGGGTCAAGGAATACAACGTCAACATGGCGGCAACCCTGCTGACCGGGCTGGTACCGCTGGTCATCTACTTTGTCTCGGGCAAGCTATTCGTGCGCGGCATCGCTGCGGGGGCGGTCAAAGGATGAGACAGGCCGCACCCGATACCTTTGGCGGGGGCTTTGCCCCGCGGGAATGGGGCTCTGCCCCGTGGCGCCCTCGATCTGTCCGCGGGACAGATCGCCGCTGCGCGGACCGGGCGCCACCCCCCGGAGTATTTTTGCCAAGAAGAAACACGGACATGTGGAGGGGGCAGGCATGAGCGCCACAGAACCCAGTATTTCGATCAGGAACCTGAAGCTGAGCTTTGGCGCGGTGGAAGTTCTGAAGGATCTCAATATCGACGTGGGGCAGGGCGAGTTTGTCGTTTTGCTTGGCTCGTCCGGGTGCGGCAAGTCGACCTTGCTGAACTGTATCGCGGGGCTGTTGGATGTGACTGACGGGCAGATCCATATCGGCGGGCGCAATGTGACCTGGGAAGAACCCAGCAAGCGCGGAATCGGCATGGTGTTCCAGAGCTATGCGCTGTACCCGCAGATGACGGTCGAGGGGAACCTGGCCTTTGGGTTGAAGAACGCCAAGGTGCCCAAGGCCGAAATCAAGGAAAAGATCGCGCGGGCGGCCAAGGTGTTGCAGATCGAGCCGCTGTTGAAGCGCAAGCCCGGGGCGCTGTCGGGCGGGCAGCGGCAGCGCGTGGCGATTGGCCGGGCGCTGGTGCGCGATGTCGATGTTTTCCTGTTCGACGAACCGCTGTCGAACCTGGACGCCAAGCTGCGCGCCGATCTGCGGGTCGAGATCAAGCAGCTGCACGCGACGCTGGGCAATACGATGATCTACGTGACCCACGATCAGGTCGAGGCGATGACGCTGGCCGACCGGATTGCGATCATGAAGGGCGGGCATGTGCTGCAGTTCGCCTCGCCTCACGAGATTTATAACCATCCGTCGTGCCTGTATGTGGCGCAGTTCATTGGCTCGCCTTCGATGAATTTCATCGACGGGGTGGTCAGCGGCGGGACGTTCGGCAGCGATATCGGGGCGTTGTCGCTGGAGGGGTATGGTTTTGCCGGGGTGGCGGGGCAAGCGCCCGCGCTGCTGGGCATCCGGCCGGAGCATATCGCGTCGGGCGCGGAGGCGGCGGGCATGCCGATCCGGCTGGACAGCGTGGTGGAGCTGGTCGAGCCCTTGGGCTCGGACACTTTGGTGCGGGTGCGGGTTGGCGATGTGCCGATGTGGGTGCGTCTGGACGGGCAGGCCGATGTGCGCCCGAAGCAGGCGCTGCAAATCGGGTTCAGCGCCGAGCGTGCCCATCTTTTCGACAAAACTAGCGAAGCGCGTCTGTGACGACGCAAGAGGACCAATGACATGAACGTTTCATTCCAACTGTATTCGGCGCGTGATGCGGGCCCCTGGGCGGAGACGCTGACGATGCTTTCGGGGCTGGGGTATACCCAGGTCGAGGGGTTTGGCGGGGTCTATGATGACCCGGCGGCGTTCCGCGCGCTGCTGGATGCCAATGGGCTGACCATGCCGTCGGGGCATTTCTTTCCGGTGGGCAATTTCGAAGGCGGCTTGGACAAGACCCTGACCACGGCCAAGGCGCTGGGGATGAACCGCGTATTCTGCCCCGCCCCCGAGGACGATCTGCGCGGCGACACGCCCGATCTGGCGGCGTGGAAGGCGCTGGCGCATCGGCTTGAGGAAGCGGCGAAAAAGGTGCGCGATGCAGGCCTGGCCTTTGGCTGGCACAACCACCACTGGGAGTTCATGGGCAACAGCCCGGCGATGGAGGTGATCTTGCAAGAGGCGCCCAGCATCGACTGGGAAATGGACGTGGCCTGGGTGGTGCGTGGCGGCGGCAATCCCTTGGACTGGATCGAAAAGTACAAGGACCGGATCACCACAGCCCATGTCAAGGATATCGCGCCTGCCGGGGATTGCGCGGACGAAGACGGCTGGGCCGACGTGGGGCAGGGCACCATGGACTGGGCCGGGATCATGTCGGCGCTGCGCGGCGCGGGCGTCGACCTGTTCGTGATGGAACATGACAAACCGTCGGATGCCACGCGTTTCGCGCGCCGGTCCATCGACGCCTTTCGGGGGTACTGAGCCATGAAAACTTTGGGAGTAGGCGTGATCGGCTGCGGCAATATCTCGGCCGCTTACATGAAACTGGCGCCTTTGTTCAAAGGCATCGAAATGCGGGCCTGCGCCGATATCAGCGAGGCGGCGGCCAGGGCGCGGGCCGAGGAATTCGGGTTGCGCGCCGAAACGGTCGAGGGGCTTTTGGCCTCGGACGACATCGACATCATCGTCAACCTGACGGTGCCCGCCGCGCATTTCGAGGTGTCTAAACGCATCCTTGAGGCGGGCAAGCATTCCTATTCGGAAAAGCCTTTTGTTCTGTCGCTGGAAGAGGGCGAGGCGCTGCGCAAGCTGGCGGCGGAAAAGGGCCTGCGCGTGGGGTCTGCCCCCGACACCTATCTGGGCGGGGCGCACCAACTGGCGCGTGCGGCTTTGGACGAGGGCAAGGTCGGCCGCGTCATCGGCGGCACATGCCATGTCATGTCCTTCGGGATGGAGCATTGGCACCCAAACCCGGACTTCTTCTTTCAGCCCGGCGGCGGGCCGATCCTTGATCTTGGGCCTTACTACATCACCAACCTTGTGCAGTTGATCGGACCGGTACGGGCCGTGGCAGCGATGACAGGCAAAGGGTCGGAACGGCGCACCATTTCCAACGGGCCGCGCAATGGCGAGACGATCCCGGTGGACACGCCGACCAGTATCCATGCCCTGCTGGAGTTCGAGAACGGCGCCATCGTCAGCTTTGGCGCCAGCTGGGACGTCAAGGCGCACCGCCATGAAAACATGGAGCTTTACGGGTTGGACGCCTCGCTTTACGTGCCTGACCCGAACTTCTTCGGCGGCGAAGTCAAGGTGGCAACCCCCGAAGGCGCCACGGCGCTTGAAGAGCGCGGCCATCCTTTTGGCGTGCCCAACATCGAGGACGGACGCGGCACGCCGCGCGCCAACTATCGCTGTGCGGGGCTGGCGGATATGGCGCAGGCCATCCTTGCGGATCGTCCGCATCGCTGCTCGCAAGAGTTGGCGACCCATGTGGTCGAGGTCATGACGGCGATCCTGAAGGCGGGCGAAGACCGTGCCTGGGTCACGATGACCACCACCTGCGACCGGCCTCAGGCGCTAAGCCCGAAGGACGCTCAGGCCCTGCTGGCATAAGGAGAAAGACAGATGGTCTGGCAAGCATCGGACACCCGATACGACACCATGCAATACCGCCGCTGCGGGCGGTCGGGCCTGAAACTGCCGGCCATCTCGTTGGGCCTGTGGCACAACTTTGGCGACGACACCCCGCATCAATTGAAGCGCGACATTTGCCGCACGGCCTTTGATGCGGGGATCACCCATTTCGATCTGGCCAACAACTATGGCCCGAAACCGGGCGCGGCGGAACTGGCCTTCGGGGAAATCCTGCGCACCGATTTTGCGCCTTACCGGGACGAGCTGATCATTTCGTCCAAGGCAGGCTATGGCATGTGGCCGGGGCCTTATGGCGAATGGGGATCGCGCAAATACCTGATCGCGTCGTGTGACCAGTCGCTCAAACGCATGGGGCTGGACTACGTCGACATCTTCTATTCGCACCGCTTCGATCCCGACACGCCGCTGGAAGAAACCATGATGGCGCTGGATCATATCGTGCGCTCGGGGCGCGCGCTCTATGTCGGAATTTCCTCCTACAACGCGGCCAGAACCCGCGAGGCGGCTGCGATTTTGAAGGATTTGGGCACGCCCTGCCTGATCCACCAGCCGTCCTATTCGATGATCAACCGCTGGGTCGAAGAAGACGGGCTGCTGGATGCGCTGGACGATCTGGGCATCGGGTCGATCGCCTTTACGCCGCTGGCGCAGGGGATGCTGACCAAGAAATACCTTGGCGGCGTGCCCGAAGGCAGCCGCGCGACGCAGGGCAAATCGCTGCTCGACGGCTTCCTGAACGAGGACGTTCTGGCGCGTATCCACGCGCTGAACGCCATTGCCGAACGGCGCGGTCAGACGCTGGCGCAGATGGCGCTGGCCTGGGTGCTGCGCGGGGAACGGGTGACGACGGCGCTGATCGGCGCATCGAAACCTTCTCAGATCACCGATTGCGTCGGCGCAGTGCAGAACCTTGAATTCACACAGGCCGAACTGGACGAGATCGACCAATATGCGGTGGATGCCAACGTAAACCTCTGGGCGGCCTCCTCGGAACGCGAAGGTCCCAGCCGATGAAGACCTGCCACGCTGCTTCTTCTTGGCAAAAATACTCCCGCCGGAGGCTCCCTTGGGCAGCACCGGGCACAGTCCTGGAGGGTCAGGAGGAACGATGATCCGCAACCCGATCCTACCGGGGTTCAACCCCGATCCTTCGATCTGCCGGGCGGGCGATGAGTATTTCATCGCGACCTCGACCTTTGAATGGTATCCCGGCGTGCAGATCCACCGCTCCCGCGATCTGGCGGACTGGACGCTGGCCTGCCGGCCGCTGACGCGCGCCAGTCAGCTGGATATGCGCGGAAATCCCGACAGTTGCGGGATCTGGGCGCCTTGTCTGTCCCATGCGGACGGGCGGTTCTGGTTGGTCTACACGGACGTCAAACGCTATGACGGCAACTTCAAGGACGCGCACAACTACATCGTCTGGGCCGATGCGATCGAAGGGCCGTGGAGCGATCCGGTCTATGTCAATTCCAGCGGCTTTGACCCGTCGCTGTTTCACGATGACGACGGGCGCAAGTATTTCATCAACATGCAGTGGAACCACCGGTCGCAGTCGATTGGGGGCAGTCCCAAGACCCCGGCTTTTGACGGTATCCTGTGTCAGGAATGGGACCCGCAGCAGGGTTTGATTGGCCCGGTGCGCAACATCTTTCCGGGCACCGCGCTGGGGCTGGTCGAGGCGCCGCATTTGTACAAGCGCAATGGCTGGTATTACCTGACCACCGCCGAGGGCGGGACAAGCTATGATCACGCGGTCACCATGGCGCGGTCGCGCGACGTCTGGGGGCCCTACGCGCTGCACCCCGACACCCATCTGATGACTGCCAAGGATGCCCCGGACAGCGCCCTGCAACGGGTCGGGCATGGTCAGATCGTCGAGACACCGGAGGGCGAGACCTATCACACTTTCCTGTGTTCGCGCCCGATTGACGAGATGGGCGCGCGGGTGGGGCGGGGCTATTCGCCGCTGGGCCGCGAGACGGGGATCGAGCGTTGTGTCTGGCGCGACGACTGGCTGTATCTTGAGGCCGGCGGGCAGGTGCCGCGTGTGGAGGTGCCTTGCGCGGGGGAAACGCTGCCCGCGCCGGGGGTTTCCAGAGTTTTCACGGACGCTTCCTTGCCGCCCGAATTCCAGTGGCTGCGCACGCCGGAACCGGATCGGATTTTCCAGCTGACCGGCAGCGCCCTGCGCCTGTTTGGCCGCGAAAGCATCGGGTCCTGGTTCGAGCAGGCGCTTGTCGCGCGGCGGCAGGAACATCTGGCCTATCGCGCCGAGACGACGCTGGCCGAGTTTTCCCCCACGACCTATCAGCAGAATGCGGGCCTTGTGACCTATTACAACCGCTTCAAGTTCCACTTTCTGACCGTCACGCGGGAACCGGGGCTGGGGCGTGCCCTGTCGATCCTGTCCTGTCCCGGCGATTTCCCGGACGGGCGCCTGCAATTCCCCGCCCAGCCCATCGCCATCGGGGATGGCCCGATTGATCTGGCGGTGCAGACCGACCACGCGCGCCAGCAGTTTTACTGGCGGCAGGGCGGTGATTGGCAGGCCTTTGGGCCGGAACTGAACGCCGCCGTTCTGTCGGACGAAGGCGGGCGCGGGGCGCATGGATCGTTCACCGGGAATTTCGTCGGCATGGCGGGTTTTGATCTGACCGGGCAGGGGCGCGCGGCGGATTTCACGCGGTTCGATTACCAGCCGGGGGCGCTTTGAATGTTCGCTTTGGTTGAAATCTTTGATCTGGACAGCGGGCAGGCCCAGGTGGTTCTGGACACCGATTGGCATGTCGAGGCGCCGAACTGGACGCGCGATGGCGCGGCCTTGATCGTCAATGCGAAGGGGCGGCTGTACCGGCTGCCGCTGGACGCGCCGGGCCTGATCCCGATCGAGACCGGCTTTGACCAGCTTAACAACGATCACGGGATTTCGCCCGATGGCCTGACATTGGCGATCAGTGACAAGACCGAGACCGGGAAATCCTGCATCTACACGGTGCAGGGCGGCGTGCCGACGCGGGTGACGGACAAGGTGCCCAGTTGGTGGCACGGCTGGTCGCCGGATGGGCAGCGCCACACTTATACCTGCGTGCGGAACGGCGATTTCGGCATTGCAACCTGCGCGCTGGACGGCAGCGATGAACGCCTGCTGATCACCAGCGCGCACCACTATGACGGGCCGGATTACAGCCCTGATGGGGAATGGATCTGGTTCAACTCGGATCGCGGCGGCGACATGGCGCTGTGGCGGATGCGCAGCGATGGCAGCGACGTCCAGCAGATGACCCACGGCGACAGCGTCGACTGGTTCCCGCATCCATCCCCCGATGGCCAGAACGTGCTTTACCTGGCCTATCCGCCGGGCACCGAGGGCCACCCCTTTGGCCGCGACGTGGAGTTGCGCCTGATGCCCGCGGCGGGCGGGCCGCCGCAGACCCTGACCCATCTTTTCGGCGGGCAAGGCACGCTGAACGTGCCCTGCTGGGCGCCAGACAGCCGCCGCTTTGCCTATGTCCGCTATCACCAGACCACCTGAGAACAGGAGACCCACATGCCCGGAATGATCAAAGGACCTGCGCTTTTCCTTGCCCAGTTCGCGGGCGACGACGCGCCCTTCAATTCGTTGGAAAACATCACGAAATGGGCGGCGGGCCTGGGCTATAAGGGCGTGCAGATCCCCAGCTTTGACGCGCGCCTGTTCGATCTGGACAAGGCCGCCGACAGCCAGACCTATTGCGACGAGGTCAAGGGCATTTGCGCCGATGCGGGCGTGCAGATCACCGAGCTTTCGACGCACCTTCAAGGCCAGCTGGTCGCGGTGAACCCGGCCTATGACGCGGCCTTTGACGCCTTTGCCCCGGCATCGGTGCATGGCAACCCCAAGGCGCGGCAGGCCTGGGCGGTGGATCAGGTCAAGAAGGCGGCGGTTGCCTCGCGCAGGCTGGGGCTGGACACCACGGTCAGTTTCACTGGATCGCTTGCCTTTCCGTTCCTTTACCCCTGGCCGCAGCGCCCCGAGGGGCTGATCGACGAGGCCTTTGCCGAACTGGCGCGGCGCTGGGTGCCGATCTTTGACCATTACGAGGAAAACGGCGTCGACATCGGGTTTGAAATCCACCCCGGAGAAGACGTATTCGACGGCGCGAGTTGGGAGATGTTCCTGGACGCCTGCAAGGGGCACAATCGCTGCCGCATCAACTATGATCCGAGCCATTTCCTGCTGCAATGCATGGACTACCTGCAATTCATCGACATCTATCACGAACGGATCTGCGCCTTTCACGTCAAGGATGCCGAGTTCAACCCCGATGGCCGTCAGGGGGTTTATTCCGGCTATCAGCCGTGGCTGGGGCGCGCCGGGCGGTTCCGCAGCCTTGGCGATGGGCAGGTGGATTTCGGCGGCATATTCTCGCGCCTCGCGACGCATGGCTATGACAGCTGGGCGGTGCTGGAGTGGGAATGCTGCCTGAAATCGCCGCAGCAAGGGGCGGCCGAGGGCGCGCCGTTCATCGAGCAGCATATCATCGAGGTGACGGACAAGGCCTTTGACGATTTCGCCGGGGGGCAGACGGATATGGATGCCATCCGCAAGATGCTGGGGACCGCGTGATGAGACGGTTGCGGCTGGGCATGGTCGGCGGCGGGCAGGGCGCATTCATTGGCGGGGTGCACCGGATCGCCGCGCGGATCGACGGGCAGTGGGATCTGGTGGCTGGGGCGCTGTCGTCGGATGCAGACCGGGCGCGCGCCTCGGCCGCTGATCTGGGGATCGCGGAGGACCGGGCCTATACCGATTTCGCGGAGATGGCGCAGGCCGAGGCCGCGCGCGCCGATGGCATCGACGCGGTGGCGATTGTCACGCCGAACCATATGCACGCGGGGCCTGCGGTGGCCTTTCTGAAGGCCGGTATCCACGTAATCTGCGACAAGCCGCTGGCAGCGACGCCAGAGCAGGCCGACCAGATTGCGCAGGCGCAAAAGGACAGCGGCAAGCAGTTCATCCTGACGCATAACTACACCGGCTATCCGCTGATCCGCCAAGCGCGCGAGATGGTCGCGCGCGGTGATCTGGGGGAAATCCGCGTGGTGCAGGTGGAATATGCGCAGGACTGGCTGGCCGAGGAAACCAGCGGCAAGCAGGCCGATTGGCGGGTCGATCCGGCGCGATCCGGCGCGGGGGGCTGTGTGGGCGACATTGGCACCCATGCCTTTAACCTTGCGTCGTTTGTGACGGGGTTGCGGGCCCAGCAGCTGGCGGCGGATTTGCAGGCTTTTGTGCCGGGGCGGCAGGTGGATGACAACGTGCATGTCATGCTGCGCTTTGCGGGCGGGGCGCGCGGGATGCTTTGGGCGTCACAGGTGGCGGTTGGCAATGAAAACGCGCTGCGGCTGCGGGTGCATGGCACCAAGGGCGGCATCGACTGGGCGCAGGAAAACCCCAACGTGATGACGTTTACGCGGTTCGGCGAGCCCAAGCAGATTTTGACGCGCGGCGGGGCCGGATCGAGCGCGGCGGGCACCCGCGTGACGCGCATTCCGCCGGGCCATCCCGAGGGCTATCTTGAGGGGTTCGCGACGCTTTACAGCGAGGCGGCGGCGCTGATCCGTCATGTGGACCAGGGCCAGGCGCTGCCCGAGGGCCATCACGTGCTGGGGATCGAGGACGGGTTGCAGGGGATGCGGTTCATCGCGGCCTGCATCGCCTCGTCGCGCGGCGATGGGGTCTGGACACCGCTGGGCTGAGGGAAACCCTGCGCGGGAACCTTTTGCGTTGCCAAGGGTTGTTTCGGTATGACCCGACCAAGGGGAACCAACCGAAAGGACAAGACAATGCTGTATTGGGCTGTAATCTTTTTCGTCGTCGCCATCATCGCCGGTATCTTTGGCTTTGGCGGCATCGCTTCGGCTTCGGCGGGGGTGGCGCAGGTGCTTTTCTTCCTGTTCCTGATCCTTTTCGTGGTGGCCATGGTGGCGCGCGCGCTGCGCGGCCGGACGCCCTGACAGGGGCGGCACTGATCGCAAATGACGAAAGGACGGGGCCCGCGCGGCCCCGTTTCTTTTTGCCGCAAACGGGAACGCAGCGGCGTTTTGTGCGTTGATTTCCCAAGACAAACCCAAGCCACAGGAGGCACCAATGAAAGATGCAACAACCGTCGTTCCGAGCGAAGCCGAGCTGTCCACCGGGGTGCGTGACACCCAGGGCATTGCCGCTGGGCTGGCGGACATTCTGGCCGACACCTACCGGCTGACCTTCAAGACGCATGCCTATCACTGGAACGTCGAAGGCCCGCTGTTCTATTCGCTGCACAAGCTGACCGAGGCGCAATACGAAAACATGTTCGCCGCCGCCGACCAGCTGGCCGAACGGATCCGCGCGCTGGGCCATCTGGCGCCGCTGAGCATGGCCGACATCGTCGCGCGGTCGCAGATTTCCGACCTGCCGGGGGTTCCCAGCGCCGGCGAGATGATCGCCGATCTGGTGAGCGACCACGAACGCGTGGCGCACCGACTGCATGCGCTGGTGCAACTGGTCGAAGGGCGCCGCGATCCGGTGACCGAGGACCTCGCGACCGAGCGCAGCGCCTTTCACGAGCAGGCGGCCTGGATGCTGCGGGCGATGGCCAAGTCGTAAGGCAAAAAGGCCCCCGGCACGGTGCCGGGGGCCTGTCGTGATTGGTAGGGGGGGGCGATCAGGCCTTGAGCGTCTCGGTCGAGGAGAAGAACATCGCCTGGCTGATCGCCGAGCGGACCTGGTCCTCGGTATAGGGTTTCGAGATCAGGAAGGCCGGTTCCGGCCCTTCGCCCGTCAGCAGACGTTCGGGGAAGGCGGTGATGAAGATCACTGGAATGTCCGGATGCGCGGCAAGGATCTTGTTGACCGCGTCGATGCCGCTGGAATTGTCGGCCAGCTGGATGTCCGACAGGATCAGGTCGGGCGTTTCGCGCTGGGCCAGGTCAAGCGCGGCGCTTTCGGTGCGCGCGACGCCGGTGACCTTGTGGCCCATCTCGGCTGTGATCGCTTCGAGATCGACGGCGATGATCGCCTCGTCCTCGATGATCATGACGCGGCCGGACAAGGACTGCGCCATTTCGGAATAGGCGATGTTGACCAGTTCCTGCGCATCCGCGGCGGTGGTGTCCATCACGGCGGCGACCTCGTCAAAGGTCAGCTCTTCGATGGTGTGCAGCAGCAATGCCTCGCGGGTGCCCGAGGTCAGCCGCGCCAGATGCGCCTGCGCCTTGCCGGCCAGCCCGGTTTCGTCGTCGCCAAGCGGCGCGCCGGTGGTGATCCAGATCGAATGGAACACCCGGAACAGCGCGCATTTGGACGAAAGCGCGCTGTCATAGCTGGACGGATCGCTCAGGATCGCCTCGAGCGTGGCCATGGCGTATTGATCCCCGCGGTCTTGCGATCCGGTCAAGGCGCGGGCGTAGCGCCGCAGATAGGGAAGATTGTTGCCCACCCTGGACGCGAGATCCCCACGAATACCCTCTGTCATTCTTTCGTCCTTTTTTTTCGATTTTTCTGGGAACCAAACGCAGGGCGGCGGGTTAGGTTCCCGAGACGTGCAAAAAAACTTGAACCTTGTAAGTGATCACATGACCCGAGAAAATCGAGACTCAAGGCTGCAGCAGGAAATCGAGGCGAACCTGAAACGCGCCTATGACGATGTGCTGAAACAGGACGTGCCGGATCGGTTCACGCAGCTGTTGGCGCAGTTGCAGCAGGCCGATGGCGCAAAAAAGGATGGAGATCAGCATGACGTCTGATCCGCGCGAAGAGCTGGTCGAGCATATTCCGGCCATGCGCGCCTTTGCCATGAGCCTGACACGCAACGCCGCGCTGGCCGATGACATGGTGCAGGACGCCCTGGTCAAAGCCTGGACAAACATCGAGCGCTTTGAGGCCGGAACGAACATGCGGGCCTGGTTGTTCACCATCCTGCGTAACACCTATTATTCGCATTTCCGCAAACGCCGCCGCGAGGTCGAGGACGGCGATGGCGCGCTGGCGGCCAATCTTGCACAGAAGCCCGATCATGACGGCCGGTTGCAGATGCGCGATTTCAACACCGCCTTTGCCCAGCTGAACGAGGAACAGCAAGAAGCGCTGGTTCTGGTCGGCGCGGGCGGCTTTTCCTACGAAGAGGCGGCGGAAACCTGCGGCGTGGCGGTCGGCACCATCAAAAGCCGGGTCAACCGGGCGCGGGCCCGCCTGGCCGAACTGATGGGGCTGGACGATGACGACGGGCTGGGGGCGACCGATGCCGTGACCTCGGCCATCGTTGCCGACAATCCCAGCGCCGCATGACCAAGGGCCCCTGTCCGTGAGGCGCCGACTGGCAAAGCTGCGCAGCCTGCCTGCGCGGCTGGTGGCGATGTTGTCCCTGGCGCTTTTGCCGCTGGGGGTGATTTCGCTGTACCAGACGCGCGCCGTGCTGGAAGAGGCGCGGTCGCTCAACCGTGCCTCGCTCAAGGGGCGCACGGTCGAGGCGGCGATGGCCGAACGCGAGCTGATCCAGGAGGCATTGGGCGCGGCGCAGGGTCTGGGCGCGGCGGTTCTGGCGACGGAACGCAGCATCTGTTCGGACGTGATGGCGCAGTTCATCAAAAGCCACCCGCAGTTCATCTTTGCCGGGTTCATCGACGAAACCGGGTTCATGGAGTGCAGCTCGGCCCGGGTGGCGCGGGATTTTTCCCGCAACCGGGTCTTTCTTGAAATCCAGTCCAAGGGCAGCGCGACGGTCGAGATCAGCGGCCGGGGCGCGGTGACCGGTCAACCGGTGATCATCGCCAGCCACCCGGTCTGGCAGCAGGGCCAGCAGATCGGCTATGTCAGCATTTCGATCCCGCACCGTCTGGCCGATGCCCTGATGACCGACAGCACCGAGGACGAGGGCCTGCGCCTGGCGACGGTCAGCACCGATGGCGAAGTGATTTCGGCCACCGGCGGGGCCGACTCGGCGGCCACGTTCCTGCCGGCGGATATCCCGCTGGAAACCCTTGCGGGCCGGGTTGGTCAGACCTTTGACGCGGTGGTGCCGGGCGGCGAGGAACGGGTTTTCGCGGTCAGCGCCATGATCCCGGGCAGCGTCGCGCTGGTCGGCAGCTGGCCCGAGGCCAGCGCACGCGAAAGCGCGTCGCAGTTCAGCGTGTTCCTGTCGGTGCTGTTTCCGGGGCTGATGTGGATTGCCGGGGTGACGGTGGCCTATGTCAGCGTGCAGCGGCTGGTGATCCGGCACATTTCCCGGCTGCGGTCGGCGATGCGCCAGTATGCCTTGGGCGAATTGCGCGGCGGGCGGCTGGATCTGGACAACCCGCCCGAGGAACTGGCCGACACTGCCCGCGCCTTTAACCGGATGATCCTGTTTCTGGCGCAGGCCGAGGCGCAGCAGGAACAGGACCTGCGCGACAAGGAGGTGCTGCTGAAAGAAGTGCACCACCGAGTCAAGAACAACCTGCAACTGATCGCGTCGATCATGAACATGCAGGCGCGCACCGCCAAAACCCCCGAGGCGCGGCGCATGCTGGCGGGGCTGCAACGCCGGGTGCGGGGACTGGCGATGATGCACCGGACGCTTTACACCACGCCAGACATGACGGCCGTCAACGCGGCCGAAATGGTGCAGGCCATGGTCAAGGATCTGTCGGGCCTGCCCGCCGAGGCGGGGGTCACGGTGCAAACCCGGCTGGACGAGGTCCTGCTGTGGCCCGACCAGGCGGTGCCGCTGTCGATGCTTTTGGCCGAGGCGCTGACCAACGCCCTGAAATACGTCGGCTATCCTGATCGCGGGGCGGCTCGGATCGCGGTGGACCTGAGCCTTGGCGAGGACGGGCAGGTGCGCTTTGCCGTCGAAAACACCACGGGCCGACCGGTCACGCCGGTGGACGAGGATGCCACCGAAAGCGGCGGGCTGGGCAGCCAGTTGATGCGCGCCTTTGTCGGCCAGCTGGACGGCACGGACGAGGTCGAGCATGCGCCGGGCCTGTACCGCTATGTCGTGCGCTTCAATGCCAAGGAATTCGTCCCGGAGGAACAGGGGCAGGGCTGAACCGCTTTGCCTCTTGGCGTCCTGTCCAGGTGCCTTGCGCCCGGCCCCCGGGGCGGGGCGGCCTGATGGGATGGGGTGATCACCGTGTGCGAAGTTGATAGGAAATGGTTATCGCAATCATTACATTATTCAATTTTTCCAAATGACCCAGTTTTGATAGGTTCTAAACAGTCGATTCGCCGGGGGATGCGGGCAGGCCGCCAAAATCGTGGCGCCTGACATTTTTTGCGAGCGACATCAGGGGGATGGCCGGCCTGCATGGGCCGAAGCAAAGCCCCGGGGATATTCAGGCGGCTTTGGTTTGTACCGACGCCGTCACACCTTGACCAATGGAGAGAGACATGGACGGAAACGATATCGGCAAATGCCCGGTGATGCACGGCACACCAATGGCGACCAACTTTGGCGTACGGTCGAACCGTGACTGGTGGCCGAACCAGTTGAACCTGAAGATCCTCAGCCAGAACACGCCCGACACCAATCCGCTGGGCGCGGATTTCAACTATGCCGAGGCGTTCAAGAAACTTGATCTGGATGCGGTCAAGGCCGACCTTTACGCCCTGATGACCGACAGCCAGGACTGGTGGCCCGCCGATTATGGCCACTATGGCCCCTTCATGATCCGCATGGCCTGGCACGCGGCCGGCACCTATCGCACCGCCGACGGACGCGGCGGCGCGTCGACCGGGAACCAGCGCTTTGCGCCGCTGAACTCCTGGCCGGACAACGGCAACCTTGACAAGGCCCGCCGCCTGCTGTGGCCGGTCAAGCAAAAGTACGGCAATTCCCTGTCCTGGGCCGACCTGTTCATCCTGGCGGGCAACTGCGCGATCGAATCCATGGGCGGTCGCACCTTTGGCTTTGGCGGCGGCCGTGCCGACATCTGGGAGCCCGAGGAAGACATCTATTGGGGCGCCGAAGCCGAATGGCTGGCGACCTCGGACAAGGACGGCAGCCGCTATTCCGGCGACCGCGAGCTGGCCAACCCGCTGGCGGCCGTGCAGATGGGCCTGATCTACGTCAACCCCGAAGGCCCGGACGGCAACCCCGATCCGCTGCTGTCGGCGCGCGACATCCGCGAAACCTTTGCCCGCATGGCGATGAACGACGAGGAAACCGTCGCGCTGACCGCCGGTGGCCACACCTTTGGCAAGGCGCATGGCGCGGGCGATGCGTCGCTTGTCGGGGCCGAACCCGAAGCGGGCGCGATGGAAGACATGGGCTTTGGCTGGAAAAACGCCTTTGAATCCGGGCGCGGTGTGCACACCACCACCAGCGGCATCGAAGGCCCCTGGACCGCGAACCCGATCAAGTGGGACAACGGCTATTTCGACCTGCTGTTCGGGTACGAATGGGAACTGGTCAAATCCCCCGCAGGCGCCTGGCAGTGGCACCCCAAGGACCTCAAGGAAGAGGACATGGCCCCGCAGGTCGACGGTTCGGGCCAGAAGGTCACGCCGATGATGACCACCGCCGACATGGCGATGCGCATGGACCCGATTTATGGTCCGATCTCCAAGCGGTTCCACGAAAACCCCGAGGAATTCGCCGAAGCCTTTGCCCGCGCCTGGTTCAAGCTGACCCACCGCGACATGGGCCCCAAGGTCTGCTACCTGGGCAAGGAAGTCCCCGCCGAGGATCTGATCTGGCAGGACCCGATCCCCGCCGTCGATCACCCGCTGATCGACGCGGCCGACATTGCCGCGCTCAAGGACAAGATCCTTGCGTCGGGTCTGTCGGTGTCCGAGTTGGTGAAAACCGCCTGGGCCTCGGCCTCGACCTTCCGTGGGTCGGACCGTCGCGGCGGTGCCAATGGTGCGCGCATCCGTCTTGCCCCGCAAAGCGGCTGGGCCGTCAACGAACCCGACGCGCTGGCATCGGTGCTGTCGACGCTGGAAGGCGTGCAGGCTGACTTCAACGCGTCGGCCTCGGGCGGCAAGAAAGTGTCGATGGCCGATCTGATCGTGCTGGGCGGCTGCGCGGCTGTCGAAAAGGCAGCGGCAGATGCCGGTCACGCGATCGAGGTGCCCTTTACACCGGGTCGCAACGACACCACGCAAGAGTTGACCGACGCCGAAAGCTTTGAGCCGCTGGAGCCCAAGGCCGACGGGTTCCGCAACTATCTTAGCCAGGAGTTCTCGGTCGCGGCAGAAGAAATGATGCTGGACCGCGCGCAACTGCTGACGCTGAGCGCGCCGGAAATGACCGTTCTGGTCGGCGGCCTGCGGGTTCTGGGTGCCAACCACGGCGGCAGCCAGCATGGTGTGCTGACGGACCGTCCGGGCCAGCTGACCAACGATTTCTTCCGCAACATGATCGACATGGCGACGGAATGGAAACCCAAGGGGGACGGCGTCTATGAAGGTCGTGACCGCAAGTCCGGTGAGGTCAAGTGGTCGGGCACGCGCTGCGATCTGGTCTTTGGCTCGAACTCGCAACTGCGGGCGCAGGCCGAGGTTTATGCCCAGGACGACGCGGCCGGGAAATTCGTCAAGGATTTCGTTGCCGCCTGGGTCAAGGTCATGGAACTGGACCGCTTTGATCTGAAGTAATCCAGCCTCCGGCGATCCGGAGTGACACGATCACACACCGCGCCCGGTTCCCCCGGGCGCGGTTTTTTCGTGTCGGATCAATGCGGGCGACATGACACGGATTAAGGCGCGCGCGCCGGTTCTGCGGCAGACTGCCCGCAGGACGAGGAGAAAAGGAGGAAGAACCATGATCACATTGGAAGACGTTCAGGGCATGACCTGCCTGAGCCGCGAGGAAATCGAAGCGGTGGCGGAACACGAGGGGATTCCCGATCTCGATGCCGCCTGCCTGGCTGACTACATGATGCACGAACACCACGGCCCCGCGAAGGTCCAGCAGATGATCTGCGAAGACATCCGCGCCGCGCTGCGCAAGGATGACGTGCCCCGCGCAAAAGAGCTGTACGGCGTGCTACACCACTTTCTGACAGAGCATCCAGAGGCGGCGCGTGGGGCAGAAGGGTAGCTGGCGCTTGCCAAATCCCTTGCTGGCTTCCGGAAATCTCGTTAGGGTTGTGGAATTGAACCCGGAGGATTTCAAATGACCGATAAGAGCACACCCAGCAAGGGCACCGTCAAACCCACCGACAAGGGGATCACCTTGGACAATGGTCTGAAAAAAGGGGCCCAGGTTGATCTGGGCAAAGCGGCGACGACCAAGAAATAGGGGCCGCTCCTTTTTTTGGGTGAGGGACGAAGGTCCGGGGTCAATGCCGCCGGGCGAAAGCGGCCACATCTGGCTGACCCGCCACGGCAAACACGCGGCGGCGCTGATCCCGTTCCACGAATTGAAGGTGCTGGAGGCGGTGCTGGGCATCAACGAAACGGCCCGCGTTCAACAGATCGAGAAAGAGTACCACAAGTTCCGCGCCGCCAAGACAGTGCAGGCCTATGAGGAACGCGCGCGGCTGGCGGCGGGCAAACAGGTGGGCGGCGCGCTGGCGACCGAGCGCAAGGCGCGCATGGTGGCATAGGGGCGCTACCCCTGGATGGACGACCCGGTGCTGATCACGGTGCGGGATCAAAGACCTGCGCTGCGGTTCGGGGTGAGCGACGATTCCGACGAAGTCGGATGATACGTCCGGGGGACGTTAAGAAACATGGACGGAAGGCGCCCCGGTAGCCAGGTGATTGGTGCTGTAGCTGTGGATGGGTAGAAGCGCCTCAATTGATTTTTAATTGACGAACTACTTTCCCGAGAAATACATGCCAGAATCTGGGATGAGTTTTCGGGACTTTATCAAATTCTCGAGTTCCAGATTTAATTCGGCGAGAACGGGTTGCGGCAAGATTTTGAAACGATTTGGATAGTTTTTCAGTAGGTCTGAGGCCTCTTCGTCAGTTAAGCTGCTATTCAATACATTGGCAACAAACTCCGCCTCTAGTAGTCGGCGGTGTAGTGGCGTCGGTCGCTTGATTAACGCGCCGAAATCTGTAACGGATTGCGAGAAAAATTCGTGGCGTTTGCGCTGGTATTTGTAAAAGTCATGCGCATTTTTTTCCTTTTTCAAGACTCTCTCTGAAACTTTCCTGTGAAAGTCTATTGACCTTCGTACTCCTTTAACTACTTTCTCGCAAAGGGATATAACGTCTATTTTTTTGTTTCTATACAGATAGTTTCTTGTGTCGGCCTTCCATTTAAAGCCAGAGCAAGCGATATCAGCTGAGTTAATAAGCAAATATTCACGCTTGGCTCCATCAAGTTGAACTGAGTGGGAGAATTTTGGAATGCTGTAGTGTAGTAAGAAATTTCTAAGGTCTTTCATGAATCCCATTGGTTCAGAAAAGTCTTTAATTGCCTTTTGTATTGCGCGGGAATAGGGCTTGCTATTTTTTAGCTTGCATAGGTCTCGTATTCTGAAACACAAATCAACGTATGTGGCGTAGAGCGCGGAGAACGTAATGAGACTCGACGCTGTTTTTTTGTACTCGCGTTCGTATGAAGTGTTGGAGTCGGCCTGGATATCCAACGCAGCCGACATGCCTGAGTGATAGCTTGAAAGGTTTATAAACTCTTCTCTCAGGGCATCGAAAAGGCCCTCCAAGTTATCCAAAATGGTTTCAATTTTTTGATATGGGCTGAATTGCAGGGCGAATTTCCAGGCTTCGTCCGAAAGGGTTGAAACTGCTTGAGAGAAACCTTCGGTGTCTTCCGTGCCGAGATGTGACATGTACTCGGCGAGGGCCATGGCGGTTGGAAAATCACGGTGATTAAATCTACGAGCTGCCCAGCCCCTTTTGAGTGAGTCTGGAAATCTCCCAAGTAGCTCGCTGTCATGAATTGTAAGGTGGCGAGTGGGGATTAATTCGTGTGCTTTAATTCTGTTTCTTAAGATATGACTAATTAGAGATGGTTTAGGCATATGCAATAATCTCAGGTTTTGGCGATGTGCCTTCGCTGAGTTTAATCGTGCGAACGTTGTGTGTCGATAGCTGAAACCGTACTTAGCTGTCCATCTTCAACGCTGAGATGAAGGCTTCCTGCGGGATGTCCACCTTGCCGAACTGGCGCATCTTCTTCTTCCCGGCCTTCTGCTTTTCAAGCAGCTTCTTTTTCCGCGTCGCGTCGCCGCCGTAACATTTGGCGGTCACGTCCTTGCGCAGGGCGGACAGGGTTTCGCGGGCGATGACCTTGCCTCCGATGGCGGCCTGGATCGGGATCTTGAACATGTGGCGCGGGATCAGGTCCTTGAGCTTTTCGCACATGGCGCGGCCACGGGTTTCGGCGCGGTCGCGGTGAACCATCATCGACAGGGCGTCGACCGGTTCGTCGTTCACCAGCACCGACATCTTCACAAGGTTGTCTTCGCGGTAGCCTTCGAGCTGGTAGTCGAAGGAGGCGTAGCCTTTGGAGATGGATTTCAGCCGGTCGTAGAAGTCAAAGACCACCTCGTTCAGGGGCAGGTCATAGACCACCATGGCGCGGCCCCCGACATAGGTCAGGTCAAGCTGGATGCCGCGGCGGTCCTGGCAAAGCTTGAGCACGTCGCCAAGGTAGTCGTCGGGCACCATGATCGTCGCCTTGATGCGCGGTTCCTCGATGTGGTCGATGGTCGAGGGGTCGGGCATGTCGGCGGGGTTGTGCAGGTCGATCTGGGACCCGTCGCGCATGAAGACGTGATAGATCACCGAGGGCGCAGTGGTGATCAACTCGATGTTGTATTCGCGTTCGATCCGGTCGCGGATCACCTCGAGGTGCAGCAGGCCCAGGAAACCGCAGCGGAAGCCAAAGCCGAGCGCGGCGGAGGTTTCCATTTCAAAGCTGAAGGAGGCGTCGTTGAGGGCCAACTTTTCTATCGCGTCGCGCAGGTCTTCGAATTCGTTGGAATCGACCGGGAAGAGGCCGCAGAAAACCACGGGCTGCGAGGGTTTGAAGCCGGGCAGGGGCGTTTCGCAGCCCTTTTTCTCGGTCGTGATGGTGTCGCCGACCTTGGTGTCGCGGACCTGTTTGATCGAGCCGGTGAAAAAGCCGATTTCGCCGGGGCCGAGTTCCTTGACGTCCTGCATGGCGGGGCGGAAGACGCCGAGCTTGTCGACGCCGTATTTGCCACCCGTGCGCATCATCTTGATGTTGTCGCCCTTGCGGATGGTGCCGTCCATCACGCGGATCAGCACGACCACGCCAAGATAGCTGTCGTACCAGCTGTCGACCAGCATCGCCTTGAGCGGGGCGTCGGGGTCGCCCGAGCGGGGCGGCGGCAAGCGGGTGACGATCGCCTCGAGCACGTCGGGGATGCCAAGGCCGGTCTTGGCCGAGATCAGGCAGGCGTTGGAGGCGTCGATGCCGATGACGTCCTCGATCTGTTCGGCCACGCGGGCGGGGTCGGCGGCGGGCAGGTCGACCTTGTTCAGGACGGGGACAATCTCGTGATCGGCCTCGATGGCGGTATAGACGTTGGCGAGGGTCTGCGCCTCGACCCCTTGGGACGCATCGACCACCAGAAGCGAGCCTTCGACCGCGCGCATGGAGCGGGAGACTTCGTAGGCAAAATCCACGTGTCCGGGGGTGTCGATCAGGTTGAGCACATAAAGCTCGCCATCCTTGGCGATATACTCGATCCGGACGGTGTTGGCCTTGATGGTGATGCCGCGTTCACGCTCGATATCCATGGCGTCCAGCAGCTGGGCCTTCATGTCGCGTTCGGACACGGTGTTGGTGGACTGGATCAGCCGGTCGGCCAGGGTGGATTTCCCGTGGTCGATATGGGCAACGATCGAGAAATTGCGGATGTGGGACAGGGGTGTGCTCATAGACTGCGATATGCGGTGGAAATGGGATTTGGTCAAGTGGGCGCAGTGCGGCAGGGGGGGCTGTGGGCGCGGTTCTTTTGGGGGTTTGCGCGTTTTGCTTGTGCCGGGGGGCGGCTGGGGTAGGGTACGGTAGAGTAGCTTTGGCGTGAGGGGCAGGGTGGAGTTTCATTTCGACAAGGGCTTTCGAGAATGGTTGTCGCATCAAACCCAAGAAGTTGTTGTCGCCATCCTGACGCGCACTGCCTTGCGTGAATGGCCCTCGTCGATAGGTACGCGATTTTCGGGGCTTTCTTCGATTTCTGAACCGGCACCGGTTCCATTTGGCCTGATATCGGGCTGGGCAATGCTTGTTGCAGGTGTCGCGGCTGTGCAGCCTGAACCTCAAATCAGGGCTGCTGCCCAAGCCGCCGGCGCAGCGTTGGCCAGGGTTGCATCGGCCGCCCCAAGCGGGCGCGTTCGGGCCGTCCAAGCGGCATCAAAAGCAATTGCCGGTGCCGGTGCCAGTACTGCTTCTGATGCATCAGCTATCGCTACGGCTGTTCCTGCGCCTGCCATACTGAGTCTTTCAATCTCCGACGAAACCAATGCTACTTGGCACGCGGCGCATTCAGACTCGGAATTTGAAGTTGCTGAAATGGTGAGGCAACCCCTTTGGCACGATCAGGGATGGCCGAAGGGGATGGCCCCGGATGCCTTTGGAAACTGCCTTCTCGACACCGACCCGCATTTCGATTTCTTCCGCCGCTGGTATGACGGCATGGTCACGGGCCAGCCGCTGGATTGGGAGTTGCAACGCCGGGTTGCCTTGATCGACCCGAAGGTTTGGGAAAGCGGTGATGCCGAAGCGGTGGCGCGAGAGATTGCGCGGGTTGAGGCGGAGTGGCTGGCGGATCAGTTGCCGCAGGCGGATCGACTGGAGTTTGACGAGGCGCAGGGTGTCTTTGTTTCGCAGCCCGAACCGTTCAATGCTGAAAAACTGGTGGAAACGACGCTGAAACAGGTGGAGTTCGCCATTCAAGTGGCGACGACCAGCAATTGTGGGGTCAACGCAAGTTCGACCGCCTGCCTTTACATAGACTACACCCTGGAACACTGCCGCGAAGACGCGAACGCCATCGAACAGAACCTAGAGATTGCGCGCTGCGATCTTGTGCAAGGTGTCGAGGACGGCAGCTATCAAGAAGACGGCAAGCTGACCGCCCTCGTGCAGGTGCTGGATCGCGCCGTGACGGATTTGCGCGCCCACCATCCCGAAGTTGCCAAGGCTTGGGAGGCGCGGATCAAGCACAGGCTGCGGGTCGCCGAAGCGGACCAGAAACAGATGATCGTCGAGAAGGCGACCGAGTTGATCGCCATCAGCGACAAGAAGTTGGGGCGGGAACTGGAACTGGATGCCACGACCATCGCCCATGGTTCGGGCGAGGTTCAGGGCGGGGCGATCCGGCGGTTCTTTGGCCGCGTGGCGCAGATGCGGATCATCGTGCGTTCGGCTGACGTGATCAAACGCATCGACGCCAGCAGCGGGTACAAGGGGACGCGGATCGTGCAGACGCTGCAGAGCCTGATTGAATTGATAACCGGGGCGTTTTGATCGCTTGTTGGGGTGTTGCACCTTTGGTGACGGGCCCCTTTCAGGAAATCCTCAATTGAACCTGCGCCGTAAATCGGACATGATGCCCCCTGAGGGCAGTTGGCCGAACAGACGGGATAACCCGCGCGGTCCAAGCAAGTGAGACAGGTGTGATGAAGACAGCCGGATTGATGTTGGTGGCCGTTCTGGCCGTAGCCGCCTGTGGCGGCGGGGATCGCAACAAGCGCAACTATGGCGGCGGGACGGTGACGCGCGCGGCCTCGGTCAATTTTGCGACGGGGCCGGTTTCGCGGGCCTGTCTGACCTCGGGGCGCAAGGCGGCCAATTCCCGGCTTTGCGGCTGTATTCAAGGGGTTGCGAACCGCGACCTGTCGTCGAACGATCAGCGCAAGGCGGCAAAGTTCTTTTCCGATCCGCACCAGGCGCAGGAAACCCGCCAGTCCGACAACCCGTCAAACGAAGCCTTCTGGAAGCGCTACAAGGCCTTTGCCGCCCGGGCCGAGGCCTCTTGCACCGGGCTGTGACGCAGGGTCAGTCGCCCACCGCACGCGGAAAGGGGGCTGGCGGCGTCATGCGGGCCTCGGCGGTCATGGCGTGGCCGTGCATCCCTTCGGCATGGGAAATCACCGCCGTGGCGCGGGCGAGGTCAGGCAGGGCCTGATCGGTCACGCGCTGCCAGGTGACGGTTTTCAGGAACTTGTGCACCGACAGCCCGCCGGTATAGCGCGCCGCCCCCGAGGTTGGCAGAACGTGGTTCGGGCCGGATGCCTTGTCTCCGAAGGCGACGGTGGTGTCGGCGCCCAGAAACAGCGAGCCATAGGCGGTCAGCCGGTTTTGCCACCAGGGCAGGTCATCGGCCTGCACGTGCAGGTGTTCGGGGGCCAGGCGGTCGGATTCGCGGGCCATTTCCTCGCGCGTGGCGCATAGGATGACCTCGCCCATGGCGTCCCATGCCTCGCGGGCGGTGTCGCGGTTGCCTTTGGGCAGGCTGGCCAGGGTGGCGGGCATCAGGCGCAGGACCTCGCGGCCCAGGGCTTCGTCATCGGTGATCAGCCAGCAGGGCGAGGTGGGGCCGTGTTCGGCCTGCCCGGCGAGGTCAAGCGCGACCAGCGCCGGGTCTGCCCCGGCGTCGGCAAGGATGGCGATGTCGGTGGGGCCTGCGAACATGTCGATGCCGGTGGGGCCGAACAGCTGGCGCTTGGCCTCGGCCACATAGGCGTTGCCGGGGCCGCACAGGATGTCGGCGGCGGGGGCGCCGAACAGGCCGAAGGCCATGGCGGCGATGCCCTGCACCCCGCCAAGGTTCAGGATCAGGTCGGCGCCGGCCAGGTGCATGGCGTACAGGGTGGCGGCGTCGATGCCATCGCCGCGCGGCGGGGCGACGGCGGTGATATGGGGCACCCCGGCGGCCTTGGCGGTGGTGATCGTCATCAGGGCCGAGGCGATATGCGCATAGCGCCCGCCCGGCACATAGCAGCCGGCCGAAGACACCGGGATCACCTTTTGCCCGGCGATCAGGCCGGGGCGCAGTTCGGTCTCGAACTCGGTCAGAGAGGCGCGCTGCGCCAGGGCAAAGGCGCGGATGTTGTCATGGGCGTATTCCAGCGCCGCGCGCAGCGGCTGCGCCACCTGGGCGCGGGCCTGTTCGATCTGCGCCGGGCTGACCACGACCTCGCCCTGCCAGCCGTCCAGCCGCTGGGCATAGTCCAGCGCGGCCGCATCGCCGCCAGCCTTCAGGCGGGCCAGCATGATCTGGACGGTGTCCTGGATGTCGGCCTCGGCGGCGGGGGGCAACCCGGGGGCGGTCTTCAGAAAGCGGGGCATGGGGATATCCTTGACGAAAGACGCTCAGTTTCGGAAAAGCTGAAGGTGGAGTTGTGGGAAGGGGCCGCAAGATGCTGATGAAGGGGGTCACCCTGCGCGGGCTCGAGGTGTTCGAGGCGCTGGCCGCAAGCGGATCGGTCGCCCGGGCGGCCGAGGTCACGGGCCTTAGCCAGCCCGCCGTCAGCCAGCAGATGCGCAACCTTGAAACCGCGCTGGGCACCGACCTGGTCGATCATGCGCGCCGCCCGATGCAGCTGACCCCGGCGGGGCGTTCGTTCCTGGAACGCACCCGCGCGGTGCTGTCGCACCTGCGGCTGGCGCAGAACGAACTGACGGTGATGGACCTGACCCACCTCAGCACCCTGAACCTGGGGGTTATCGACGATTTCGACAACGATCTGACGCCGCGGCTGGTGACCATCCTGGCCGAAAGCATGACGCGCTGTCGGTTCAAGCTGATCACCGCGCCCAGCCACGAAATCTCCGAGGAAATGCGCGCCCGCCGCCTGCACCTGGCGATCGCCGCCTCGACCGGCGAGGTCAGCGAAGGCATTGCCGAATACCCGATCGTGCGCGATCCCTTTGTCTTTGTCTGTCCAAAGGGGGCGGTGGCCGACCATGGCGGGCTGGATGCGGTCATGCGGGGGCTGCCGCTGCTGCGCCATGACCGCGAACAGCTGATCGGCCGCCAGGTCGAAACGCATCTTGCCCGCAACAAGCTGTCCTTCCCGGAACGCTTTGAAATCGGGGCGCATCTGTCCTTGATGACGCTGGTGGCGCGCCGGGTCGGCTGGACGATCACCACGCCGCTGGGCTACATGCGCGCGGTCCGCTTTCATCCCCAGATGGAGGTGCATCCGCTGCCCTTCAAACCCTTTGCCCGCACCATTTCCGTTCAGGCCTCGACCGATTGGGCCGACCAGGTGCCGCGCGATGTGGCGCGTACGGCGCGGATGCTGATCGCCGAACTGGTCCTTGCCCCGGCGCTGCAACTGCTGCCGTGGCTTCAGGGCGACCTGCGCCTGCTGGAAGAGTGACAACCCCATGAACCCGGTATCCGACCCTTGCGTCCCTTGTCAGGTTGACGAGAGGCGCGCCCGGATCAAGGGGCCGGAGCCACGATTTGAAAACACCCGCATGCAGATTTCAAAAACCTGAAATCAGCCCGGGCCTTTGCTGTTTCCAATTGCGAAAAATATCCCGGGGGTGAATGGCCGCAGGCCAGAGGGGGCAGAGCCCCCAAACCGCCCGTCGGCTCAGCCGCCCATGTTCAGGAAGGCGCGGACCGAAGCCTCGAAATCGCGGGGCTTTTCGGCATGCAGCCAATGGCCCGCGCCGGGCAGCTTGGCAAAGCGCGCCTTGGGGAACAGCGCCCGGATGCGGGCGCGGTGTTCGGGCAGGACATAGTCGCTGGTGCCGCCGGACAGGAACAGCGCAGGCCCGTTGAACTGACCGTCGATCTCCGGGAAGGACAGGATTTTCGGCATTTCCGCCGCAAGCCCGTCAAGGTTCAGTTTCCAGCGCCGTTCTTTCAGGTCCAGCGATTGGGTGAAAAAGCTTTGCAACGTCTTGTCAGGCACGTGCCGCGCCAGTTGGTCCGTCGCGTCCGAGCGTTTGTCGACCGAGGACAGATCGACGGCGCGCATGGCCTCGATGAACTGGATCTGGCTGTGGGTATAGGCGACGGGGGCGATATCGGCGACCACAAGGCGGCACACCAGATCGGGCCGGGTCAGGGCCAGCACCATCGACGCCTTGCCGCCCATCGAGTGGCCGACCACATCCGCGCGCCCGCCCTGGGCTTCGATCACCTGCGCCAGATCGCCCGCCATATCGCGATAGCCGTGATCGTCGGACCAGAAGCTGTCGCCGTGGTTGCGCATGTCCGGGGCCAGCACCTGCCGTTCGTCCGACAGGCGTTTGGCGATGACACCCCAGTTGCGCCCCGAGCCATAGAGGCCGTGGACGATCATCAGGGGCGGGTTGGCGGTGGGTGCGCCGTGGATCAGGGTGTTCAGCATGGGGTGTATTTAAGCCTTTGATCGCGGCAGGGCCAGCCCCCGCGCGGGGCGATTGTTTCCGGTATGGCAACGATCTGGGGCGGGATGCGCGCTTGAGCGCGGGCAGGCAAGGCCGCTAGGGTTAACGCCATGCAAATTCAGCGCCTTTTGGCCCGTCAGGTGGCCCGTCTTGAACAGCTCTTGTCCCGCGAGTTGGGGTTGAAGCGTGGCGGTCTGGCCTTGCGCGCACGCCGGGCGCGGGGGCGTTTGCCGCGCGCCGTGCGCCGCGATTTGCAAGAGGTGGCGCAGGCGGCGCATCTGTCGGGGCATCCCCGGATCGCGCCGACCATCGATGCGGCGCGGGTGGACGGAGCCTGTGCCCGCGCGCTGCGGTATCTGGAGGGCGACGCCCTGCGCGAGGCACGCAAGACACGGGCGATCGGGCTGGTGGCGGGGATCG
This sequence comes from Tropicibacter oceani, assembly GCF_029958925.1. NCBI lineage: Bacteria > Pseudomonadati > Pseudomonadota > Alphaproteobacteria > Rhodobacterales > Roseobacteraceae > Pacificoceanicola > Pacificoceanicola oceani. Next base: position 1,780,140 of record NZ_CP124616.1, read on the forward strand.
CGGTCAAGGTCTTGATCGTGGTCGGCGTGGTGGTCTGGGTTGTCTGGCGCGGTTTGGCGTAGGCGGCGGCGGGGGTGCTGGTCGCGAAAGTTGGGGCTTTCGGGTTTAGGTTCCTGGAATGACATCTGTGTGGGCTGCCGTATTGGGATTCTGGGTGCCTGGAATGACATCTGTGTGGGCTGGTGATCTTTTGCTTTGCAAAAGACACCCTTGCCCACCGGTCGCGAAAGTTGGGACTTTCGCGACCTAAAAATCCGTGGGGGCGCCGCCTTCGGATCGGCGGCGTTCGACGAAATCGCTGAGTTCCTCGCGAATGGCCGCATCCATGGGTGGGTCTTCGAAATCGTCGAGGATGCGTTTGTACAGCATGTGCGCGCGCTCGGGCGTCCAGACGGCCCCGGCGGATTCCCAGGCCTCGAAGTTTTTCCAGTCGGACAGGAAAGGCTGGTAGAAGGCCTTGGTATAGCGGTCCTGGGTGTGCTGGGTGCCAAAGAAATGGCCGTTGGGGCCGACCTCGGCGATGGTGTCGAGCGCCAGCGCGTCGTCGGAGGTGTCCCAGATCTCGGGCTCCATATAGCGCTGCAGTTGCTGGAGCACCTCGCAATCCATGATGAATTTTTCGGGGCTTGCGACCAGCCCACCTTCGAGCCAGCCCGCCGCGTGATAGACCATGTGGGTGCCCGACTGGATTGCGGCCCAAAGCGAATGTTCGGTTTCCCACATCGCCTGCCCGTCGGGGACGTTGGCGGCGCAGACCCCGGACGAGCGCATGGGCAATCCGTAGTAGCGCGCCATCTGGCCGGTCATCTGCGTGGCGCGCATGTATTCGGGGGTGCCAAAGGCGGGCGCGCCGGATTTCATGTCGACGTTCGAGGTAAAGGTGCCGATTACGCAAGGAACGCCGGGCTTGATGATCTGGGCAAGGACGATGGCGCACAGTCCTTCGGCCAGCGATTGCGCGACGGCGCCCGCCATGGTCACGGGGGCCATGGCCCCGGCCAGCGTGAAGGGGGTGACGACAAGCCCCTGACCGCGCCGCGCCATGCGCATCCAGCCGTCCAGCATCGGCCAGTCGTGTTTGAGCGGCGAGGTCGAGTTGATGTTGGTGTACATATGCGGTTTGGCGTCGAACTCATCGTGGGTCAGACCGCCCGCGATGCGCACCATTTCCATCACGTCCTCGACCCGTTCGGGGCCCAGCGAATAGGCGTGCATGACCTTGTCGGTCAGGGTCAGCTTGTCGAACAGCACGTCAAGGTGGCGGGTGCTGGCGTGCAGGTCCACCGGTTCAACCGGATAGCCGCCGGCAAAGTGGATGCAGTTGAAATACTGCGTCAGCTTGAGCAGGTTGCGGCACATCTCGCGCGTGCCGGACACCTTGGTGCCGACCTCCATGTCATAGTAGTTCGGCGGCGAGGACACGTTGCCGAATAGGATATGGCGGTCACCGATGGTGATGGTGCGGTCGGGGTTGCGCGGGGTAATGGTAAAGCTGGCCGGGGCCATGCCGACATATTCCATCACCATGTCGCGCCCCATGCGGACGTTTTCGCCGTTTACGGTGCAGCCAGCCTTGCGCAGGATCTCGACCGCTTCGGGGTTGAGGAATTCGATGCCGATCTCTTCGAGGATGCGCATGGTGGCATTGTGCATCCGTTCCACCCCTTCGGGGGTCAGCGGTTCGGTGGGGCGGTCGTGGTTGACCGGCAGGCGCCAGGGCATTTGTTCGATGGCGGCGGTGCCACGGCGCGTCGCATGTCCGGCGCGGCCGCCGCCGCGGCGGCGTTTGGTCATTGCGTCTGAATCGCTCATGGTGTCCTCCAAAGGCGGCTTTCCCCATGAACACACCGAGGGCAGGGGGCGTGCCTGCCCGATAGCGACGGGATCAGTCGTTTTCGGGCGACAGGCTGGCCAGCCAGCCAGGAAGGTGGCCGATGTCGGGCAGGACCACGTCGGCAAAGGGGGCCAGATCGGCGCGCAGGGCCGGGCCGGTCAGCACCCCGACACAGCGCATCCCGGCGGCGCGGCCCGCCGACAGGTCATGCGTGCTGTCACCGATCATGGCGATGCTGGCGGGGGCCTGGCCGATGGCATCGGCAAAGGCCAAAAGCGGCCGAGGGTCGGGTTTGGCGCCAAAGCCGCTGTCAAACCCCGCGATGAAATCAAAGCTGTCCAGAACGCCAGCCGATGTCAGGTGACTGCGGGCGGCGAATTCCGTGTCATTGGTCATCACGCCAAGGCCATAGCCGCGCGCCCTGAGATCGCCAAGGAACGGGGCCAGCGGCACGGTGGGGGCCAGCGGCGCATTGGCGGCGCCCTCGGACAGGATCGACTCGATCGTGGGCAGGTCGTATTCGGGCAGGGCGGGGGCAAAGGCCAGCGCCGCGTCGCGGCTGGTGCCTGCGATTACCGGGCTTTTGGGGTGAAAGCTGTTCGTGGTCAGATCAAAGCCCGCGCTGGCGGCGATGGCGGCGCGGCGGTCAGGCTGGCCTGCGGAAAACCGGTCGATCATCGCCAGCGCCCAAAGGTTCCATGTCTCGCCAAAGTGAAACAGCGTGCCGTCCTTGTCGAACAGCAGCGCGGTGATCGGCGTCGTCATGTCCAATGCACCTGCCCGCCGCCCGGAAGCGCGGCGCGCGCCCGCATTGGTGCGTCATAGGCCAGCCCTGCGGTGTCGCAGAATTCGATGATCCATTTGTCGTCCATCAACAGGAAATCCAGGATCGAACCCTGAAAGGCCGGATCTTGCAGGTTCTCGCGAAAGTCGCCTTCGGAGGCGCCGGTCGCGCCCAGGAACACGGGCAGGATTTCGTCGTTCGACGCCAGCCAGGCCACGGCCTGAAGGCCGATGGTTTCGGCGGTTTCACGAGATAGTGTCATTTCAAAGGATTTCCGAAAGGGTTTCTTAACCAATCTCAATCAAATCTGAGAAGGCAATAAAGTGCAAGCGCAGTCATGTGCCTTGCGTAGGGTGATCAGGATGACAGGACGGATTTTGGTAGTCGATGCGGTGCCCACAAACCGCATCATTCTACGCGTCAAGCTGTCTGCGGCCTTTTACGAGGTGTCGCAGGCGGCCAGCGGTCGTGCTGCACTCAGTATGTTCCGCAGGTCGCGGCCCGACATGGTCATTGTCGCCGCCGATCTGCCCGACACCACGGGCCGCGCGTTGATTGCCAAGCTGCGGCTTGCGGCGGGCGATCCGCGTCTGCCGGTTGTCCTGCTGCACGATGACGCCAGCGCTGACGAGCGGCTTGCCTCGCTTGCGGCGGGGGCGGATGACGTTTTGTCCAAGCCGCTGGATGATCTGGTGATGCTGGCGCGGCTGCGCTCGCTTTTGCGGGCCCGCGACGCAGAGGCGGAGTTGCAACTGCGCGACGATACCCGCCGCGCGCTGGGGCTGGCCGAACAGGTGAGTGAATTCGAAACGCCGGCGCTGATCCGGCTGGTGCCGACAGGCAAGATGCCGGTGGCGCGGTCCTTGCAGGCCGAATTGCGCCACCGCATGACGGACCAGATCGAGCTGACCCCCCCGGACGAGGCGCTGCGTTTCAAGAAGGTGCCGCCCGATGTCGTGGTGATCCTGGAAGGCGATGGCGCGCAGGGGGCGGGGCTTTCGCTGCTGCCGCAGCTGCGATCAAACCGCGAGATGCGGCATGCGGCGCTGATCTATGTCGCCCAGCCCGATCAGCGGCAAGAGGCCGCCAGCGCGCTGGACATGGGCGCCAACGACCTGCTGGGCGCCGGCCCCGACCCCGAGGAACTGGCGCTGCGCCTGAAAAAGCAGATTTCGCGCAAACGCACGAATGACCGGCTGCGCGCCAACATGCAGGATGGGCTGCGGGCGGCGGTCTGCGATCCGCTGACCGGGCTTTACAACCGGCGTTATGCCCTGCCGCATCTGAACCGGCTGGCCGAACGGGCCGAAACCCAGGGGCGCGACTATGCCTTGCTGCTGCTGGACCTCGACCACTTCAAGTCGGTGAACGACACCCATGGCCATGCGGCCGGGGACGCGGTGTTGCAGGCGGTGTCGAAACGGCTGATCGACAACCTTCGGGCGGCGGACCTGGTGGCGCGCTTTGGCGGAGAAGAGTTCCTGGTGGCCATGCCTGACGCCACCCGGGAACGCGCCCGCATGACGGCCGAGCGGCTGTGCCGCCTGATGGAGCAAAGCCCGCTGGCCCTGCCCAATGGTGAGACGATCAAGGTGACGCTGAGCATCGGGGTCGCCATCGGCAAGGCCGGTCAGGGCGACGAGCCGGCGGCGCTGATCGAAGCGGCGGACCGGGCGCTGTATGCGGCCAAGGACAAGGGCCGCAACACCGTGGTCATGGGCGATACCGTGCACCCGCTGCGGCCGCGCGCCGAACGCCCCAGGGCGCTTGCCCCCAGCATCAAGGAAACCGGGCGCACCGCCAACGGCCGCTAAGCGCCGCGAACGGCGCGCGCTTGCCTGCCCTTTGCCATCCGCAGTCCAGCATCAGCGAGAGCTGTCGCGTTTCCAGCGCTCGCGGCGGGCTTCGAGGCGGGTGATCTCTTGGGCCAGGCGCTGGGCGTAGGCCTCGCGCTCTTGCGGTGAGAGGGCGGCCAGATAGGTGCTCAGGACCTGTTGGCCCATGGCCTGGCGGTCCGCGGTGCGGGCGCCCTGGCGTTCCAGGATCGCCGCCATCGCCGCCGCGTCAAAGGGTTCCGATCGCAGCACGTCAAGCGCGGCGCGGTAGTCCAGCGTCAGGTCGTCGCGCGCGCCGTCCTTGTCCTTGCGGGTCAGATAGCCGTCGCGCAGGGCGCGGCGCAGGTCGTCGCGCTGGCGTTCGTCAAAGGCGCGGGTGTAGGGCGTCACGAAATCACGGCTTTCGTGGCGATCATGCGGAGAGCCGCCGCGCAGCACCACGCCTGCGGCCATCCCGGCAATCGCCAGGTTCAGCGCCAGCGAGGCGAACAGAAGCACGCGCAGCCAGGGGCGCATGCGGGGGGGTGTCGGGCTGTCTTTGTCTGCCATGTCCTAGCCTTCCATCATCGCCAGGTCGAACCCCGACAAGGGATCGACGCCCAGCGTGTCCAATTCGGCCGCATCGGTGCCGATGAAGGACGAAACGCCCGCCGGCGGGCTGATGCCCAGCCAGAGGCCCGCGGCGCAGGCCGCCGCCAGTCCCGCCATCGCGGGCCAGCCGCCAAGCGCCTGTTTGAGTTGTGCGAACAGCCCCGGGCCGCGCGCTGTCCGGGCGGCAGGGACGGGGGCGGGCATGGCGGCCAGCGCCTGGGCCTCGATCCGCGCCATGAAATCGCCCGAGGGCAGGGGCGTGTCGGCCCGTGCCGCATCGAAATAGGCATCCAGCCCAAGGTCGGGGCCGGTCATCGGTTTGTCGTGCTTGCGCTCAGTCATCGTCTTCAAACCCCAGTTCGGCCCGACGCCCCGACAGAAGCGCCTCCAGTGCCTTTTTGCCCCGCGCTGTCAGACTTTCCACCGCGCGCGGGCCGATGTCCATGATCTGCCCGATCTCGGGGTTTGCCAGCCCCTCGATGTGGCGCAGGATCACCGCCTGACGCTGCCGGTCGGGCAGTTGGTCAAGCGCCTCTTGCAGGGCCAGCGCGCGGGCGCGGGCCTGCATCCCCTCAGCGGCCGAGGGCGCCTGATCCACCGGTTCGGGGATCGCGTCCAGGTCGGGGCCGCTGCGGTTCTTGCGCATCCGGTCGATGCACAGGTTGGCCGTCACCCGGTACAGCCAGGTGGTGACCTTTGCTTCTCCGTTGCGCCAGCCGGGCGCCACGCGCCACAGTTTCAGCAGCACTTCTTGCGCGACATCCTCGGCCTCGGCGCGGTCGCCTTTGAGCATGCGGTAGGCATGGGCAAAGACGCGCGGGCCCAGACGTTCGGTCAGCGCACGCGCCGCCATGGCATTGCCTTCGGCATAGGCCGCCAGCAGCTCTTCGTCGCTGCGATCGCTCAGGGCGTCATAGGGCATCGTGTCCATTTCCCCGCGCTACCCCGCCTGACGGCGGGGTGCAAGTTCTGGTCCCGGGCCGTTGTCGCGCCGTTCCGACCGTTTGGGGCCGGAACGGCGCGGGGTCATTGACCCGGACGGCCCGGGCCGGGATCAACCGCGATCAGCGCATCCACCAGGGCGCGCGATCACCGTTGCCCCCACGGTCATGGCCTCGCTCAGCACCATGATCGTGTCCGCGGGCGTATTTGCCGCCACCGCGTCCGTCGCGGTCGCCGCGTTTGCCCATCATGCCACGCGCCTCTAGCAGTTCCTCAAGGCTGACTGCGCCATCCTTGTCTGCATCCAGACGCTGCAGCATCATCTGGCCGGGGCCGCCTGCGGTGGCTTCCTCGGCGCTCAGCTTGCCGTCGCCGTCCTTGTCCAGCGATTTGACCATCGCTTCGGTCCGGGCGGCGCGGCGCTGGGTTTCGCGCTCGGCGCGCATCTGGTCGGCATAGGCGGTCATTTCCTCGGCGGAGAGGAAACCGTCGCCGTCACTGTCCGCCGCGGCAAAGCGGGCGGCCTTGGCAGCGTCGATTTCGGCCTGGGTGATCTTGCCATCGCTGTCAGTGTCGAATTTCTCGAACATCTGCTGCATGCCGGCGCCTTGCTGCCCATCCGACGCATAACCCCGTGCATGGGCGATCCCTGCGGTGCCCATGGTCAGAACCAGTGCGCCGGTGATCCAATAGCTTGCCTTCGTCATGTCGTAACTCCTGTCTGCTCGCATCTTTGCGGGTTGACGATCCACCCTGTGTCGGGCGTCTCTGCAGGCTTTCACGGCGCAGGTGGCGGGTTCCGTCGCTGATTGGCGGATTTTTTCGGCAAACCGGATCACGGCTGCGTGATTTGCGACATCCGGACGCAAGGACATTTTGGACACTTCATTTCATTTCTTGGCGCCCGCATGCTGAGGACTTCGATCCATGAGGCTCCTATGACCGACCAAAAGTCCCCCTCTGAACGCGAAACCTGGCCTGCCGTCTGGAAGGGCTGGCGCAGACGCTGCCCCAAGTGCGGCTCGGGTCCGATGTTGTCGGGATACCTGAAGGTGCGCGATCACTGCCCGGTCTGCCGCGAGGACCTGCATCATCACCGCGCCGACGATGGCCCGGCCTATCTGACGATCCTGCTGGTCGGGCATTTGATGGCGCCGCTGCTTTTGATCGTGTTCGAAACCTTCCGCCCCGAACCGCTGATCCTTTTCACGATCTTTGCGGTTGGATGTGTCGGGTTGTCGCTTTATCTATTGCCCCGACTGAAAGGGGTGATCGTGGCCTTCCAATGGGCGCGCGGCATGCATGGATTTGCGCCCCCTGCCTGATGACGATGGGGGTGGCATGAGCGCCGCGACGACACAAGTGCCTGACAAGACCGCCATTCGGAACGCCTCGACGGTGATCGTGGTGCGTGATCGCGGGGCGCGTCCCAGCGTGCTGATGGGGCAGCGCGGGGCCAAGGCCGCCTTCATGCCCAACAAGTACGTGTTTCCCGGCGGTGCCGTCGATCCGGCGGATGCCAAGGTGCCGCTGGTCCGCCCGCTGCCGCAGCTGTGCGCGCAGCGCCTGACCGAACAAAGCCCGCCGGACATCGCACAGGCGCTGGCCGCCGCCGCGGTGCGCGAGCTTTGGGAAGAAACCGGCCAGATCCTTGGCGCCCCCGGTCCCTGGCCGACGGCGGTTCCGGACGACTGGCTTAGCTTTGCCGGCACTGGCCACCGACCTTCGGCCGAGGCGCTGCAATTCGTGTTCCGCGCGGTGACGCCCCCGGGCCGGCCGCGCCGCTTTGATGCGCGGTTCTTCCTGGTCGATGCCGAGGCGCTGGCCTCTGATCCGGACGATTTCGACGCCGCCACCGACGAGCTGTCGCACCTGCAGTGGATTCCGCTGGCCGAGGTCCGCAGCTTTGATCTGCCCTTCATCACCGAGGTGGTCCTGGCCGAGGTAGCCGCCCGCCTGCACGAGGCCGGGCCACCGGATTCGGTGCCGTTTTTCCGCAATGACGATGAACAAAGCCTGTTCCTGCGGTTGCGCGGAAGACCCATGACCGACTAGGCGGCGCGGGGCAGCGGCGGCACAATCAGTGAAATTCGTCGCAATTGTATATGTTACGCCACTGTTAAGACTGCTGGGATAAGACGACCTTAAGTAAAGGGACGTCGTTTCCATATGCATGGCCTTATCTTCAAAACGCTCCAGGTTTTTGTCCAGGATACATACGGGCAACACACCTGGGAGGAAATCGCCGCCGAGGCCAAGCTGGACTCGGCCGATTTCGAGGCCATGCTGAGTTACGAACGGAAAGACCTGAAAGGCCTGGTCAAGGCGTCCGAGCGTATTCTAGGCAAACCCTGCAGTCAGTTCCTGGAAGATATCGGCACTTACCTTGTCTCGCATCCCAATCGCGAAGGGTTGCGGCGGCTTTTGCGGTTTGGCGGCGTCAATTTCATTGATTTTCTGCATTCGCTGGACGAATTGCCGGGGCGGGCCCGCCTGGCAGTGCCGAACCTGTCCCTGCCGGAAATGGAATTGGAGGATATCGGGGCCAACCACTTTGTGCTCGAACTTGCCGGCGACATGCCATCCTTTGGGCTTGTGATGATTGGGGTTCTGCGCGCAATGGCAGACGATTATGGCACGCTGGTGTTGCTGGATCACAAGGGATTGGACGGGGATCTGAAACAGATCGAAATCACGGTGGTCGAAACGGAATTCGCCAAGGGCCGCGACTTTGAACTGGGCGGCCGCGCCACGACTGCAGGGGGCACGGCATGACCGTTTCGGCGGATGTTCTGCGTCAGCTATGCCCGATGCACGTGCTGCTTGATGCCAGCGGCACCATCCGTCAGGCCGGGGCCACGCTGTACAAACTGAATATCCCGGATCTGGATGGCGCGGCCTTCTTCGACCTGTTCGAGGTGCATCGCCCAAGGTCGGTCACGACGATGCAACAGCTTTTGGCCACGCAGGGCGGCAAGTTGCATCTGCGATTGCGCAACCGTAAGCGCACGCAGTTGAAGGGGATGCTGGTCGCAGATGGCAGCGGCGGCGCGGTCATCAACATGTCTTTTGGCATTTCGGTGGTCGATGCGGTGCGCGACTATGCGCTGACCAGCACGGATTTCGCGACAACCGACCTGGCAATCGAAATGCTGTACCTGGTCGAAGCAAAGACCGCAGCGCTGAATGCCTCGTTGCATCTGAACACGCGCCTGCAGGGCGCCAAGACCGAGGCCGAGGAGCGCGCCTATACCGATGGGCTGACCGGGTTGCGCAACCGGCGCGCCATGGACCGAACGCTGGAAAAGCTGTGTCGCAGCGGCCAGCCCTTTTCGCTGATCCACATGGATCTCGATTTTTTCAAGCAGGTCAATGACACGCATGGCCATGCGGCGGGCGATCTGGTGCTACGCAAGGTGGCCGAGATCATGCAGGAGGAAACCCGCAAGGACGACACGGCCGCCCGGGTCGGCGGCGATGAATTCGTCCTGATCTTTCCCGATCTGATCAGCCAAGACCGGCTAGGCGGGTTGGCGGCACGGATGATCGCCAAGATCGAACAACCGGTGTTTCACGACGGTCGCACCTGCCGCGTGTCAGCCAGCATCGGAATCACGATCAACCCGGGCGCGCTTGCTGACCCCGAACTGGTCCTGGAACAGGCCGACCAGGCACTTTACGCGTCCAAGCGGGCGGGGCGCGCGCAATTCACCTTTTATGATCCGGCCGTGCATGCCCTTGATGTTAAATCAAATTCGGCCCTCGCCGGAGAATGACAATTTTTCCTGTATTAGGGGCTTGATCCCCGCCAATCACCATCGTACATACCGCGCCACGGTTGGGGTGTAGCCAAGTGGTAAGGCAGCGGTTTTTGGTACCGTGTACCGTAGGTTCGAATCCTACCACCCCAGCCAGTTTCACTAGAAATTAAAGTGAATTCAGGCGCTTAGCCTGTACCGGATCGTGGCTGTGTCACGCCGGGATGTTGGTGTGACACAGAGTGTAACACAATCTGTGCATCACAGGCCCTCCGCGGCTCACCCGAAACCCCGGGTTTGCTTGCCGTGAGCAGAAAAGTTAAGGATTGCCCTCTTCAGGCCTTGCGCGCCCGCCGATGTGTTTCCAGGCCACAATGGATATGGCCGCCCAGACGCCTGTTCGCAGGACCATCGCGCCGACGGTGCGCATTTCAAAAGCGCCGCCTTGCAGGACGTGTAGGCCGAAGGCGAGCGACACCAAGACCGTGCTTGCCAGAATGGCAATCGAGATCCAGACCGCCGGGCGATGCCGCAGGTACAGCCCGATGCCGGCCACGACATAGAAACCCCCGGCGAGAAAGTTGAACCACAGCACGAACGACACAGCATTGCCCACTGCCGCACTGGCCTCGGCGCCCCCAAACAGGGCGCGGCCACCCGAAACGATGGTCAGCGCCCCGAAAACGAGCGCCACCAAGGCCGCGATCAGAAGGCTGGTATTTCTATCGGCGATCATCTTCCTTGTTCCTTGTTCCTTGTTCCTTGTTCCTTGTTCCTTGTTCCTTGTTCCTTGTTCCTTGTTCCTTGATGCGCCGCGCCGGCAAGTGCCGGTATCCTACTTTTGGAACACATACGCCCCCGGTGCGTCGGCTATGGCCGTGTAGCCCGCTTTGGGCGCGCCCATTGCTGGCGGCGGCGTCAGAGCACTCGAATGCCCGTCAAGCCAGGCGACCCATGCCTCCCACCATGATCCTTGCTGCTTGTCAGTCTCTGCTGCCCAGGTCTGAGGGTCGACGTACCGCTCCATCGGGCCTTTTGTTCCGATTTGATAGGTTCTGTGCGGGTGGCCGGGTTCGCTGACGATGCCGGCGTTATGCCCGCCACTGGTCAACGCAAAGGTCACCTCTGTATCGGTCAGTGCCTTGATCTTGAACGCCGAGGGCCAGGGCGCGACGTGGTCTTTCTCTGTGCCGACGGCAAAGATCGGTGCGCGGATATCAGACAGCGCCACAGGACGGCCGTCGACTTCAAAGCGCCCTTCGGCCAGATCATTGTTGAGGTAAAGTTTGCGCAGATATTCCGAATGCATGGCATAGGGCATCCTCGTGCCATCGGCATTCCATGCGATCAGGTCATTCATGAAAGGTTGCTCGCCTTTCAGATAACTGCCGGTCACCCGTGACCACAGCAGGTCATTGGACCGCAGCATCTGGAACGCCCCGGCCATCTGCGTGGTATCAAGATAACCCTGTTTCCACATGATGCTGTCCAGAAAGGAAAGCTGGCTTTCGTTGATGAACAGTTGCAATTCGCCGGGTTCGGTAAAGTCGGTCTGGCTTGCCAGAAGTGTCAGCGAAGCAAACGGGTCGTCCTCGCCCCGCGCCAGCGCCGCGGCAGCAATGCTTAGCAACGTGCCGCCAAGACAATATCCGGTGGCATGGATCTTTTGACCGGGAACGATCGCCTGGATCGCGTTGAGCGCTGCCATCACGCCCAGCTGGCGGTAATCGTCCATCGTCAGATCGCGGTCGTCTGCATCAGGGTTCTTCCATGAAATCATGAAGACCGTGTAACCCTGACCCATCAGGTATTTCACCAGCGAGTTCTGCGGTGAAAGATCCAGGATATAGTATTTCATGATCCAGGCCGGGACGATCAGGATCGGCTGCGGGTGAACCGTCCGGGTAAGGGGGGCGTATTGAATAAGCTCGATCAGGCGGTTGCGGTAGATCACCTTGCCCTTGGTCACGGCGACGTCCCGACCCGGCTGATAATCCTCGGTGCCATCGGGGGGCGAGTCGGTCATCGCCATTTGCAGGTCTTTCAGGAAATACTGCGCGCCCTTCACCAGGTTCATGCCTGCGTCTTCACGTGTCTTGCGCAAGATCTCGGGATTGGTGAGCAGGAAATTCGAGGGTGAAACCGTGTCAAGCACCTGACGGGTCAGAAACTGCAGTTGCCGCTCATGCTCGGCCGTGACCCCGGGAACGCCTGTGACTGCATTGTGCCACCACTGCTGCTGAAGCAGAAAACCCTGATAGAGAATATTGAACGGCTGCATCTGCCATGCGCTGTCGGCAAAGCGTTTGTCCTGCGGCAACGGTTCGATGCAGGGCTGGTCCGTGTCGGTCGAAACCGAGCATTCGATCGCGAACCGGCTTAGACGGCGAGCCTTGTCAGCGGCCTTTTCCGCAAGTTGCATGCGCTTTCCCGGTGCGGCGGCAATGTGAATGGCCCAGTCGAACCACGCGCCCATCAGCGCGGCAGGCGACAGCCCGTGTGTGAACCGGGCAATGGACGCATGCATCGCGTGATCAAGCGTTTCATGGACAATCGAGTCGGCAGCGCCAGGTTGGCCAGTTTGAGGAGCGGTATCGACATGCGGTGATGCCACTGCTTGCACAGCAAGAGCCCGGCTGTCGTTGGTGGCGATTGGCGCCTTGCCGGGGTCACGAGGTATCGCCATCTTTCCCCCAGTATTCGCGTCATGGGCCTTGCTTTGCGCCACCACCGAATTTTTGGCTTTTTGTTCCATCAGGTAGGCCTTCCAAAACTGGAACGGGGCGGTTCTTTGCAAAAGGCAAGTGCCCTGCTGCACAGTGCATCGGATTCAACCAGCTCACAAGATAGTAATTGCTTACTATCTTTTTTCAAGTCATGCTGGGCGTCATGGTGAAAATTCACCAACTGGCGGCAAGAGGAGGCCATGCCTGCTGACCGGCAAGACCAATATGGAGTTGAACCCATGACCAAAGCCGTCCGGCAAAAGAACCTTCCGGCAGATGAACGGCGCGACGTGACCGTCGAGGCAGTGGTTGCGCTTGCGGCGCAGACCAACCCCAGCGAGATCACGACCGCCGCGATTGCAAAGCACATGAACCTGACCCAGGGCGCGCTGTTTCGTCATTTCCCCAACAAGGAGGCGATCTGGCAATCCGTGATGACATGGGTCGCCGAACGGCTCATGTCGCGGATCGAAAAAGCCGCTGAGGGGATCGGTTCGCCGCTGGAGGCACTACAGGCGATGTTTCTTGCCCATGTCTGCTTTGTTGCGGACCATCCCGGCGCACCGCGTATGCTGTACGGTGAATTGCAAGGGGCGAAAGCAACGCCCGCAAAACGGCTGGCAAGCCAGATGATGCAGCAATACGCGGCGCGGGTGCGCCATCTGATTGAAGCCGGAAAGGCGCGGGGCGAGCTGCATCCAGAACTGGACACCGAAGCCGCAGCCACGTTGTTCATCGGCACGATCCAGGGGCTTGTGATGCAGTCCCTGATCTCGGGCGACATGGCGTGGATGCGCAGCGAAGCGCCGCGCGTCTTTGCAATTTACCGGCGTGGCATCGCGTGGTCTGCCCCGCTTGGGCGGTCCGGTTTGAAAGATGGTGCATGATTGGCCTGTAGCCCATCGGGATAGTTGCCTCAGATGCTGGCGGTCGATAATCCGGAGCGCTGTGGGGCCGCACGGTAATGTAATGGCGGCGCCATCGTTCAATCAGAAGCTGGGCCTTTCTGAGCGAATAGAAGACCTCGCCGTCGCGCGGCGCACGACGTAGCCGTTTTCCCAAGGGGAGCCCGGCTTGGAGTATGCGCTGTTGCACCGAGCGGCCGCGATCCATGCGCGGACCTTGATTGCGGTGAACGCTGGGCCGAAGCACGTTGGGAAAAAGCGCTGCTGAGCGGTTTTGGCCACAAGCGCGGCCTTCGTTACACGTCCAGGTGTCCTATGTTGGCGGGTCCATCCAATGTGGCCGGAATGCGATCAGGTCGGCGAAATAGACAAGCAGGTTTGCGTGCAACTCCTGCGCGCCGATTTCTTGCAGCCGGGACAGCACCTCAAGCAGAACTTCATAGTCATGCAGGATGGGCGCGCGGCGGGTGAGCACCCAATCCTCGACAAAGCCGATCAAAACATCGCGTGGCACATCTTCGCGCGGCAAGAGCAGGCGCAGGCTCTGGTCCGCTGCTTCCTGCATGGCGGATTTGTCGACTTCCCCGCCGCCCTGCACGTAGTCGAGAATTTCCGCCTTCCGCCACTCCTCTTTCCAGATGTATTGGTAGCCTTCGGCAAACCGCTCTTCCAGTGGGTCGCCGGGCGGGCTTGGCGAAAAGAGCGCGCGCAGGATCGTAAAGGGATCTTCGACCCCGAAATGAAAGATATTCTCGATCAGAAATTCGCGCTGGTCCCTTTCAGCAGCGTCAAGGGCCAGAACAAAGCGCCTGCGATCAGCGCCTATCGCACGGGCCAACGGAACATAGAACTCATCGCGAACACCACGGTCAAGGATGGGATAGACGGAGGCGTCTTCGGCCAGATCGGTGTAGTATTGATCGACCATGCGTTGCATCAGCGCCGGGGTTTCCTCGGCGATCTCAATGATCAACGTCCGGTCCAGTCTCCGGATTTTTGAACGCTCCAGCCGCGCGATCAGATCAATCCGGTCTGCAATCTCCAGACGCGATCCCAATTGCGTGTTGAAGGTCTCAATCACCTGCCCTTCGAAATCGTCAGGACCGCGACTGCGGTGCCCCTTGTGCTGCGCCAGCTCCGGGTCTTTCAGCATCTCTTCCAGCACGGCGTCCACCGATTTGGCTGGGCTGTCGGTGGGGTTGTCGGGCTCTAGCCCGGTGTTCGCAGCGTCACGCCAAAGCCCAAGCGTTCCAAGATCGTTTTCCAATGTCTGTTCAGGGTCTTGGGCCACCTCGCCATAAGGCGCGCGGACAAATTCGATCTTTACATCAGTCGTGGTGTCCATGCGCACGCCGTCAATCTGCAGCATGAGGGGGCGAATTGCGCGCTCGAGCTTGAGTGAAAGATTGCGCGCCAGCGGCGTGTTCGTCCGTAGGTCATGGATCACATAGCCCGAGACATTCTCGACCCGCCAGGGAGAGAGCGACCAATTCCCCCAGACCGCGGCATGTCGGCTGTGCGCGACCCTGACGATGACGTCCGCAACGCGCGCGACGTTTTCCTGATTGGGGCGCGCCTCATGAAGGACGCCTTGCCTGCGCTCATACACCTTGCCGTCAATGCGAAGCCATTCAAGATCGGTGTTGCGCTTGAGCGCCTCTACCGCGGGTCCGACGATGCCCTGAACCTCGTGTGTGCTGCGCGGGGACACGACTTCTATTGAGCGCACCTGAACCGGGCCTGTCGCGGAAAAGGGCGGGTTCAGCAATGGCGTGCCTTGATGGGTAGGATCAGGCACCCAACTGGGAAAGGACACTGCCAACGCCAAAGTCACAGCTGCGATGCCGGCCCCAATCCGCCAATTGAACCAGGCTCCCAGCGCGGCGGGGGCGAATGCGACGATCCAAAAGGACAGGAAGAGTACCGGCGGGACAAGGAAAATGCCAAGTCCCATGGTGATGGCCAGAAAAAACGCCAGCAGACCGGGAACCTGCAGAACGAACAGAATAGCCAATGCCAGGCCTGCGACCATCAGATAAACAGAAGCAAAAGCGCGCATAGGCAAACCTCGAAACCACATGACCCCGTTTCACGCCCTATTCTGGCAAAAATTTGACTCCTTTGGGGATCATCGAAGACCCACCTTGGCACATTGATGCCGTCGGTGGGCGGTCACATCATCAGCGCCGTCTAGGATCGAAAATCCCAGCGGGTGGTCTCACGGTGTGAGGGCTGACCTCATCACCCCGAAACTTTGCGACAAACCCAGCTTGGTACCCGCACGATGGGTATCTTATTCGCTGCGGCCGTCAGGGAGAGCCACCCGATCAGCTTTTGGAAGACCTGACAGTCAGGCCGGGTCGCCCACCAACGCAGTTTTTGCCGGCCCCGTGACACACGGCGCCGGCGCGGGACATCATTCGTAGGCACCAGCAGAATAGGTCAGCTCGTAGCTGTGGCTGTAAAGCTCGAAGACGATGCCGAAGGGGTCTTCGACGTAGACCATCCGATAGGGCTTGGACCCCGGGAAGTATTCGCGCACCGGCATCCGCTGCCGCCCGCCGGCTTCGACGATGCGTTGGGCCAGACCTTCGACATCCGGGTCCTGCACCGCAAAGTGAAAGGTGCCGTGGCGCTTGTGCTCAAGATTGTCGTCGGGCGCGTAGTTGCCGGGGAACTCGAAGATCTCGATGCCGATACCGTCTGCGGTTGACAGGTGCGCGATCCGAAGCGACCCCCATCCCGGACCAAAGACATCCGTGCACATCACGCCAATGGCGCTGTCGTCCTCGACGGCCTCGGACGGCGCCATCACGACGTAGAATCCGAGCACGTCGGCGTAGAATTTCACAGCGGCTTCAAGGTCCGGAACGGACAGCCCGATGTGGGAAAAGGTGCGGGGGGTCTGGGTCATCTCATATCTCCGATGGCTTTGCTTTGATGCCGATATGGATTGCGCATGCTGTTTTGTGAAATTATCAATATGCATATGAATCCAAATGCAGTGTTATCATCCAATGCTCAACGCCACCTGGCTCGAAACCTTTACCACGCTTTGCGAAACCGGGCATTTCACCCAAGCCGCAGCGCGGCTGAACATGACCCAACCGGGTGTGAGCCAGCATCTCAGGAAACTCGAACAGCAGGTCGGGCAGGGGCTGGTCAGTCGGCAAGGCAAGAGTTTCACCCTGACCCCGGCGGGCGAAGCGGTTTTTGAGCTGGGTCTGTCGCGCCGCGCCGAGGAGAAACGCCTGCGCGACGCCATCGAGGCAGACGACCGGGACGCGGGGCCGGTTCACATCGCATGTTCGGGCAGCTTTGCGATGCTGCTTTATCCGATCCTGCTGCCCTGGATGCGCGCCGCGCCCGATCTGAGTGTTCATCTTCAGGCCGCGCCGCAGGCCGAGATCCTGGCAGGGCTGCTGGAAGGTCGTTTCGACCTGGGCGTGCTGGCGGCGGACCCTAACCACGTGCGGCTGGAGGCCAGACACATCGGACGCGAAGAGCTGTGTCTTGTCCTGCCGGCGGACACAGCCGACACGCCAATGGCTTTCGCCGATCTCGAGGCTCGTGGCTTCATCGCGCACCCCGACGGCTACGGCTATGCCGATGACTTGCTGAGGCTGAATTTTCCGGACGACTACCCCGGTGCCGATCGGCTTAGCCTGCGCGGTTCGGTCAACCAGATCGGTCAGATTCCTGCCCCCGTGGCCAAGGGGATCGGCTACACGCTTCTCCCCAGAAGCGGTGTGGAAGCTTTCGCCGACAAGGCGAGCCTCTCTGTCTTCCCGCTTCCCAAACGCCGTTGGCACGAGCTGTGGCTTGTGATGCGCCGCGGTCGCCGCTTGTCGGCGAGGGCGCGCCATGCGCGGGACATGATCGCGCAAGCGGCTGGCCAACTTCGGTGAACGCATGGGTATCCGGTTGAAACGATAGTCCAACACGGTACGCGGACACCCCCACAATTCTTTCGGGCTCAATAACATTCACAGAGGCGGAACAGAGACCAATCCCCGCGCTGTTCGTATGCGACTTCAAGCGCATTCCTTGAAATGTGGAAGGATGCCCGACTGTCGAAACATCACGGCAGGGCGAGAGGCGCGCAGGTCATCCAAGGATCAGGCGCAAAGGACGGCCGGCAGGACTTTTGCGGTCAGGCCTGCGTCTGCCGCCGCATTTTCGCGCCGCGCAGGCCGTTAGCGGTGTTCTTCGCCGGGTTTTCCCGTGTCGCATGGGCATGTTTTCAACGGCGCGTGACACGCGCTTGGTTGAACTGGCCTGCTTCTGCCGCTACGTAGGCGTGGGACAACGAAAAAAGACAAGGCCATACCATGAGCCACCAGGGAACGCTCCTTCTATTGATCGCAGTGCTGCCCTTTGTCGGAGCGCTGTTGCCGGGGTTGATGATACGGGCAGGGCGCACGGTCAGTGCCATATCGACGGCCGTGCCGACCTTTCTTGCGCTCACGATGCTTGTCGTCCTGGCGCCGGGCGTGCTGCGCGGCGAGATCGTGCAGGCCGAAATCGCATGGTTGCCGCAGCTTGGGCTGTCTGCCTCGTTCTTTCTGGACGGGCTGGGCCTGCTGTTCGCAGGGATGATCCTGGGCGTTGGCCTGCTGATCACGCTTTACGCACGGTTTTACCTGTCGGGCGACGATCCGATGGGGCAGTTCTATACTTATCTTCTGCTGTTCCAGGGCGCGATGCTGGGCATTGTCCTGTCGGACAACATCCTGCTTTTGTTGATTTTCTGGGAACTGACTTCGCTGTCCTCCTTCCTGCTGATCGGCTATTGGAAACACCTGCCCGAGGGGCGTCAGGGCGCGCGCATGGCGCTGGCGGTGACCGGGGCAGGCGGGCTTGCCATGATTGGCGGCATGCTGATCCTGGGCAACATCGTGGGCAGCTACAACCTGACCGACATCCTGCAGGCGGGTGATCTGATCCGCGCGTCCGAATGGTATCTGCCGGCGCTGATCCTGATCCTGCTGGGGGCCTTCACCAAGTCGGCGCAGTTCCCGTTCCATTTCTGGCTGCCGCATGCCATGGCCGCGCCGACACCGGTTTCGGCCTATCTGCATTCGGCGACCATGGTGAAGGCCGGGGTGTTCCTGATGGCGCGGATGTGGCCGGCGCTGGCCGGCACCGACGCCTGGTTCTACATCGTCGCGACCACCGGGCTGGTGACCATGGTGCTGGGCGCCTGCATCGCGCTGTTCAAGGATGACCTCAAGGCGCTGCTGGCCTTTTCGACGGTCAGCCACCTGGGACTTTTGACGATGCTTCTGGGCTTTGGCACCCAGGCCGCTGCCGTGGCGGCGGTGTTTCACATCATCAACCACCTGACCTTCAAGGCGGCGCTGTTCATGACCGCCGGGATCGTGGATCACGAAACCCATACCCGCGACATCAAGCGGCTGGGCGGGCTTCGCCACCTGATGCCGATCACCTTCCTGATCGGCACGGTCGCGGCCTTGTCGATGGCGGGTATTCCGCTGTTCAACGGTTTCCTGTCCAAGGAAATGATGCTTGAGGAAGCGTCGCACACCAACTGGATCAACAGCCCCTATGCGGTGCCGGTGCTGGCAACCATCGGCGCGCTGCTGTCGGTGGCCTATTCGCTGCGCTTCATCTTTCATGTCTTCCTTGGTCCGGTGCGCGACGATTACCCGAGCAAGCCGCATGATCCGCCCTTTGGCATGTGGGCCGCGCCTGCCTTGCTTGCGGTGCTGGTGGTGGTCATCGGGGTTGCGCCCTTCCTCGCCGAAGGCGTGGTGACGGCGGCGGCCAATGCCGTGACCGGGGCTGACCTGCACCCGCATCTGAAAATCTGGCACGGGGTCACACCGGCGCTGTGGATGTCGATCGTCGCGGTGATCGGCGGGGCAATCCTGCTGTCGCAGCACCGCCTGTTCGAGCGGCTGTGGAACGCCGCACCAAGGCCCGAGGCCAAGGCCATCTTTGACCGGCTGGTCGCGGCCATCGTCGCCGCGACCCGTGCCATCACCGAGCTGAGCCACAATGGCGCGATCAGCCGCTACCTGGCCATCTTTACGGTGACCTCGGTGGGTGCGGGCTGGATCGCCTATTCCTCCAGCGGGCTGTCCGCCCCGACCCGCGGGTTGCTGCCTGTGGCGCCGATCGTGGTGGTGGGCTGGATCATGTTGATCGTTGCCACCCTGTCGGTCGTGACCATGCATCACCACCGGTTCCGCGCGCTGGTCCTGATCGGGATCATCGGGCTGTCGATTTCCGCCGGCTTTGCCTTTTTGTCGGCGCCTGACCTGGCGCTGACGCAGATCTCGGTCGAGACGGTCACCATCATGCTGCTGCTGCTGGCGCTGCATTTCATGCCCAAGGTCACCCCGCACGAAAGCCCCATGGGGCTGAAGCTGCGGGACGGCGCCATTGCGCTGGGGGCCGGGGGCGGGGTGGCCGCGCTGGCCTATGCCTTCATGATGCGCGATATCGAGACAATTTCCGACTACCACCTTGCCAACAGCTATGAGGGCGGCGGCGGGACCAACGTGGTCAACGTCATCCTGGTGGATTTCCGGGGGTACGATACCTTTGGCGAGATCATCGTTCTGGGGATCGCCGGCCTGGTGATCTATGCGATGATGCATGCCTTGCTGGAAGGTCCGGCGGGGCGGCGTCTGAAGAACACGGATTATTCGCAGGACCGGTCGCGCGACCGTCACCCGCTGATGATGGTTGTCGTCACCCGCGTGCTGATGCCCATCGCCATCATGGTGGGGCTCTACTTCTTCCTGCGCGGTCATAACCAGCCGGGCGGCGGGTTTGTTGCGGGCCTGGTGATCGCGATCGCGCTGCTGATGCAGTACATGGCATCGGGCTTTGCCTGGACGCAGGAACGCCAGCGGATCGAATACCACACCCTGATCGGTCTTGGCGTCGTGGTTGCGGCCCTGACCGGGGTGGGGTCCTGGCTGGCGGGCCGGCCGTTCCTGACCAGCGCCTATACCTATGTGTCCCTGCCGCCGATCGAGAAATTCGAACTGGCCACGGCCATGCTGTTCGACCTTGGCGTGTTCCTGACGGTTCTGGGCGCGGTCATGTTGATGCTTTACAGCCTCAGCCGCATCGCCCGCTTTGCCGGCGAGACGGTGAATGTCGAAGCGATGGACTATGACCCGGGCGAAAGGGCCCAAGAACAAGCAGAGGCGGAGCGCTGAGATGGAGATCATCGTTGCAAGCAGCATCGGCGTTTTGACCGCGGGCGGGGTCTACCTGCTTTTGCGGCTCAGGACCTTCCCTGTCATCCTTGGCCTGGCGCTGTTGTCCTATGCGGTGAACGTGTTCCTGTTCGCCAGCGGCGGGCTGGCCATCGACCAGCCGCCCATCCTGTCGAAATACGGCGATGCAAGCTATACCGACCCGCTGCCGCAGGCCCTGGTTCTGACGGCGATCGTCATTTCCTTCGGGATGACGGCCGTGCTGGTGATGATCGGGCTTGGCGCCTATCTCGAGGCGGACAGTGACCGGATCGACATCGCCCAAGACGATGACGACGCCCAAGCCGAAAATGAAAGGCCCGCATGATGCACTGGATCATTCTACCGGTCGTTCTGCCGGCGCTGCTGGCTCCGATCATCGGCTTTGTCATGCGCCACGACATCACGCTGGCGCGCATCGCGTCGGTGTTCGGCACCGGTTTGCTGCTGGCGATTGCGCTGGGCCTTGCGGTCATGGCGGCGGATGGGTCGACCCATGTCTACCGTCTGGGCGACTGGCCCGCGCCCTTTGGCATCGTGCTTGTGCTGGACCGTTTGTCGGCGCTGATGGTGCTGTTGACCGCATTGCTGGCGCTGATCGTCCTGGTCCATGCCATCGCCACGGGCTGGGATGCGCGCGGGCGGCACTTCCATGCGCTGTTCCAGTTCCAGCTGATGGGGATCTGCGGCGCCTTCCTGACCGGCGACATCTTCAACCTGTTCGTGTTCTTCGAAATCCTGCTGATCGCCTCTTATGGTCTGATGATCCATTCCGGTGGCAAGGAGCGGATCCGCGCAGGCCTGCAATACGTGGTGATGAACTTGGCGGGATCGACGCTGTTCCTGTTTGCGCTGGGCACGCTTTATACCTCGACCGGGACGCTGAACATCGCGGACCTGGCGGCGCGCCTGCCTGAAATCCCGGCCGAGGAATCGTCGCTGGTGCGTGTCGCGGTGATCCTGCTGATGATCGTCTTTGCGGTAAAGGCGGCGCTGTTCCCGGTGCATTTCTGGCTGCCCGCGTCCTATGCCAACGCGCCTGCGCCAGTGGCGGCGCTGTTCGCGATCATGACCAAGGTCGGCGCCTATGCGATCTTGCGGGTCCATACCACGGTATTCGGCCCCGGCAGCCCGGGAACCGAGGACCTGGCCGGGACATGGCTGTTTCCGGCGGCCATCGTCACCATAGCCATCGGCGCCTTTGGCGTCCTGGGCGCACGCCGCCTGATGCCGCTGATCGCCTATTCGGTCATCGGGTCCATGGGCACCTTGCTGGTGGCGGTCGCGGTGTTTTCGGCCCCTGCGACCTCGGCCGCGCTGTACTACATGGTCCATTCGACCTTTGCCGCGGCCTGCCTGTTCCTGATCGCCGATCTTGTCGTCACGCGGCGATCCTCTGACGCGCTGAGCCCGCAACCCGCGACGGTGCAGAACGGGCTTTTCGCGGCACTGTTCTTTGGCGCGGCCATTGCGATGGCCGGGATGCCGCCGCTTAGCGGGTTCCTGGGCAAGCTGCTGGTGCTGGATGCGATCCGGCAGCCCGGCCAGATGGGCTGGGCCTGGTCCGCGATCCTGATCGGCTCGCTTTTGACCATCGTCGGGTTCGCCCGCGCCGGGACGGTCCTGTTCTGGAAATCCACCGCGACCGCCGGTCCGGTCCTGGACGAAACCGCCGAGCTTGACGCCGCGCAGGACCTGCCGGCCCCGGCAACGGTGGCACAGGTGGCGCCGGTGATGCTGGCGCTTGCGATCCTGGGGGGGCTGGCGATCTTTGCCGGGCCCGTGTCTGCCTATCTGCAGGACACCTCGGCCCAGCTGTTCGATCGCCAGGGATATGTCGATGCCGTTCTGGCCCCGGTTGAGGAGCGCTGATCCATGCTGACCCGTCTTATCCCGCATCCGCTGCTTAGCCTGACGCTGGTCCTGGTCTGGCTGGGCCTGGTGAACACCTTTTCGCTGGGCAACCTGATCCTGGGCGCGGTCTTTGGCCTGATCATCCCGATCTTCACGGCGGCCTATTGGCCGGACCGCCCGGCCATCGCCCGCCCTCTGAAGGTTGCGGAATACATCCTGGTGGTGATGTGGGACATCGTCGTGGCGAACGTGCAGGTGGCCATGA
Source organism: Tropicibacter oceani (assembly GCF_029958925.1). Taxonomy (NCBI): domain Bacteria; kingdom Pseudomonadati; phylum Pseudomonadota; class Alphaproteobacteria; order Rhodobacterales; family Roseobacteraceae; genus Pacificoceanicola; species Pacificoceanicola oceani. Next base: position 1,802,869 of record NZ_CP124616.1, read on the forward strand.
TCATCCTGTTCAAGCGCGAAAAGGACATCCATTCGCAGTGGATCCCGGTGCCGCTGGAGCTGACCTCGGCCGAGGCGATCACCGTCCTTGCCGGGACCATCACGATGACGCCGGGAACGGTGTCGGCGATGCTGGCGGTCGATGGCAGCGCGATCCTTGTGCACTGCCTGCACACCGATGATCCGGACGCCGTGCGCGACGAGATCAAGGCCCGCTATGAACGCCGCCTTCTGGAGATCTTCCCATGATCGAATACGCCCTTTATTTCACGGTCGGCTGCTATGGCGTCGCGCTTTTGCTGAACCTTTGGCGCATCGCCGTCGGCCCCGACGCGGCCGACCGCATCCTGGCGCTGGACACCATGGTGATCAACGTGATCGCCCTGCTGGTGCTGCACGGGATCTGGCGCGGTACCGCGATGTATTTCGAGGCCGCGATGCTGATCGCCATGGTCGGGTTCGTCTCGACGGTTGCCTACTGCCGCTTTCTTCTGCGCGGCGACATCATCGAATAGGGCTGGAAACATGAGCTTTGTTGCGGAACTCCTCATCTCGATCGCGCTTGTCGTCAGCGGCATCTTTGGCTTTGTCGGCTCTTACGGGTTGGTCAAACTGAAACATTCGCTGCAACGGCTGCATGCCCCGACCAAGGCCACGACCCTTGGGGTGGGCGGCGTGCTGATCGCGTCGATGATCTTTTTCTACGCCAAGACCGGGCACGTTTCGGTGCACGAGCTTTTGATCACGCTGTTCCTGTTCCTGTCGGCGCCGATCACCGCCAATTTCATCGCCAAGGCCTATATGGCGCGCAACCTGAGCGAAAAGGAACTGCCCGAAAGCCAGGGGGCATTTGGCTGGTCTGTCTATGACGACCCGCCAGAGGCGGGCCCGGAGCGCAAGTAAACCGGCCTGCGAAACGCGCGTCGGCGTTTGACCTGACGTGCCTGACGCGACATGGCTTCTGGCGCGGCGATGGCAGATGTGTCAGGAAAACCCCATGGGAATGGACGCGCCAAAACCGACTCTGCCGCGGCTTGATGAAAGCCTGCTGACGCATCTTCCGCCGTTTTCCCGGCTGGAGCGGCGGCAAATCCGTACGGTTCTGGATCAGGCCAGCGTCCGCCGCTATGACGCCGGGGCGCATATCTTTGAAGAAGGCGCGCCCGCCGACCGGTTTTACATGCTTCTGGATGGCTATGTGCGCGTGGTGCGGATCACTGCCACCGGTGAACAGGTGACCGCGCTGCATATCCCGGCGGGGCAATTGCTGGGCATCGCAAAGGCCATCGGGCGCGAAACCTATCCGGCCACCGCCATGACCGCGACCGAGGCGCTGGCGCTAAGCTGGCCGACCCGGTTGTGGGATGATTTCGTTGCGACCTACGATGGCTTTGCCACCGAAACCTACAAGACCGTGGGCCAGCGCGTTGGCGAAATGAACACCCGTGTGGTGGAAATGGCCACGCAGCAGGTCGAACAGCGCGTCGCCAATGCCCTGTTGCGGCTGGTCAACCAGACCGGGCGCAAGGTCGAGGACGGGATCGAGATCGACTTTCCCATCACCCGTCAGGACCTGTCGGAATTGACGGCGACCACGCTGCACACGGTCAGCCGCCTGCTCAGCGCCTGGGAAAAGCTGGGGCTGGTGGAAAGCCGGCGCAAACGGATCAAGGTCCGCGACCCTCATGCGCTGGTGGTGCTGGCGCAGCCCTGATCGGGCGCCGCGGCGATGGCCTGCCGCAGGCTGTCACGAAAGCTGTCTTCGTCCAGGTCATATTCCAGGCAGGCATCGGTGATGGTGTGAAACGGCGTCACCATGCAGCCCACGCACAGCATCCTGTGCCGGACAAAGACCGCGACGGTCTGCGGCCAAGACGCCATCACCTGCGACAGTGAAAGCCCGGGATCGTCAATGCAGGGGCGGTTCATCGTGGCTCCTTTCCGGGCTGATAATGGGGATGGAACCGCGTCAAACGTTGTTCTGTCACAAACTTGAAGGCGGGCAGGCGGGCTAGGTCTGGGCCACCCCACCCTCAAGGAGGCCGCAGAATGGCTGAAATCCTCACCAAATCGCGGGCGCGGAACATCTTTTACGGAGGCTCGGTCTTTTTCGTCGTCGTCTTCGCCGTGCTCAGCGCCCAAAGCCACCGGTATGTCGTCAACACCTCGACCGCCGGCATGCCGTTGACCGAAGAGGTCGCGCTGGGAAAACGCGTCTGGGAACGACATTCCTGCATCAACTGTCACAGCCTGCATGGCGAAGGCGCCTATTTCGCGCCCGAGGTCGGCAACGTGATGACCCGCTGGGGCGTCGCCGATGACCCGCAGGGCGCCTATGAAACACTGGACGGCTGGATGAACAGCCAGCCCTCGGGGATCGAGGGCCGCCGGCAGATGCCGCACTTTGAAATGACCGAAGAAGAGATGCGCGGGCTCGCGGAATTCCTCCGCTGGGCCGATCAGACCGACACCCAGGGCTGGCCGCCCAACGATGCCGGATAACGGCGCGGGCCAAGGAGAAAAACCATGAAATATCAATCTCAAAAGGTGGCGCTGGCCTATTTCGTCTGCGCAATGGCGCTGTTTGGCATCCAGGTGCTGGGCGGGCTGTTGGCGGGCTGGATCTATGTTTCGCCCAACTTTCTGTCCGAACTGCTGCCCTTCAACATCATCCGGATGATCCACACCAACGCGCTGATCGTCTGGTTGCTTCTGGGCTTTTTCGGCGCGGCCTATTTCCTGATCCCCGAGGAATCCGAGCGCGAGATCTACTCGGTCAAGCTGGCCTATATCCAGCTGGCGCTGCTGATGGTCGGCACGCTGGGCGCGGTGGGGTCCTACCTTGTGGGCATCCACGGCGGGCGCGAGTTCCTGGAACAGCCGCTTTGGGTCAAGTTCGGCATCCTTGTCGCGGCGCTGATCTTTCTTTTCAACGTGTCGATGACCGTTCTGGCGGGCAAGAAGACGGCCATCACCAATGTGCTGCTGATGGGGCTTTGGCTGCTGTCGCTGCTGTGGATCTTTGCTTTCATCAACCCCGAAAACCTGTCGCTTGATAAAATGTACTGGTGGTTCGTCGTGCACCTGTGGGTCGAGGCGACCTGGGAACTGGTGATGGCAGCGATCTTGGCCTTCCTGCTGCTGAAACTGACCGGGGTCGACCGCGAGGTGGTGGAAAAATGGCTGTATGTCATCGTCGCCACCGCCCTGTTCAGCGGCATCCTTGGCACCGGGCACCATTTCTACTGGATCGGGCTGCCGGGCTACTGGCAGTGGGTCGGGTCGATCTTTTCGACCTTCGAGGTGATCCCCTTCTTCCTGATGATGTCCTTTGCCTTTGTCATGGTCTGGAAGGGCCGCAAGAACCACCCCAACAAGGCCGCGCTGCTGTGGTCGCTGGGGTCCAGCACCGTCGCCTTTTTCGGGGCGGGTGTCTGGGGCTTCCTGCACACGCTGCACGGGGTCAACTTTTACAGCCACGGCACGCAGATCACCGCCGCGCATGGCCACCTGGCCTTTTACGGCGCCTACGTGGCGCTGAACCTGGCGATCTTTACCTATGCGATGCCGATGCTGCGGGGGCGCGCGCCCTACAACCAGGTGCTGAACATGGCCAGTTTCTGGCTCATGACCGGCGGCATGGCCTTCATGACCTTCGTGTTGACCTTTGCCGGCACCATCCAGACCCACATGCAGCGCGTGGTGGGTGACTACTACATGGAGGTGCAGGACAGCCTGTCGGTGTTCTACCTGATGCGCTTTGGCGCGGGGGCCGCCGTGGTGATCGGCGCGCTGCTGTTCATCTATTCGCTGCTGGTCGTGCGCAAGGACGAGATCATCGCCCCCGGATCCAGCGCAACCGTCCCCGGAGAGTGAGCCATGAACATGCAATCAACACCAAAACTGCCGTTCTATCAGCCCATCGCCCGCGAATGCGAACTGTTCGAGACGGCCCATGAAAACGGTTTGCCCCTTCTTTTGAAGGGGCCGACCGGCTGCGGCAAGACGCGCTTTGTCGAACACATGGCCGCAAGGCTGGGCAAGCCGCTGTATACGGTGGCCTGCCACGATGATCTGTCCGCCGCCGACCTGATCGGGCGCTACCTGCTGAAGGGGGGCGAAACCGTCTGGGTCGATGGTCCCTTGACCCGCGCGGTGCGCGAGGGCGGCATCTGCTATCTCGACGAGGTGGTCGAGGCGCGCAAGGACGTCACGGTTGTCCTGCATCCGCTGACCGACACCCGCCGCACCCTGATGATCGACCGCACCGGAGAAGAGCTGGTGGCGCCCGCGGGCTTCATGCTGGTGGCATCGTACAACCCTGGCTACCAGAACGTGCTGAAACGCCTGAAACCGTCGACCCGGCAGCGGTTCCTGTCCATCGCCTTTGATTTCCCCGACGCGATGACCGAAATCGCCGTGGTGGCGCAGGAAAGCGGGCTGGAGCCGGGGCGCGTTGCGCCGCTGGTCCGGCTTGCGGGGCATATCCGCAGCCTGTCCGGAATGGATCTGGAAGAAGGGGTATCGACCCGGCTGGTGATCTATGCCGCGACGCTGATGGCCGGGGGCATGGGCGTCGATCAGGCGCTTGAGGCGGCGATTGTCCAGCCGCTCAGCGACGAAGCCGATGTCGCCGTCGCCCTGCGCGACCTGATCGCCACGATCTACGGATAAACGCCATGCACCTGCGCGACCTGATGGAACCCGAAGAAACCGTTGGCAATCTCTGGCATGACATGGCCAGCGGCATCGGCGCCGACCCGGGATACCCGGAGGCGGGCGTGACGCTTGCATCGGTCCGGCCCAGCCTTGCACTGCTGTTCCGCGCCCTTGGCGGCGCGGCCGGGGTCGAACTGGGCGAAGCGCCCGCCACGCTGGCCCGCCACCGCCGCCCGCTGCGCCGCAAGCTGGGGGCCGAGCGCGACCGCGAATGGGTGGCGGGGTATGATGGTGAACGGCTGGCGCTGCCCCCGGTCATCGCCGTCTTTGAGGATCGCGCCCTGAACCGCGCCGCCTATTTCTGGCTGACGGCGCTGGCCGCTGTCAGCGACCTTGCCGGGGCCGATCTGCCCCCGGACGGTCCGGCACGCGACTGCGCCCAGATCCGGTTGAACGCCAAAGCCTCCGATGCGGCCTATGCCCGCTGTCCCGGGCTGCGCGGCAGTTACCAGCGCATGGCGGCGCTTTGCGCGCAGGGGCGCCCCGAAGTTGTCCGCCCCCCGCACGAGGCAGCAATGGAACGCGCCGTGCGCGACCAGCTGTGCGGGCAGGCCCCGGTGCTGGCATCGCAAACCGCGCCGCGCGGTCACATGCCCTTTGCGCCGGTGCCGATCTGGCTGCGCTTTGCCATCCCCGGTGCAGGGATGACCGCCAGCGAAGACCAAAACGCCCCCGCCGCGCCGCCGCCCAGTGCCGCGCAGACCAGCCGCAAGCTGGGCGCGCGCAAGGATCAGGACCAGCATGGCCGCAAGGACAGCTTTATCATCCACCGCTTTGAATCGATCCTGTCCTGGGTCGAATCCATGAACATCAACCGCAGCGTCGACGATGACGACGACGAAAACGCCCAGAAGGCCGCCGACGATCAGGATCAGATCACCCTGTCGAAACACGACCGCAAGGCCGCCACGCGCCTGCGCCTGCATCTGGATCTGTCGCCCGCCGATGCCGACCACGAGGCGCTGGGCGGGGAATTCACCTATCCCGAATGGAACCACCGGGCGCGCAGCTACATGGACGGTCACTGCCGCGTGCTCGAAGCGCCGGCGTTGCCCGATCCGGCGCATGTCTTTCAGCCCGACCCGCGCCGCATCCGCGAAGTGCGCCGCCAGTTCGAGGCCCTGCGCCCGCGCCGCATCGTGCAACCGCGCCAGGTCGACGGGACCGAACTGGACCTTGACGCGCTGCTGTGTGCGCGCGCCGACCTGCTGGCCACCGGGCGCGGATCGGACCGCATCTGGCAAAGCGCGCGGCAGATCGAACGCGATCTGTCGGTGGCCTTCCTGATCGACACCTCGCGCTCGACCGAGGCGGCGATCGGCGATACCTCGGTCATCGAGGTCGCGCGCGAGGCGATGGCCGCGCTGGCCTGCGGGATCGACGCGGCCGGGGACCGGCTGGGCATCTGGGGCTTTTCCTCGTTGCGGCGGGACCGGGTCTTTGTGACCCGCTGCAAGGATTTCGACACCCCGATGGGCCCCGACATCACCGCCAACATCGGCGCGCTGAAACCGGGGCACTACACAAGGCTGGGCGCCGCGATCCGCCACGTCAGCGCCCACCTGTCCGACCAGCCCTCGGCCCGCAAGCTGTTGATCGTGCTGACGGATGGCAAGCCGAACGATCTGGACCACTACGAAGGCCAGCACGGCATCGAAGACAGCCACATGGCCGTCCGCGAGGCCCGCCGCGCCGGGCAAAGCCTGCACGGCGTGATCATCGACGAGGATGGGCAGGACTGGTTCGCCCGCATCTTTGGACGCGGCGGATTTAGCCTGCTGCCCAATCCCGAACGCCTGACCCGGGCCTTGCCCGACATCTATCGCAGCCTCACGCAGGAGACATGACATGCGCGTCCTTGCCATCCTTTTCGCCGGCCTTGCCGCACCCGCCTTTGCCGCCGGCTTTGACCGACCGATCCCACAGGCGCAATCGGCCACCGCCGAATTCTGGTTCGGCCTGGGCAGCCTTGCGCTGATCGTCGCGCTGGTGGTGGTGCAGCGGCTGGTGTCGCGGCGATGAACGGGCAGGGCTGGTCGACCGCGCGCATCGCGCTGGCCCTGTATCCGTTCGGGGCAGGGGCCATGGCGGTCAATGTCTTCTTTGCCTCGCTGATCTTCAGCTGGGTCGGGTTGCCGGTGCTGAACACAGCATGGTCCATTGTCCTGGGGTGCCTGATCGGCGCCCCGGCAACCTGGTATTTCGCCCGCCATATCCGCCGCCTGATGGACCAGGCCGAACCGCGCGCCAACGACTGACAGGAGCTCGTGATGCCACAAACGTCGATGCAACAAATCCGCGCCTGGCAGGGCCCGGCGCTGTTCAGCTACGGGTTTCGCCCGTTCTTTCTGTTCGGGGGGCTGTGGGTGGTGCTGGCCATGCTGCTTTGGCTGTCGGCGCTGACCGGCGCGATTGCCTTGCCGACGCGGTTCGATCCGGTGTCCTGGCACGCGCATGAATTCCTGTTCGGCTATCTTGGCGCGGTGCTGGCGGGATTTCTTTTGACGGCGGTGCCCAACTGGACCGGGCGCCTGCCGATCGTCGGCTGGCCGCTGGCGGCGCTTTTCGCGCTGTGGGGGGCCGGGCGGATCGCGGTGCTGGTTTCGGCGCTGCTGCCTGACGGGGTTGCGCCGATGCTTGACCTTGGGTTCCCGCTGGTGCTGGGCGCGGTGATCCTGCGAGAGATCGTGGCCGGCAAGAACTGGCACAACCTGATTGTGCTTGCGCTGCTGGCGGTCTTTGCCCTGGCCAACGCCCTGTTCCACCTTGAGGCGGCCGGCTCAGGCCATGCTGCCCAGGGGCTGGGCCTGCGGTTGGGGGTGGCCACCGCGATCATGATGATAGCCGTGATCGGAGGCCGCATCATCCCTTCGTTCACCCGCAACTGGCTTGCGCGGCAAGACAGCGCGCACCGGCCGGTCCCGCCGATGCAGAGCTTTGACAAGGTCGTGCTGGTCCTTTCGGTCGCGGCGCTGCTGTTGTGGACCGCATTGCCGGAGGCCCGCGTCACGGCCGCGGCGCTGGTCGTGCTGGGGGCGCTGCATCTGGTGCGGCTGTCGCGCTGGCAAGGCCTGCGCACCGGGGCCGAGCCTTTGGTCTGGGTGTTGCACCTGTCTTATGCTTTCATACCGCTGGGGGCCATGGCCATGGGCCTGGGCATCCTGACCGGCGCCGCCTGGCTGGCCGGGGCGCAGCATTTGTGGATGACGGGGGCGGTAGGCGCGATGACACTGGCGGTCATGACACGGGCAACGCTGGGCCACACGGGCCGGGCCCTGCATGCCGGGGGCCTGACCCTGACGGTCTACCTGGCATTGTTCGGCGCGGCGGCGGCACGGCTGGGCGCCAGCGAGGTTCCGGCCCTGACGCATGTGGCGGGCGGCCTGTGGCTGCTGGCCTTTGGCGGTTTCGTTCTGGGCTATGGCCCCTTGCTGCTGCGCCCGAAACCGGGTGCGCAGGGATGAGCTGACTAGGCTTCGCGGCGGTCTTTGCCGCGTTCTTCGTGACGCATTCGATCCCGGTGCGGCCCGCGAACAAGGCCCGGATCGCTGCGCGGATCGGGACGCGCGGCTTTGCGCTGGCCTATTCGGCGCTGTCGCTGGTCATGTTGGCGCTGCTGATCGGCGCGGCCGGGCAGGCCCCGCATGTCCAGCTTTGGCCGCAATGGCCCTGGCAGCGCCATGCGGTGCACCTGGGAATGCTGGCGGTCTGCCTGTTGCTGGCGCTGACCATCGCGCGGCCCAACCCGTTTTCCTTTGGCGGAGCCCGCAACGCCCGGTTCGATCCGCAAAGCCCCGGTCTGGTGCGCTGGACCCGGCATCCGATCCTGCTGGCGCTGGCGCTCTGGGCGGGCCTGCACCTGCTGCCCAACGGCGATCTGGCGCATGTGATCCTGTTTGGCGTTCTGGGCGGCTTTGCCATCGCGGGGCGCTGGCTGGTCGATCGGCGCAAACGCCGCGACCTGGGGCCTGATCGGTGGCAGGCTCTGCACAGGGCAGTGCAGGACGCGCCGCGGCTGCATGCGCCGGCGTCCTGGGCAGGCCTTGGCCTGCGCCTGGGGCTGGGGGTGGCCGGATTTGCGGCGCTGTTGTGGGCGCACCCCTATTTTGCCGGAGTATCGGCGCTCTAGCGACCGGGCAGGCCTGCCGTGTCAGGTCCGCAGGACCGAGATCGGCTCCAACACCAGCCCTGCAACCTCGGCGCGCTCGGGTGTATGGTTGAACCAATAGGTATGCGTGCCGTCAAAGCGGCGGCGAACGCCTTCGGGCAGTGCCAGGGTTTGCAGCCCGGCCTTGTCGCAGGCCCATTGCACCACCCGGTCCATGCCCTGCGCGTCCAGCCAGGCGCCCAGATAGGCCAGGTTATCCTTGGCCACCATGATGCTGTCGCCGGCTTGCGTGTTTAGCACCGGTTCGGCGCTGCCTTCGAGTTCCTCGATGTAAAGCTGCGCGTGGCCGCCGCCCGCAAGCGCGCGCGGCATGTCCGGGCGCAGGGTTTCGACCCGCGACACCGTGACATTCAGACCGGGCAGCGCCGGGGGCAAAGGCACCGGTATGGCAAAGCTGTCGCCGCGCGCCGCGGTGCGCGGACCCAGCACCGTGACGGCCTTGCCGCTGCACAAAGCGGCCTTGCTGGCCTCGGGCAGATGCATCAGGCCGGGGGCAAAGACCGCGCTATAGCCTTCGGGGCTGGCGCCGGGGCGCAGGATGTCGACGGACAGACCCAACCGGCGCAGCGCGCGGTAGGTCTGGAACACCAGCTCGAAATACTCCAGCCCGCGTCCCTGCGGCTGGATCGCCCACATCCAGTCGGCCTGATAGTCAAAGACCAGTGCCACCGGGGCCTGCGCGGTGCCGACCTCTGGGGCCTTTGCCAGTTCCTGCGCCACTTGCCGGGCCTCGACGATGGCCGGAGCGTCCTGGCTGTCGGGACGCAGCAGACCGGCGTGCATCTGTTCCTGGGCAAAGGGCGCCTGGCGCCAACGGAAATAGCAGACCGCCTCGGCGCCGTGGGCAAAGGCCTCCCAGCTCCAAAGCCGCACCATGCCGGGCAGCGGTGCGGGGTTGTAGGGTGCCCAGTTCACCGGGCCGGGCTGCTGTTCCATGATCCACCAGCGCCCCCTGCCGACGGCGCGGTAGAGGTCATGGTGAAAGGCCTGGAAATCCGGATCGCCCTGTTGGGCAAAGGCGCGTTTATAGGCCGGATCGGCCTGTACCCTGTCTTCGAGAAAACCCAGCGGATAACTGTCCCACGACGCGATCTCGAGATCGTCGCCAACCGCGAAATGGTCGAAATCGGTGATCTTGCCCATGTAGTTGTGGGCAATCGGCGCCGTGGTATGGGCGCGCAGAATATCCACCTGAAGCCGGTTGAACCGGACCACCTGCTCGGAGGCAAAACGGCGAAAGTCCAGGACATGCGCCGGGTTGGGTTCGGTCACCGTCAGGTTGGGCAGGTCGATCTGGTCGAAATCGTCATATTCCATCGACCAGAACACATTGCCCCAGGCGGCGTTCAGCGCGCCGATGTCCCCGGCATTGCCGCCGCCATATCGGGCGCGCAGCCAGGTGCGGAACCCCCTGCGTGCGGCGTCCGAATAACTCAGAATGGTGTCATGGCAGCCGTATTCATTGTCGGTCTGCCAGGCCGCCACATGCGGGTTGCCGCCATAGCGCTGCGCCAGTTGCGTGACGATGCGGGCGCATTCCTGGTGATAGCCTGTGTGGCTGAAACAGTAGTGCCGCCGCGATCCGAACCCGCGCGGGCGGCCCTGTTCATCCAACGCCAGCATGTCCGGATGCCGGTCCACCACCCAGCGCGGCGGCGTGGCGGTGGGGGTGCCCAGAACCACCCTGAGCCCGGCCGCGCCCAGGGTTTCGATCGCACGGTCAAGCCAGTCAAAGCGGTAGTCGCCCGGGGCCGGTTCCAGCCGCGACCAGGCGAATTCACCGATGCGGACCCAGGTCAGCCCGGCCTCGGCCATGCGCCTTGCGTCCTCGGGCCATTGGGATTCGGGCCAGTGTTCGGGGTAATAGCAGCAACCAAGGGTTCGTTTCACGGATGGGCCTCGTCATAGGCGGCGACGATCCGGGCGGCGCTTTGGGCGACCTGCTGTGTCGTCATGCCGGGTTTGTACAGGGCCGAACCGATGCCAAAACCGGTCACGCCCACCGCGAACCAATCGGCAAAGTTCGACGGCCCGGCGCCGCCGACCGCATAGGTCCGGGTGCCGGCGGGCAGCACGGCCTTGATTGCCTTCAACCCGTCGGGGCCGATCAGCGAGCCGGGAAAGAACTTGAGCCCGTCAGCCCCGTGTCGCAGCGCCGCAAAGCATTCTGTCGGGGTCATGACACCGGGAAAGGACAGCATTCCCAGCGCCTTGCTGCGGGTGATGACCGCCGGGTTGCAATCGGGCGAAACCACCAGGGTGCCGCCCGCCGCATGCAGGTTGGTCACGTCTTCGGGCGTCAGGACGGTGCCTGCGCCGATGGTCGCGTGATCGCCATACAGGTTGGCCAGCGTTTCGATTGACCGCAGCGGGTCGGGCGAATTCAGCGGCACCTCGATCGAGGTGATCCCGGCGTCGATTAGGGCCTGGCCGATGTCCGCGGCCTCGGGCGGGGTCAGCCCGCGCAGGATTGCGATGATGTTACGGCTCACGTCTGTCTCCTTCCAGGCGGTGACCTTCGAGAACCCACATGGTTTGCGCAAAGCGCCATGGCAAGGTCAGGCCAAGGGTCATCAGGGCGGCGCCGCTCAGGGTCAGGGGCGCCGATTTCAGCGCGGGGGCGCCACGGGAAAGGCGGTGTGCCTCGTCCTTGTTCAAAAGGCTGACGCGGTATGTCGCCTGCGGGTCCAGCCCGGTCAGGCGCAGCGGCCGGGGCAGGATCTGGGCCGAGGTCTGCGACTGCCCGGCGAACAGGACAAAACGGGATTTGTCCTGCGCCAGCTGCATTTCGGCGGTGACGGCGGGGTCAAAGCTGTCGAGCCGCAGGATATCGGCGGACATGGTCCAATGGCGGTTCTCCTTCCACCAGGTCGTGACCTGTTTCAGGGTTTCCGCTTCGTCCTCGGTCAGCTCGCGCGGGTCCATCTCAAAGCCCATGTGCCGCTGCGCCGCGACCCAGGCGCGGAATGCCATCGGGATGATCCGCCCCGAGGTGTGGCACTGGCGCGGCCCGACATGAGAGCCGGTGACCGCGGCGGGCAGCAGAAGTGCGGCGTCATGCTGGATGCACAGGCGTTCGATGGCATCGTTGCTGTCGGACAGCCAGACGCGGTGCGTGTGGCGCAGGATGCCCGCGTCGATGCGCCCGCCGCCAGAGGCGCAGGATTCGATTTCCGTTTGCGGGTGGGCGGCGCGCAGGCGCCAGAGAAGGTCAAGGATGCCATCCGCTTGCGCCGCATCCGGGATCGGCAGCAGGCGGTTGTGATCCCATTTGAGATAGTCGATGTCATGCGATGACAGGATCGCGTCGAGGGCGTCGAAAAGGTATTCGCGGACTTCGGGCAGGGAAAGGTCAAGGACGCGCTGCTGGCGGCCTTCGATCTGGTCCTTGGGGCCGAGAATCCAATCGGGATGCGCGCGGGCAAGATCGCTGTTCAGGTTGACCATTTCCGGCTCGACCCAGAGGCCGAATGTCATGCCTTCGCTTTGCACATGCTCGATCAGCGGGGTCAGCCCGTCGGGCCATTTGCGCGGATCGATCTGCCAATCGCCAAGGGACGACGTGTCGTCATCGCGCCTGCCAAACCAGCCATCGTCCAGCACGAACCGCTCCGCCCCAAGGGCGGCGGCGCGGGTGGCGATGTCCTTCAGCGTGGGCAGGTCATGGTCGAAATAGACCGCCTCCCAGCAGTTGTAATGCACGGGGCGGGGGCGGTCCGGGTCTGGCCAAGTCACGACCGCGTCGCGGATATGGCGCTGGAAGGCGGTGGCGCAGCCGTTCAGGCCTTTGTCGGAGAGGGTCAGCAGGAGGTCGGCAGAGTGGAACTCTGTGCCCGTCGTCTGCGTGCCCGTGGCTTTGCCCCATTGGATCTGGCGGCGACCATCGGGAAGTTCCTCGGCGATCATCACATGGCCGCCGGGATAGGCGAGGTGCATGCCAAAGGCGGTGCCCGCCGTGTTTGTCGCGCTGTCCTCAAGGAAGAAGGCCAGCGGCGGATGTTCATGGCCAGAGCGGCCCGTGCGGGCCTCGCGCTTGAGCATTCCGGGTTGCCACGGGGCGCGCTGCGGTAGAAATTCGCCGATCCAGCGGCCGGAAAAATGTAGGATCTCGCCGGATTGCGGTCCGGGCAGGACCGGGGCGGCAAGGTGGTGCAGGGTGATGGGCGTGTCGGCTTCAAGACGGTGCGCAAGGGTGACGACGCCGTTTTCGGCTTTGATCTCAAGGAACAGGGTCAGGCCGGTGGCGTCGCAGCGATAGCGGCGCTCGCCCGCGGCTTTGAACCCGGGGTAAAGCGGCAGGCCGTCGCGATAGGCGATCAGCCCGGGCTGGCCGGGAAAGCTGCGCGAGGCTTCGGGCAGGATCGACAGGGGCGGCAGGGCGTCGAGCATGCCGCCGGTGATGTCGTTGCCCGCCGCCTGTGCGAGGGCGCCCAGGTCTTCGCTTTCCGGCAGCGTCGGCCCCCAGTAAAGGCAGCAGGGCAGGCCGCCGTCCTCGGCGAAAACAAGGGTCTGGCCGGTCGTGTCGATGCGGTAGGTGGTCACTTTACAGCTCCGAGGGTGAGGCCCGCGATGAAATGGCGCTGCATGAGGAAGAACATCAGGACGGGCGGCAATGCGGCGACGATGGAGCCTGCGGAGACGAGATGCCATGCCGCGACCCACTGGCCGTTAAGCGAATAGAGCCCGGCGGTGATCGGCTGGTTTTCCGCGCCCTGTGTCAGGACGGTCGCCCAGAAATAATCGTTCCAGATAAAGGTGAAGATCAGCACGGACAGCGCTGCGATGGCGGGTTTCATCAGGGGCAGCACCACGAACCAGAAGATGCGGATTTCGCTGACGCCTTCGACCCGGGCGGCCTCGATCAGCTCGAACGGCATGGCGCGGATGAAGTTGCGCATGAAAAGGGTGCAGAACCCCGCCTGAAAGGCGATGTGGAACAGCGCCAGCCCGTACCAGGTGTTGTACATGCCAAGGTCCAGCGTCAGGTCGCGCACGGGTACCATCAGGATCTGGAAGGGCACGAAGTTGCCCGCCACGAACATGAAGAAGATCAGCAGGTTGCCCTTGAACTTGTAGACCGCCAGCGCAAAGCCGGTCATGCAGGAAATCGCCACCGCGCCGATCACCGTGGGGATCGTGACCTTGAAACTGTTCAGGATGTATTGGCCGATGGGCGTTGCCTCGAAGATGCCCGAATAGTTGGCCCAGAAGTTGAAGCTGGTCGGCCAGCCCCAGTAGTTGCCTGCCGTGATGTCCCCCGCCGAGCGGACCGAGGTCATCGCCACGGCGATCAGGGGCAGCAGCCAGATCACCAGCGCGATGGGCAGGGCGATCTTGTACAGCCATTGCGCGGTGGTCGAGGTTTGTTCGATGGGTTTGGGGAACATGGGCTTATCTCCCTGTCTCGTCGCGGTACATCTTCCACAGGAAGCCGGTGATGTAGATCATCATGATCAGGAACAGCACCACGGCGATGGCGGCGCCATACCCCATGCGGAACCCGTATTCGGAAAACGCCTGTTCATACATGTAAAAGGCCAGCACGCGCGAGCTGCCCCAGGGGCCGCCGTCAGTCATGATGGAAATCAGGTCAAAGCTGCGCAGCGCGCCGATCACGGTGACGACCACGGCAATGAAGGTGGCAGGGCGAAGCTGGGGCAGGATGACGTACCACAGCAGTTTTGCGCCCTTTGCGTTGTCCAGCCGGGCGGCCTCGATCTGTTCGGGGTCGACGGCGTTCAGGCCGGTCAGGTACAGGATCATGCAATAGGCGGTCTGCGGCCACAGGCCTGCGGCGATGATGCCGTAGGTCACGTAATCCTCGTCGGCCAGCACCGCGATGGGGCCCGCGCCGAACCAGCCCAGAATGATGTTCATCAGCCCGTTGGTCGGGTCATAGAACCAGGCAAAGACCAGGCCGACGACGACCTGAGAGATCACGAAGGGAAAGAAGAACAGCGACTTGTAGATGCGGATGCCGCGTACGGTCTGGTTCAGGAACAGCGCCACGAACAGCCCCGCCGGGATCGCCAGCATATAAAGCACCAGCCACAGCACGTTGTTCTTGAGCGAGGTGTAAAAGGCGTCGTCGTCCATCAGTTCGACGTAGTTGGCCGCGCCGACCCATTCCTTGGTGCCCAGCCCGTCCCAGGCATAGAAGGACAGGGAAATCGACTGAAAGATCGGGATGATCACGTAGACCGCGAACATGAAGATGCCGGGGGCAAGGAACAGCCAGGGCGCAAGCCGTTGCTGGTTCTTCTTCCACCAGGATTTGGAGGTCGGGGGCGTGTCGGAAAGGGCGGGGGCGGTCATGTGGAAAGTCCCTGCTTGTGCCAATGGGCCGAAAATGCGCCAAGCCCGGTCTTGGCGGGCCAAGAACCCGGCGCTGCGGTTGTGCCAGAAACAGCGTTGCCGCTGTTGAATGGAAAATCCCGCCCGGGCGGCTTTGCCTTGATGCCGTCACGCGCAGCGCGCGTTGGTGGGCATAGGCCAGTCTGCTTTCGGGTGGGGGAAAAGGCCCCGGCGCAAGGCCGGGGCCCGGTCTGCGCGGGTCAGTAAGCCTTGGCGCGGACTTTTTCGAGACGCTCGAGGATGTCCATCATGCGCTCGGGCTTGACCATGAACTCCTGAAAGCCTTCCATGCCGGCCTTGGCCATTTCGGCGGGCGCGTCACGGTCAAAGAACTGCGCGATGCCGCCATCGGTGTTCGACAGCATCTGATAACCGGCCTGCAGGAACTTGTCGTCACCGACGGTGCTGTCCTTGTTGATCGGCAGCTGGCCCAGCGTTTCGTTGATCTGGGACTGCACGTCGGCACGCGCCAGGTAGGCCAGGAACTTCTTGGCGTCTTCCTTGTTCTTGGCGTTCGCCGGAATGTGGATGGTGTCGGTCGGGGCCTCTTCGGCCATGGCCACATCGGGGTTGATCATCGGGAACTGGAAAAAGCCCAGCTGATCGTCCGTCAGGCCCGCTTCGCGCAGCGGCGCCACGGCAAAGTTGCCCATCACGTACATCGCCGCGTCACCCTGAACCATCGGCGCCAGCGCTTCTTGCCAGGAATAGGCCGCGTGGTTTTCCAGGAAGAAGCCGGCGTCCAGCAACTCTTTCCAGTTGTTCATGGTGGCGATCACGCGTTCGTCGGTCCAGGGAATTTCGCCCTTGGTCAGCGCCATGTGGAAATCATAGCCGTTGGTGCGCAGGTTCAGATAGTCGAAGACGCCGCCGGTGGTCCACAGGTACTTGGTGCCGATGGTGATCGGGGTGATGCCTGCCTCTTTCAGCTTGGCGCCAGCGGCCTTGAAGGCCTCCCAGTCGGTGGGGACGTCGATGCCGTTGGCCTCGAAGATGTCCTTACGATAGTAAACGCCCCACTGGTAATAGGTATAGGGCACGCCCCAGATCTTGCCGTCGATGGTCATCGAGCCCTTGGCCGAGGCCAGCGATTCGTTCAGGCCGTTTGCTTCCCAGACGTCATCGACCGGTTCGAACAGGCCCGCGTTGACGTAGGGCAGCATGCGGTTGCCGGCGTACCAGTTGGCCAGGTCCGGTGCATCCGCAGTCAGGAAGTTGCGGATCGAGGTCTTGTAGCCCTCGTGATCGAACAGGTTCCATTTGACGGTCACATCGGGGTTTTCAGCTTCGAAACCCTTGATAAGTGCCTCGAACGCGGCCTTGGGGGCGGGGTCCGAAGTGTCCGTGTTGATGACCAGTTCGCCGGCCCAGGCGGCGGCGGTCAGCATGGTGGACGCCAGTACAGCGCCCATGAACGTGCGTTGGAACATGGTGTTCCTCCTCCCAGAAATGTCTCTCTCCCGAGAAATCTGATTGCTTTGCGTGTTCCATTATTTGGAACTCAGATTTCACATGTTGATTTGGTAGTCCCAACTTGCTATCCGAGTCAACATCAAAGGCGGAAAAAGCGGCGACAGGATCCGGGGAATGAACAAGCAGACGGTCACGGACGGAACGGTGGGCAAGGCACTGGATGTGCTGGACACCGTTGTCGCGTTCGGACGGGCCGTCCGCTTTACCGAAATCCTGGATGTCTGCCCCTATCCCAAGGCGACGCTGCACAGAATCCTGCAGACCCTGACCAGCCAGGGCATGCTGGCCTATGACGAGGACCGGCAGCTTTACGTGCCGGGGCTGCGGCTGGTGCGGATCGGGCGGCACGCCTGGAATCAGTCCTCGCTGGCGCCGCTGGCCATGCCCTTTGTCGAATCGCTGGCGGCGGATGTGAACGAAACCGTTCACCTGGCGCAGATGGAAAAGGGGCGGGTGATCTTTATCACCAAGGTCACACCCGAGGGCGGCTTTCACACCATGGCGCGGCCCGGCCGCCGGTCGCCCGCCCATTGCACCGGCGTCGGCAAGGTGATGCTGGCCTTCATGGACGAAACCCGCCTGCAAGCGGCGCTGAACGTCCAGACCTGGGAGGCTTTTACCCCTTCGACCCATGTCAGCGCCGCCTCTCTGCTGCCCGAGCTTGAGCAGATCCGCACCGAGGGCATCGGGTACGACCGCGAAGAACATGAACAGGGCATCATCAGCATCGCCGCCCCGATCAAGGGCGGGGCAGGGCGGGTGATCGGGGCGCTGTCGATCGTGACTTCGACCAATCGTCTTGGGCCGGACGGGCTGGACGCTTTTCGCCCTGCGCTGATGCGCACGGCTGCACAAATTGGACGCGAAGGGGCGGTATGGCCCTATCCAGTCGCGTCCTAGGGAACCACCGGGAGGAATTGAAATGTCAGGCGTTGCCTTGAAGGGCGCAGTAAAGCGATACGGCGAAGTGCAGGTGATCCACGGCGTGGACCTTGAGATCGACCACGGCGAATTTTGCGTGTTCGTCGGGCCTTCGGGCTGTGGCAAGTCGACCTTGCTGCGGATGATCGCCGGGCTCGAGGAAACCAGCGGCGGCCAGATCAGCATCGGCGGGCGCGATGTGACGCGCATCGAACCGGCCGAACGCGGCGTGGCGATGGTGTTCCAGACCTACGCCCTGTACCCGCACATGACGGTGGCCGAAAACATGGGCTTTGGCCTGAAGATGAACGGCGTGCCCAAGGCCGAGATCACCTCCAAGGTCGCCGAGGCCAGCCGCATCCTCAAGCTGGACGATTACCTTGAGCGCAAGCCCAAGGCCCTGTCCGGCGGCCAGCGCCAGCGCGTCGCCATCGGACGCGCCATCGTGCGCGGCCCCGAAGTGTTCCTGTTCGACGAACCGCTGTCCAACCTCGATGCCGAATTGCGCGTCGACATGCGGGTGGAAATCGCCCGTCTGCACAAGGAAATCGGCGCGACGATGATCTACGTCACCCACGACCAGGTCGAGGCGATGACCCTGGCCGACAAGATCGTGGTGCTGCGCGCGGGCCATATCGAACAGGTCGGCACGCCGATGCAGCTGTACAAGGACCCCGACAACCGGTTCGTTGCCGGGTTCATCGGATCGCCTTCGATGAACTTCCTGACGGGGCGGGTGACCGGGGGCGCGGTCGTGGTGCCGGCGCTTGGCGATGCACGGATCACCACCGACGTGGCGCTGCCCGCCGATGGCGCCGAGGTCATTGTCGGTCTGCGCCCGCAAGCCTTGCAGGTGGTCGCGGCCGCCGATGGCCCCCTGACCATCGACCTGCGCGAAAGGCTGGGCGGTGTCGCCTATGACTATCTGACCTGCGCCTCGGGCGAACGGCTGGTGGTCGAAACCCGCGGCGACGAGGACATCGACGAAGGCGCGCAGGTCCGGGTGAGCTTTGAGCCGCAGGACGCCATGTTCTTTGACGCGGCCACGGAAAAGCGCCTGCGCTGAGCGGGTTTCACGAAACCCATGGCGCCCGGGCCAGCGTTCAGGACGATGGCCCGGGTTTGCCGCAGGATCAGAGCGATCCCATCAACCGCAGCGCGTCATAGATCGCTGCGTGAGTGTTGCGCGCCGCCACGGCATCGCCGATGCGGAACAGCTGATACCGGCCCTCGGGGTTGCGGGTGACGGTTTGCGGGGCGCGGGCAACCAGCGCCTCGTAATCGACTTCACCAAGGTTGCGTGACCCGTCCCGCAGGTCGAAATACAGATCGTCCAGGGGCAGCGTGCCATGGTTGACCACCACCTGGTCGACCCGGCGTTCCTGCCGGAAACCGCCATAGTCCGACCCGATCCCGGCCAGCAGTTCATTTCCGTCCCTGGTCACGCTGTCCAGCTTCCACAGCACGGTAAAGGTCACGTCGCGGTTTTGCAGCTCGCGCAGCGAGGGGGTCAGCGACATGGCCATGACCTCGGGGGCGAAATTGCGGTCGCGGGTCATGATCTCGACCCGGGCGCCGGTGGCGGCGATCCTTTCCGCTGCCTGAAGCGCGGCGTAGTCCCCGGCATCGTCGTAGATCAGCACGTTGCTGCCCGGGCGGGCATCGCCTGACAGGATGTCCCAGGCCGACACCACAAGGTCATTGCCGCTGCTCAGCACCTCGGTGTGGGGCAGCCCGCCGGTGGCGACGATGACCACGTCGGGCTGATGCGCGGTGACGGTATCGGCATCGGCGACGCTGTCGAAAAGAAAGGTCACGCCCAGCCGCTGGCATTGCTCGTACCGCCACTGGATCAGCTGGATCATCTCGGCCCGGCGCGGGGTCAGCGCGGTCAGGCGCACCTGCCCGCCGGGCTGGCCCGCGGCCTCGTGCACGGTGACCTGATGACCGCGCTCGGCGGCGACGCGCGCCGCCTCGAGCCCGGCGGGACCGGCGCCGACGATCACCACGCGGCGCGGTTCGGTGGCGGGGGCGATGGCGTGGGGCATTTCCAGTTCGCGCCCGGTCGAGGGGTTGTGCAGGCACAGCGCCATGCCCCCCTGATAGATCCGGTCAAGGCAATAGTTGGCGCCGACACAGGGGCGAATGCGGTCCTCTTCGCCGCGCATGATCTTGGCGACGATATGCGGATCGGCCATATGGGCGCGGGTCATCCCGACCATGTCCAGCTTGCCCGAGGCGATGGCATGGCGCGCCGTCGCCACGTCCTGGATCTTGGCGGCGTGAAAGGTGGGAAAGCGGGTCGCGGCGCGGATGTCCCCGGCAAAGTCCAGATGCGGTGCGCTGCGCATGCCCTGCACCGGGATCACGTCGGTAAGGGCGGCATCGGTGTCGATATGGCCGCGGATCACGTTGAGGAAATCGACCATCCCGCTGTCCTTCAACCGGTGCGAGATTTCCAGACCCTCGGCGCGGGTGATGCCGCCCGTCATGTCTTCGTCGCCGGTATAGCGGACCCCGATGATGAAGTCGTCGCCGACCCGGGCGCGGATCGCGCGCAGCGTGTCAAAGGTGAACCGCAGCCGGTTGTCCAGGCTGCCGCCATAGGGGCCGTCCAGGTCATTGGTCAGCGGCGACCAGAACTGATCCATCAGGTGGCCATAGGCCTGCAGCTCGATCCCGTCCAGACCGGCGGCCTGCATGCGTTCTGCCGCGTCGGCGTAATCCTCGATGATGCGGGCGATGTCCCAATCCTCGGCCCTTTTGGGAAAGGCCTTGTGCGACGGTTCGCGTTCGTGACCCGGCGAGACGACCGGCAGCCAGTCGGCCTTGTCCCAGCGGGTGCGGCGGCCCAGGTGGGTCAGCTGGATCATCACCGCGCAGCCATGGTCGTGGCATTCGTCGCTCAGCGCCTTCATCCAGCCGACCACCTCGTCCTTCCAGGCCAGGATGTTGTTGAACACTGGCGGGCTGTCGCGCGCCACCGAAGCCGAGCCCGCCGTCATGGTCAGCGCCACGCCCGCCTTGGCCCGTTCGACGTGGTAGGCGCGATAGCGGTCCTTGGGCATGCCGTCTTCGGGGTAGGCCGGTTCGTGGCTGGTGATCATCAGCCGGTTCTTCAGCGTCAGATGTTTCAACTGGTAGGGCTGAAGAAGGGGATCGCTGGACATTTGGGGCCTCTTGGTCTGGGGGTGCGCGTCACGCTTCGAGCGTGACATTCCCGATCGGGTGCGAACAGCAGGCCAGGATATAGCCTGCGGCGATGTCGTCGTCGGTGATGCCGCCGTTGTGGACCATGTGCACCTGGCCTTCGGTCTTGCGCAGCTTGCAGGTGCCGCAGACCCCAAAGGTGCAACCCGATGGCACTGCCACACCCGCCGCCCTTGCCGCCGCCAGAAGGGTTTCGGTTTCCGCAACCTTGGTGCGCTTGCCCGATCTGGTAAAGCTGATTTCGACGGCGCTGTCTTCGTCGGGCACCACGTCGTCGGGCACCTGTTCGGCCTGGGCCGCCGGCGCGTGAAAGCTTTCCTGGTGGTAGCGCGCCATGTCATAGCCAAGGCCGGCCAGCGCCTCGCGCACCGCGCGCATGAAGGGTTCGGGGCCGCAGCAGAATACCTCTCGGTCCAGGTAGTCGGGCGCGACAAGGCCAAGGATCAGCTGGTTGAACTGCCCCTTGATGCCGGTCCAGGGGCTGTAGGGGTCGGGTTCTTCGACCACCCAGGTCAGGGAAATCCCCGGGCTTCGTGACGCCATGTGTTCAAGCCGCTGCCGAAAGATGATGTCCGAAGGGCGGCGCGCGCAATTGATGAACACGATGTCCATGTCGCGCCCGGCGTCGTACATCCGGGTCGTCATCGACATCATCGGGGTGATCCCCGAACCGGCCGAGATGAACAGGTACTTGGCCGCGGCATGGCGGGCGTTGCTGAACTCTCCGGCGGGGCCGATGGCCTTGACGCGCATGCCGGGCCGCAGGCTGTCCAGCATCCAGCGCGTGCCGATGGAGCCCGGCTGCGCCTTGACGGTGACGGTCAGCGATATCGGCCGCGAAGGCGAGGACGAGATCGTATAGGTCCGGTGCAGCGGGCCGCCCGGCACCGGCAGTTCGAGCGTGATGAACTGCCCCGGATCAAACCGGAACAGCGCGCCCGACGGCGCCTGAAAGGTAAAGGTTGCCGTCTGGGGCGTTTCGGGCAGGTAGCTGACGCATTCCAGCGCCTCGCTGTCGGTCCAGAAGGCCAGCGCCGGCTGCGGGGTGGCGGCCATCGGTCTATTCCGCCGCGACGGCGCGCGGGCCGATGGCATGGGTCATGGTATCGGCGTACCAGTCGACGAACTGGATGACGCCGGATTCCCAGTCCGGCGCATAGGGGCCGGGCGTATAGGCCGGAGAGTTGATGCCGCGCTGGTTGTCCTCGACGATGGCGCGGTCCTGATCGTTGGTGGCGATCCAGACCTCGGTCAGACGCGCCAGGTCATAATCGACACCTTCGACCGCGTCCTTGTCCACCAGCCAGGTGGTCGTCACCTCGGTCTGGGTCGGGCTGATCGGTGTGACGCGAAAGGTCAGGGTGATGTCGGGCAGGAAATGGTTCCAGGTCGACGGATAGTGGAATTTCAGCAGCGATCCGGCATCGGACAGGGCGACACGGCCCAGGGCCCGTGTGCTGGCCGCCTTGCCGTCCATGGTGTAGCTGACCGCGTTTTCCTGCAACGGCATCCGCGCCAGCCGGTATTGCCCGTCGCCGCCGATGCGGAACTGCGCCGGGGCGCCGGCGGCCTCGCAGCGGTCGAAATGCGCCTGAAGTCGGGCCGAGATCGACCCGTCCGGCGACACCCCCGCGACCTCGGGGTCCAGCGGGAAGGACCGGCACAGTTCCGGGTGGTTGCCCGAACAGTGGTAACATTCGCGGTTGTTTTCCCAGACCAGTTTCCAGTTGCCCTCTTCGATGATCGACGATGTATGCGCGACCTTGGCGCGCTGCAGGTCGTGCACCTCGAGGTAGGGGCGGGCCATCTGGGCGAAGGCTTCGAAATCCGGGGCGTTTTCGGCCAGGCACAGATAGATCAGCCCGCAAAGGTTGCGGGTCTGCACCGGGCGCAGGCTGTGCGCCTTTGGGTCGAAATCGGGGCCCATGTCACGCGCCCAAAGCAGGCTGCCGTCCAGGTCATAGGTCCATTGGTGGTAGGGGCAGACCAGCTTGGCCACCTGTCCGGCGCGCGATTTGCACAGGATCGAGCCGCGGTGCCGGCAGGTGTTGTGAAAGCCGCGGATTTCGCCATCGCTGCCCTTGACCAGCACCACGTCATAGGCGCCGATCTGCAGCCGCGCGAAATCGCCCGTCTTGACCAGCTGACAGGCGGGAATGGCAAACAGCCAGTCGCGGTAAAAGATGTGCTCCAGATCGGCGGCAAAGACCTGCGGGTCGGTGTAAAAGGCCCGGTCAAGCGAATGGCCGGGGCGGCGCTGGGCCAGAAGATCGGAAACATGGGACGTCACGGGGCGCGGCCTTTCCTGAAAAGACGTGATTTGATGTCATTCAAAAATCACTTTTGTTATGGGCTTCAAGGGCGTAAAAATTCATCCAGGATGAACTGAATTCATCTGTGCGGATTATCGACACGGACAGGTCAGAAAACGACACCATGCGCAGGCCCTATGATCTTCCGTCGCTGACAGCACTGAATTGTTTCGAGGCAGCTGCCCGAAAACTGAGCTTCAAGGCCGCCGCCAAGGAGCTGAACGTGACCCCGACCGCCGTCAGCCACCAGATTCGCGCGCTGGAGGCCGAGCTGCGGCAACAGCTGTTCCGCCGTCAGCATCGCGGGGTCGAACTGACCGAGGCCGGGGCCTATCTGTTCAACGCGGTGCAACGCGGGTTCGAGGTGATTTCGGACGTTGTGCGCGACATGCGCAGCCCCGGCGCCGAGGATGACGTGGTTGTGCTGGCCTCGACCGCGATCAGCGCGCTGTGGCTGACGCCGCGCCTGTCGGGGTTCTGGCGGCACAACCCCGATATCACCATCTCGCAGATCGTCAGCGATGCCCCGGACATCGACGCGGCGGTGGATTTAAGCCTGCATTACGGCACGCTGCCGCCGGGCGATGACCGCTGCGCGCTGCTGTTCCACGACAGGATCTGCGCCGTCGGATCGCCGGATTTCGCGGCCCGGCACGCGATCACGGGTCTGCCCGATCTGCAGCGTGCGCCGCTGATCCACATCACCGGGGCAAATCATCGCTGGACCGAATGGGCTGACTGGCTGGCGGAACTGGGCTGCCCGCCGCCCGCCGGGCAGAAGATCGCGGTCAACAACTACATGATCGCGCTGCAACTGGCCAAGGACGGGATCGGGGCGGTTCTGGGCTGGGATGGGCTGGTTGGCGGGCTGCTGGAGGCGGGCGAGCTGACGCAGCTGACGCCCGAAAGGGTGGTGTCGCCGCAGTGCTTTTACCTGCGGGCGCATCGCCGGGCCTCGGCCAAGGCGCTCAGGTTTCGCGACTGGCTGGTTGCCCCGGCCCTGCACTGACATGACGGGCCGCGCACACGGGGCAAGACCTGCCCAAAAAATGGGCAGGGCGTTCGAATTCAGGGCCGCGCCGCGCAATTCCTCTTTACCTTGATGCTGCGTGTGCAGCATTTCTCGGGCGTGCCAGACATCATTTCCATAATCGTCGTCGAAGCCGACAAGGACCGCGCCACGCAAATCGTGGACAGCCTGCGTGCGGCCGGCGAATGCGAGATCCGCATCATCGCAGAACCGACGGCGCTGGCGCGGCAGATCCAGGACATGCAGCCCGATGTGGTGCTGATCGACATCGAAAACCCGTCGCGCGACACGCTCGAAGAGCTGGCCCTGGCCTCGGGCCCGATGGAGCGCCCGGTGGCCATGTTCGTCGACCGCTCCGAGGCGGGGCTGTCGACCGCCGCGATCGAGGCAGGCGTGTCGGCCTATGTGGTCGACGGGCTGCGCCCCGACCGGTTGAAACCCATTCTGGATGCGGCGATTGCCCGGTTCCGCATGTTCCAGCGGATGCGCAAGGAACTGTCCGAAACAAAGCGCGCGCTTGAGGAACGCAAGGTCATCGACCGCGCCAAGGGCATGATCATGAAGGCGCGCGGCGTGGGCGAGGACGAAGCCTATGCCATCCTGCGCAAGGCGGCGATGGATCAGGGCAAGCGGCTGGCCGACGTGGCGCAGGCGCTGGTGACGGCGGCGGGGCTGCTGTTGTGAAGGGCGCGACGCTTTCGGTGGGCTTCATGCCCCTTGTGGACGCCGCGCCGCTGATCGTGGCGCAGGACATGGGCTTTGCCGCCGAAGAAGGCATCGCGCTGGAACTGCGCCGCGCGCCCAGCTGGTCATCGCTGCGCGACATGCTGAGTTTCGGACAGGTGGACGCAGCGCATATGCTGTCGCCGGTGCCCATCGCGGCGGCGCTGGGTCTGGGTGGGGCAGGGGCGCCGCTGTCGGCGGTGTCGGTCCTGTCGGTCAATGGCAATGTGATCGGCGTCAGCCGGGCGCTGGAACAGCGCCTGCGTGACGCCGGGCACGGGTTCGATTTCGCCGATGCCGGTGCCGCCGGACGCGCGCTGATCGCGGTAGCCGGGGACCGGTTGCGCATCGGGGTGCCGTTTCCATTTTCCATGCATGCGGAACTGGTGGTCTATTGGCTGTCGGCGCTGGGCTATGCGGTGCCGACCCGTGTGGACATCCGCACCATGCCGCCCCCCCTGATGGCCGAGGCCATCGCCGCAGGCGAGATCGACGCCTTTTGCGTCGGCGAACCCTGGGGATCGAAGGCGGTGGAAAACGGTGTTGGCGCGCTGTTGTTGCCGGTTTCGGCGATCTGGGCCTTTTCGCCGGAAAAGGTGCTGGCGGTGCGCAGCGACTGGGCCGAAACCGAAGCCTCTCTGACCGGGCGGCTGATCCGCGCGGTCTGGCGGGCGGGGCGCTGGCTGGCCGATCCGGACAGCCGTGTGCTGGCGGCGGAACTGCTGTCGCGGCCCGAGCATCTGGATTTGGCCCCCGACATCCTGGACCGTGCCCTGTCGGGGCGGCTGGTGATTTCCAGCCGCGGCGAAGAACGCGCGGTGCCGGGCTTTGTCGAATTCCACAAGGGCGCGGCGGGCTTTCCCTGGCGCAGCCAGGCGGAATGGATCGGCCGGCACATGGCAACGCGCCTTGGCCGCGATCCCGAGGCGGCGGCGCGGGCGGCGCGGTCCGTGTTCCGCAGCGATCTGTACCGCGCGGCGCTGGCCGGAACCGCCGCCGATCTGCCCGGCGCTTCGTCCAAGGTCGAAGGCGCGCTGATGGCCGATTCCCCGGTGTCCTCGCCGCGCGGATCGTTGATTCTGGGCCGGGACCAGTTCTTTGATGGGCGCGTTTTTGAGCCGCTCGCCGAGTGATGCACAAACTTTGTGCAGTCGCGGCGGAATCCATGCCGCGCCGCAGCAAATTTGGCGAAAATCCGGCGAAACCCTTTGATCGCTGCGCTGCGGCAGGGGCATAAAGGGATCACCGAAAGGCAACGACGCCCTTCGACGGAATTCTCCCTACGACAGGGAAATCATGAGCAAAGCCGCTCGACCCTCCGCCATCCTCCCGGCGGTGCGTGTCGGCGGCTTTTTTGTTTTTGCGCCCGGACCCCGGGCAAACGATGCACGAAAGGGACTTCCCATGAAGCGACTTCTTCTGAGCCTTGCCGCGACCACGGCGCTTGTCAGCCCGGCCATGGCCGAGCTGGAGCTGGAAAAGGACGAACTGACCTTTGGCTTTATCAAGCTGACCGACATGGCGCCGCTGGCCGTCGCCTATGAGCAGGGCTATTTCCTGGACGAAGGCCTGTTCGTGACACTCGAGGCGCAGGCCAACTGGAAGGTGCTGCTGGACGGGGTGATCGGCGGGCAGCTGGACGGCGCGCATATGCTGGCAGGCCAGCCGCTGGCCGCGACCATCGGTTTCGGCACCGAGGCGCATATCATCACGCCCTTTTCGATGGACCTGAACGGCAACGGCATCACCGTGTCGAACGAAGTCTGGGAAAAGATGCTGCCGCATATCCCCAAGATGGACGACGGCCGCCCGCAGCACCCGATTTCCGCCACGGCGCTGGCCCCGGTGGTCGAAGAGTTCAAATCCGAAGGCAAGCCCTTTAACATGGGCATGGTTTTCCCGGTTTCGACCCACAACTATGAACTGCGCTACTGGCTGGCGGCGGGCGGTTTGCACCCCGGCTATTACAGCCCCGAAAACGTCAGCGGCCAGATTGGCGCCGATGTGTTCCTGAGCGTGACGCCCCCGCCGCAGATGCCCGCGACCCTGGAGGCCGGCACGATCAACGGCTATTGCGTGGGTGAGCCCTGGAACCAGCAGGCGGTGTTCAAGGGGATCGGCGTGCCGGTCATCACCGATTACCAGCTGTGGAAGAACAACCCCGAAAAGGTGTTCGGCATCACCGCCGAATTCGCCGAGGAATACCCCAACACCACGCTGGCCGTGACCAAGGCACTGATCCGCGCCGCCATCTGGCTGGATGAAAACGACAACGCCAACCGCGCCGAGGCGGTGGAAATCCTGTCGCGCCCCGAATACGTGGGCGCCGACGCCGAGGTGATCGCCAACTCGATGACCGGGTTCTTTGAATTCGAAAAGGGCGACAAGCGGGACATCCCCGATTTCAACGTCTTCTTCCGCCACAACGCGACCTATCCCTTCTACTCGGACGCCATCTGGTACCTGACGCAGATGCGCCGCTGGGGCCAGATCGCCGAGCCGAAGTCGGATGACTGGTACGACGAGGTCGCCAAATCGGTCTACAAGCCCGGCATCTACCTTGAGGCCGCGCGCCTGCTGGTCGACGAAGGTCTGGCCAACGAGGCCGATTTCCCCTGGGACAGCGATGGCTACAAGGCGCCGACCCCGGCGGCCGATATCATCGACGGCATCCCCTATGACGGCAAGGCGCCCAACGCCTATCTGGACAGCCTGCCGATCGGCCTGAAGGGCGCGCAGATCGTCGAAGGCACCGAGGTGAAGGGCTGAGGCTGCGGACGGCGGGACGGCGCTCTTTCTGCGAAAGACGCCCCGCCCGCCGTCCCATCCCCCCCGCCAGGACCACAAGCGCGGGTTTTGCCGCGCCGCACAAATCCAAGGACAGATCATGACAACCGTCGATCCGAACTTTACCGCCGAGGCCGACCGCGAAGCGCGCCGCGCCCGCCTGTTCACCCGCATCAACGCTGCTGACAAATGGTTCCAGGTGCTGGGACTGGCCTGGCTGACCCCGATCCTGAAGGCCGCCGCCGGGGACAACCCGCGCGCCCAGATGAAGGACGTCTGGCGCCTGCTGGTGGTGCCGCTTTTGGCGATCTTCGGCTTTTTGCTGCTTTGGGGCACGCTTGCGCCCAAGGTGCAGACCAGCCTTGGTGCCGTGCCCGGCCCGGCGCAAGTCTGGGAAGAGGCGGTGAACCTGCACGAGGACGCGCAGGCCAAGGCCGCCAAGCAGGCCAAGTTCGAAACCATGGTCGACAAGCGCAACCAAAAGCTGATCGACGCGGGCCGCGCCGATGAGGTCAAGACAGTCGCCTACACCGGCGCGCCGACCTATTACCAGCAGATCTGGACCAGCATCAAAACGGTGTTCTTCGGCTTTCTGATCGCCACGGCCGTCGCCGTGCCCTTGGGCATCGCCGCCGGTCTGTCGCCCACCGCCAATGCCGCGATCAACCCGCTTGTGCAGATATTCAAGCCGGTCAGCCCGCTGGCCTGGCTGCCCATCGTCACGATGATCGTCAGCGCCGTCTACGCGACCAATGACGGGATGTTTTCGAAATCCTTCCTGATCTCGGCCATCACGGTGACGCTGTGTTCGCTCTGGCCGACACTGATCAACACCGCGCTGGGTGTGGCCAGCATCGACAAGGATCTGGTCAACGTATCGAAGGTGTTGAAAATGAACACCTATACCAAGATCACCAAGCTGGTCCTGCCCTCGGCCCTGCCGCTAATCTTTACCGGCTTGCGGCTGTCCCTGGGCGTTGGCTGGATGGTGCTGATCGCCGCCGAGATGCTGGCGCAGAACCCGGGCCTGGGCAAATTCGTCTGGGATGAATTCCAGAACGGGTCGTCCAGCAGCCTCGCCAAGATCATGGTTGCGGTCTTTACCATCGGCATCATCGGTTTCCTGCTGGACCGGGTGATGTACGCGCTGCAATCGCTTTTCACCTTCTCGAACAACCGGTGAGCGTCATGAGCATTCTTAGGTTCGACAACGTCTGCAAGGGGTTCGGCGAAGGTGTGCACCGCACCGAAGTCCTGAAAAATATCAACCTTGACGTGCAAGAGGGCGAGTTCCTTGTGCTGCTGGGCTTTTCCGGCACCGGCAAGACGACGCTGATCAACCTGATGGCGGGGCTTGATGCTCCGTCGCAGGGCAGCGTGACCTTCAAGGGCAATCCGATCACCGGGCCGGGGCCGGAACGCGGCGTGATCTTTCAAAGCTATTCGCTGATGCCCTGGCTGACGGTCGAGGGCAACGTACGGCTGGCGCTGGACTCGGTCTTTCCGTCCATGCCCAAGGCGGAAAAGGTGGCAACCGTTGCCAAATACGTGAACATGGTCGGCCTGTCCCACGCCGCGCATCGCCGCCCGGCGGAACTGTCGGGCGGGATGCGCCAGCGGGTCAACGTGGCCCGCGCGCTGGCGATGTCGCCCGAGGTGCTGTTGTTGGATGAACCGCTGTCGGCGCTGGATGCGCTAACCCGCGCCAATCTGGCCGACGAGATCGAACAGATCTGGGAGCAGGACAAAAAGACCTGCGTGCTGATCACCAACGACGTGGACGAGGCGATCATCCTGGCCGACCGGATCGTCGCGCTGAACCCCGACGGCACGCTGGGCGACGAATTCAAGGTCACAATCCCGCGCCCGCGCGAACGCAGCGCGATGAACAACGACGATACCTTCAAGGCGCTGCGCGCCAAGGTGACCAAATACCTGATGGATGTCGGCATCGAAGGCCGCGTCGAAGGCACGCGGCTGTTGCCCAATGTCACGCCGATCCATTCGGTGCCGGCCGTGGTGGCCGAGGCATCCGGGTCAACCCGGACCGACAAGTTCCTTGAATTCAGCCAGTTGCACAAGATTTACCCGACGCCCAAGGGCCCGCTGACCGTGGTCGAGGACTTCGATCTCAAGGTCGACAAGGGCGAATTTATCAGCCTGATCGGCCATTCCGGCTGTGGCAAATCCACGGTTTTGACCATGGCCGCCGGGCTGAATGATGTCTCAAAGGGGGTCATCAACCTGGATGGCCGTGGCGTGCTGGGTGCCGATCCTGAACGCGCCGTGGTGTTCCAGTCGCCCAACCTGTTCCCCTGGCTGACCGCCAAGGAAAACGTGGCGATCGGTGTCGACAAGGTCTATCCGCGCGCCAGTCAGGCCGAGCGCCAGGACGTGGTGGAATACTATCTGGAACGGGTCGGTCTGGCCGATGCGATGGACCGCGGCGCCGCCGACATGTCGAACGGCATGAAGCAGCGCGTCGGCATTGCCCGCGCCTTTGCCCTGTCGCCGAAACTGCTGCTGCTGGACGAACCCTTTGGCATGCTTGACAGCCTGACCCGGTGGGAGCTGCAAGAGGTCCTGATGGAGGTCTGGTCGCGCACCAAGGTCACCGCCATCTGCGTCACCCATGACGTCGACGAGGCGATCCTGCTGGCCGACCGCGTGGTGATGATGACCAACGGCCCGCAGGCCACAATCGGCAAGATCACAAAGGTCGACCTGCCACGCCCGCGCACCCGCAAGGCGCTGCTGGAACACCCCGATTACTATGCCTACCGGCAAGAAGTGCTCGATTTCCTTGAGGAATATGAACACGGGGCCAAGCCAAAGCCGAAAGCAGACCAATCCCCCAAACCCATAGCGGCGGAGTGAAAGCGATGAAGAAATTGATTGTCATCGGTGCTGGCATGGCCTCGGGCCGGATGCTGGAGCACCTGTTGGAGCAAGGCGGCGACTGGGACGTGACCCTGTTCAACGCCGAGCCGCGCGGCTGCTACAACCGCATCATGCTGTCCCCCGTCCTGTCGGGTGAAAAGACCTATGATGAAATCGTGACCCACGACGCCGACTGGTACGAGGCGCAGGGCATCACCTGCCGCTTTGGCGAAAAGGTGGCGCAGATCGACCGTACAGCACAGACGGTGACGGCGGAAAACGGCGATGTTCTGGGCTATGACAAGCTGGTGATCGCCACCGGGTCCGCCCCCTTCATCATCCCCATGCCGGGGCACGATCTGGAAGGGGTGATCGCCTACCGCGATCTGGAAGACACTCAGCGCATGATGTCGCTGGGCAAGGGCAACAAGGCGGTGGTCATCGGCGGCGGCCTGCTGGGCCTTGAGGCGGCGGCCGGGATGCAGGCGCGCGGCGTCGATGTGACCGTCGTGCACCTGATGGGCCACCTGATGGAACGTCAGCTGGACGAGGCGGCCGGTTACCTGCTGCGCAAGGAACTGGTGGGGCGCGGGATCAACGTGCTTGTCTCGACCAACTCCAAGGAAATCGTCGGGCAGGATGGCCACGTCAAAGCCCTGCGGCTTGAGAACGGCACCGAACTGCCCTGCGATCTGCTGGTCATGGCGGTCGGCATCCGCCCCAGCATTGCACTGGGCAAGGACGCCGGTCTGGCGGTGGGGCGTGGCATCCATGTAGATGACCAGATGCTGACCTCGGACGCCAACATTCTGGCCGTGGGCGAATGCATCGAACATGACGGCGCTGTGTTCGGGCTGGTCGCGCCTTTGTACGATCAGGCCAAGGTGGCGGCGAAAACCCTGATGGGCGAAGACGCCCAATTCGTGCAGCGCGACGTGTCGACCAAGCTGAAGGTCACCGGCTGCGATCTGTTCAGCGCCGGCGATTTCGCGGAAGGCGAGGACCGCGAGGATATCGTATTCCGCGACCCGGCGCGCGGCGTCTACAAGCGCTTGGTCTTGCAGGACAACAAGCTGATCGGCGCGGTCATGTACGGCGATACCGCCGATGGCAACTGGTTCTTCGGGCTGATCAAGGATGGCACCGACGTCAGCGACATGCGCGACACGCTGATCTTTGGACCGGCCTACCAGGGGGGGGCCGCAGCGGACCCTCTCTCAGCCGTTGCAGCCTTGCCGGATGATGCGGAAATCTGTGGCTGTAACGGCGTTTGCAAAGGAACCATCGTTCAGGCGATCAATGGCGGGGCGCAGGATCTGCCCAGCCTCAAGGCCTGCACCAAGGCCAGCGCATCCTGCGGGACCTGCACGGGGCTGGTGGAACAACTGCTCGAGGTGACCTTGGGCGATGCCTATGCCGCGCCTGCTGCGCAATCGGTCTGCGGCTGCACCGACCTCACGCACGAGGACGTGCGCCGCCTGATCAAATCGCAGGAGCTGAAATCCCAACCCGCCGTCTGGCAGGAACTGGGCTGGAACACCCCCAACGGCTGCCATGTCTGCCGTCCGGCGGTCAACTTTTACCTGCTGGCCGATTGGCCGCTGGAGTATCAGGACGACCCGCAATCGCGTTTCGTTAACGAACGCAAGCACGCCAATATCCAGAAGGACGGCACCTTCAGCGTGGTGCCGCGCATGTGGGGCGGGATCACCAACCCGGCAGAACTGCGCGCCATCGCGGACGCGGCGGACAAATACAACGTGCCCACCGTCAAGGTGACCGGTGGCCAGCGCATCGACTTGCTGGGCGTCAAGGGCGAAGACCTGCCCTATATCTGGGCCGATCTGAACCGCGCCGGGCTGGTGTCGGGCCATGCCTATTCCAAGGGGCTGCGCACGGTGAAAACCTGCGTCGGCACCGATCACTGCCGCTTTGGCACGCAGGACAGCACTGGCCTTGGCATCAAGCTGGAGCAGGCGCTGTGGGGGTCTTGGACGCCCCACAAGGTCAAGCTGGCCGTGTCCGGCTGCCCGCGCAACTGCGCCGAGGCAACCTGCAAGGACGTCGGCGTGATCTGCGTCGACAGCGGCTATCAGGTCAGCGTCGGCGGCGCCGCGGGCATGGACCTGAAGGAAACCGAACGGCTGGTCGACGTGGCAACCGAACAAGAGGCGATCGACGTCACCGTGGCCTTTGTCCAACTGTACCGCGAGAACGCCAAGTATCTGGACCGCCCCTATAAATGGCTGGCCAAGGTGGGGCTGGACTGGGTCAAGGAGCGCATCGCCGATGTTGACGAACGCGCCCGCCTGATCGCCGCCTTCGAGCTGTCGCAAACCATCTATCGCAAGGACCCCTGGGCCGAAGGTGCCGCGAAACCGCGCGCCTTTGCAGCCCTGGCCGATCTGACACTGGAGGCAGCGGAATGAGCTGGATCGATATCGCCGCAATCACCGACATCCCCCTGCGCGGCGCGCGGGTTGTGAAAACCCCGCTGGGCTGCGTGGGCCTGTTCCGCACCGCCGAGGCCGAGGTCTTTGCCGCCTCGAACACCTGCCCGCACAAGGGCGGCCCGCTGTCCGAAGGCATCGTGCACGGCCAAAGCGTCACCTGCCCGCTGCACAACTGGGTGTTCGATCTGAACACCGGGCAGGCGCAGGGCGCCGACACCGGTCAAATCCAGACCTACCCGGTGCGCCTTGAAGGTGGGCGTATCCTGCTGGACGGCGCGGCCTTTGCCAAAAGGAGTGCCGCGTGATGTCCGAGGTTCGCTCAACCTGTCCCTATTGCGGTGTCGGCTGCGGCGTTCTGCTGAAGGCGGACGGGCAGGGCGGGTTGGCCGTCCGGGGCGACCCGGATCACCCGGCCAACTTCGGGCGGCTCTGCTCAAAGGGTTCGGCACTGGGCGAAACCGTCGGGCTGGAAGGGCGGCTTTTGACCCCGCGCGTGCAGGGGCAGGAGGCCAGCTGGGACGACGCGCTGCAACTGGTTGCGGACCGCTTTCAGCAGACCATCGCCGAGCACGGCCCCGACAGCGTGGCCTTCTACGTCTCGGGCCAGCTCCTGACCGAAGATTACTATGTCGCCAACAAGCTGATGAAAGGTTTTATCGGTTCGGCGAATATCGACACGAATTCAAGGCTTTGCATGGCCTCCAGCGTGGCGGGGCACAAACGTGCCTTTGGCACTGACACTGTCCCCGGCACCTACGAGGACCTGGACGAGGCCGACCTGATCGTGCTGGTTGGCTCGAACCTTGCCTGGTGCCATCCGGTGTTGTACCAGCGCGTTCTGGCGGCCCGCAAGGCGCGCGGCACCCGGATCGTCGTGATCGACCCGCGCCGCACCGCCAGTTGCGATGCCGCCGACCTGCACCTGCCGCTTGCCCCGGGCAGCGACGTCGCCCTGTTCAACGCCCTCTTGTCGCAAATCCAGCAACGCGGCGCCGCCGACGCCGATTTCCTGACCCATGTCGAAGGCGCCGATCAGGCCTTTGCCGCCGCCCACGAATCCCGCCTTGATCCTACCGGGCTGGACGAAACCCTTGTTCAGCAGTTCATCGACCTGTGGATCGGCACGCAAAAGGTTGTCACCGTCTACAGCCAGGGCGTGAACCAATCCTCCTCCGGCTCCGACAAGGTAAACGCGATCCTCAACTGCCACCTTGCGACGGGCCGCATCGGCAAACCGGGCTGCGGGCCGCTGTCCGTCACCGGCCAGCCCAACGCCATGGGCGGCCGCGAGGTGGGCGGCTTGGCCAACATGCTGGCCTGCCATCTGGATATCGAAAACGCCCAGCACCGCAGCGTGGTGCGCGAATTCTGGTCCTCGCCGACGATGCCCGAAGCCCCGGGACTGAAGGCGGTGGACATGTTCCGCGCCGTCGGAAGCGGCAAGATCAAGGCACTGTGGGTCATCCACACCAACCCCGCCGTGTCGATGCCCGACGCCGATGCGGTCAGCGCGGCCATCGCGGGTTGCGATTTCACCGTCGTCAGCGACATCACCGCCCAGACCGACACTGCGCGGCTGGCCGATGTGCTGCTGCCCGCCAGCGCATGGGGCGAAAAGGACGGCACCGTCACCAATTCGGACCGCACCATCAGCCGCCAGCGCGCCGCGCTGCCCGCCCCCGGACAGGCCCGCCCCGACTGGGCCATCCTGGCCGAGGTCGGCCGCCGCATGGGGTGGACCGCCGGTTTTGACTATGAAACCCCGGCCGAGATCTTTCGCGAATACGCGGCGCTTTCAGGCATCGCGGGCCGCTTTGGCCGCGACTTCGACATCTCGGGGCTTGGCGATCTGGACGACGCCGGGTTCGACGCGCTGCAACCGACCCGCTGGCCGGTCAGCGCGGCCCGTCAGGGCGGGCGCTTTTTCGCGGATGGGCAGTTCTTTCACGATGGTGGCAAGGCCCGGATGCTGGCGCTGCACCACAAGGTGCCCGAGGCGAAGACCGGCCCGCGCTATCCTTTCCGCCTGAACACCGGGCGCATTCGCGACCAGTGGCACACCATGACCCGCACGGCCCTGTCGCCGCGCCTTTCGGCGCATCTGGCTGAACCCTTCGTGGAAATCCACCCGCAGGACGCCGCCGATCAGGGCATTGCCCCCGCAGACCTGGTGCAGCTGCGCAGCCCGCAAGGCAGCGCCATCCTGCGCGCCCGGATCACCGACGCGGTGCAGCCGGGGCAGGTCTTTGCCCCGATGCACTGGACCGGCGAAACCGCCCCTTGCGCGCGCATCGACGCCGTTGTTGCCGCCGTGACCGACCCGGTGTCGGGCCAGCCCGAAAGCAAGGCCTCTGTCGTGGCGGTCGACCGCTTTGCCGCCAAATGGTACGGCTTTGCCGTGTGTCAGGGCGACATTGACCCGCGCGCCGAATACTGGGCCCGCGCGCGCACCCGGCAGGGTTGGCGCGTGGAAATGGCGGGTCTAAGCGAGATCACGGATTGGGAGGCCGAGGCCTGCAGGCTGTTCGCCCTGTCCGATGCCCAGGTGCAATCGCTGATCGACGTCAAACGCGGCCTCGCACGGATCGCCTTTCATGCCGATGGGCGGCTGTTGGCCGCGCTGTTCGTTGCGCCCCAGCCGGTGGCCGTGATGCGCGATTACCTTGCGAACTTGCCGGGTCAGGACAGCAGCGACGCGCTGACCGGTCGCCCACCCGCCGACCGCCCCGATCCCGGACCAACCCTGTGTTCGTGTTTTGACGTTGGGGTGAACACCATTCTGACCGCCGTCGAAACCCAAGGGTTGATGAGTGTCGAGCAGGTCGGCGCAGCCTTGCAGGCGGGCACCAACTGCGGGTCGTGTCGACCGGAAATCGCCGCGCTTCTGGCGCAGGTGCACCAGCGCGAGGCGGCGGAATGACCCTGTCCGAACATGTGCGCACGCTGGGCCGCGGCCCGGGCCGCGCCCGGTCGCTGACACAGGACGAGGCGCGCGAGGCGATGCGCCTGATGCTGCGCCCCGACGCCGCCCCCGAGGCCGTGGGCGCCCTGCTGATGCTGCTGCGGATGAAGGGCGAGGTGGCCGAGGAGATCGCAGGCTTTACCCAGGGCGTGCAGGCCAGCCTGCTGCCCCTGCCGCAGGTCGATCTGGATTGGCCCAGCTATG
Source organism: Tropicibacter oceani (assembly GCF_029958925.1). NCBI lineage: Bacteria > Pseudomonadati > Pseudomonadota > Alphaproteobacteria > Rhodobacterales > Roseobacteraceae > Pacificoceanicola > Pacificoceanicola oceani. Next base: position 1,839,064 of record NZ_CP124616.1, read on the forward strand.
CCGCCGGGCGCACGCGCGGGCTGCCGTGGTTCCTGCTGTCGGCGCGCCTTTTGGCCAGCGCCGGGCATCGGGTGCTGCTGCACGGCTGGAATGGCGACGATGGCGCGGTGCGCGGCGGTCTGGCGGCGGCGGGCATTGCCGTCGCGGATACCCCGGATCAGGCCGCGCGGCTGCTGGACCAACACGGCATCGCCTATCTGCCGCTTGAAATCCTGTCGCCCGCGCTGTTCCACCTGCTGTCCCTGCGTCAGCAACTGGGCCTGCGGTCCTGCATCAACACGGTCTGCCGAATGCTCAACCCGGCGCGGGCCAAGGCCAGCGTGCAGGGGGTCTTTCACCCCTCGTACCGGTTGTTGCAGGCCGATGCGGCGGCGCTGATGGGCTGGCGCGCGCTGAGCGTGATCAAGGGCGGCGGCGGCGAATTCGAACGCCACCCCGCCAAGGAGATCGCCGGGTTCGGCCTGCGCGGCGGCCAGCCGTGGGAGGGCACCTTGCCCAGCCTGATCGACGACACCCGCCGCCTTGACGATGGCGCGCGCGACCCGGCGGCGCTGGCCGCGCTTTGGTCGGGCGAACTGGATGATCCTTTTGCCAGGCAGGTCGTTCTGGGAACGGCCGCGCTGGCTCTTGATACCCTGGGCGATGCCCAGTCCGACACCACCGCGCGCAGCCTCTGGGCCGCGCGCCGCACCGCGCAGGCCGCCTGAGGGCGCGCGCAATGAAAGGGAATGCCATGTCCGATCTGTCCGCACTGCCTGCGCCGTCCGGCCTGTTGTCCAATGTCCTGCGCTTTGTCTGGGGCGCGGCGCGCAGCACCCGGCAACCTGCGGCTCCGGCCCGCGACCGGGCCGATCAACGGCAGGGCCATATCGCCCTGGTCGGCGCTGGCCCCGGCGCGCGCGACCTGCTGACCCTGCGCGCGGTCAAACGCCTGCAAGAGGCCGACATGGTGTTCCATGACCGCCTGGTCGACCCCGAGGTGCTGGGCTTTGCCCGCCCGGGGGCCGAACTGGTCTTTGTCGGCAAGGAGGTCGGCGCCCATGCCTGGCCGCAAGAGCGCATCAACCAGGTGATCGTGGCCGAGGCCGCCCGGGGCCGCCGCGTCGTGCGCTTGAAATCCGGCGATCCGGGGGTCTTTGGCCGCGCCGGCGAGGAAATCGCCGCCGCCAACGCCCGCGCCATCCCGGTCGAGATCATCCCCGGTGTCACTGCCGTCTGCGCCGCCGCCGCCAGCATGGGGCAAAGCCTGACCGAACGCGGCGTTGCCGACACTCTGGTGCTGGCCACGGGCATGGGGCAAAAGGGCGATCCCTTGCCCGACTGCACCCGGCTTTCGGGGCCGGGAACCACCACGGGGTTCTACATGTCCGTCCGTCAGGCACAGCGCATTTCCGATGCCTTGATGGCGCGCGGTCTGCCCGGTGACGCGCCGGTCTGCGTCGCGGTCGAAGTGTCGAAACCCGGCGAACGGTCGCTGCGTGGCACGGTTTCGGGCTTGGCGCAGCTGATCCGTGACAACGACGTGCGCGGCTGTGCGATCCTGCTGGTGACCTGGCCGCGCGAGGCGGGCGCCACAGTGACCCGCGCCGCGCCGGTCGCGGCCGACCTGCCGGCCTGATCCACGCCCTTTGCCACAACGAAAAACGGCGCCCCATGACGGGGCGCCGTTTCGGTGTCACATGCGCGGTTGCGCTGTCATTCGTCGTCCGACTGCTCGGGCAGGGCCAGGTTCAGCACGATGGACAGCAGTGCCGCAGGCAACAGGCCCGAGGTCAGCAGGATCTGCATGGTTTGCGGCAGGTGCTGCAGCGCGCCCGGTTCCAGTTGCAGACCCAGGCCAACCGACAGGGAAATCGCAAAGATCACCATGTTGCGGCGGTTCCAGTTGACGTCCGACAGCATGTTGACACCCGCGGCGGCGACCATGCCGAACATCACGACAACGCCGCCGCCAAGGACGTTGATCGGAACCGTGCGGATCACCGCGCCCACCACCGGCATCAGCCCGCAGATGATCAGGAAGATCGCGCCGATGGTCACGACGTGGCGGCTCATGATGCCGGTCATCGAGATCAGGCCGACGTTCTGGCTGAACGAGGTGTTCGGCAGCCCGCCAAAGATCCCGGCGATCGCGGTGCCCAGACCGTCGGCATAGGTCGCGCCCTGGATTTCCTTGTCGGTGGCCTCGCGGCCTGCGCCGCCCTTGGTGATGCCGCTGGTGTCGCCCACGGTTTCGATGGCCGAGATCACGGCCATGAAGCACATGCCGATGATGATCGCCCCGTTGAATTCAAAGCCCCATTTGAACGGCATGGGCACCTCGAAGATGGCCGCCTTGGACACGTTGCCAAGGTTCACCTGGCCCATCATGTAGGCCACGACATAGCCGACGATGATGCCGACCAGCACGGCGGCGACGCTCAGCATCCCCTTGGTAAAGAACTTCAGCGCCAGGGTGACGACGATCACCACCAGCGCCGGGAACCACATGGCCATCGACCCATATTCAGGCTTGCCGATCAGCGGCACGCCGCCTGCGGAATACTGGATGCCGACCCGCACCAGCGCCAGACCGATCATCAGGACGATCAGACCGGTGACCAGCGGCGGCAGGGCAAAGCGGATCTTGCCAATGACAGTGCCCAGCATGAAGTGAAAGATGCCGCCGATGACAACGCCGGTCATCAGCCCCGCCATGCCTGCGGTGCCTTGCCCGACCACGGCCGGGATCATCACCGGGATGAAGGCAAAGGATGTGCCCTGCACGATCGGCAGACGCGCGCCCACCGGGCCCATGCCGATGGTCTGGAACAGCGTCGCGATGCCCGCGAACAGCATCGACATCTGGATCATGTAGGTCATGTCCGGGAAACCCAGCGCGCCCTGATCCGAGCCAAAGCCAAAGCCCGCGGCCCCCGCGATGATGATCGCGGGCGTCACGTTGGACACGAACATCGCCAGAACGTGCTGGATGCCCAGCGGCACCGCCTTGGCCAGTGGGGGTGTATAGTTTGGATCGCGCAGTTGCTCTGCGGTCCCGATCGAAGTGTCAGCCATCATGTCCCTCCGTGTTGACTGGTGTCGGGCCCGCCTCTTGATCGGGCTGGGTCCCTTTGTGGGGTGGCGCAGCGATGAGGACATCGCCAGGCCGGGGGTGGTGCAGAGCGGCGCACAGGCCGATCCGACGCATGGTGTTGAATGTCCGCTGCGCTGCAGCGACGGCAAGGGGCGCGCGCCGGGATGGGGCGTGCGGTTTGTCGCAGGCTGGCCCAGGGGCGCGAGGTTGCCGTTGTTTCAAGCGGTTTGCACGATTTTCGGTCGCCGCTGGCAAGTGTCGGTATCAGGCTGCCAACAGGGGGATGACCCATCCGGCCCGGCGCGCTTTGGAAAGGCGCAGCAGCAGGGCGATCGGACGGGGCGCAGGTCATGCCGACGTGTCCATGCGGAACAGCGGGCAAGGCCGGGCCGCCGTACCGCCCGCCGGCGCAGCAGCGCCCCGCCCATGCATGTCCCTTGGATACCGGTTCACCGCGGCCCTCCATTCCCCGCTTTCTTATAGGGCATGGAAATCATCAGGACTTTATAGATATTTTTGAAACAGCTTTGCGCAGTTGCCGACAAATGTGGCAGATGGCGCCTGTCTGCCGAAAGAAAGGGCAGGCGGCGCGGGGGCCAGGGCCGCCCGCGCCGGTTCCGTGTCAGACCCGCAGGCCGTCGCCGTCAAAGAACGACAGGCGGTCAGGATCGAATTTCAACCCGACGGTGTCGCCTTCGCGGTGGGTCACATCGCCAAAGCTGCGCTGGGTGATCTTGCCCAGCGGCCCGCAATCGATCACCAGAAAGCTGTCGGCGCCAAGGTATTCGATCACGTCAATCACCCCGTCGCACTGGCCTTGGCCCTGGGCGACGACCTCGATGTGTTCGGGCCGGATGCCGATGTGCTGCGCCGCGCGATCACCCGCAAAGGCGCCGCCACGCCCGCCTTGCAGGGCATAGCTGCCTTGCCCGGTCTCACAGGGCAGGATGTTCATCTTGGGGCTGCCGATGAACTGCGCCACGAACAGGTTGGCGGGGCGTTCATACAATTCGCGCGGTGTGCCGACCTGCGCGATCTTGCCGAACTCCAGCACCACGATGCGGTCCGCCAGGGTCATCGCCTCGACCTGGTCATGGGTGACGTAGATCATCGTCGATTTCAGCGACTGGTGCAGCTTGGCGATTTCATAGCGCATTTCCACCCGCAGGGCGGCGTCCAGGTTCGACAGCGGTTCGTCAAACAGGAACGCCGTGGGGTCGCGCACGATGCAGCGCCCGATGGCCACGCGCTGGCGCTGCCCGCCCGACAGGTCCTTTGGGCGGCGGTCCAGATAGGGGCCCAGCTTCAGAACTTCGGCGGCGTGATCGACCTTGCGGGCGATTTCATCCTTGGGCGCGCCCGAGGTTTTCAGGCTGAAGCCGACGTTCTCGCGCACCGTCATGTGCGGGTACAGCGCATAGCTCTGGAACACCATGGCCAGCCCGCGCTTGCTGGGCGGCTCGGCGGTGACATCGCGCCCGTCGATGTCCAGCGACCCGCGGCTGATATCCTCAAGCCCCCCGATCATCCGCAACAGCGTGCTTTTCCCACAGCCCGAAGGCCCGACGAAAACCACGAATTCCCCGTCGTTGATCTGCAGGTCGACACCCTTGATCACCTGCACATTGCCGTACCACTTTTCGACGGCCTTCAGCGTGATTGCCCCCATCAGCTTGCCTCCGCACTGGGCGACGCCCAGGCCAGCCAGACCGCCGCCGTCCAGGTGAATGTGCCACCCCCGGCCGGATCGCCGTTCAGCGGGTTGAAATATTCGGCAAAGCCATGCCGCGCGATCAGTTCGCGGGTCAGCAGGCGCAGCTTTTCGGCCTCGGGCTTGTGTCCCATTTCGGCCAGGCCGCGCCCGATCAGCGCGTTGATGATCGCCCAGGTCGGCCCGCGCCAATAACGTTTCGGGTTGAAGATTTCGGTGCCGACCTTGTGGCTCGGGATGGGGTAGGGGCTGGCGTCAAAGGCCTGGCGCAGCTCGTCCAGCATCACATCGCTTTCAAGCCCGGCGTACCAGCACAGGAAAGACGCGCAGGACACGTTGCCGGTATGGTGCCCGGTGGTCAGGTTGATCGCGTCGAAAACGCCGTCCTCCCCCTTCAGGCGCGCGGCGCCGGCCTCCAGCCGTGCGGTCCAGCTGTCGATTTCGCCGCGGTCCTCGCCCAGCAGATCGGCCAGGGCGGCCAGGTCGCGGTTGGCGCGCAGCAGGATAAAGGTCATCGTCGGGTCGGCCACCATGAAGGGGCGGTCCTTGGCCAGGGCCGCATCGTCCCAGTCCAGCCTGCGCCCGCGCTGCACCAACCAGATGTAGCGGTCATAGTCTTCCTTGGTCGGGCGCATGGCGGGATCGACATGGCTGGTGTCTCGGCGGGTGTATTCGCCGACGCCGACAGGGTCGATCGCGGCCATGGCCTCGTCCCAGTCGGGGGCATTGTCGCGGCCCGCCTCCCAGGGGTGGGTGATGAAGATCGCGCCGCCATCGCTGCGCCAGTCCATGAACCAGCGGTGCCAGTCGACCATCCTGGTGAACAGCGCGCGCAGGCGGGGCTCGCCGGCGGCGGGGTCCTTTTCGTAAACCGCACGGGCAAAGCTGGCCGCCACGGGCGGCTGGCTGATGCCTGAACTGGGCGTCGTGCCCTTGTCCTGCGCGCCCCAGACGTCGGGGCCCGGGAAATACCCCGGATCAGGCTTGTGAAAAAGGATATGCGGCACCATCCCGCTGGGCCACTGCCCGGCGAACAGCGTCTCAAGCTCGGCCCAGGCCCGGTCGATGTCGAATTGCGCAAACCCCCAGGCGGCAAAGGCGCTGTCCCAGTTCCACTGGTAGGGATACAGGCCGGCGGTCGGCACGGTATAGCCGCCCCGGTCGTTGCCCCGCAGGATCGCGCGGGCCTGTTCGTCGATGCTGATGTGATCTTGGCTCATGTGGGTCATCCTTTAACCGATCCGGCCGTCAGGCCCTTGGTCATGAAACGTTCCAATCCCAGGAACAGCACCATGATCGGCACGGTCGCCACGACCGAGCCCGCCATCAGGTGCTGCCTGGGAATTTCCGAGGAATTGAGGCTGGCAATTCCGCGCGTGAGGGTGAATTTGCTGGGATCGTCCAGCAGCATGAAGGCCAGCAGGAATTCGTTCCAGGCAATCATGAAGACATAAAGCGACACCGAGGCCATGGCCGGCAGCGACAGCGGCAGGGTGATCTTCCAGATCACCTGCAACCGGCTCAGCCCGTCCATCAACCCCGCTTCCTCGATCTCGGCGGGCAGGCCGCGGAAATACCCCTGCAGCATGTACAGCGCCACCGGGATCGTCGTCACCGGATAGATCATCAGGATGCCGACAACCGTGTTGCGCAGCCCGGTCATGGAAAAGGCGATGTAGATCGGCAGCGCCAGAACGATGATCGGCACCATGTAGATCAACAGGATCGAGCGCGAGAAAACCGCCTGTCCCTTGAACCGCAACCGCGCCACCGCATAGGCGCCGGGAATGCTGAACAGCAGGGTGATAAAGACGGTCAGCACCGAAATGACCAGCGAATTCAGCATGTAGGTGCCAAAGTTGAAATCGCGGAACAATTCGGTATAGCTGCGCAGCACCCCCCAGCCCAGCGACCAGTCCAACGAGAAATCCAACGGGTTCTGGATCAGCTGCGACTGGTTCTTCAGGCTGGTCATCACCATCACGTAAAACGGGATGGCGACGATGGCCGTGAAAAACACATAGCCAAAGCCGGTCAGGAACCGGATCACCGCCTCTTCGAACACATGCCGGGTCACGGCAGAGCGGCTCAGGTTCTCAAGGAAATGCAGCAGCGGCCAGCACACCGCCAGCCCCAGCGCCACCCCGGTCACCAGCCGCAGCCCGATCCCGGTGTCCGTGCTCAGCACCGGCCCGATGCCCATCACCATGCCCAGGGCAAAGCCGATGCAACCGGCGGCGACGACAATCCGCTTGCGCCGCACCCCAAGACAGGCCACCCCCAGCGGGGCCCCCACGATCAGCGCATAGAACGCCGACGGCCGAAAGGCCGCCCCGGTGGCAAAACTCATCGCCACCGAAACCGTCACCGCCGCCACAAAGACCCAAAGCACCCCAATCACCGGCCCGGTCACATAGCCATGCCTGAACAAAGTCATGCGCCCCACTCCTTGTTTCTTTGTGCATCAAATATCCCGGGTGGTCCGGGGGGCAGCGCCCCCCGGCCGGTCGGCTGCCGCAGGCAGGCGAAAGTCCTCATAGCCCTTCCTCCCGGCTGACGTATTTGAAGAAGACGACGGAAAAACTCAGAAGGCACAGAAAGATCACCACGGCCACCGCCGCGCCGGCGCCGATGTTCGACACCGCAAAGGCCTGCTCATAGACATTCACCGTCAAGGTGCGCGTCCCGGCATTGCCGCCCGTCAAAAGGAAAATGTCGTCGAACTTGTTGAAGGTCCAGATGAAGCGCAGCAGGAACAGCACGCTCAGAATACCCAGAAGCTGAGGCAGGCTCAGATACCAGAACTGCTGGAACGGGCTGGCGCCGTCCATGTCCGCCGCCTCGTACATGTCGCTGTCGATGCTTTGCATCCGGGCAAGGATGAACAGGAAGGACAGCGGGAAATAGCGCCAGATCTCGAACACCGTGACCATGATCAGCGCCAGTGGCTTCTGCCCGAAAAAGTTGATGGCCTCTTCGGTCACACCCATCTGGATCAGCAGGGCATTGGCGCTGCCGGAAAAGGGATCGAACAGGATCAGCCAGGAAAAGGCCACCGCGATCACCGGCGCGACATAGGGAAACAGGTACAGCCCCCGCAGGATGCCCTGCCCGCGAAAGCTCTTGTCCAGCAGCAGCGCCGCGAACAGCCCGACCAGCAGCGCGCCGATGGTGCCAAAGACGGTATAGAACAACGTCACCCACAGCACCGACCAGAACTCGGCTCCGTCAAAGACCCGGGCGAAATTCTCCAGCGTAAAGGTGCCATTGGTCAGGATGCTGTCGGACCGGCCGCTGATCTCTGGGGCGCTGTCCTCGGCGCTGCGTTCGGCCGCGTCCTCATCGGCGGTCGACGCGGGCAGCAGCAGCCGTTCGTTGTACCCCGGCTCAAGGGTGCCGATGTCGCAGGCCAGCGCGCGCCCGGTCAGGGTGCACTGCGGCGGCAGTTCGCCCAGCACCAGGCCGTCGGGTATCGTGTCGCGCAGGGACACATCCGTCACCTCGGTGTCCTGGCTTGAATTGCGGATGCGGTACTCGATGCGCAGATCGTCGCCCGATCCGCGCAGGTTTTCGCGCACCACCGCGGCGGCGGGGCGCAGGTCGGACAGGCCGATCGGTTTGAAGGAAATCCAGAAGATCGCCAGCAGGGGCAGAACCACGACCAGCGCGACGCTGATCAACGTGGGGGCCAACAGGCCCCAGGCAAGGCGCGCCTCGCGCCGGGCCAGGGGCGTCGTGCCTGTCGGAGGTGTCATGTCGGTCATGGCAGGTGCCTTTGATGAAACGGGCCCTCCGCGCCCCGGGCTTGACCCGGGGCCTCATGGCCAACAGCGCGAAGGGAAAGGCCCCGGGACAAGCCCGGGGCAGGCAGGGCAGGCAGTTACTCGATGGCGCCCAGTTCGGCGTTCATCGCCGCCACGGCGGCCGCGGCATCGACTTCACCGTCGATGTACTGGCGCACGATGCGGTTGATCGCCTGGCTGTTGATCATCTTCGAAGCCAGCGACAGCTGACCATCGGCGACACCCCAGCGCTGGGCCACGTCCAGACCGCCGACGATCTCGTCGATCATCGCCTTGTCATACAGATCGCCCAGCGGCGCCTTGCGGTCCACGCCCACGGGCAGGGTCGCCCAGAGGTCCTTGAACTTGTTGGGCTCGTCCATGGTGCCAGCACGCACCGGGAACTTGCCCTCGGGCGCGATCGACAGCGTCTGGCCATAGCCTTCGTCCATCGAGAACTTGACGAAATCCATCGCCGCGTCGGTGTCCGCATCGGTGGTGATGCCGAAATAGCGGATGTCGCCCCAGGCCGCGCCATCGGGGTTGGACGGTCCGGCAAAGGTCGTCACGATCCCGGTTTTCGACGCCAGCTCCGGGCTGGTCGGATCGTCGTTGATCGTCGGCGGAGCGCTGTCACGCAGGCCGGCTAGTTCGTCCAGGATGAAGGGCGACCAGATGATCATCGCCGCGTTGCCGCTGAAATACAGGCTGCGCGACTGGTCCCAGTACAGATCCCCCGGAGGCGAGGATTCGGCCAGCTTCTTGTAGAAGTCCAGGACCTCGATGGTCTTGGCCTCGTCCAGCGGTGCAAAGCCATCCGGCCCGACCGGCGACACGCCGTTGGCAAGGAAGACATGCTCCAGCACCTGGCTCATGAAGTTTTCGTCGACCTTGGTCGCGGCGACGAAACCGTACATTTCCGGCGGGTTGTGCAGCGCTTCCAGCGCGGCCTCGACCGCGGCAAAGCTGGTCGGCGCGGCAAGCCCTGCGGCATCGAACAGATCCTTGCGATAGACGATCATCTGCGTCCAGCCATCCACGGGCACCGAGGCGGTTTCGCCCTCGTAGGCCGCCATCGCCAGCGCGCCGGGGGCAAAGCTGTCGGCGCCAAGCGCCTCGATCACCTCGGACGCGGCCTCGGTGTCCAGGATGCCGGCTTCGGCCCAGGGCAGGGCGTATTGCAGCGTGTGATAGATCACGTCCGGCAGATCGCCGGCGGCAAAGGCGGCGGTGGCGCGGGTGCCCAGATCGCTTTCCGAAACCGGGATCACCTCGACCTCGGTGCCGGTCATCTCCTTGAAGGCGGCAGCCATTTCTTCCTGTTTGGCCAGGCGCTCGGGCTGTTCCTCGGTGGTCCAGAAACGAATGGTGTCGGCAGACACGGCGCCGGCCATGAAGGCCAGTACCATCGCGCTGCTGGTCAAAAGTTTCATCTGTCTGGTCATTGTCTTCTCTCCCTTTTTGGTTCTGTTCTGGGTCATTCCGGCAGCGCCCCGTGCGAGCCCCGCTCCTGGAAACTGGCCGGGACCAATTCGCGGCAGTCCTCGACTGCGGCGCCCCGGATAAGATGGATCAGCATTTCGGCCAGACGCGCGCCCGCCTTGCGGGTGTCGACGGCCCATGTGGTCAATTTCGGTTCGATCAGATCGCCCTCGGGGATGCCGTCATAGGACATGATCGACAGGTCGCGCCCGATGTGCAGGCCGCGCTGGCGCGCCGCCTCGTAGGCGCCAAGCGCCGCGCGGTCGACGGAATACAAGATCGCCGTGGCCGGGCGGTCAAGCGACACCAGCCCATGCGCCGCCGCTTCGCCCGCTGCGGCGCCGACCGCCGGGTCGGCGACCAGGCCCGGGTCGAAATCCAGCCCCGCCGCGGCCAGCCCCGCGCGATAACCTTCAAGCCGCAGCTTGGAATAGGTATAGCCGGTGGCCCCGGGCACAAAGCCGATGCGCCGATGCCCCAGTGCCGCCAGCCGCTGGACCGCCTCGGCCATGGCGTCTTCGCTGGCGATGTCGAACCAGGCGCAGCCGGTCGGGTCCTCGGTGCGGCCGTACAGGATGAAGGGGATGCCATGGCTGCGCAGATAGGCGACACGCGGATCGCGCAGTTTCGTGCGCGGCAGGATGAACCCGTCGGCCTTGCGTTCATCGGCCAGCTTTTGCATCAGGCGCAGCGTGTCGTCGTCGCTGGCGGCGGTGGCCACGGTCATGGTCCAGTCCTCGCGCGATGCGGCCTCGGACAGGCCGGCCAGGAATTCGGCCACAAAGGGGCGGTGGGCGTCGTGCTCGGTGACTTCCAGCACCAGCCCGATCGAGCGTGACCGCCCGGTGCGGATCGCCTGGGCCTGGGACAGCGGGCGATACCCCAGCTTGTCCGCTGCCTTGCGCACCCGCAGGCAGGTGGCCTCGGAAATGTCGGAATAGCCGTTCAGCGCCCGGCTGACCGTGCCCTTGGTCAGGTCAAGATGCCGTGCCAGATCCGAGATGGTGACCCGTTTCCCGGACGTTGGTCGTGGCTGTGCAATGGCGCTGTCTTGCATCTGTCGATTCGTCCTCCCGCCCTTAGGGGAACGTCCGAAACCGGTTTCGGCAAGAAATAAGCGCATGTTGCGGCGCAAAATCGTTGCTGCAACTGCAAAGGGATCAGCGCGCGGCGAGGGCCCGCGCGGTGTCGGCGTCGGTCACCAGCCCGTTCAGCAGATCGCCCGCAAGGGCGGCGCGGATGGCGGCCAGTTTGTCCGGCCCGTGGGCGGCGGCAATGGTCGGGCCGTCCGGGGCAGGGCGCAGCGCGGCGCTGCTGACGCGGTCGTTGATCTCGTCGGAAATCAGCTGGCCATCGCGGTCAAAGACAAAGCCGACGATTTCGCCCACCGCGCCCTTGTCGACCAGCCGTTTCTGGTCTTCGGCGGTGATGAAGCCATCGACCACCAGCGGCGGGGTTTCCAGCATCGGCCCGACCCCGACAAAGCGCACGTCGGTGCGTTCGGCCAGGGCGCGGGTATTGGCCAGCGTCGCCTGCCCCAGCAGGGCCAACCGTTCCTCGGCCGAGGCGGCGATGACGGGCAGCGGCATGGGATAGGTCTGGGCCGACACCTTTTCGGTGATGGTGAACAGAACGTTGTAATAGGCGGTGGACCCGTCGGGCGCGATATTGCCGGTCAGCGACACGATCTTGTGTTGCGCGCAGCTGAGATGCGGCATGTGTTCGATCGCCGAGCGCAGCGTGCGCCCAGTCCCCAGCCCGATCACCTGCGGCGCTTCGAGGCCCAGCCAGTTTTCGATCATCACGCCGGTGGCCAGCGCCACGGCCTGCCCCGAGGCCTGCACCGATCCCAGCGAGGGGACGACTTCACAATGGCTCAGCCCATAGCGGTCCTTCAGGGCATGGGTCAGTTCCATGCATTCGGCGATGGGGTGGTCGATCCGGGTCTTGACCAATCCGGCGCTCATTGCCTGGGCGACAAGACGTTGGGCAGACTGGCGCGAAATCCCCATCAGAATGGCGATTTCGTCCTGCTTCATGCCCGCGACATAGGCCAGCCAGGCCGCGCGTGCCGCGTCATCCAGTTTTCTGTCCGCAGATTTCATGGGTCTTTTCCGGTTCGAGCTGGCCGCATCGTGTTGCCTTGTGACCGGAATGGCAAGGGGGCGCGTGACAGTCGGATCATCGTCGCAACGACCTGATCCGGGACAAATGCACCAGGCGGGCTAGTTGTTAACCAATATTCGCTAAGCTCGTCGCATGTACGAAAGCGAGGGGGCGCACCGCAGCCAGGGATCTGGCCCATCGAAAGGATGAACGTCACATGTGTATTTCAGCCGAGGCACTGGCCGTCTTTCTGAACCTTCTGGCCGCCTCTTTGGTCACCACCGAACCGGGGCGTATCGTCATCGCCGCCACATCGGGGGATGTCCATTGGGTCGCGGTCGAGGAAAAGTGGTGCACCATGGCGCCGCAGTTCGACCAGCAAAGACGCCGCGATCTGTAACGCGGCGGGTCGGGCAGGGGCCTTGGCCCCCGCCCGGGATCGTCAGGCCGCTTTCGTGGCCGTGCCGCCGAAGCGGCCGTAAAAGCTTTGGTCCTTGTTGGCCATCTCGCGCAGCAACTCGGGGCAGTGGAAACGCGGCCCATGCGCGGCCTCCAGCTGGTCACAGCGTTCGGCGGCATAGGGGCTGCCGATCATGTCCAGCCAGGACAGCGGACCGCCCGACCAGGGCGCAAAGCCCCAACCCAGGATCGCGCCGACGTCGCCCTCGCGGATATCCTCAAGCACACCTTCCTCCAATGCGCGCACGGCTTCGAGCGATTGCACGAACAGCAGGCGGTGCTGCACTTCGATCAGGTCGGGCTGGTCTTCGGCCTGCGGGTACTGCGCCTTGACGACCTCGGACAGGCCGGTGCGCTTGCCCGCGTCGTCATAGTCGTAGAACCCGGCCTTGGCCTTGCGGCCCAGACGCCCCTGTTCCTCCATCCAGAAGATCACTTCGTCGACCTCGCCGTCGGGATAGGCATCGCCCATGCCGGCGCGGGTGGCGCGGGCAATCTTGGCCCCCAGATCAATCGAGGTTTCATCGACCAGTTGCAGCGGCCCCAGCGGCATGCCCACCATCTTGGCGGCGTTCTCGATCAGCGCGGGCGCAATGCCCTCTTTGACCATGCGAATGCCTTCGTTGATGTAGGGGATGATGCAGCGGTTGGCATAGAAGAACCGCGCGTCGTTGACCACGATGGGCGTCTTGCGGATCTGGCGCACGAAATCCAGCGCCTTGGCCACGGCGCGGGCGCCGGTCTGCTTGCCCTTGATGATCTCGACCAGCAGCATCTTTTCGACCGGCGAAAAGAAGTGGATGCCGATGAAGTTCTCGGCGTTCTTGGACGCCTTCGCCAGATCCGAGATCGGCAGGGTGCTGGTGTTGGTGGCAAAGATGCAATCATCGCCGGTCACCGCATCGACGGCCTTTGTCACCTCGGCCTTGATCCTGGGGTCTTCGAACACCGCTTCGATGATCAGGTCGCAATCGGCCAGCGCATTGTAATCGGTGGTTGCGGTGATGCGGTCGACCATGGCCTTGGCCTTGTCCTCGGTGACCTTCTTGCGCTGCACGCCCTTGGCGGCATAGCTTTCGGTATAGGCCTTGCCCTTGTCGGCGGCGGCCTGTTCGCGGTCCAGCAGGACCACTTCGATCCCGGCCTGGGCGCTGACCAGCGCGATGCCCGCGCCCATCATGCCCGCCCCCAGGATGCCAACCTTGGACACCTTTTGATCGGGCACGTCCTTGGGACGCACCGCGCCTTTTTCCAGCGCTTCCTTGTTGATGAACAGCGACCGGATCATCGCGCCGCTGCTGGGGTTCATCAGCACGTTGACGAACCAGCGCGCCTCGATCTTCAGGGCGGTGTCAAAGGGCACCATCGCGCCTTCGTAGACGGCGCTCAGCAGAGCCTTGGCGGCGGGGTAGACGCCCTTGGTCTTGCCGTTGACCATGGCGCTGGCGCCGACAAAAGTCATGAAGCCCGCCGGGTGATAGGGCGCGCCGCCGGGCATCTTGTAGCCCTTTTGATCCCAGGGCTTGACGATATCGGCATCCTTGGCGTTCAGAACCCATTCCTTGGCCTTGGCCAGCAGGTCCTCGGGGGCCACCACTTCGTCGACGACGCCTGCGCGCATCGCGCCCTTGGGGTCGTTCAGCTTGCCCTCAAGCAGCAAGGGAGAGGCCGCCATCGCCCCCATCTTGCGCACCAGCCGCGTGGTGCCGCCCATGCCGGGGAAAATCCCGACCATGATTTCCGGCAGGCCGATCTTGGCCTTGGGGTTGTCGGCGGCAAAGATGCGGTGGCAGGCCAGCGGGATTTCCAGCCCGATGCCCAGCGCGGTGCCGGGCAGGGCGGCGGCGATCGGCTTGCCGCCCTTGTTGGTCTTGGGGTCCATGCCTGCGCGCTCGATCTTGCGCAGGATGCCGTGGGCGTTCATCGTGCCGTCGAACAGCCCGCGCGCGGGGTCGTCCCCGGCGCTTTCCTTCATCTTGGCGATCACGTTCAGGTCCATGCCCCCGGCAAAGCTGTCCTTGCCCGAGGTCAGCACGATGCCCTTGACGCTGTCATCGGACAGCGCATCGTCGAACAGGGCGTCGAGAAGGGGCCAGGCCTCCATCGACATCACGTTCATGGATTTGCCCTGCACATCCCATGTGATGACAGCGACGCCGTCGTCGCCCTTGACCATGGTGAAATCGTTCATGTCTTGCTCCGTCTGTCGTGTTTCGCGGCCTGCCTGCGGCGTGGGCCGATGTTCTATTCGGTTTCGGGGGATGCCTGCGGCGTGGTTTGGTCCAGGCCAAGCGTCCAGTTGATGTGATCACGCGAACTTTCGATGCTGGTGATGCGCCAGCCGTCGGGCCCGTCATGCAGCCAGAAATGCGACAGCACCGGGTCCATCACCAGTTGCGCGCCGCTCAGAAGGTGCACCTTGGCGGTGACGCGTTTGCGTGTGCCGCCGTCCAGGAATTCGCGGCTTTGGATGTCGCGCACGATGTCGGTCAGGCTGTGCATCCGGATCATGTGCCGATACAGCGCGAAATCCTTTTCCAGCGCCGCGCGGTCCCTGATGACATAGCTGGTGCCATCGCGCCCGGTGATGGTGGTGGGCAGCTCGAACAGGGTTTCGTACAGCGCAAAATCGCCCGAGATCAAAGCCCGCGTCAGGTTTTCGCCGATCGGCTCGAAGATCTCGGCCATCGGCTTTAACGCGCCGCCATCCTTGCGGGTAAAGTGGAAATTGCCGCCCTGGCTTTCGACCTTCATGTCGATGTCCGAATACCAGCCGGTTTCGGTCGGGGTATGGGTGCCGACCACCAGAAAGGCGCCGATGCTGTCCGAGCGGTTGACCATGTGGTGCCCGTTGGGATCGCCCGCCGGAAAGGCGGCGCAATCGCCGGGGCGCATTTCGGTGTCGCCCTTGTCATCGACCAGCGTCAGCACGCCTTCGGTCACCATCAGGAATTCATCCTGCTGTTCGTGCCAATGCCGCAACGATGACATGGCCCCCGGCGCCAGCCGCACCAGGTTGGCACCAAACTGCGTGAGCCCCGAAGCCTGCCCCAGCCGCAGCTGCCGGCGTCCCGCGAACATCTGGTCGTATGGCTTGGGATAGCTGGACCCGGTGGTGACGGGAACTTCGTTCAGATCGATCTTGGGCATCGCTCAGGTCCCGTTCGCCGTATCGGGCCGGGCAGGCGGGCGGGGCGCCAGCCGGCGCGCGGTTGCCGGGTTGATGACCGTCAGGGTCGAGTTCCGGACACCGGCGCGCATGTTCCAGCCTTTCCAGACCCCGTTTTCCAGTTTCAGGGTCTGCGTGCTTTCGAACGGCGGCAAGGCATAGTAGCCGCCAGTCATGATATAAGTCGTGTGCCGCCCCTCGATCCGCGTCATCAGCGCATCCGAGAATTCGGCATGCCGGGCCACCCGGAAATAGGCCGTGGCACCCATCGTCACCATGCTGGCGCGCACTTCCTTGATGGCATCGAACAGATCGTCCATCGTTTCGACCGCCAGTTCGGTATCTTGCGACCGCAGGACCGTGGGAACCGCCAGGTTCTGTTTGACCACGTCCCAATTGCGCTCCCAGACCGCTGTCGTCACCAGGTCCAGATGCTTGCGATAGATCTCCAGTGCGGTGGTTTCGTTCATTGAGTGACCTCCTCGCGCCGCCAGTTCAGATGTCCCAGGCTGTGGTGAACCGCCTTCATCCGCCACGTGCCGTCCGGCATCAGTGCCAGTGTCATCTCGCTTTCGTAGGGGTCCACGACAAAGCGTTCCTTGTTCAGGATATAGGTCTTGTATTGACCACGGATTTCGGTGTCGCTGACAAACCGGGCATTGCGCACGATGCGCAGGATGTCGGTGACCGAGTGAATGCGGAATTCGTCCAGGTACAGCTGGAAATCGGCCCTGAGCTCGGCAAAGTTGCGAATGACGGTGTCGCCATGCCGGCCTTGCATTTCCAGCGGGTAGGCGACGCAGCTGTGCAGCCCCTCGACATTGCCGGTCAGGTAATGCTGGGTGACGACGTTCAAAAGCGCCTGGAACAGGCCAAAGGCCTTCATGTCGTCGCCCTCGAACCCTTGGGGCGGTTGCTGGTGGGCATGGTCCGGCAGGATCGGCCAGCTTTCGTTGGCCAACCCGGATTCGGACCGAAAGTTCTTCCAGCCTCCGCCGGCGCCGCGGCGGAATTTCAGCCGCGTGGTAAAGGGCTCGATCGCCAGATCAGCGCCCTTGAACAGGCTGGTCTGGTGATAGCCGTCCAGCACCCCCAGGTCATCGACCCGGGCCGAAATGCAGATCCGTTTCAACTGGTCAACGCCGCGGCTGTCCAATTCGTTCATGTAGCGATCGAACGAAGCGGTGACCTGGTCGGGATCGTCATAGGTGATGGTCCCGTCCACCGTGGTCATGATCATAGGAAGCTGGATATGCGGCAGAAAGGCAGCAGCATTCCGGTCGCGCATGGCATCGGTCATCGCGTCCAGAATGTCTTGATACTGCTGCCTTGCCTGCTCCATCCGGCCTTATACCCTTTCGATGATCGTGGCGGCGCCCATGCCCGAGGCGATGCAAAGCGTCGCCAGGCCCGTGCCTTTGCCGGTGCGCTCCAGCTCATCCAGCAAGGTGCCGATGATGATCGCGCCGGTGGCGCCCAGCGGGTGCCCCATCGCAATGGACCCACCATTGACGTTGACCCGGTCTGCGTCAACGTCAAAGGCCTGCATGAAGCGAAGAACCACCGATGCAAAGGCCTCGTTGACCTCGAACAGGTCGATGTCGCTGATCGACATGCCGCTGTCCTTGAGGATCTTTTCGGTCACGGGAACCGGGCCGGTCAGCATGATGGTCGGATCGGTGCCGATCTTGGCGGTGGCCCGGATCCGCGCGCGCGGCTTCAGCCCCCATTTTTCGCCAAATTCCTTGTTGCCGATCAAGACACCCGCCGCGCCATCCACGATCCCCGAAGAGTTGCCCGCATGGTGAATATGGTTGATCCGCTCAAGATGCGGGTATTTCATCAGGGCGATCTTGTCGAAACCGGGCATGACCTCGCCCATGTCCTTGAAGGCCGGCTTCAGCCCGCCCAGGCTTTGCATGTCGGTGCCGGGGCGCATGTATTCGTCGCGCTCCAGAATGGGCAACCCGTTGATGTCGCGCACGGTGATGACCGATTTGGCAAAGCGGTTGTCGTCCCATGCGGCGGCGGCGCGGCGCTGGGATTCCATCGCCAACGCGTCAGCGTCATCGCGGCTGAACCCGTATTCGGTGGCGATGATGTCGGCGCTGATGCCCTGCGGCACGAAATAGGTCTCCATGGCCAGGCTGGGATCGACGGCAATCGCCGCGCCGTCACTGCCCATGGCCACGCGGCCCATCATCTCGACTCCGCCGGCGATATAGGCCTCGCCCGCGCCGCCCTTGACCTGGTTGGCGGCCAGGTTCACCGCTTCCATGCCCGAGGCACAGAACCGGTTGATCGCCAGGCCCGGGATCGACTGATCCAGATCAGAGGCCAGAACCGCCGAGCGCGCAAGACAGCCGCCCTGCTCGCCAACCTGGGTGACATTGCCCCAGATCACGTCCTCGACAGCATGGCCCTCAAGGCCGTTGCGTTCCTTGACGGCGTTCAGCACCTGCGCGCTCAGCCGCAGGCTGGTCACCTCGTGCAGGCTTCCGTCACTGCGGCCCTTGCCGCGCGGCGTGCGCAGGGCGTCATAGATATAGGCTTCGGTCATGCTCGTGTCCTTCATTCGTCGTCAGGCGCGGTCCGCGGGGGAACCGGGCATAAGGTCATAGGGGTGCTTCCAGCCAGGAAGGGCCTGGATGTTGGAAAGCCAGCGGTCGATCTCCGGCCAGTCGGCGCGGTCAAAGCCATAAGGCTCGGGGTAGAAGAGATACCCGCAACAGCTGAAATCGGCATTCGTCGGTCCATCGCCCACGATCCAGTCACGCCCCTTGAGATGAGCATTCAGCACAGTATGGGCGCCTTTCAGGCGACCCTGCATGAACTGGATCACAGGTGCGGGGCGTTTTTCCTCGGGCAGGAAATTCATCAGGAACCGGGTCATGCCGGCCTGGCTGGACATCTTGTGGTTGTCCCAGAACATCCAGCGCATGACTTCGCGCGCCTCTTCGGGGGTGGCCCCGCCGAATTTGCCGCTTTTCTCGGTGACATACATCTGGATCACGGCTGATTGGGTCAGCGTGGTGTCGCCATCGACAAGAACCGGGACCTCGCCCATCTCGTTGACCTCGGCCAGATACTCGGGCGTGCGGGTCGCGCCGCCGAAAAAGTCGACATAGACCGGACCCCAGTCCAGGCCGGACAGTTCAAGCGGCAGCGCCGCCTTGTAGGCATTGCCGGATTCCCCGAAGCAGTGAAGTTTGATGGTCATGGCACGAGGCCTCCCGTTGCATGTGATGTCGAGGGCAGAAGCGGGGGCTTCGCGCCCCTGCACCCCCGCGGAGTATTTTCACCAAGAAGAAGCCATAGGTACCTTCGGTAACCGCGAATTAACGTTAATGGCATTTGATCCACCCTGCGGTACAGGCTGGAGAGCCGATGACCGCCCAAGGAGAAGCCCCGCCTCGTTCCTGATGCCAGTCGGCCGGTGTCCGTGGCGGGGTGGACCGACTGCTGCCCGCGCTGCCAACAGGGTTCGATGTTCGGTCCATCTTCTTCTTGGGAAAAATACTCCACGGGGGTCTGGGGGTGTGAAACCCCCAGCGCTGCCCTGCCTGCACACCCTGCGGTCAGACCGGTCAAAGCGCCCTCGCAATCAGCTCTTTCATGATCTCGTTGGTGCCGCCGTAAATGCGCTGCACCCTTGCATCCGTCCACATCTCCGCCACAGCGTATTCCTGCATGAAGCCATAGCCGCCGTGCAGTTGCAGGCAGTCGTCCAGCACCTCGCCCTGCGTATCCGTCAGCCAGTATTTCGCCATCGCGGCCTTTTCCACGCTCAGCGCGCCGCGCAGGTGTTCCTCCATGCAGGCGTCCAGAAAGGCGCGGGCCACGGTTGTCCTTGTCTGGCATTCGGCCAGTTTGAAGCGGGTGTTCTGGAACTGGGTCAGCGGGCCGCCAAAGGCTTCGCGTTCCTTGCAATAGGCGATGGTGCGTTCGACCGCCCCTTCCATCGCGCCCACGGCGCCGCAGCCGATGATCAGCCGTTCCTGCGGAAGCTGCTTCATCATCTGGTAAAAGCCCTGGCCCTCGTCGTCGCCCAGAAGGTTTTCCGGCGCGATCTCGACGTTGTCGAAGAACAATTCCGAGGTATCCGCCGCGTGGCAGCCGATCTTTTCCAGGTTGCGGCCGCGTGAAAAGCCGGTCGCGCCTTCGGTTTCGACCACCACAAGCGAGACGCCCTTGGACCCCAGCGCGGGGTCGGTCTTGGCCGCTACGATGATCAGGTTGGCGTGCTGACCGTTGGTGATAAAGGTCTTTTGCCCCGAAAGCCGGTAGGCATTGCCATCCTTGATCGCGCGGGTCTTGATCCGCTGCACGTCCGATCCGCCCGAGGGTTCTGTCATTGCCAAGGCGCCGACCAGTTCGCCGGTCACCATCTTGGGCAGCCAGCGCTGTTTTTGTTCTTCTGTGCCGTAGGCCAGGATGTAATGCGCCACGATGCCCGAATGGATGCCGTGGCCCCAGGACGCCAGATTGGCGCGCGAGGCTTCGATCAGGATCACCGCCTCGTGGCCGAAATCGCCGCCCGCGCCGCCGTATTCTTCGGGGATCGAGGGGCACAGCAGCCCCAATTCCCCGGCCTGCCGCCAGGTTTCCGGGTCCATCTGACCCTGCTTGCGCCATTTGTCATACAGCGGTTGCCACTCGGTTTCGATGAACTTGCGCGTCATCTCGCCCAACATGGCATGCTCTTGTGTCATCCAACCCATGACCGCTCCTCCCTCATGTCCTATCGTTTCCGATCCTCCAGATCGGCATTGAACAGCTGCAATCGGTGCGCCAGCGCGTCGCTGTCCGTCACGCTGGCGAAGTTTTCAAAGAGGAAAGACAGGGCCTCACCTTCGTCCAACCCGGCCGCAGCGGCAAAGTTCCGAAGGCCACGATAGCCGTCTTCGGTCATCGCAACAGGGAAACGCCGCGTCAGACGAAACCGTTTTGGCATCTTTCCTCCGGTTGGCAGGGCGGGGTCATGCCCCGCACCCTTCCATCAGAAACTTGCGGCGTCCAGCGCCATGACCGTGTCCGCGCCGCTTTGGATGCGGGCCAGATGCGTTGCGGTCATCGGCAGTTGCCGCGCCATGTAATAGCGCCCGGTCGCCAGCTTGGCCTCGTAGAAGGCGGCATCGCCCGTGCCCGAGGCCAGTTTCTGCTGTGCCGCCAGCCCCATGCGGGCCCACATCAGGCCCAGGCAGACATGGCCGAACAGGTGCATGAAGTCATACGACCCGGCCAGCGCGTTGTTCGGGTTCTTCATGCCGTTCTGCATGAAATACATGCCCGCTGCCTGCAGATCCTTGCTGGCGGCCTTCAGCGGCTCAAGGAACTGCGCGTCAAAGGCGTCGTCCTGGCCCTTGGCCTCGGCGGCGAAGGTCTTGACCATGTCGAAGAAGGCCATGACGTGCTTGCCGCCGTCCTGTCCCAGCTTGCGGCCGACAAGATCCAGCGCCTGAACGCCGTTCGCGCCTTCGTAGATCATGGCGATCCGGGCGTCGCGGGCGAACTGGGACATGCCCCATTCCTCGATATAGCCGTGCCCGCCATAGACCTGCTGCGCATTGGTCGCGCAGTCAAAGCCCTTGTCGGTCAGGAAGCCCTTGATCACCGGGGTCAGCAGCGAAATCAGGCCGTCGGCGGCCTTGTCGTCGCATTTATGCGCGCGGTCGATCATCGCGGCGCCCCAAAGGGTAAAGGCCCGCGCCCCTTCGACAAAGCTTTTCTGGTCCATCAGGTTGCGGCGGATGTCGGGGTGCACGATCAGCGGATCGGCCGGGCCGTCCGGGTTCTTGGCGCCGGTCACGTCGCGGCCCTGCAGGCGGTCCTTGGCGTATTCCAGGGCGTTCTGATAGGCGACCTCGGCCTGGGCATAGCCCTGCAGGCCAACGCCGATGCGCGCTTCGTTCATCATGGTGAACATGGCGCGCATGCCCTTGTGTTCCTCGCCCAGCAGGTAGCCGGTTGCCTCGTCATAGTTCATAACGCAGGTCGAGTTGCCGTGGATGCCCATCTTTTCCTCGATCTTGCCGACCGAGACGGGGTTGCGGTCCCCGACCGTGCCATCGTCGTTCACGATGAATTTCGGGACGATGAACAGCGACACGCCCTTGATGCCCTCGGGGCCGCCGGGGATCTTGGCCAGAACCAGATGGATCACGTTTTCCGAAAGGTCGTGGTCACCGGCCGAGATGAAGATCTTTTGCCCGGTCACCTTGTAGGTGCCATCGCCCTGCGGCACCGCCTTGGTGCGCATCAGGCCCAGGTCCGTACCGCAATGCGGTTCGGTCAGGTTCATCGTGCCGGTCCATTCGCAGGTCACCATCTTGGGCAGATAGGTCGCCTTTTGCGCGTCGGTGCCATGGGCATGGATCGCCGAATAGGCCCCGTGCGTCAGGCCCTGGTACATGTTGAAGGCCATGTTGGCCGCCGAAAACTGTTCGCCCACCGCGGTCGCCACCACGTAAGGCAGGCCCTGGCCGCCATACTCGGGGTCGCAGTCCAGCGCGGTCCAGCCACCGGCGCGGACCTCGTCAAAGGCGGCCTTGAACCCCTCGGGGGTGCGCACGATGCCGTTTTCCAGCCTGCAGCCCTGTTGATCGCCCACCGCGTTCAGCGGCGCCATGACGTTTTCCGCCAGTTTGGCCGCCTCGCCCAGGATCGCCTCGGTTGTTTCGGCGTCCAGTTCATCGTAGCCCGGAACATCCTGTTCCGAAATCTTCAGCACATCATGCAAGACAAAAAGCTGGTCTTTGACCGGGGCGGTATAGGTGGGCATTCAGGTCCTCCGTTTGGTATTTTCGGCCGGGTCGTCTATCCGGCCGCGCGGTTTTGTTGTCCGACCGTCGCGATCATGCGCTCGGCCCATTTCATCTGGTCCTGCAGATCCTGTATGGCTGCATTCATGTCGTCGCGCTGGCGGACCAGGTCGGTCAGCCGTTCCTGCGCCACTTCGTAGGATCGCTGCAGCTGGGTCTGCTGCTGGTCACCCACGTGGTACAGATCCAGAAGCTGGCGGATTTCCTCCAGGCTGAAGCCAAAGCGCTTGCCGCGCAGGATCAGTTTCAGCCGGGCGCGGTCGCGCCGGGTAAACAGGCGCTTCTGGCCTTCGCGGATGGGAAACAGCAATTCCTTCTGCTCGTAAAAGCGCAAGGTGCGCGGGGTCACCTCGAAAGCATCGCACATTTCCCGGATCGTCATCACTCGGTCGTCACTCATAATCTGGTCCTCATGTCTCGTAACGTCATGCGAGTTGAGGTGCTGATCTCCCGTTCTTCTTACAATGGGAAAAAACGTTGACGTAACTCATACGCCACGTCACTTGTAAGTTGACGTAACATCAATGAACGTCAAGACGCACCTGCGGCAATTTTCTTTCAAACCGCTTTGGTGTGCCGGGCAGAATGTATCTTGCCATAGGTTGTAGGGGCGCAAAGGGCCCGCCGGGGCGCTGCCGACAGGGGGCGCCGGGGGGCCCAGGCCCGGGCGCGGGGCAGGGGCGGTTCGGGCGCGCTCAGCCGGTCAGGCTGCGCTGGGTTTCATCGCGCAGCGACTGCAGTTCCTGCATGGCGGTGTCCAGCTGTCTGCGCTGCTCTTCCAGCTCGGCCAGCTGGCGGTCGGCCATGGTGATCCAGGCCTTCATCTGCGCTTCGGTGCCTTCGTGTTCGTAGATCAGCAGCCACTGGCGGATGTCCTCCAGCTGAAAGCCGAACTTGCGCCCACGCAGGATCAGCGTCATGCGCGCCACTTCGCGCGGGCCGTAGAACCGCGACCGGCCCTGACGTTCGGGGGTCAGAAGCTCGATATATTCGTAATAGCGCAGCGTCCGAGGCGTGACCTCGAATTTGGCGCACATGTCCTTGAAGCTCAGGCGTGTATCCGGCATCGCTCTTCTCCCTGCGCGCAAGATAGACCTGCGGGCGGGCAAGGGCAACCGCATCTGCAATGCCCGCTTGCAGCGCCGCGCCGCGCTGCCCATAAAGACAAGGAAGGAGATCCGCATGAGTGCAGACAAGGCCACGATCGCCCGCCAGTTCATCGAGCTTATCCCCCACAGCAAGGCGCTGGGCATGGAAATCACCGAGCTGCAGGACGGCGTCGCGGTGATCCGCATGCCCTATGATGCGCGCTTCATCGGTGATCCCGAAACCGGGGTGATCCATGGCGGCGCGGTCTCTGCCCTGATGGACACCTGCAGCGGCGCGGCGGTGATGAGCCACCCCAAGGCGCCGGCCGGAACCGCCACCATCAACCTGCGCATTGATTACATGCGGCCCGCGACCCCGGGGCAGGCGATCACCTGCCATGCCACCTGTCACCACATCACCCGTTCGGTGGCCTTTGTGCGCGCCAGCGCCTTTGACGACGATCCCGACAACCCGGTGGCCTGCGCCACCGGGGCCTTTACCGTGGAGGGCGCGAAATGAACCGCAAGGCCCCCGAACCCGTCCAGATCGTCAAGCAACGCCGCGATGCCGCGCTGGGGGCGCTGGTGACCGGCGTGCCCTATATCCAGTACCTTGGCATCCGCTTCGATCGCCGCGGCGATGAGTTGACCGCCGTGCTGCCCTTTGATGAAAAGCTGATCGGCAACCCGTTCCTGCCCGCCATCCACGGCGGCGTCACCGCCGCCTTTCTCGAGGTCACGGCGATGATCACCCTGAACTGGACATGGCTTTGGGCGGATATCGAATCCGGGGTGCTGGACGCGGACCAGTTGGCGGCGGGGCAGTTGCCGCGCCTGCCCAAGACCATTGATTTCACCGTCGATTACCTGCGCACCGGGCTGCCGCGCGATGCCTATGCCCGCGCCCGCGTGACGCGCTCGGGGCGGCGCTATGCCTCGGTGCAGGCGACGGCCTGGCAGGACAACCGCGACCGGCCCTTCGCCGAGGCCACCGCCCACTTCCTGATGCCCCGCAAGGAGGGCTGATCGCAGTTTCTTTGTGCCCAAAATATCCCGGGGAAGCGCGCAGCGCGGGGGGCAGAGCCCCCAACCCACCCCGCCGCAAAAGCGACCGCCATGACCGACGACAAACCGATCACCCATTCCCGCGTGCTCAAGATCGCCCTGCCGATCCTGCTGGCCAATGTCACGATTCCCATTCTTGGCGCGGTCGACACCGGTGTCGTCGGCCAGATCCCTGCGCCTGAACCCATTGCCGCCGTCGGCATCGGTGCCATCATCCTGTCGGCGGTCTACTGGATCTTCGGCTTTTTGCGCATGGGCACCACCGGGCTGACCGCGCAGGCCGCCGGGTCCGGCAACAGCCCCGAGGTCGCGGCGCTGCTGACCCGTTCGCTGATGATCGGCCTGGCCGGAGGCTTTGCGCTGATCGTGCTTCAGGACCAGGTCTATTGGGCCGCTTTCCGGCTGTCCCCCGCCAGCGCCCAGGTCGAAGACCTTGCCCGCGCCTACATGCAGATCCGCATCTGGTCCGCCCCCGCCGCCATCGCGATCTATGGCATCACCGGCTGGCTGATCGCCCAGGAACGCACCCGCGACGTGCTGATCCTGCAATTCTGGATGAACGGGGTGAACGTCGTCCTTGACCTGCTGTTCGTGCTGCAGCTGGGCTGGGGCGTCGACGGCGTCGCCTTTGCCACCTTTCTTGCGGAATGGTCGGGGCTGGCGCTGGGCCTGTACCTGTGCCGCGCCGCCTTTCGCGTGGCCGACTGGCGCGACTGGAGCCGCGTCTTCGACCGCGAAAAACTGCGCCGCATGGCGGTGGTCAACACCGATATCCTGATCCGCTCGCTGCTGCTGCAGGCGATCTTTGTCTCGTTCCTGCTGCTGGGCGGCCGCTTCGGAGCCGTCACCCTGGCCGCCAACCAGGTGCTGCTGCAATTCCTGCATATCACCGGCTATGCGCTTGACGGCTTCGCCTTCGCCGCCGAGGCGATCGTCGGCCAGGCCTTCGGGGCAGGGGCCGTGGCGCAGATCCGCCGCGGCGCCAAACTCACCTCGCTTTGGGCGCTGATCTTTGCGCTGATCATGGCACTGACCTTTGCCCTGATCGGCCCCTGGCTGATCGACCTCATGGCCAAGGACCCGCAGGTGCAGCAGGCCGCGCGGCTTTACCTGCCGTGGATGGTCGTCACCCCGATCCTGATGCTGGGGCTGATCATGCTGGACGGCATCTTCATCGGCGCCACCCGGTCCGCCGACATGCGCAACATGATGTTCGTCTCGGCGGCGATCTACCTTGCGGCGCTCTGGGCGCTGCTGGAACCGATGGGCAACCACGGGCTCTGGGCGGCCATGCTGATCTCGATGCTGGCGCGCGGGATCACCCTTGGGTTGCGCTATCCGGCGCTGGAACGCGCAGCAGGCGGCGCAAGGGCTTGAGTCAAAGCCTTACCCAGGGTAAGCTGCCCGCGTGGGGGTATCCAGTTCAGTGACCCGGGAGGGACGCAATGTACCACGTGCTCGTTATCGGCCTCAAACCGTCAGGCTGGTTCAAATCACTCTCGCTCAACACGCCGCTTCGCGCGCTCAAGGGCGCGGCCCGCGCCTTGACCGGTTTCAAGGGCGCGCAATTCTTCAGGAATGGCCCCTACATCTATGCCGCACTCAGTTGGACGTCGCCCGGCGCGATCGCGGCATTCGTGCAAGGCGACGGGCTTGCGACCCTCGAACAGGCCGCGCAAACCGCGGCCACCGTGTTCGAAACCCACGCCTTCGTCTGCGAAACGCCGCCCTCGAAATCCGATCTGGTGACGCTCTGGCATTCGGCCCGCCACTCGGCCGCCGCCTGACGCGATTTTCCCAATGGCCTTTTGCCGCTCTGCCTCCTATGTAGATCGACAACAGACAGCGGAGAATTCACATGGCGGACGACCTGTTCAACTCGTTCATGAACGGCCCGGATGAAAAGGGTCGCTTTGGCATTCATGGCGGGCGTTTCGTGTCCGAAACGCTCATGCCGCTCATCCTCTCTCTCGAAGAGGAATACGAAAAGGCCAAGACCGACGACAGCTTTTGGGCGGAAATGGATTTCCTCTGGAAACATTACGTCGGCCGCCCGTCGCCGCTCTATTTCGCCGAACGCCTGACCGAACGCCTTGGCGGCGCCAAGGTCTACATGAAGCGCGACGAGCTGAACCACACCGGCGCGCACAAGATCAACAACGTGCTGGGCCAGATCATTCTGGCCCGCCGCATGGGCAAGACCCGCATCATCGCCGAAACCGGCGCGGGTCAGCACGGCGTCGCCACCGCGACCGTCTGCGCCAAGTTCGGCCTGAAATGCGTGGTCTACATGGGCGCGCATGACGTCGAACGCCAGCAGCCCAACGTGTTCCGCATGAAACTGCTGGGCGCCGAGGTGATCCCCGTGACCTCCGGCCGTGGCACGCTCAAGGATGCGATGAACGATGCGCTGCGCGACTGGGTCACCAACGTGCGCGACACCTTCTATTGCATCGGCACCGTCGCCGGCCCGCACCCGTATCCCGCCATGGTCCGCGATTTCCAGTCGATCATCGGCAAGGAAACCCGCGAACAGATGCACGAGGCCGAAGGCCGTCTGCCCGACACGCTGGTCGCCGCCATCGGTGGCGGATCGAACGCCATGGGCCTGTTCTACCCCTTCCTCGACGATGCATCGGTCAAGATCATCGGCGTCGAGGCCGGCGGCAAGGGCGTCAACGACAAGATGGAGCATTGCGCCTCTCTCACCGGCGGCCGCCCCGGCGTGCTGCACGGCAACCGCACCTACCTGCTGCAGGACGAAGACGGCCAGATCCTCGAAGGCTTCTCGATTTCTGCCGGTCTCGACTATCCCGGCATCGGGCCGGAACATTCCTGGCTGCATGACATCGGCCGCGCGCAATATGTCTCGATCACCGATGCCGAAGCGCTCGAAGCCTTCCAGCTGTGCTGCGAAACCGAAGGCATCATTCCCGCGCTTGAACCCAGCCACGCGCTGGGCCACGTCATGAAGATCGCGCCGAAACTGCCCAAGGATCACATCATCTGCATGAATCTTTGCGGGCGCGGCGACAAGGACATCTTTACCGTCGCCAAGCATCTTGGCGTCGACATGTCCGGCACCGAAGGCCGGAAAATGGACTGAACACCGCCGACGATTTCCAGACAGGGGGCAGCCTTCGGGCTGCCCTTTTTCGTCGGTCCGGGCGGATTTTTGCCCGTTCGGGTCTGGCCGGGGCCTGTTTCTAACCTGGGTTAATGCCGGGGGCGTCAAAACATCTCAAAAACGCAATGTGACGCGCATTCGAGTAAACGACCCTTCGGGAGGAATTCACAGATGACCGATACCAAACGCCTTGCCCTGACCGTTGCCGCCTGCCTTCTGGCCACGTCCGCCTTTGCCGACAAGCACGAGCAGACCCGCGAACAGCTGCGCGCGGCAGGCTGTGGCGGTGAGATCACCGAGACAGACAGCGAAAAGGGCCACGAATTCCGCTGCCAGCTGGGCAGCGGCGGCGAAGCCCACGTGGTGGTTGACCCCGACACCGGCGAGGTGATCGAGCAGGGCAAATACCGCAACGGCGAACGCGTCGGAGAGGACGTGATCCCCGAAAAGCACCACAAGGACGATGGCGTCAAATACGGCGACCAGACCCAGACCGGCAACGACGACAAGGGCGAAGAGCACAGCAACGACGACGGCGTCGGCGGCGGTGACCACAGCCACGAAAAAAGCCAGACCGGCAAGAATTGACACGGCCACAGACCACCACTCACAGACCAATGGACCGGCGCCTTTTGGGGGGGGGCGGTCCTGCCCGTTCAGGGCCGCAGGTCATGCGTTTTGCGGGATAGTAAGGGAAATCAACAGGTTAAACTGGCCATAAACCATGGTTTAGACGGCTCTACCGCGGGTTTATTGCGCCCCGATTAAACCTCGCGGCAATATCCATCAGGCCCGGTCGAGGGCAGTTATGTCCCTGTGGCGCCACCGTCCCAAACGGCGCCCGTTCGATCAAACCAACAAGGATATGACAGATGTTCCCCAAACTCATGCTTTCGACCGGTGCCGCCCTTTTGCTGGGCTCCATGGCGCTTGCTGACGCCTTCACCGATCAGGTTGTGGCGCAATTGCAGGATCAGGGTTTCCGGACGACGGAAATCAAGACAAGAAACGGTCAGACGAAATTCGAGGCCGTGCGCGGCACTCAAAAGATCGAAGTCGTCTATGATCGCACCACCGGGCAGGTCGTCAGCCAGGAAACCTATTTCCTGGATGCCAACGACAGCGGCTCTGGCCCGCAAACCGGCGGGTCCGGGTCCAGCGATGACAGTTCCGGCGACGACCACGGCAGCGACGATCACGAAAGTGAAGACCATGGCAGCGACGATCACGAAAGCGATGACCATGGCAGCGACGATCACGAAAGTGACGACCATGGCAGCGACGATCACGAAAGCGATGACCATGGCAGCGATGACGATGATGATGACGACCACGATGACGACGACCACGATGATGATGACGACGAAGAAGACGATGACGATTGATCGCGGTCTCTGAATGCGAGAAAAGGGCCCTTGCCCATCGGGCAGGGGCCCCAAGGAGTTTTCCGAATGAAGCGCAGAGATTTCCTGATAGCCGGCAGTTGCGGCCTTGCCCTCGTGCTTGGCGGGCAGGCGGCCTATGCGCAGACCGCGCAGGATCAGGTGATCCGCCAGCTGAAAACGCTGGGTTACACCTCGATCCGGGTGCGGCGCACCTTGCTGGGCCGGGTGCGCATCCTTGCGCAGGGCCGTCCGGGCAGCCGCGAAATCGTCCTTGACCCCGCCACCGGCACCATCCTGCGCGACTATAGCGTTCTGCCTCAGGACAGCCGCGATCGCGGCACGTCCTCCGCGTCCGGTGGCAGCAGGGATGACGACAGCAAGACCGACGACGACAAGGACGACGACGACAAGGACGACCAGGACGACGATCACGACGACGACAACGATGACAACGACGACGGGGACGACGATGACGATTGATCCCGCCGCAGGAGCTGCGCGTTGAAAGCCTGGCTCGGGATAGGTCCGCTGATGGCCTTGCAGCTGGTCTGCGGGCTGTTCCTGCTTTGGAACATCCTTCCCGGCCTCCTGGGCTTTCAGACCCCGCCCATCGCCTGGGTCTATTACGAATTGTTCGAAATCGGCGCGGTTCTGGCGCTGATCCTTGGCGTGGTGGTCAATGCCTCGGTGCTGCGCCATTCCCTGCGCCGTCAGCGCGCCGCCGAAAAATCCCTGCGTCTCGCCTCGGGCGCCTTCATGGATGTGCTGGAAGAACGCTTTGACGAATGGGGCCTGACCCCTGCCGAACGCGACGTCGCGCTTTTCGCGATCAAGGGCCTGTCCGTCTCGGAAATCGCGGCCATGCGCGCCACCTCCGAAGGCACGGTCAAGGCACAAAGCAACGCCATCTACCGCAAGGCCGGCGTGACCGGCCGGCCCCAGCTGCTGTCCCTGTTCATCGAAGACCTGATGGACGACAGCGCCGCCCAGATCGCCGCGCAATAGCGCGTTCCCCCCAAAACCACGCCCCGACGCCCCATTGCCCTGCGCTTCTTGTGGATAAATCTCGGGATAGGCCGTGTATATACGCAACGGCGGCGAAAACCGCGCCCAGAGGCCCGCAGAATGTCCGATATCTTCAGCGCTGACCATCGAAATCCAGCACCCCAAGGCCCGGATGCGGCCAGGCCAATCCGCCGCCATCCAGACCCGCCGCCGCGCCGCGCGGCTGCAGATTTCGAACAATCCCGCACAATGTCAAAAGGGCCGCCAAACCGGGCGACCCTTTCATATCAATCTCTTACAGGGCGGGCTTCAGATATCTTCTGAAGAATGCTCTTTCAGAATATCAATCTGAACGATCTCCAGCGCCCGCTGATGCGTTGCCGCAAGATGCACCCGTGGCGCGCAGCCTTCTTCGTGGGCCTGCAGGAACCGGCTGGCGCACAGGCACCAGCGGTCACCGGGCGCCAATCCGGCAAAGCCGAATTCGGGGCGCGGCGTCGACAGGTCATTGCCGACATACTTGGAATAGGCCAGGAATTCGGCCGTCATCACCGCACAAACCGTATGGCTTCCGTGATCCTCGGCGCAGGTGTTGCAATGGCCGTCGCGGAAATACCCCGTAACGGGCGCCGTGCCGCAAACTTCAAGAACACCCCCCAGGACGTTGATTGACTGATCTTTTTCCATCATTCCCTTGTCCTTGTCTGACCCTTGTCTGACCCTTGTCTGATCCTGCTGCCGCTTAACGCACCACCCTTGCCACCGCGCCGCGACGGGGCGGGCCTATGACCCCTGGCGGAACCGGTCCGCCAGCTTTTGCAGCGCGCTGCGGGTGTCGTCCGGCTCGGTCTGCGGCTCTGGCTTGGGGGCCGGTTTGGCGGCCTCGGCGGCGGCCGGTTTCGCCGCCTTCGAACTGCGCGCCGGCGCCATGCGCAGCGCCACAGCGTTCTGGAACCGCGGCGCATCGCCATCGGCCAGGGCCGCGGCGCCATCGGAAATGCCGCGCAGAAGATCGTCCAGCCACTCTTCGTCGGCCTTGTGGAAATCGTGCAGCACATAGGCCGCGACCAGCTCCTTTCGGCCCGGATGGCCGATGCCCAGGCGCACGCGCTGATAGGCCTCGCCGATATGGCCGTGGATCGACCGCAGGCCGTTGTGGCCAGCATGGCCGCCGCCCATCTTGACCCGGCATTTGCCCGGGGCCAGATCCAGCTCGTCGTGGAACACGGTGATGTCGCCCGGCTCCAGCTTGTAGAACCGCATCGCCTCGCCGACCGACTGGCCGGACAGGTTCATGAAGGTCTCGGGCTTGAGCAGCAGCACCTTGTCGCCGCCCAGCCGCCCTTCGGCGATCTGGCCGTTGAACTTGGATTTCCACGGACCAAAGCCGTGGTCCTGCGCGATCCGGTCCAGCGCCATGAACCCGATGTTGTGCCGGTTGCGGGCGTATTTTCCGCCGGGATTCCCAAGGCCTACGAAAATCTGCACTGCTGCCTCCCTTGGCTGCTCTGGCCCTTATCTAGTGCGCATGCCCCGGGCAGGGAACCCGTTTCTTGCCCTGCCGCGCCGCATGCCTGCCGGGGCCTTCCAAAGAAAAAGGCCCCCGCCGGATGGCAGGGGCCTGATCTGTCCCGAAAAGGGGCGGGGATTACTCCTCGCCGCCCTCTTCTGCGACTGCTTCTTCGACGTCATCCTCGTCTTCGTTCTCGGCCGAGCGCAGGCCCGACGGAGCCGAGATGTTCGCGATCACGAAATCACGCGCGATGGTGACCTTGGCGCCTTCGGGCAGGGTCACGTCGCTGATGTGCACGATGTCGCCGATTTCCATGCCGGCCAGATCGACAACGATCTTTTCGGGGATGTCACCGGCGGTCACGATCAGGTCAACCTCGGGGCGGACAACGGTCAGAACGCCGCCCTTCTTGATGCCCGGTGCGGTTTCTTCGTTGATGAACTCGACCGGGATGAACAGGTTGATCTTCGAGGTGCGGCGCAGGCGCATCAGGTCGACGTGCGTCGGCAGGTCCTTGACCACGTCACGCTGCACATCGCGGCAGATCACGCGCACGTCTTCCTGGCCTTCAACCTTGAGGTTGAACAGGGTCGACTTGAAGCGGCCCTGCTTGAGGCGCTTGAACAGCTCGTTGAACGGAATGCTGATCGGCAGCGGCTCTTGTTCGCCACCAAAAACGATCCCCGGAACCATGCCATTACGGCGTGCCTGACGAGCGGCGCCCTTGCCTGTCCCCGTCCGTTCCTGGGCTACGAGATCAGGAATCTCTCCAGCCATTTGTATTCTCCAATATGTCTAGGGCAGGGTGCCTCCAAGGCTGTCACCCCGCGTGAAGCCGTGCGCGTAAACCGGATTGCCCCGTTTGGCAAGCGGATTCGCGGCCTTTGGCGTGTCAGTCCGAAGCTTTTCGTGAATGGACAGGGCGTTGAGTCCGTGAAAAATGCACGGTCATGTTCAAGGATCTGTATCTTGCGCGCGGCCCGCTGGCCGCATTCGTTGCCGAAGGCCTGGCCTGGGGCAGTTTCGCGGCCCTTGTGCCGGCGCTCAAACCGCAGGCGGGGCTTAGCGATGCGGCCCTTGGCACGGCGCTTTTGGTGGCGGCGGTGATGGCCTTTGGCGCCATGTGGGCGGCCCCCCACATGGACCGCCTGCTGCGCAACTGGACCATGCCGATCCTGCTGGGGGTCATGGTCGCGGGGTTTTTGCTGGCCAGCACGGCCGCGGGCTGGGGCATCTTTGCGCTGGCCATGGCCCTGGCGGCGATCGGGGCGGGGTCGACGGATGTGGCGATGAACGCCCGGATCTCGGTGCTCGAGGCGGCGCATGGGCGGCCCTTGATGAACATGGCGCACGGGATATTTTCGCTGTCCTACGCGATTGCGGCGATTTCGGGCGGGCTGGCGCGCGAGGCGGGTTTGTCGCCCTTGCAGGTCTATCTGCTGATCGGAGCGGTGATCCTGGGGCTGGTGCTGGTGATGCTGGCGGCGCCGGTGTCGGACAGCGATGCAGAGCCGGGGACGCGGGGGGGCGCGCCTTTGCGCTGGGGGTTTTTGTTGCCTGTCGGGGCGATTGTCTTGATCGGCTTCATGGCCGAGCAGGCGACCGAGGGGTGGTCGGCTTTGCACCTGGAGCGGACCCACGGGGCGGGGGCGGCTGAGGGGGCTTTGGGGCCTGCGATATTGGGGCTGACGATGGCCGTGGGGCGGTTTTCGGGGCAGGCGCTGGCGCATCGGTTGGATGAGGCTGCGGTGCTACGCTGGGCGGCGGGGCTGGCGGCTTTGGGGGCCTTGGTGGCGGCCTGGGGGCCGGGGCTGGGATATGGGTATGCGGGCTTTGCGATGCTGGGGCTGGGGGTGTCTGTGGTGGCGCCTATGGCCTTTGCCTGGGCGGGGCGGATGACGGCTTCGGGGTCGAAGGCTTTGGCGATCAGCCGGGTGGCGGTTCTGGGCTATGCGGGGTTCTTTATCGGGCCGCCGATCATGGGGTTTCTGAGCCAGGGATACGGGCTTTCGATATCGTTTACGGCCATGGCGGTGGGGCTGGGATTGATCCCGCTGGTGCTGGTGGGGATCGTGGCCCGGAGGGGGTGATTGGGGCCCCGGATGAAAGCTGTGACCCCCAAGGTTTCGCGGCGAAACCTTGTTTGTTAACAATGGGTTAATGGTCTCCCATTCGCAACAGAACTAATGTTCTGATGTGTGGAGGGATGAAGCCTTCGTTGGCATTTGGTACTTGTTTGCGTCTATTCGGAACATCTGTGTGCCGGATGCAGTCTGAGATAAAGGTATTGTTGAAAAAAGCTTATCGCTTCTTTACTGATGGTTGTAAGGTGGCCTGTCGCATCGGAAAAGTGAATGAAGATACTTACTGTGTTTAACAACAAAGGTGGTGTGGGGAAAACCACTCTAACTTATCATATGGCGCATGCTCTCGCAGAGAAAGGGGTGCGCGTGCTGATGATTGACTTGGATCCACAATGCAATCTTACAGTTTATGCTCTAGAGGAGGAGGTTATTGAGAAGATTTGGTTGCCAGAGGACGACTTTATTGAGGACTTCAAGGCGGCTCGTGGGGAAATGAGCGAGAAAAAGTTTAATAAATTTTCGTCTCAACAACGC
Source organism: Tropicibacter oceani (assembly GCF_029958925.1). NCBI lineage: Bacteria > Pseudomonadati > Pseudomonadota > Alphaproteobacteria > Rhodobacterales > Roseobacteraceae > Pacificoceanicola > Pacificoceanicola oceani. The sequence continues at coordinate 1,873,471 of NZ_CP124616.1, forward strand.
TCTGTTCATTTTGCGCTCAAGCCAATTGAAGATGGTACTGAAGAGTTGCGGGAGCTCCCGCCGCCTCTGAACATAACCGACAACTTGGATTTGGTTCCAGGTCGATTGACGTTGCACACATTTGAATCGAAGGTCGCCGAAAGGTTTTCAAGTGTCTACTCCGGAGATCCATTGTCCATTCGAACTGCTACTGCCGTTCGAGCTATGGCGGAAAGTTATGCGGACGATTACAATTATGATATCGTGGTGCTGGATACGTCGCCATCTCTGGGAGCATTGAATAGAAATGTTCTGAGCCAAGCTGATGCTTTCATCATTCCAGGTAACCCGGATTTGTTTTCCGTCTATGGGATTCGAAATATTGGTGCAGCTTTGGGGCAGTGGAAGAAGCAGTACGATAGCATATTCACTCTTCTATCTGACGCCAAGCGTCATAAGTTTTCGAAACAGTTTGTGAAATTTTTGGGTTTCACTCTCTATAATGCCCGTAGGCTGCAGGGATCGAAGTCTACTAATGAGATGGGTATCGCTACGGCACACTACAATTATGCTAAAAAGTTGCCTGACGTAGTGTTCTCGGCAATACCATCTGATCTAATGGCGGGAGTTGATAAGGCCCGCCTGAAGGTAAGTATTGGTGATGAGGCTGTGATTTATGGCCACAATACTTTGCCGAGTATGGCTCAGAAGTATCACCTGCCAATGTGGCTATTGCCATCGAGCAACGATTTGGAGCCAGACGACGCTCGTACTATTCGCGGGAACAAAAGAATTTACGAGGCAACGCAGGGAGCTTACGCAAAGTTCGCGGCGGATGTGATTGATCGACTGAAGGCCGTTTAAATGGAAGATGCTGAGTGGAATGACTTTGAGGCCGCTTACTTGGCGGGCCGAGAAGATACTGAAATTTTCATGGATGGTGTTCAGAAGTTTTTTTCGCGCCATTCTCTTCTAAAGACGGACGGAGTGTCTGTGGTTCACTCAATTAAGGCCAGAATGAAGGGGTTGGAAAATTTAAGAGCGAAAATTGAAAGAAAGAATAGTGAGGGGAGAGGGATTACTCCGGAAAACTTGTTTGAAGAAGTAACTGATCTTGCTGGGGTTAGGCTATTGCTTCTATTTCAAGGGGACTTTGCAACAGTCGATGCTGCGATTCGAGCAAAGGTGGAAGGAGAAGATTGGGTATTTCATGAGCGGCCGAAGGCTTTTACATGGGACCCTGAAGCTTCTTTGTTCTTCAAGAATTTCGATCTGCAAGTCGACCAAAGGGACACCAGTTACACGAGTGTTCATTACCTTTTGAAGCCGCGTGCAGACCGCCCAATTTGTTGCGAACTGCAAGTTCGGACTCTGTTTGAGGAAATATGGGGTGAGATCGATCATAGAATAAATTATCCTGTCCCGACAGACAACGTTTCGTGTCGAGAGCAGTTGAAAGTTCTGTCGAAGATCGTTGGGGCCGGTAGCAGGCTTGCTGACTCTATTCAGAGGTCTTTGGAAAAAGACTGATTCAAGCCGCCCCTCACTCCCATTCCCCACTGAACCCCTTTGGGACCATGAGGATGTCTCGGTCGACGCCTTTGATGTCGCGGTGGCCGCACAGCGCCATGGACATGTCGAGTTCCTTGTGGATGACCTCGAGCGCCTTGGTTACGCCGGCCTCTCCCATCGCGCCCAGACCATAGACGTAGGCGCGGCCGATCCAGCAGCCTTTGGCGCCCATGGCGACGGCCTTGAGCACGTCCTGGCCCGAGCGGATGCCTGAATCGAGGTGGACTTCGATCTTGTCTCCGACCGCGTCCATGATGGGTTCGAGCGCGCGGATCGAGGAGAGGGCGCCGTCAAGCTGGCGGCCGCCGTGGTTCGACACGACGATGGCGTCGGCGCCGACGTTCAGCGCCTGCAGCGCATCGCGGGGGTCCATGATGCCCTTGATGATCAGGGGGCCATCCCACATCTTGCGGAACTCGCGGATGCGGTCCCAGTTGAGGGATTGGTCAAAGCTTTCGGCGGTCCAGGTGGTCAGCGAGGAGGCGTCGGAGACCCCCTTGGCGTGGCCGACGATATTGCCGAAGAAGCGGCGTTTGGTCTGCAACATGCCAAGGCCCCACTGCACCTTGGTCATCATGTTGGCGATGGATTTCGGGGTCAGCTTGGGCGGGGCAGAGAGGCCGTTCTTGACGTCCTTGTGGCGCTGGCCGAGCAGTTGCAGATCGACGGTGATGACGGCGGCGGAGCAGTTGGCGTCCTTTGCGCGGTCAAAGAGGTTCTGCATGAAGGTGTCGTCCTTGAGGGTGTAGACCTGCATCCAGAAGGGTTTGGAGGTGTTTGACGCCACATCCTCGATCGAGCAGATGGACATGGTGGAGAGGCAATAGGGGACGCCGAATTTTTCGGCCGCGCGGGCGGCTTTGATTTCGCCGTCGAAGTGCTGCATCCCGGTGAGGCCGACGGGGGCGAGGGCGACGGGCATGGAGACGTCCTGGCCGATCAGCTGGGTCGCGGTCGAGCGGTTGGCCATGTCGAGGGCGACGCGCTGGCGCAGGTAGATGTCATCGAAGTCCGAGGAGTTTTCGCGGAAGGTCTGTTCGGACCAGGAGCCGGATTCGCAGTAGTCGTAGAACATCTTGGGGACGCGGCGGCGGTAGATGCGCTTGAGGTCCTCGATTTCGGTGATGACGGGCATGGCGGGACTCGCGTTTTTCCTGAATTGGTAAGGTTGCTTTACCAATGTTGCGGGGTGGGTGCAATGTGACTTTGGCGCACAGGCATTTTAAGCGGGGATTCATAGCTTTTGTCTAGGCAGGAGGCGATGGCCGGCGCAAAGGGAGAGACCTGTGAAGGGACTGGTTTTTACGGAACTGCTTGAAATGGCCGAGTCGGCCCTGGGCGAAGAGGTGGTCGACGAGGTGCTGGACGGGCTGGAACTGGAGGGCGGCGGGGCCTATTCGGCGGTCGGGTCCTATCCGTGTTCGGAGCTGTTCGGGATCGTCGGGGCGCTGAGCGCGCGGACGGGGATTTCGGGGGACGAATTGCAGCGGCAGTTCGGGCATTGGATGTTCGGGCGGTTTTCGGTGAACTACCCGGGGTTCTTCGAGGGCAAGGCCAATGCGCTGGAAATGCTGGATGCGATCGAAAGCGAGGTGCACGTCGAGGTGCGCAAGCTGTATCCCGATGCAGAGCTGCCGACCTTTGCCACGACCTGGCGCAACGATCGCGAGCTGTTGTTGAACTATTCGTCGTCGCGGCCGCTGGTGGCCTTTTGCCATGGGCTGATCGAGGCCTGTCTTGTGCATTTCGGCCATCCGGGGCAGTTGCGGCAATCGCGGCAGCTGGAGGGCGAGGGGCATGCGGCGACCTTTCTGATCAAGCTGGACGCCTGACCTGTGTGGCACAAGCCCGTGACCCCGCCTTCGGACAAGGTATCGCGCCAGCGCTATGAACGCGAACGGCTGGCGCGCAAGGAGGTGGAGTCGCTTCTGGAGGTCAAGTCGCGGGCGCTGTACCAGGCGAACGAGGAATTGCGCGCCCAGGCCCGGCATCTGGAAGAGGAGGTCAGGCGGCGCACGGCGGATCTGGAGGCGGCGAAAACCCTGGCCGAACACGCGAGCGAGGCGAAGAGCAGCTTTCTGGCGATGATCAGCCATGAAATCCGCACGCCGCTGAACGGGCTTTTGGGGATGGGCGCGGCGCTGTCGGAAAGCGGGCTGAACGACGAGCAGGCCGAGATGGTTTCGCTGATGCAATCGTCGGGCGACATGCTTTTGTCGCTGCTCAACGACATCCTGGACCTGAGCAAGATCGAGGCCCGGCAGATGGAGATCGAAAGCATCGGCTTTGATCTGCCCGCGCTGGTCGAGGAACAATGCCAGATGTATGCGCCAAGGGCGCGGGAAAAGGGGCTGAGCTTTGCCCTGCACATCGAGGACAGCGCAAGACGCCATATCCAAAGCGATCCGACGCGGCTGCGGCAGGTGATCAGCAACCTGTTTTCCAACGCGACCAAGTTCACCACCTCGGGCGGGATCGAGGTGCGGCTGTGGGTCGAGGACGGGCAGGTGCGCTGCCGGGTGTCGGACACCGGGCCGGGGGTCGATCCATCGCGCCAGGACAGCCTGTTCAAGGCCTTTTCGCAGGCCGAATCCTCGATCACCCGGCGCTTTGGGGGCACCGGGCTGGGGCTGGCCATCTCGCGCGAGATGTGCCGGCTGATGGGCGGGGATCTTGTCTATGACGCGCGCGAGGGCGGCGGGTCGGAATTCGTGGCGAGCATCGCCGCGCGCGAGGCAGTCAGCCCGCCAGACGGCCACGACAGCGCCGATGCCGATTACGAGATGATCCTGGTCAGCCAGCCCTGGCGCGTGCTGGCCGCCGAGGACAACATGACCAACCAGCAGGTCCTGCGCCTGATGCTGCGGCGCTATGGGCTGGACATGGTGATGGTGAACGATGGCGCGGCGGCGGTCGCGGCGCATTGTTCGAACCCGTTCGATTTGATCCTGATGGATGTGAACATGCCCGAAATGAACGGGCTGGAGGCGGCAAGCTATATCCGCCAGTTCGAAATCGCGCGGGACCTGCCGCGCGTTCCGATCATTGCCCTGACCGCCAATGCCATGACCCATCAGGTACAGGATTACCTGCGGCAGGGCATCGACGCCCATGTCGCCAAACCGGTGCGCCGCGAGGTGTTGGCGCGCGCCATGGCGGGCATGCTGGCCCCCTTGTGCCAGGGGCCAGAGGCGCCGTCAGGCGCGGCGGCGGATCAGGCGGAATGCGCGCCGTCGGCCAGTGTCTTGACGAAGGACAGCACCTGATCGACGCCCTTGCCCTTGGCCAGTTCCGACACGATGGCCGAGCCGACAACACAGCCATCGGCCACGCCGGCAATCTCGCGCGAGGTTTCGGGGGTGCGGATGCCAAAGCCGACGATCACGGGAATATCGGTCTGGGCCTTGATGCGGGCGACCTCGGGGGCGACATCGGCGGCCTGCGCGGCGGCGGCGCCGGTGATCCCGGTGATCGAGACGTAATAGACAAAGCCCGAGGTGTTCTGCAGCACCTTGGGCAGGCGTTTGTCATCGGTGGTGGGCGTGGCAAGGCGGATGAAGTTCAGCCCGGCCTTTTGCGCCGGAATGCACAGCTCGTCGTCTTCTTCGGGGGGCAGGTCGACGACGATCAGCCCGTCGATCCCGGCCTCTTGGGTGTCGGCCAGGAACTTGTCGACGCCGCGCGAATAGATCGGGTTGTAATAGCCCATCAGCACGATCGGCGTGTCATTGTCGCCGGCGCGAAAGTCGCGGACCATTTGCAGGGTCTTTGACAGTGTCATCCCGCCTTCGAGCGCGCGCTGACCGGCCAGCTGGATGGTTTCGCCATCGGCCATGGGATCGGTGAAGGGCACGCCCAGTTCGATGATGTCGACACCGGCGCCGGGCAGCCCCTTCATCACCGCAAGCGATGTGTCATAGTCCGGATCGCCCGCCATGATGTAGGAAACGAAAGCTTTCTTTCCATCCTTGCGCAGCTTTGCGAAAGTGGCGTCGATACGTGTCATGGTCATTCCTCTTGCGTGCTGGTGTTCTGTTGCCGGAAGCGCGGGGGAAAATCAATGGCCGATACGGCGGATGCAAGAGGAGAGTGTGATGCGGATTGCCTTTACAGGAGGAAGCGGCAAGGCGGGGCGGCATATTCTGCCGATGCTGGTCGAGAATGGTCATCAGGTGTTGAACCTGGACCTGCAGCCGCTGGAGGCGCCGGGGGTCGACAACCTGATCGTTGATCTGACCGACGCGGGGCAGGTGTTTTCGGCCCTGTCGGGGTATAGCAACTTTGGCGAATTGGAGCCGGGGACGGGGGTGCCGACGTTCGACGCGGTGGTGCATTTCGCGGCCCTGGCGCGGATCCTGATCCAGCCAGATACCGAGACCTTTCGGGTCAACACGCTGTCGACCTACAACGTCATGGAGGCGGCGGTAAAGCTGGGCATTCCCAAGGTGGTCTTTGCCAGTTCGGAAACCACCTATGGCGTGTGTTTTGCCGATGGGATGCGCAGGCCCGCCTATATCCCGGTGGACGAAGAGCACCCGACCGTGCCCGAGGACGCCTATGCCATGAGCAAGGTCTGCAACGAGGTCACGGGGCGGTCGTTTCAGGCGCGCAGCGGCATCGACATCTATGGTCTGCGGATCAACAACGTGATCGAGCCGAGTGAGTACGAGGCGGCCTTTCCGGCCTATCTGGAGGACGCCAGCCTGCGGCGGCGCAACATCTTTGGCTATATCGACGTGCGCGATCTGGGGCAGATGGTGGAGCGGTGTTTGCAGGTGGATGGGCTGGGCTATGAGGTGTTCAACGTCTCGAACGACGATCTGTCGGTGGGGCTGAGCAACGATGAGGTGCGCGCGCGGTTCTATGAAGGCGTGCCAGTCAAGCGCGAGATGGCGGGGAACGACACGATGTATTGCAACCGCAAGGCCAAGCGGATGTTGGGATTTGCGCCCCGGTACAGCTGGCGGGACGTGTTGAAGGGGTAGCAGGGGGCCACAAAGCGGCCCGGATTTGACAGGTGTCAAGGTGGGGATGCGGGCAAAGGGATAAGATTGCGCCAACCATTCGAGAAAAGGAAAGCGCATGACGACACCGACCGCCCAGACCGCCAAAGCCGCCCCCGTGACGGCGCCGAAGCCTGCTGCCAATGCCGCGCCTGCCGTGGCCAAACCGGATGTCGCCGCGCCCGCCGCCCCTGCGGCCAAACCCGCCGCCAAGGCCAAGGACAGCAAGGCGCCGTCGCCCGCCGATATCCGCCGTGCATTCGAGACCGGCGAGTATCCTTACAAGTCGCGGCTGTCGCGTCGCGAGTATGAAAAGCAAAAGGCGCAGTTGCAGGCGGAACTGCTCAAGGTGCAGATCTGGGCGCAGGAGACCGGGCAGAAGTTCGTGCTGTTGTTCGAAGGGCGCGATGCGGCGGGCAAGGGCGGCACGATCAAGCGCTTTACCGAACACCTGAACCCGCGAAATGCCCGCGTCGTGGCGCTGAACAAGCCCACCGATGTGGAGCGCGGCCAATGGTATTACCAACGCTACATCCAGCACCTGCCCACCGCCGGGGAAATCGTGCTGTATGACCGGTCGTGGTACAACCGCGCCGGGGTCGAGCGGGTCATGGGGTTCTGCGAGCCGAACGAATACCTCGAGTTCATGCGCCAGACCCCGGATCTGGAGCGGATGCTGGTCCGGTCGGGCATCCGGCTGTACAAATACTGGTTCTCGGTCACGCAGGCCGAACAGCGCCGCCGCTTTGAAAGCCGCGAACACGATCCGCTGAAACAGTGGAAGCTGTCGCCGATCGACAAGGCCTCGTTGAACAAGTGGGACGATTACACCGAGGCGAAAGAGGCGATGTTTTTCTACACCGATACCGCCGATGCGCCCTGGACCGTGGTCAAATCCGACGACAAGAAGCGCGCGCGCCTGAACACCATGCGCCATTTCCTGGCGACGCTGGATTACCCCGGCAAGGACCACGCCATTGCCACCGCGCCCGATCCGCTGATCGTGGGCGGGGCGGGGCATGTCATCCACCGGTCCGAGCATATCCTGGGCACCGCGCTGCACCCCGATACGCGCAAGCATGGTGGCTGAAGGGCAACCAGCGGCATGACCATCACCGGCCCGGCGCGCGGTGCCCTTGCAAGGGCTGCGCGCCGGACGTAAGCCGGGGATATGTCCAGTGAACCGATGCGATTTGGCGGCCATACCCGCGCCGTCCTGACCCTTGGCCTGCCGATGATCGGCGGGCATCTTGCGCAACTTGCCATCGGCTTGACCGACACCGTCATGATGGGCTGGTACGGCGTGCCGGAACTGGCGGCGCTGACGCTGGCGGGGTCGTATTTCTTTACGCTGTTCCTGCTGGGATCGGGCTTTGCCTGGGCGATCATGCCCATGGTGGCCAATTTCGCCGCGCAAGACGACGAGGTGCAGATTCGCCGGGCCACGCGCATGGCGCTGTGGCTGTCGCTGCTGTTCTTTGTGGCGGTCATGCCGCTGTTCTGGTTTTCGGGCACCATCCTGCTGATGCTGGGCCAGACCGAGGACAGCGCCGCGCTGGCGCAGACCTATCTGCGCATCGCCGGCTGGGGCATGTTGCCGGCGCTGGGGGTCATGGCCTTCAAAAGCTATCTGGCGGGGCTGGAATACACCCGCGTCGTGCTGTGGGTCACCATCGCGGCGGCGGTGGTGAACGGCTTTGCCAACTATGCCTTTGTCTTTGGCAACTGGGGCGCGCCGGAACTGGGGATCTCGGGGGCGGCGCTGGCCTCGGTCGCGTCAAGCTCGGCGGGGTTCGGGCTGGTGGTGCTTTATGCGGTGAACCTGTTGCCAGAGCACCGGATTTTCGTCCGCTTCTGGCGCCCCGACTGGGAGATGTTCCGCCAGGTTTTCGCCCTTGGCCTGCCCATCGGGCTGACGACGCTGGCCGAAGTGGCGCTGTTCGCGGCCTCGGCGGTGCTGATGGGGCTGCTGGGCACCGTGCCGCTGGCGGCGCATGGGGTGGCTTTGCAGATCACCACGGCGACCTTCATGATCCAGATGGGCCTGTCGAACGCCGCCACGGTGCGCGCGGGCAATGCGCTGGGCCGGGGTGATGCGGCGCATCTGGCCATGGGGGCCAAGGTCGTGGTCGTGCTGGGGGCGATTGGCGTGGCGCTGTCCATCGCCGCCTTTCTGCTGATCCCCGAGCAGCTGATCGGCCTGTTCGTCGACAGCGCCGACCCTTCCCGCGACGAGATCATCGCCATTGGCACCCGCCTGCTGGCCATGGCGGCGCTGTTCCAGCTGGTCGATGCGGCGCAGGTTCTGCACCTGGGCCTGCTGCGCGGGTTGCAGGACACCCGCGTGCCGATGGTGGTCGCGGCGCTGGCATATTGGGCGGTGGGGATGCCGGCGGCCTGGGCCTTTGGCATTGCCTGGGGCATGGGCGGCGTCGGCGTCTGGCTGGGGCTGACGCTGGGGCTGACGGTGGCGGCGGTGCTGCTGGCATGGCGGTTCTGGACGGTCGGCCTTCGGCTGGTGGCGCGCGCCTGACGGGGGGGGGCGCCCGCGCTATTCGACGTGGATCATCCACGGTACACCGAATTTGTCCGTCGCCATGCCAAAGCCCCGGGCCCAGAACTGTTCGCCGTAGGGCATGATGACGGACCCGCCATCGCTGAGCCTGTCGAACAGGGCCTTGCCCTTGTCGATATCGCCAAGATCGATCTGGATGGTGAAACCCTTGTAGCCGTCAAAGGGCATTTGCCCGATGTTGTCAGAACCTTGCAGCCAGAATCCATCGGTCTTGATACCGGCGTGGGCGACCCGATCCTGCATGCCGTCGGGCACCATCGAGGTGTCGGGCATCTCGTTGTATTTCATGATCTGAAGGTCGCCGCCAAGAAGGCCATGGTAGAAGCGCATGGCCGCTTCGCAGTTGCCGTCGAATGTCAGGTAGGGATTGAGTCGCATGGGTCACCTTTCGTGTCTGCGCGGCAGCGCGCGGGTGCAGCGTATCACGCCCTTGCATCGCGCCAAGGGGAAGAGTAGACCCCGCGCGGGCTTTGGCCCTTTGGTTTCAAGCACGGCAGGAGCGCAGGACATGGGATTTCGTATGGGCATCGTGGGGCTTCCCAATGTGGGGAAATCGACGCTTTTCAACGCTTTGACCAAGACGGCCAGCGCGCAGGCGGCGAACTTTCCTTTCTGCACGATCGAACCCAACGTGGGCGAGGTGGCCGTGCCCGACGCGCGGCTGGACACGCTGGCGGCGATTGCCGGGTCGAAACAGATCATTCCGACGCGCATGACCTTTGTGGATATCGCGGGGCTGGTCAAAGGCGCGTCGAAGGGCGAGGGGCTGGGCAACCAGTTTCTGGCCAACATCCGTGAAACCGACGCGATTGCCCATGTGCTGCGCTGTTTCGAGGATGACGACGTGACCCATGTGGATGGCCGTGTCGATCCGGTGGCCGATGCCGAAACCATCGAGACCGAGCTGATCATCGCCGACATGGAAAGCCTGGAAAAGCGGTTGCAGAACATCGTGCGCAAGGTGCGCGGCGGCGACAAGGAGGCGGTCCAGCAGGAGCGCCTGATGAAGCTGGCGCTGGCCGCGCTGGAAGAGGGCAAGCCCGCCCGCGTGGTCGAGGTGGACGCCGAGGACCAAAAGCAGTGGAAGATGTTGCAGTTGCTGTCGTCGAAACCGGTGCTGTACGTCTGCAACGTCGACGAAAGCGAAGCCGCGACAGGCAACGCGCTGAGCGACCGGGTCGGAGAGATGGCGGCGGCGCAGGGCAATTCCCACGTGGTGATCAGCGCCAAGATCGAGGAAGAGATCAGCCAGCTGGACGCGGACGAAGCCGCTGAATTCCTTGGGGAACTGGGGCTGGAAGAGGCAGGTCTGGATCGTCTGATCAAGGCCGGTTACGAATTGCTGCACCTGCAGACCTATTTCACCGTCGGCCCGAAAGAGGCGCGCGCCTGGACGATCCGCAAGGGCACGCTGGCGCCGCAGGCGGCCGGGGTGATCCACGGTGATTTCGAAAAGGGTTTCATCCGCGCCGAAACCATCGCCTATGCCGATTTCATCGCTTGCAAGGGTGAACAGGGCGCCAAGGATGCAGGCAAGATGCGCGCCGAGGGCAAGACCTATGAGGTCAAGGACGGCGACGTGCTGCATTTCCTGTTCAGCAAGTAAGGCGGGGTAGGACCCGAGTCTTTTTCGCAACGCTGACGGGGCTTTGAAAGTTTTCCGGGTTTGCGCGGTTGACGCTAAGTCGCGCCATTCCGATTGTGTCCGCGGCCAACACGTGTTGGTTGATTTGATACAATTGAGAGTAGGCGGCGATGACGATTGCAGGCAACAAATGGGATAACCTTCTGACCGGAACGGCAGGGGACGACTCAATTATCGGGCGCGGGGGCAATGACACCCTGCTGGGACAGGACGGGGCCGATACCCTGAAGGGCGGCAACCAAGACGACAGCCTTGGCGGCGGTCTGGGTGATGACGTTCTTAGCGGCAACCGGCACAACGACACGCTGTATGGCAACGAAGGCAACGACAAGCTGTACGGCGGGGCGGACGACGATCTGCTGTATGGCGGGTCGGGCAATGATACGCTGAACGGCGGCAAGGGCAGCGATGTGCTGTTTGGCGGGACGGGCGACGACATCCTGCGCGCGGCCGCCAGCGACGGCAGCGACACCATCGACGGCGGCGAGGGCAATGACCGCGCCTATCTCGCGGGCGATCAGGCGGATTATAGCGTGCAATGGCTGGGCGGGACCGAGGTTCTTTTGACCCACTCGGGCGGCAACACCACGCTGCTGCGCGACGTGGAAACCATCACGTTCGGCGATGGCACGGTGGATTTTCACACGCTGTCGGGCGCGCCGAAATACAACCTTGTGGCCACCGGCATCACCGCCGGACCGACGGTGGATCAGGGCAATTACCTGAGCATCACGCATGACTACATCGCCGCGTTCGATCCGGTTCCGGGCGGCACGCCGGTGCAGATGACGCTGTATATCTCGACCACGCCGGACATGACCGGGGTTGTGGAAACCCGGCTGGTGACCTCGGGGTCGTTTGGCGATCGCAGCACCTTCAGCATCCCCAGCAGCGTTGAGATCGGCTGGGACTACGCCCCCGGCACCTATTACGTCATGGGCGCGATCGACACCAACGACAGCTTTGACGAAACCGACGAGACCGACAATGCCACCGAATGGACCAGTTTCGAGGTGATCGAGACCGCGCAGCCCGTGGCCGATGCGGCGGCGACCGGGATCACCTATGAAACCCCCTGGGGCGGCGGTGATTGGGATCTGACCACCAACAACGGCAATTTCGACGTGACGGTGGATCTGGCCAACGAAAGCACGCTGAGCGGCGTGCGCGGCTTTGGCTATAGCGTGGTTCTGAGCGCGGATGCGGTGTTCGACGCCTCGGACATCGTGCTGGGCACCGGCACCATCAGCCTTGATCCCGCAGAAACGGGCAGCGCGACAGTGAATGTCGAATTGTCGGACATTGCGGCGCCGGGCGACTATCACATCGGCGTTGTGGTCGGGGACCGGTTCTTTGACTATGGCAGCTATGCCTATGTCGATGACGCGGACCTGTCGGACAACGTGCTGTTCACCCCGATCAGCTTTGTCGGCGGCATCACCACGGGGACCGAGGGCAATGACCTGCTGCAAGGCACGTCAGGCGACGATACGATCCTTGGGCTGGGCGGCGATGATACGCTGGCGGTCACGCTGGGCGGCGACGACTATGCCGATGGCGGGGCGGGCACCGATGTACTGGACCTGTCGGGCATCGCGCCGCGCACGGATGGCACCGGGGTTCGGGTCTTTGATACCTATTCCGGCAATACCATCGAGGTGATCCAATATTCGCCAACGGATTTCATCGTCGTCGCGGAAAATTTCGAAGCGGTGATTGGCACCGAGGGCAATGACGAATTCACCTTTGTCGGCGGCCCCAGCGGGCTGAGCGTTTATGGCGGCGGCGGCGATGACGTCATGCTGGGCGGCGACGATCCGCATCACTACTTTGGCGGCGACGGAAACGACGTGATCATGGGGTCAGAGGCAGGCTTTGTCTATGGCACGCCCAATGACACGATCGACGGCGGCGCGGGCGATGATTCCATCTATGGCGGGGCCGAGGACGATCTGCTGACCGGCGGCACCGGGGCGGATGTGTTCAGCTATTACGTCTATCCCGGGGATGGGTTTTACGACGACGGCAACGACACGATCACCGATTTCGACGTGATCGAGGACGTGGTGCAGGTCACCTATGATCCAGGCACGACCGCGCCGGAACTGGCCGACATCGTCACCCAGACGCCCGAGGGCGCGCTGATCACCCTGGCCGATGGCGAATCCGTGCTGCTGCAAGGCGTCGATGCGGCGCTGTTGACCACGACCAACGTGGACTTGATCCAGGACGAATACGACATGTTCTAAGGCGGTTATTTGCGGTCTTTCGGGGCCTTTGGCGTCGCGGGGAAACCTGCGGCGCCTTTTTGTTTGTTTCGGGCAGTTTGATCTGGCTCAACGCGGGTGGGCGGGCAATATTCCAGAAGCAGGATGTATCTTTTGCACAGACAGGCCCGACCATGACACAGACCGCCCTTGATCCCGCCGAACCAAGGCTTGCGCATTTTCCCGTGACCTTCTTTGCCACCGTGATGGGGCTGGCGGGGCTGACCTTGGCGCTGCATCTGGCCGAAACGCGCTTTGGCTGGGGGCATGGCGCGTCGACCCTGGCGTTGTGGGTGACGATTGCGGATTTTGTCGGGGTGGCGCTGTTGTTCGCGCTCAAGGCGCTGCGCCATCCCGGGGCCATCGCGGGCGAATGGAACCACCCGGTCAAGCTGGCGTTTTTCCCGGCGATCTCGATTTCGCTGATGCTGATCGCGACGGCCTTGCGGGCGGATTTCGGGCAGGCTGCGCTGGTGGTCTGGAGCGTCGGGGCGGCCTTGCAGGCAGTGCTGTTCCTGTCGGTGATTTCGGGCTGGATCGGGCGCAGGCCGTTTCAGCCGATGCACATCTCACCGGCGTGGTTCATCCCGGCGGTGGGCAACGTGGTGGCGCCGGTGGCAGGGGTGTCGCTGGGCTTTGTCGAGCTGTCGTGGCTGTTCTTTGCCACAGGGCTGGTGTTCTGGATCGTGCTGCTGACGCTGGTGATGAACCGGCTGATCTTTCACGATCCGCTGCCCGGGCGGCTGTATCCGACGCTGGTGATCCTGATCGCGCCGCCTGCGGTGGGCTTTCTGGCGTGGTTGCAGCTGAACGGCGGGCAGCTGGATGCCTTTGCGCGGATTTTGTATTACGCCGGGATCACCTTTGCCGGGATCGTGGCGATGCAGGGCCCGGCGATCGCGCGGCTGCCTTTCGCGCTGTCGTGGTGGGCGCTGAGCTTTCCGATCGCGGCGCTGACCATCGCGACGCTGCGCTATGGCGCGCTGGCGGGGTCGGGGGCGCATGACCTGCTGGGCGGCGCGCTGCTGGCGCTGCTGCTGGCGGTCGTGCTGGGGCTGATCGCGCGCACCGCGCTGGCCGCAACGCGGGGCGAGATCTGCCGGCCGGAATAGCCGCTCAGTCCGCCTTGTCGATCCGGATCAAAGGTTGCCACTGGCCGGACAGAAGCCGGCCCAGGTGAAAGGCGGCCAGCCCGTCGCCCGGGTCGCGGGCCACCAGCCCGGCCAGCTTTTGCCGTGCACCGGCATCGCCGGCGTGCAGCGCCTGCATCGCCTGGTCGTAGGTTTGCAGCGCCTCGTCGGACATGCGGGCGGCGGGAACGGGTTCGAAACAGCGCAGCGGCGCGTCGGCGCCGCGCAGGGCCAGATCGCCGATGATGCGGCCGCGAAACCCGTCGATCCGCCCGGCGGTGTCCTGGCTGACGCAGACCCTTGTGCCAAGCGCCTTGTTGGCGCTTTCCAGCCGCGAGGCAAGGTTCACCGCCGCGCCATAAGCGGCATAGTCAAAGAACTTGTCGCCGCCGAAACTGCCGATGATGGCCCAGCCGGTGTGCACGCCGATGCGGGTCTGGCCCAGGGCCAGGCCGCTGCGCTGCTGCCGGGCGCGGAAGTCCTGGGAAAAGGCGTCGATGGCCAGCGCGCAATCGACGGCGGCGGCGGCGTGGTCGGGGTCGTCCAGCGGCGCGCCGAAGATGGCATAGACCGAATCCCCGATCACCTTCATCACGGTGCCGTTGTGTTCAAAGATCTGCCGGGTGATGCCGTCCAGATAGGCGTTGAGCACCGCCACCACCTGCGCCGGGTCCGAGCTTTCGACCAGCGGCAGGAAGTTTTCCAGATCGGTAAAGACAAAGGTGGCTTCGCGCCGCTCGCCCTGGGCCTCGATCCGGGCGCCGTTGCGCTTGAGGCTGTCGATCACCGCGGGCGAGAAATAGCGCGACAGCAGGGCCTCGGTCTTTTGGGCGCGGGCGGCCTCCTGGCTCATGGTGTTCAGCTTGTCGACATGGGCCAGGCATTTGTCCAGCGTCACCGACAGATCGTCCAGTTCGATCGGCTTGGTGACAAAATCGAAGGCGCCGGCATTCATCGCGGCGCGGATGTTCCGAAGATCGCCATAGGCCGAAACGATGATGGTGGCCGGGCTGTCGGGGCGGCGCGACAGGTGCGACAGCAGGGTCAGCCCGTCCATGCGCGGCATGTTGATGTCGGACAGGACCACGTCGATGGGAGCATGGCGGTCGATCAGTTCAAGCGCCTCGATGCCATCGCCGGCAAACAGGAAATCATGACTGCCTGCCTTGATTTCATGGCGGAATTTCTGCCGGATCAGGGCCTCGACGTCGGGTTCGTCGTCGACGACCAGAATGCGCGGGGGGCGGGTGGTCATGGCGCGGAGCCCTGCAAGGCCATGCGCCGGGGCGCGTCCTGCGCTGCGCCTTCGGGCTGGGTCAGCGGCAGGGTGATCACAAAGCGCGCGCCGCCGTCCTGGGGATGTTCGACGCGAATGTCGCCGCCATGCCGGTTCACGACGATGTCGTAGGAAATCGACAGGCCCAGCCCGGTGCCTTCGCCGGCGGGCTTGGTGGTGTAGAAGGGGGTAAAGATCTTTTCGGCGGCTTCGGGGGGGATGCCGTTGCCGTTGTCCTCGATCCGCGCTTCGGCCTGGCCGTCCTTGGTCAGCCGGGTCGAAAGTTTGATCAACGGGGCATAGCCCGGCTGTTCCGCCTGGCTGGACTGGCTGCGCTGATGGGTGGCGTACATGCTGTTGGAAATCACGTTGATGAAGACCCGCGACAGATCCTGCGCATGGCATTGGATCGGCGGCAGGTCCGGTGCGTAGTCGGTGACCATGTCGATGTTGAAACCTTCGAGTTCGGCGCGGGATGAATGAAAGGACAGCTTGAGCGCCTCGTTCAGGATGGCGTTCAGGCCGCTGTTTTGCAGGCTTGACGGCCCCGAACGGGAATGCAGCAGCATGGTGCGCACGATGCTGTCGGCGCGCCGCCCGTGGTCCTGAACCCGTGCCAGGTTGCCGGTGACCGTTTCGATCAGGTCGATGGCGTCGCAGGCTTGCCTGTGGTCAATGCTGCCGTCCGCGGCGCGCAGGATCTGGGCAAGTTCGGCCAGCAACTCTTGTGACAAGACCGAGAAGTTGTTGATGAAGTTCAGAGGGTTCTTGATTTCATGGGCGATCCCGGCGGTCAGTTGGCCAAGGCTGGCCATCTTTTCCGACTGCACCAGCCTGTCCTGGGTGCGCCGCAGCCGGGTCAGCGCCTCGCGGGCATCGTCGCGGGCGCGCAGGATTTCGCCTTCGCGGGTTGTCAGCGCGTCGATGGCGGCCTTGAGTTCGCGCGTGCGCTCTCCGACCAGGGTTTCAAGGTTGTCCTGAATGCGGCGCAACTGTTCCTTGTCGGATTTTTGCTGTTTTTGCAGGGTGTTGTAGGCGCTGGCCAGGTTGCCGAATTCATCGCCCGTGGTGACGTCGACCGCAACGTGGCGGTTGGTTTCGCGTGCCGCGTCGATGGCCCGGCCAAACTGGCGCAGCGGCAGGCGCACCGCATACTGCAGCGCCACCAGCGCCGAAACCACCAGCGCCAGCGTCAGAAGGGCGGTGACCACGGCGGCGGTGCGCACCTGTTGCAGGCTTTCCTGCGCCAGCCGGTCGCGGGTGTAGAACAACCGGACCGTTCCCAGCACCATGGCGGGGCCCTGATCCTGCACCCGGTAGATCACCGCGCCTTGTGACAGGGCACCCTGATCCGAGGTGATCCCCGATTGCCCCAGCGGTGCCGCCAGATCGTCGCGCACCAGGATGCCGACCAGGTCCGGGTCGTTCACGATGGCATCGAGGATCAGGTCGATCTGCGTCTGGTTGAAGCTCCAGACCGGGCCGGACAGGGCGGCGGCCTGGATGCTGGCCAGTTGCGCGATGCGCTGGTCCAGCTCGGCCATGGCGGTGCGGGTGCGGTTGGTTTCCAGCAGGGCAAAGGTGGTCACGGTCACGAGAACCGTCAGCGGCACCGCGATCAGCAGGAACTTGGACGTCAGGGAGGCATTGGACCAAAATCCGATCCGTCGTCGCGCCATGCCGCCTTGTCCTCCTGGGGTGTACCTGGGTGTTTGTCCGGTTCGTTAACCATTATTAACAACAAAACGGGCTTTCGCACTCATCTTTATGTTAACGCAAGGTAAATAAGAGGTTAATTTTACCGGAATTGAGGAGGGCGCGGGGCGGTCTGGCGGGCCGTTCACCTAGTCGATGGTGGGGACTTCCAGCCCGTAATGCTGGTAAAGCGCGGCCAGGCGACCGCTTTTGGCCAGGGCGCGGGTGCCCTTTTGGTAAATGTCCCGAAGCGCATGGCCGCGCGGCGTGTCCGAGAACAAAAGGTAAAGGCGGGTGCCAGAGATCGGCGTGATCGTCCAGTCCTCGGGGCGGATGTCAAAGCGGGTGTCTGAGGCATTGGCCACGTCCAGGTTGGCAACCCCCGAGGCGCGGAACCGTTCCAGCGGCAACTGCAGGTCGACATAGACGTCGATGCGCCCGGCGATCAGCAGCTTGGCCGCCTGGGCGCGGCTGTCGACCTCGGTCAGGGCTTTGCCAAGGGTGGTGCTGACCTGCGGCGGGGCGGCGACGCGCAGGTTTTCCAGCTGGTCGGGGCTGGTGATGTGCAGGCCGCTGCCGGTGCGGTACATGGCGGCAAAGCGGGTTTCATAGATCGGCACATCGGCAAAGTTGCGATCGTCGCGCCGGAAGCCGCCGGTGAAATCCGCATCGCCCCGTTCGACCAGCGCCACGGCGCGGTTGATCGGCACGGTCTGGCGCTGCACGGTGATGCCCTGGGCGGCAAAGATCTCGGACAGCAGTTCGTTGTAGATGCCGCTGCCGTCGGGATTGGTAAAGCCGGTCCATTCCGGGGTGGCATGGATCACGGTGTTGATCTGGTCGGCCCGGGCGGTCAGGCCCCAGCAGGCAAGGGCCATGGCCAGCATGGTCAGCAGATGTCGGATGGCGTCTCCTCCCTTGTTGCGCTGTCCTTGCGTCAACAGTAGCGGGGGATGCGCCGGGGCGCTACCGGCGCGGGCGGTTTTGGCGCGCGCCCTGCGGTCATTCCAGCACAAGGTCCGGCGCATGGACGGCGCGCACGACCCGCCGGGCGTTGGGCAGATCGTTGGCCTGTGCCTTTGTCGCCGCGGCCCTGGCGTCATGGCCAAAGGACAACCAGCGCGCAATCAGCCGCCGCTCCAATTCGTCCTCGGGGACGGTCAGAAAGGCGGCCAGGTCCCAATAGGCCGCAAGATCGCGCCAGGGGTCTTCGTCCAGCAGCAGGTAGTTGCCTTCGACCACGACGATGCGGGTTTCGGGGCCAATCCGGGCGGCGCCGGCGATGGCCTCTTCGCGGCTGCGGTCAAAGACCGGCAGCAGCACGGTCTGGCCGTCGCGGATGCGGGCCAGGGCACTGGCCAGCCCGCCAAAGTCAAAGGTTTCGGGGGCGCCCTTGCGCGGCAACAGCCCCGCCGGTTCCAACAGCCGGTTGTCCAGGTGGAACCCGTCCATCGGCATCAGCACGGCGGCCTTGCCTGCCGCGGTCAGCATTTCGACCACCGCTTCGGCCAGGGTGGATTTGCCCGACCCCGGCGGACCGGCGATGGCGATCATCAGACGGGTGTCGCGGGCGGGCAGGGCGGTGATGCGCTGCACAAGGGTGCGGGCGTTGTCTTGAACGGTCATTGGCTGTCCTGTCTGTTGGCGGGCATCCTGCCCCAGGGCGCGCCGCCTGCCAAGACGGGCAAAGGGCAAAGGGCCGGGCGAATCGGTATTGGCGCGCGATTGCAGGGCGGTATCGGCGAATTTGCCCTTCTGCACGGGGGGTTGCGCGTGATGGGGGGAGGCTGGGCACTTTGGGTTACCTAGCGTAAAGTCATGGAATTGCGCGGCTAATCGGATTGGCGCCTGGGCGGAAACGGATATTTTCCACACTGGAAACGGAATTCGCTACGAATTGAAAGAAAGTCGTAGTTAAATCGACTTATTCCCTTTGATTGTCTGCATGTTGGCCAAGCTGCAGGCATTTGCCCTGCGCATCATTTCACTGGCCACTGCACGCTGGCGCCGGATTGTCCGGGCAGGTCCGATCAGGACGAAAAGGAGCAAGAGCCGAGATGCCTCCGGTCGATCCCCTGGCGCCCTATCTGGGCGAAGACATCAACGGCGCCTTTCGCGTCGATGTGGCCGTGCGCTTTGACGATCTGTCGTCGGCGGGCTGGCAGACGGTGTTCGATTTTGGCACCCCGGACGCCAGCAACAACATCAGCCTTCTGCAATATGGCGGCAGCAACGACTTGATGCTGTTCATCTTTCAGGACGGCGTCGGCTATCGGCTGGTGGCCGAGGATGCCATCGTCGAAGGCCAGGTGCAGAATTTCACCGCCGGGGTGGATGAAGACGGCGTGATGTGGATCGGCGAAGGCGATGAACGCATCGTCGAGGGGCCGGGCCCCGAACCGGCCGACATCGACCGGCTGAGCCAGCTGATCGGGCGCACCGATTGGGCTGGGGGCGCGGCGCTGGACGGCGAAATCGTCGATTTCACCCTGACCAACCTTGCGGTCGCGCCGCCGGACCCGCCGCCTGATGACCCCGTGCCGGTGGACCCTGATCCCGTGCCGCCCGATCCTGAACCGGACCCGGACGCCCCGCTGGGCGGCGCCTTCGAGGTCGAGGCGACGGTGCGTTTTGACGATGTCACGGGCGGCTATTGGCAGCGGGTCTATGATTTCGGCGACGGACCGGCCAGCAACAACATCCTGTTCGGACAGGTGGAAAATACCTCGGACATCATGCTGGAAATCTGGCAGGACGGGCAGTCCTGGCGCGTGGTCGCCGAAGGCGCCATCGTCGAGGGCGAGTCAGCGACCTGGACCAGCGGCGTCGATCCCGACGGCACGATGTGGATCGAAAAGGACGGCGCGCTGCTGGCTCAGGCCCCGGGCGTCGTGCCCGAGGACGAACCGCGCGCGAACATGTTGGTCGGCCAGTCGAACTGGCCCGAGGACACGCCGCTGATCGGCGAGGTTTCCGCGCTGACGATCCACGGTGACATGACGCCCGTTGATCCTGTGGAGCCGGTCGATCCCGTCGATCCCGTTGATCCGGTAGACCCCGTTGATCCTGTGGACCCCGTTGATCCCGCCGATCCCGGCGGGCCGATGACCGGGGCGGGGGACATGTTCATCGTGGCCCATCAGGACGATGACCTGTTGTTCATGAACCCGACCCTGATGCACCAGATCGAAAGCGGCCAGCCGGTCACCACCGTCTATCTGACGGCCGGGGATTTCGCCCTGGGGCAGGACTACTGGGGCGCGAGGGAGGCCGGGGTCAAGGCCGCCTATGCCGAAATGGCCGGCGCCGATCCGGCGGACTGGGTGGACGAAACCGTCACCGTGCAGCACGGCGGCACCAGCTATGACGTCCAAAGCAGCTATCTAGCCAGCCAGCCCGACACGCGGCTGTATTTCATGCGGCTTCCGGACGGGTTCGATGGCACCGGCTCCGAGACCTATGGCTTTGACAGCCTGGAAAAGCTGTGGGACGGCTCGATCGCGCAGGTCACGACTGTCGACGGGGCGGCAAGCTATGACGCCGCGGATGTGACGGCCATCCTGACCGGGCTGATGGACCTGCACAGCCCCGAGCGCATCCACATCCAGGACCACGACAGCGAGCATTCCGAACTGGAGCATTCGGACCACGTGCATGCGGCGCTGTTCTCGACGCAGGCGGCGGCGGACTACAACGCCGACTATACCCTGACCAGCTATCACGGCTATGCCACCTGGGGCTTTGAGGAAAACGTCGAGGGCGACACCCTGGACGGGGTGCGCGCGGCCTTTCTGGACTATGCCGCCTTTGATCCGCAGGTCTTTGGCAGCGACGGGGCGCTGATC
Source organism: Tropicibacter oceani (assembly GCF_029958925.1). Lineage (NCBI taxonomy): Bacteria > Pseudomonadati > Pseudomonadota > Alphaproteobacteria > Rhodobacterales > Roseobacteraceae > Pacificoceanicola > Pacificoceanicola oceani. The sequence goes on from NZ_CP124616.1 coordinate 1,894,458, forward strand.
GACGCCTACGAGGAATGGCTGATGCGCGAATACGTCGCCGCGCAAAGCACCGAGGTTTTCGACCCCTCGGCGGCGGCGGCCAGTTTCGTGGCGATGATGGCCCCGGATGTGTCGCTGGATATCGAAGAGGATCTGCCGCCCGTCGAAGACGCGCCCGACGAGGCGCTGTTGCTGCTTTAGACCGCCAGCATATGGACCTTGTGCCGGAGGGCGGCTAGGCTGGGGTCAGGGCAATTCGGAGCACACGCGGCTGATGACAGTGAAAGACAAGGTGGCCTATGTGGACGTGTCGTTCCGCTTGCCGTCGACCGCCACCCCTGATCAGGTTGCGCGCTGGCACGAGGTGCTGGCCCAGCATGCGCGGCCGTTTTCGAGATTCGCGTTTCTTGTCAACGAGATGGAGCCATGGAACGCGGTGATCTGCGTTCTGGATGGGTGGCTGGCCCTGTCGAAATCGCTGGACAGCGGGCAGGTGCAGATCGTCGATTTCGCCCTGCACAACGATATTGTCGAGCCGACCTCGGGGGATGGGCAGACCGCGATCTATAGCGTTCAGGCGCTGACCGACGGTATGGCGGCGGTGATCCCGCTGCCGGTCTGGTCCGAGCTGCTGCATGATTTGCCAGAGCTGGCCAACCTGACCCGCGCCGTCGAGGCGGCCACCCGCAGCCGCCGCGCCGAGCGGACCTTGCGGCTGGGCAAGGGCACGGCCGAAATGCGCGTGGCCCATGCGCTGGTCGAGTTCTGCATCCGGCTGGGGGATCGCTGTGGCAGCCTGTACCATGTGCCGCTGACCCAGCAGGCGCTGGGCGATTTTCTGGGCCTGTCCTCGGTGCATGTGTGCCGGACGACCCGCCGGATGGCGCGCGATGGCATCTTGCAGCTGACCGACCACATGGACATCCGGGTGTTGGAGCCGGCACGGCTGATGCAGATCGCCGGGTTGGACCCCGAATTGTTCCGCCGCGAGATCACGCCCGATCTGGGCTGAGGCCCGTCCCGGCCGCGGTCACAGCCCGCGCGCGCGGGCGCCTTGGGCAATGGTGCGCGGGGCGGCGTTCAATTGATCCTTGGCAAAACCGGCGGCAGCTTTGTAGGCGGCCATGAAGGCGGCGCGTTCCTCGGCGGGGATCACGTTGTCGATGTCGTCGAAATGCCCGCCGCAACGGGTTTCGACCAGATCCAGCAGGCCAAAGGGCCCGGCGCCGCGATTGCGCAGCACCAGCTGCGAGACCGGTTCGCACAGTTGGTCGTTATAGGCCTGCAGCGCCTGCGGGGTGACGCCATGGGCAACCATGGCCGCGCCAAGGGTGCGCGCGTCGATCACCGCCTGCGATGCGCCGTTCGATCCGGTCGGATACATGGCGTGGGCCGCATCCCCCATCAACGCGACGGGGCCATCGACCCAGGTCGGGACCGGGTCGCGGTCGATCATCGGGTTCTCATAGGCAATGTCGGCGGCGCGCAGCATGGCGGGCACGTCCAGCCAGTCGTATTTGAAATCCTCGAAGTGGTGGGCGAAATCGTCGATCTGAACCGGGCGGAACCAGCCGGATTTTTCCCAGCCTGCGCCCGGGTCCAGGGTCATTTCGGCGATCCAGTTGATCTGGGCATAGCCCTGCGCGTCGGGGTGCGAGATCGGGTAGATCACCATGCGGTGGCGGTGGGTGCCAAGGCCGACAAAGCTGCTGCCGGTGCGGATCGGTCTGGCGCGGGTGGTGCCGCGCCACATGATCGCGCCGCCCCAATGGATGGGCGGCTGATCCGGGTGCATCTGGGCGCGGATCGGGGAATGGATGCCCATGGCGTCGATCAGCAGGGTGCCGGTCTGGGTGGTCGGGCCTTCGGGCGTGTCGATCAGGGCCGTCACTGTGCCGTCAGCGTGTTTTTCGTAGCCGGTGACGCGGTGGCCAAGGCGCAGCGCCTGCTTGCCCGCGCGGTCCTCGAAGCTGCGCGCCAGCAGCATGTGGAAGGCGCCGCGATGCACCGCGTATTGCGGCCAGTTGTACCCGGCGTCCAGGCCGCGCGGTTCGGCGTGGATGTCGTTGCCGTTCAGGCCCACCAGCGCCCATTCGCGGGCCGGCACGCCGACCGTGTCGAGCACCTGGGCGGTCAGCCCCATGTCGAACAACTCGCGCACCGCGTTGGGCTGGATGTTGATCCCGACGCCCAGCGGTTTGAGGTCGCGCACGGCTTCGAACACCGCGCAGGGCACGCCGATCTGGTGCAGGGTCAGGGCCAACGAAAGCCCGCCGATGCCGCCTCCTGCGATCATCACGAGGGGGGTGGTCATGAGGGGGAACTCCTTGCCGGGAAGGGGCAACTACGGCCGGGTCTGGAACGGTGCGGCGGTTGGGCAGGATGGGTCGTGACCCATCCTACATCCGCAGCAGCCGCCGGGCGTTTTCCTTGAGGATCAGTGGCTTGACCTCGTCCCTGATGCCGATTTCCTCGAAATCCTTCAGCCAGCGGTCAGGGGTGATCGCGGGCCAGTCGCTGCCGAACAGCATCTTTTTCTTCAGGATGGTGTTGGCGTATTGCACGAATATCGGCGGGAAATACTTGGGGCTCCAGCCGGACATGTCGTAATAGACGTTGGGTTTGTGCTGGGCGACGGCCAGGCCTTCTTCTGTCCAGGGAAAGGACGGGTGCGCCAGCACGATCGGCATGTCGGGGAAATCCACCGCGACGTCATCCAGATGCATCGGGTTCGAATATTTCAGCCGCATCCCCATGCCGCCGCGCATCCCCGATCCGACCCCGGTCTGGCCGGTGTGGAACAGGGTGATCACGCCCTCTTCGGCGCAAGCCTCGAGGACGGTGTAACAGGCCTCGCGGTCATTGGGGTAAAAGCCCTGCATGGTGGGGTGGAACTTGAACCCCTTGACCCCGAATTCACGCACCAGCCGCCGCACTTCGCGCGCGCCCGCCTTGCCCTTGTGCGGGTCGACCGAGGCGAAGGGGATCAGGATATCGTCGTTTTCGGCGCAGAGGCCCGCCACCTCTTCGTTGGAATAGCGGCGAAAGCCGGTTTCGCGTTCGGCATCGACGGGAAAGATCACCGCGCCGATCTTGCGTTCGCGAAAATACGCGGCGGTCTGCTGGACCGAGGGCAGCATGCCGCCCGCGCCGGCCGGGTTCTTGAAATAGGCGGCCATGCCTGCCTGGAATTCGTCATAGCCATCGTCGCGCGGCCCGCAGCAGGGCTCTTCGGCGTGGGTGTGAAAGTCGATGGCGATCAGGTCGTCGATGTTCATGGGCATGGCGTGTCAGTCCTTGGGGGCGTCTAGGCCGAGGTATTTGCGCAAGAGCGATTTCAGCTGTTCCTGCTCGGCATGGCCGAGCGCGGAATGTGGGCGAGCCTCGTTGGCCAGAAAGGGCGCCTTGACGGCATCCAGCCGGGCGCGGCCCTTGTCCGTCAGCCACAGTTCGACCGCGCGGCGATCATCGGGCGGCACGGTGCGGGTGACGATCCCGGCGTCTTCCATGGCGCGGATCATCTTGGCCATATGGGCGCGTTTGATCATCAGGGCGCTGGCCAGAACGCCCTGCCGGACGCCGGGGTTCTGGGCGATCATCATCAGCACCGATATTTCGCCGGGGCGGATGTTCTGATCCTCCATCCCCTTGAAGAAATCGGCAAAGCTTTGCAATTGCGACAGGCGCAGCAGAAACCCCAGCGATCCGGACAGGGGCCCGAACTGGACGTCCTGATCGGTTTGCGCGGGGGTCTTGAGGTCAGTCATGGCCGGGGGCCTTCACCTTGGCCGCGCGTTTTTCCAAGAAGGCGCGCAGCCGGTCCTGGGCGTCGTCGGTCATGGTGGCCAGGCTGGCGACCATGCTTTCCGCGAACAACCCGTTGTCCGACGACATGTCGGCAATCCGGGGCAGGGCGTTGATGATGGCGTAGTTGGTGAATTCGGCGTTGGTGGCCATCTGGGTGGCCACCTCGACAGCGCGGTCCAGCGCGCCGCCTTCGTCGGTCACGTAAGTCACGCCGCCCCAGTGTTCCATCGCCTCGGCGCTCAGCACGCGGCCGGTCAGCATCATGTCACCCATGCGCGCCGGGCCGATTAGCCGGGCAATCCGGACCGAGCCGCCGCCGCCGACGAAAATCCCGCGCTGGCCTTCGGGCAGGGCGAAAAACGCGGTCTTGTCCGCGACGCGAATGTGCGTGCTGGCGGCCAGTTCGAACCCGCCGCCGACGGTCGCCCCGGTCAGCGCGCTGACAAAGGGGATGGTGCCGCGCTCGATGGCGTCAAAGACCGCATGCCAGCGGCGCGATCCCTTGACCGCCTCGAACAGCGGCTTTTGCGAATGCTCGGACAGGTCCAGCCCGGCGCAGAAATGCGGGCCGTGGCCGTGGATCACCGCGGCCTTGGCTTCGGACGAGGCGCGCAGCACGGCGTCATGGATCGCCTCGACGACGCGGTCGGAAATCGCGTTGCGCTTTTGCGGGCGGTTCAACCCGATCAGCGCGACGTCGCCGCGCAATTCATATGTGACAAGGCTGTCCGCCCCGCCTGCGCTGTCCTGCATGGGGTTCCTCCCTTTGGCCGCGCCGGATTTTGCGGCCATTCTGTTTCCAAGTAGACAATTGTGGCGATTCGAGTCAACGCGCAACCGCGGGTGCGGGGCAGACCCCCGTCTTGCAAGCGCGCCGCACCCGGCGATCCGTCGATGCATTGTCCTACTGGAAAGCGTCTTCGCTTTGGTATACCAAATTCCCGAACGCCTGCCGGGCGCTTGGGAGGGACATTCATGACACACCTGAAATTCGCCGACAGCCTGTCGCGGCTTGGCACCGAATCCGCCTTCATGGTTCTGGCGCGGGCCGGGAAACTGGCCGCCGAGGGACGCGATATCATCAACCTTGGCATCGGCCAGCCGGACTTCAAAACGCCCGAGCATATCGTCGAGGCCGGGATCAAGGCGCTGCGCGACGGCCATCACGGCTATACCCCCGCCAACGGGCTGCCCGCCCTGCGCGAAGCGGTCAGCGCCGACCTGCACCGCCGCCACAAGGTCGAGGTCAATCCCGACAACGTGGTGATCCAGCCGGGCGGCAAGCCGACGATGTTCTTTGCCTGCCTGATGTTCGGCCAGCCCGGCGCGGAAATCATGTACCCCAACCCCGGCTTTCCGATCTATGAATCGGTCATCAAGTATTCCGGCGCGACGCCAGTGCCGATCGCCCTGAAGGAAGAAAACGGCTTTGCCTTCAACGCCGAGGAAGTGCTGGCCCAGATCACCGAGCGCACCAGCCTGATCATCATCAACTCGCCCGCCAACCCCACCGGGGGCGTCACCCCGCGCGAAGAGGTCGACAAGCTGGTCAAGGGTCTTGAGGCGCACCCGAACGTCGCCCTGATGTCGGACGAGATCTATTCCAACATGCTGTACGCCGGGCGCGAACACGTTTCGCTGCTGCAATACCCCGAAATCCGCGACCGGCTGATCATGCTGGATGGCTGGTCCAAGACCTATGCCATGACCGGCTGGCGGCTGGGCTATGCGGTCTGGCCCGATGCCTGCGTCGATCACGTCACGCGGCTGTGCATCAACGATCATTCCTGCGTCAACGCCGCCACGCAATTTGCCGGGATCGCCGCGCTGAACGGGCCGCAGGACGCGGTGCATGCGATGCTGGAACAATTCGACAAACGCCGCCAGATCATCGTCGACGGGCTGAACGCCCTGCCGGGCGTGCGCTGCGCCGATGCGGCCGGGGCCTTTTATGCTTTTCCGAACATCGAGGGCACGGGGTTGACCGCGATGCAGGCGCAGAACCGCTTTCTGGACGAGGCAGGCGTTGCCACCGTGGCGGGAACCTCGTTTGGCAAATGGGGCGAAGGCTATCTGCGCTTTTCCTACGCCAACTCGGCCGAAAACATCCAAGAGGCGCTGTCGCGCATCGCCAAGCTTTTGTGAAAGGACACGACATGAGCCGCACCCCCCTTTTGATTGCAGGCGCCTTTGACGCCGCAGACAAAGCCCGGCTTGAGGCCGCCCACCCCAGCGCCTATGTCGCCGGCCCCGAGGACATGGCCTCGCTGGACAACGAAACCCGCGCCAGCGTGCGCGCCATCGCCTACAAGGGCCACAAGCCCCTTGGCGGTGAGGCGATGGACCATTTCCCCAACCTTGGCCTGATCGCCAACTTTGGCGTCGGCTATGATGCCATCGACGTCAACGCCGCCTCGGCGCGCGGGGTCAAGGTGACCAACACGCCCGACGTGCTGAACGACGACGTGGCCGACCTGGCGGTCGCGCTGTTGCTGGCGCAATGCCGCAACATGATCGCGGGCGACGCCCGCGCCCGCACCGGCCAATGGGCCCGTGAAGGCGAGCTGCCGCTGAACCGCAAGGCCAGCGGGTCAAGCGTCGGGATCGTCGGCCTTGGCCGCATCGGACGTGAAATCGCCGATCGCCTCGCGGCTTTCAAGATGGACATCCACTACCACGCGCGCAGCGAAAAGCAGACGCCGGGCTGGACCTACTACGCCGATGTGGTGTCGCTGGCGCAGGCGGTGGACTTCTTGGTGATCGCGCTGGTTGGCGGCCCGGCCACGGAAAAATACGTGACCCGCGACGCGATCGAGGCGCTGGGTCCGCGCGGTGTGATCGTCAACATCTCGCGCGGGACCACCATCGACGAGGCGGCATTGCTGGACGCGCTCGAAACCGGCAAGATCGCGGGCGCGGGGCTGGATGTCTTCCTGAACGAGCCGAACATCGACCCGCGTTTTGCCGCGCTGGACAACGTGGTGCTGCAACCGCACCAGGGCTCGGGCACGGTGGAAACCCGCCGCGCCATGGCGCTGTTGCAACTGGAAAACGTCACCGCGCACCTTGAAGGCCAACCTTTGATCACCCCGGTGAACTGAAAACCAGGGCGGGGTCAAACCCGCCCTGCAACGGCCTGTCCGGGAACCGCGCCGCCCAGGCAAACGCCGTGCTGCGCCCGTTTCCAATTGCCCGAAATATCCCGGGGGGGAGCGCAGCGACGGGGGCAGAGCCCCCTTGCAAGGCCTCAGACCGTGCCGCCCTCGACATAGAAATCCTGCGCCGTGCACATGGCCGCATCGTCCGAGGCCAGGAACAGGACCATCCGCGCAAGGTAGACCGGGTCGATCAGGTCTGGAAGGATCTGCCGTTCGAGATGCTTTTTCTCGGCCTCGGGGGTCAGCCAAAGTTCGCGCTGGCGTTCGGTCAAAATCCAGCCGGGAACCACGGTGTTCACCCTTATGCGGTGCTTTCCCAGATCCTGCGCAAGACCGCGCGTCAGCCCGTGCACCGCGGATTTGCCGGTCGTATAGGCCGGCATTCCGCCCTGCGGCATCATCCAGCTGACCGAGCCCATGTTGATGATCGAGCCCTTGCCCGCCGCGATCATCCCCGGCGCCACGGCCTGAATGGCAAAGAACTGGTGGCGCAGGTTGGTGTTCATGCGCTCGTCCCAGTAGTCCGGGGTGACTTCGGTCCAGTCATGGCGGTCGTCTCGGGCGGCGTTGTTGACCAATACGGTCGGGGCGCCGATGCGCCCGGCCAGCGCCGCGAAAGAGGATTTCAACTGGTCGATGTCGCGCAGATCGCAAGGTTCAAAGGCGATATCGCCGCTCAGGCGGTCGAGCAGGTTCGCGGCGGCGGTTTCATCGAAATCGACAAAGCCGACGCGCGCGCCTTGGGCCGCGAAGGCCTCGACGATGGCGGCGCCGATGCCCGAGGCGCCGCCGGTGACGATCACCGAGGTTCCCTTGAGGCCGGGGTATTGGGCGAATTGAGTCATGTTACGTTCCTGTCGGGCGGGGGGGGGGGGGGGGGCTGCCCCCGTCGCCTTTGGCGACTCCCCGGAGTATTTTGGCCAAGAAGAAGGGCCGGTTCAGCCCGGCAGGTCGTCTTCGAGGAAGAAGCGGATGTTGTCCTGAAAGCTGGCGTCGGGTTTCATGCCCAGAGACGCGGCTTTTTCGGGCCGGATGTCGAGTCGCCAGCCGTCGAGGATGGGCTGGATTTCCGGTTGCGGGTTCCAGGTGATCAGCTTGGCCGGTTCCGGCCCGGCGACGGCGGTCATGGCGTCGATCATCTGGCCGATGGTCCAGACCCGGCCTGGCATGGTCATGCAGCGGCGTTTGCCAAAGGCTTCGGCAGGGATTTCGGCGGCGGTGACCAGGTTTTCGACGCATTGCCGCGGGCTGAGGTAGAAATGCGGAAAGTCGCGGTCGACCGGGCAGTTGGCCGGTTGGCCCTGAAGCGGTTCGCGGAAGATCGACGACATGAAGCCGCTGGCGGCGCGGTTCGGGGCGCCGGGGCGGACGGAAATGGTGGGCAGGCGAAAGCCGCGCCCGTCGATGAAACCCTTGCGGCTGTAATCCTCGACCAGCAGCTCGCCGATCAGCTTTTGCGCGCCGTAGGAGATTTGCGGGTTCAGCGCCGAATTATCGGTATAGGGCTGGGGCACCTCGCCGCCGAAGACGGCGATGGAGGAGGTGAAGACCAGCAGCGGTTTGGTGCCCATTGCGCGGGCGCGTTCCAGCACGTTGATCGTGCCGTACATGTTGATCTTGTAGCCGAAGTCGAAGTCGTCCTCGGCATGGGCCGAAACCACGGCGGCCAGCAGGTAGATCACGTCGGTGTCCGGCGCGATGGCCGCGTCGACCGAGGCGCGGTCCGAGATGTCGCAGGTGCTGTAGTCGACGGGGAAGGAGGCCGTGATATGGGCCGGGGGGTTGATGTCGGTCAGGGTCAGCCGGCTGATCGCTTTGCCGTTCAGCTCGCCCAGGGCGGCCAGTTTGCGGGCGAGTTTCTGGCCGACCATGCCGCCGCCGCCGATGATGAGGATGTTCATGGGGTGCCTTTCTGAAAGATCTGGGGCGCGAGGGCGCCGCGTTGCTGGATGACCTTGGCGGCCAGATCGGCAGCCTGCCCGGTGGCCTCGGCGACCGATTTGCCCTGTGCGCGGGCGGCAAGGAAGCCTGCGCCAAAGCTGTCGCCTGCGGCGGTGCTGTCGACGACCTTGGGCACCATGGGCGGATCGTAGCGGTAATCGCCTTCGTCCTTGCTCCAGACGTGGCAGATTTCGGCGCCGTTCTTGACCGCGACGCAGGTGGCACCCAGGCCGCGATAGCGCGCGATGGTATCGTCGGGGGTGATGTCGCCAAAGGCCATTTGTTCTTCGTCGAAGGAGGGCATGACGGTGTCCGCGACCCCGGCCCCCATCAGCAGGCCCTGGGCCATGGTCTTTGCGTCCTCCCACAGGCGGGGGCGCAGGTTGGTGTCAAAGGCGACATGAGTGCCGCGCGCGCGGGCGCGCATCAGGGCGGCGCAAAGCGCGGTGCGCCCTGCGGGCGGCAGGATGGCCAGGGTGATGCCCGAGAACTGGACCACGTCCTGACCGGTCAGGATGGCGTCCAGCCAGGCCGGATCGTCGCCCAGCGTCCTGGCGGCCGATTGCCCGCGCCAGTAGGAAAAGCTGCGTTCGCCATTGGCCAGCGAGATCATGTACAGGCCGACGGTGCGGGCGGGGTCGCGGCGGATCGCCTGCGTGTCGATGCCCTGTGCCGCGATGAAGCCCAGCATGTCGTCCGAGACCTGATCGGTGCCGACGGCGGTGCCATAACCAACGCTCCAGTCGTCCGGCAGCAGGCGGCGGGCGTACCAGGCGGTGTTGAAGGTATCACCGGCATAGCCCATGTGGAACAGCCCGCCCTCGGCCGGGGCCATTTCGACCATGATTTCACCAAGGCAGAGAAAGCGGTTCATAGCAGCCCCCTTGCGGTGAGGTTGCGCATCAACTGACCGGTGCCGAAACGCCATTCCGGGGCCTCGGTCGACAGGCGCACGGTGTTTTGCAGCGCGCCAAGGCCGGGTTCCGAGATGGTGACGATATCGCCCATCTTGTGGGTAAAGCCCTGGCCCGGCGTGTCGCGGTCCTGGATGGGGGCGAACAAGGTGCCAAGGAACAGGAAAAACCCGTCGGGGTACTGGTGGTGCCGCCCGATGGTCTGTGCGACGATATCGGCGGGGCGGCGGCTGATCTTGTTCATCGAGGAATGGCCATCCAGGACAAAGCCATCCTCGCCGGTGACCTTCAGGGTCAGTTCCGCGTTTTCGACCTGCGCCATGCCGTAATGACCATCGAACAGCCGCAGGAAAGGGCCGACGGCGCAGCTTGCGTTGTTGTCCTTGGCCTTGCCCAGCAGCAGGGCCGAGCGGCCTTCGACGTCGCGCAGGTTGACGTCGTTGCCAAGGGTCGCGCCCATGATCTGGCCGCGCGAATTGATCGCAAGGACGATCTCGGGTTCGGGGTTGTTCCAGGTGCTGATCGGGTGCAGGCCCACGGCCGCGCCCCAGCCGACGGCGGCCATCGGCTGACATTTGGTGAACACCTCGGCGTCGGGGCCTATCCCGACCTCAAGGTACGGGGACCACAGACCTTCGGCCTGCAGGACGCGCTTGACCTCTATCGCCTTTGCGCTGCCCGGTTCGATGCCGTGCAGGCTGTCGCCGATGGCAGTCTTGACGCGGGCGCGAATGTCTTCGGCGCGGTCGGCGTCGCCGGCGGCCTGTTCTTCGATCACCCGTTCGACCATGGATTCGGCAAAGGTCACGCCCGAGGCCTTGATCGCCTGCAGATCGGGCGGCGCGAGAAAGCGCAGGGTGTCGGGGCCGGCGTCCTCGGTCGAGGCGGCGGCCAGGTCGGCCAGGCTGCAGACCTCTTTGCCCTTGGCGTGGGTGACGTATTCGGCGGCGTCCTCGCGTTCCAGCAGATCGCTTAGCGTCGGGGCTTCGCGGGCGGTGATGTCAAAGACAGAGCCGCCGCGCAGCGTGACCAGCGCGGGGCCAAGCCCGGGGCGCCAGATGCGCCCGACAAGGCAGGCCTTGGGGTCGGGGTTCGAAAAGGGCAGCATGGCGGGTCCTTACAGGCTGGCGGTGATGCCGCCATCGACAAACAGGGTGTGACCGTTGACAAAGCTGGCGGCGTCGGACGACAGGTAGATGCAGGCGCCTACCAGTTCCTCGACGCGGCCCCAGCGGCCGGCGGGGGTGCGTTTTTCCAGCCAGGCGGAAAACTCCGGGTCGGCGACAAGGGCGGCGTTCAGCGGCGTGTCAAAGTAGCCGGGCGCAATGGCGTTGCAGTTCAGCCCGTATTTGGCCCAGTCGGTGGCCATGCCCTTGGTCAGGTTGGCAACCGCGCCCTTGGACGTGGTGTAGGGGGCGATGCCGGGGCGGGCGAGGGCGGTTTGCACGCTTGCGATGTTGATGATCTTGCCGCGCTTGCGGGTGATCATGTGGCGCGCGACCGCCTGACCGACATAAAAGACCGAGTTCACGTTGGTGCGCATCAGGCGGTCGAAATCCTCGGGGTCGAAATCCTCCAGCGGGGTGCGGTGCTGCATTCCGGCGTTGTTCACCAGAATGTCGATGGCGCCGTGCTGCGCCTCGTATCCGTCGATGGCGGCGCGGGCGGCGGCGGCGTCGGTCACGTCAAAGGGCAGGGTGTCCACCGTGGCGCCCGCTGCCCGCAGGGTTTGCGCGCTTTCCTCAAGCCGTTCGGCGTTGCGGGCGTTCAGCACCAGGCTGGCCCCGGCCTGCGACAAGCCCCGCGCCAGCGCCATGCCAATGCCCATGGATGAGCCGGTGACGAGCGCGCGGCGCCCGCTAAGATCGAACAGTTTCATGTATCCTCCCAAGGTCCCCCCATGTCCCGCGCAGGGGCGTTGACATCGGGGTGCAAAATCGACTTGATGGAAATGGTATACCATTTATGCGACGATGCAAGCAGCCGTCGCCGCCCTGTGGACCTTGGGGGAGGGGTTTCCATGATCTTGCGCCGGGCAAGCGCGGGCCAGCGCCAATGCTGAGCTTTGCCGCCGCCGTCTTTTTCCTGATCGTGACGCCGGGGCCGGGGGTTCTGTCGACCGCCGGTGTGGGCGCGGCCTATGGGTTTCGCGCCGGGCTGCGTTATGTGCTGGGCCTGTTCATCGGGACCAACCTTGTGGCGCTGGCGGTGATTTCGGGGGTGGCGGCGGTGGTTCTGTCGGTGCCGGTGATCCGCACGGTTCTGATGGTCGCCTCGGTTTGCTACCTGCTTTACCTGGCGGCGCGCATCGCCTTTGCCGGGTCGCGTATCGCCTTTATCGAGGCCAAGGCGCCCCCCGCGATCCTTGCCGGGATCGCGCTGCAAGCGATCAACCCAAAGGCCTATGCGGTCAACACCACGCTCTTCGCGGGCTTTGCCTTTGCCCCTGACAACCTGCTGTTCGAAACCACCGCCAAGTTGCTGATCGTCAACACCATCTGGATTCCCATCCATCTTGGCTGGCTTTGGGCCGGGGCGTCCTTGCACAGGCTGAACCTGAGCGAAGCCAGCCACCGCCGCATCAATTACCTGATGGCCGCGTCGATGCTGCTGGTCGTCGCCCTGGCCATCACATCGGGGTTGAAAGCCACATGACCATCGCCGCCGCCATTGCTGAACTATCGACCCTGCTGGGCGCGCGCCTTGTGACGTCGCAGGCGGACCGCACCCTGCATGGCCAGAACGAAACCTACTATCCGCTGACGCCGCCCGACGCGGTGGCCTATCCGGAAACCACGGCCGAGGTGTCGCAGATCATGGCAATCTGCCACGCGCAGGATTGCCCGGTCACGCCCTATGGCGCGGCCTCCTCGCTCGAGGGGCAGCACCTGGCCGTGCAGGGAGGCGTTTCGCTGGACATGACCCGGATGAACCGCGTGCTGGCGGTCAACGCCGAAGACCTGAATGCCGTGGTGCAACCGGGGATCACGCGGATCGCCCTGAACGAAGAGCTGCGCGCCACGGGGCTGTTCTTTCCGGTCGATCCCGGCGCCAATGCCAGCATGGGTGGCATGGCGGGCACGCGGGCCAGTGGCACCACGGCCGTGCGTTATGGCACAATGCGCGAAAACGTTCTGGCGCTCGAGGCGGTGATGGCCGACGGCACGGTGATCCGCACCGGGACAAAGGCGCGCAAATCCTCGACCGGTTATGACCTGACGCATCTGTTGGTCGGCTCCGAAGGCACGCTGGGCATCATCACCGAACTGACCCTGCGCCTGCAGGGCATCCCCGAGGCGACGGCGGCCGCCACCTGCCGCTTTGCCTCGGTTCAGGATGCGGTGAATTGCGTGATCCTGACCATCCAGTCGGGCCTGCCCATGGCGCGGATCGAGCTGCTGGACCACATGATGGTGCGCGGCTTCAACCTCTATGCCGATGCGGGCCTGCCGGAAATGCCGCACCTGTTCCTTGAGTTTCACGGGAGTAAGGCCGGGGTGGCCGAACAGATGGCCAGCTTTGCCGAGATCGCCGAGGATTTCGGCGCCACCGGCTGGCGCACGGCCACCCGCGCCGAGGATCGCAATGCCCTGTGGAAAATGCGCCACAGCGCCCATTACGCCAGCGCCGCGCTGGGCAAGGGCAAACGCCTGTGGCCCACCGATGTCTGTGTGCCAATCAGCCAATTGGCCACGGCGGTGGTGCAGGCACAGGACGACGCGGTGCGCCTTGGCCTGACCAGCACCATCGTCGGCCATGTCGGCGACGGCAACTTCCACGCAGGCGTTTCGGTCAACCCCGAGGACGCGGATGAAATGGCGCGGGCCGAGGCCTTTACCAAGGCGCTGGCCGACACCGCCCTGCGCCTTGGCGGCACGGTCAGCGGCGAACACGGAATCGGGCTGGGAAAGCAAAGCCTGATGAACAAGGAACACGGGCCCGCCGTCGCCTATATGCGCGCGATCAAACAGGCGTTCGATTCCAAGGGGATCCTGAACCCGGGCAAGATGTTGCCGCCTTTGGCCATGGCCAAAGCGGCGGAATGAAAGGGAGAGAGACATGACAGACAAACCAACGGTCGGCTTTATCGGTGTGGGCCTGATGGGCCACGGCATGGCCAAGAACATCCTGCAGGGCGGCTATCCGCTGGTGATCAAGGGCAACCGCAACCGCGCGCCGGTCGAAAGCCTGCTGTCCATGGGCGCGCGTGAGGTGCAGACCCCGCGCGAGATGGCGCAGCAATGCGACGTGATCCACCTGTGCCTGTCCAACTCGCCGCAGATCGAGGCGGTCTATCACGGCCCCGACGGCATCCTGGCAGGCGCGCGCCCCGGTCTGATCGTGGTCGATGCCTCGACCGCCGATCCCACCTCGACCATGGCACTGGCGGCGGAACTGGCACAAAAGGGCGGCACGATCGTCGATGCCCCACTGGGCCGCACCCCCAAAGAGGCCGAGGAAGGCACGCTTGACGCCATGGTCGGCGCCGACGACGAAAGCTATGCCAAGGTGCTGCCGATCATCGAATGCTGGGCGGGCAACATCAACCGCGTCGGCGACACCGGCGCGGGCCACAAGATGAAGCTGCTGATGAACCTGATCTCCATGTCCTACGCCGCGCTTTACGCCGAGGCGACGGTGCTGGGTGCCAAGGTCGGCATCGCGCCGCAAACCGTGCAAAAGGTCATCGGCTCGTCCCGGCTGGGCAACGGGTTCTTCGACACCTTCATGAGCTACGCGGTCGATCGCAACCGCGACGCGCACAAGTTCACCATCGCCAATGCGTCGAAGGACGTGCGCTATGCCAATGCCATGGCCGCCGACGCGGGAACCCTGACGCTGATCGCCTCGGCGACGCGGCAGTATTTTTCCCATGTCGAGGCCATCGGCCACGCCGACGACTATGTGCCCTTCATCGTCGATCACATCGCACGGATGAACGGCATGGACATGGAGGACGAGGTGAAAAAAGGCGCCTGACCCGCCCCTTCTTCTTGGTCAAAATACTCCGGGGGGGCGCGTCAGCGCGGGGGCAGCGCCCCCATTCCCCGGTCCGCAAAACAGGACACCGCCATGCTGAGCCAGACCGACAAGGATTTCTACGACGAAAACGGCTATCTGATGGTCGAGGACGTGGTCACGCCCGATCAACTGGCCCGCCTTCAGGACATCACCCACCGCCTGATCGAAGACTCGCGGCAGGTCAGCGAAAGCGACGAGCGCTATGATCTGGACAAGGGCCACGGCCCGGACAGCCCGCGCCTGACGCGGATCAAGCTGCCGCACAAACTTGACCCCTATTACTGGGAAATCCTGTCCCAAAGCAAAGTCACCACGGTTCTGACGGACCTTCTGGGCCCCGATACGGTGATCAACACCTCGAAGCTGAACACCAAGGCGCCGGGCGGCGGGGCGGCGGTGGAATGGCATCAGGACTGGGCCTTTTATCCCGCCACCAACGACAGCCTTCTGGCCTTTGGTCTGAACCTTGCGGATGTGGACGCGGCGAACGGGCCGCTGATGGTCATTCCCGGCAGCCACAGGGGGCCGGTGCTGAGCCATCACAACGACGGGGTGTTCTGCGGGGCGATCGACCCCGACGATCCCTTGTTCGAGATGGACAAGGCGGTGACGCTGACCGGCAAGGCGGGCAGCATGACGGTGCATCACGTGCGTATCCTGCACGGCTCGGCGCCTAATGTGTCGGACCGGGCGCGGTTGATCCTGTTCTATGAATGCGCCGCCGCCGATGCCTGGCCGCTGCTGGGCGGGTCGAGCTACATCCATTCTTTGGGGCAGCGCGGCTTTTGGGCCGATCTGCAGGAGCGGGTGATCACCGGCGCGCCCTGTCTGGAGCCGCGTTTGGAGCCGGTGCCGGTGCGCCTGCCATTGCCGCCCGCCAAGGACAACACCTCGATCTTCAAGACGCAGATGTCGGGCGGCGCGAGGAGCGCATTTTCGAAGATGTGAGAGTTTTCGGGGGTCCGGAGGGGGCGCTGCCCCCGCCGCCTTTGGCGGCCCCCCGGGATATTTTGGGCAAATGGAAACCGGGAGGGGCAGCGTTTAGTCTTGCAGGACCGCTTTGCCTTCGGCGACCAGCGCGTCGAGGTCCATGGGGGTTCGGAAACCAGCGGCGACCTTGGCTTCGAGCTCGGCCTCGAGCTGTTTGACCTGTTCGAGTTTTTCAAGCACCGCGTCGATGCGGGCAAGAGGGACGACGACCACGCCGCTGCGGTCGGCGATGATCATGTCTCCGGTGGCGATCATGCGCCCGCCGACCATGGCCGCGCCGCCCACCGTGCCGGGGCCGTTTGCGTAGGGCGAGTTGGGGTTCAGCCCGGTGCAGAAGGCGGGCAGGCCGACCTCGACGATGCCTTCGTAGTCGCGCATCGGACCATCGGTGACAAAGCCCGCGGCGCCCGCGTTCTTCATCATGCCCATCAGCTGGTCGCCCGAGGCCGAGCAGCCCTGGTGCCCATGCACCGCGGCGATCACCACGTCGCCGGGTTGGATCAGGTTGACGGCGGCCAGCGTGGCGAGGATTTCCGCCGCGCCATTGTCGGCGACCAGCGCCGGGCCGACCATCGTGCAATCGTAGTCACGGCCAAAGCCGATGGGGGCAATGGCGGTATCGAGCGCACCCATCCCGGCCATCGCGTCACAGACGAAACCGGTGCTGACGCCTTTGAAGGCGTCGATCTGGGCCTGAGTGGGGCGGGGGCGCGATTGCACGATGGTCAGGAAGGGAGGCTCTTCGATCATTTCATTGCTCCTTTTCGGGCAGGTCGGCCGAGCGCCAGACCAGCCGCAGGTAGGCCAGCCCCGAGGCGGTTGCCTCGCAGCGCGCTTTTTGGCGTTGGATTTCCTCGCCAGTGGCGTCGCCGAGGCGCGAGAGTTCCTCGATCCGGTCGCATTGGGTGAGGTTGGCGATCAGGTCATATTTCACTTCGATCCCCGCGATGGCGGCGAGCTTTTCCGGCGCCGTGGCGGTGATCGCGCTCATGCGGTCGCGGATGCCGTTGCCCCAGATCTCGCGCGCCTGAGCATAGCAGAGCGCGGCGACCATGTGGCTGTCGCCGGGTTCGGCCTGACAGGCGGCATGGGCGGCGTCGATGCAGGCGGTGGGGGGCTGCCCGTCGCTGCGGGCCTGGGCGATGCAGGCGTCGACGCTGGTCAGGTCGACCTCGGCGCTGGCGGGGCTGGCCAGAGTGCTCAGCAGCAAAAGCACCCCTGCGATTGCGGTCGGTTTCATCGCGTCCTTCCCCCTTGGCCATGTCACTATCCCTTGCATTTGGTATACCAAATTGAAATGCTGCTGCAAGCTGCCGGTAGATGCGGGAATCGCGCCCGGCGAAAGGGAGGACATCATGTCAGACACACGCGCCAACAAGCGGTTCCGTTCGCAAGAGTGGTTCGACAATCCGAACAATCCGGGAATGACGGCGCTTTATGTCGAGCGCTATCAGAATTCGACCTTTACCCGCGAGGAACTGCAGGGCGAGCGGCCGATCATCGGCATCGCCAACACGGGCAGCGATCTGGCGCCGTGCAACAAGATCCACGTGTTCCTGATGGACCGGATCAAGGCGGGCATCCGCGAGGCGGGCGGCGTGCCGATGGAATTCCCGGTGCACCCCATTCAGGAAACCGGCAAGCGGCCCACGGCGGCGCTGGACCGCAACCTGGCCTATCTGTCGCTGGTCGAGGTGCTGCACGGCTATCCGCTGGACGGCGTGGTGCTGACCACGGGCTGTGACAAGACAACGCCGGCCATGCTGATGGGCGCGGCCACGGTCGACATTCCGGCGATTGCGCTGAATGGCGGGCCGATGCTGGACGGCTGGTGGAAGGGCAAGCGCGCCGGGTCCGGCACGATTGTCTGGGAATCGCGGCGTCTGCTGGCCGAGGGCAAGATCGACTACGAGGAATTCATGAGCCGGGTCTGTTCCTCGGCGCCGTCGCTGGGGCATTGCAACACGATGGGCACGGCCAGCACGATGAACGCCATGGCCGAGGCGCTGGGCATGTCCCTGACCGGCAACAGCGCCATTCCCGCGCCGTTCCGGGAACGCATGGCCATGGCCTTTGATACCGGAAAACGGATCGTGCAGATGGTTCTGGACGATCTCAAACCGTCGGACATCCTGACGCGCGAGGCCTTTGAGAACGCCATCGTCGTGAACGCGGCGATTGGCGGCAGCACCAACGCGCCGCCGCATCTGCAGGCGATTGCGCGTCATGCGGGGGTGGCGCTGGACGTCAAGGATTGGGAGACCGTCGGCTTTGACGTGCCGCTTTTGGTGAACATGCAGCCGGCGGGCGAATACCTGGGCGAAAGCTTTTTCCGCGCGGGCGGGGTGCCTGCGGTGATGGGCGAATTGATGAAGGCGGGGCGCATTCATCAGGGGGTGATGACCGCGACGGGCAACACCATGGGCGCCAACCTGGCCGGTGTCGACAGCCAGGACCATGACGTGATCAAGACCTATGACGCGCCGATGCGCAAGAACGCCGGGTTCAAGGTCTTGTCCGGCAACCTGTTCGACAGTGCCTTGATGAAGACCAGCGTGATCTCTCCGGATTTTCAGAAACGGTTCCTGTCCGAGCCGGGGAATGAGGGCGTCTACGAGGCGCGCGCCATCGTGTTCGAGGGGCCGGAGGATTACCATGACCGGTTGAACGATCCCGCGCTTGGGATTGACGAGAACTGCATCCTGTTCATCCGCAATGTCGGCTGTGTCGGTTACCCCGGCAGCGCAGAGGTGGTGAACATGCAGCCGCCTGATGCCCTGATCCGCGCGGGGATCAACCATCTGCCCACGGTCGGGGATGGCCGGCAGTCGGGGACGTCGGAAAGCCCGTCGATCCTGAACGCCTCGCCCGAGGCGGTGGTGGGCGGCGGTCTGGCCTATCTCAAGACCGGTGACCGGGTACGGCTGGATCTGAACGCCTCGCGCATGGATGCGCTGGTCGAGGCGGAGGAATGGCAGGCCCGGATCGACGCCTGGGAGGCGCCGGAGCTGCACCACCAGACGCCCTGGCAAGAGATCTATCGCAAGCACGTGGGGCAGTTGTCGGATGGCGGCTGTCTGGAGCTGGCGACGGCCTATCAACGGATCGCAAAGGATCTGCCAAGGGACAATCACTGAGGGATCGGGGAGAGGCGGAAGGGGTTTTGGGCCAAAATACTGGTCCGGCTTTGGGGGCGCTGCCCCCGTCGCTTTGCGACTCCCCCGGGATATTTGGGGCAATTGGAAACAGGGAGGGGCGGTATGGCCCAGACGATCATCATCACCGGCGGGGGCCGGGGTATTGGCAAGGCCTGCGCCGAGGCGTTTCTGGAGGCTGGCTGGAAGGTGGGCGTTGTCGGACGTTCGGCCGCACCATTGGAGGAGATGGCCGCGGCGCATGAGGGTGTGCTGGCGCTGCCGTGTGATGTGTCGGACGAGGCGCAGGTGGATGCCGCCTTTGACAAGGCGCTGGAGGTTTGGGGGCGCATCGATTGTTTGTTCAACAACGCCGGTGTGTCGGTTATGGGCAGCACCATTGACGAGATCAGCGTCGATGATTTTCGCAACTGTATCGACATCAACCTGACCGGGTCCTTTGTCTGTGCGCGGGCGGCCTTTGCCCGGATGCGGCGGCAGGACCCGCAGGGCGGGCGGATCATCAACAACGGTTCTGTCAGTGCCTATGTGCCGCGCTGGGGCTCGGCGCCTTATACGGCGTCCAAGCATGCGGTGACGGGTCTGACGCGGTCGATTTCGCTGGATGGGCGGCCGTTCAACATCGCCTGCGGGCAGATCGACATCGGCAATGCGTTGACCGACATGGCCGCCAAGATGACCAAGGGCGTGCCGCAGGCGGATGGCAGCATTGCGGTCGAGCCGGTGATGGATGTGTCGAACGTGGCGAAATCGGTGCTGCACATGGCCAGTCTGCCGCTGGACGCCAATGTGCAGTTCATGACCGTCATGGCCAGCGCGATGCCCTATATCGGGCGCGGCTGAACCGGGCGCATGTGGATGGGAAGCGGGCGGGGGAAACCCTGCCCGTTTTCATTTGGTACGGCGCAGGGTGCGTTCGCGTTGCCAGATATAGAGGCCCGAGGCGATGATGATCAGCCCTCCGCCCAGGGTCCAGACCGTCGGCCATGTGTCGAACAGCAGCACCCCCGCAAGCGCCGCCAGGAACAGCTGGATATAGATCACCGGCGCCAGGATCGAGGCATCGGCCCAGCGGTGCGCAATGGTTGCCGCGATATGTCCAGACGCGCCAAAGACGCCGATCAGCGCAAAGGCGATCCAGTCGACGCCCGTGGGCCAGGTCCAGCCCTGCAGGACAAAGGGCACCAGCGCCAGCGCGGCAAAGCCGGACGACCAGATCTGTTGCGTTGCATTGCCTTCGACCCCCGCAAGAAGCCGGGTCATGATGAAATACATCGAGGCCATGCACAGGGCGGCAAGGCTGAGGAACATCGCCGGGTGGAACCCCACGCCCCAGGGCTGCATGACCACCAGCACCCCGATGAACCCGACACAGACCGCAATGATCCGGCGCAGGCCGACCTTTTCTCCAAGGATCGGGATCGCCAGCAGGGTCACGACGATGGGTCCGGCAAAGGTGATGGTCGTGGTTACGGTGATCGGCAGGTATTGCAGCGCGGTAAAGTTGAAGACCGTGCTGCCAAGCAGGAAGAAGGAGCGCAACAGCTGTTTGACCGGGGCGTTCGATTTGAACGCCTCGCGGCCCTCTTGCGCGCCGTAAAGCGTGACGGCGACGATGAAATGCCCCAGGTAGCGGACAAAGACCACCTGAAGCGCCGGAAGCCCGCCGACGATCAGCCATTTGGCGGAACTGTCGATGCAGGTAAAGAAGACCACGGCCAGCGCCATGAGCAGCACGCCGGCGGCAGTGCGGTCCTCTCTGGGGATGGCTTTTGACATGTGGTGATCCGGTCCCGTTGGGCGGGGTCGTGCCCCGCCTTTGCCTTAGCCGTTGGCCCAGCCGCCGTCGACGATATGCGACTGGCCGGTGGTGAACGCGCTTTCGTCCGACCCAAGGTAGATCGCCAGATGCGCGATTTCCTCGGGCAGGCCGACGCGGCCCATGGGCTGGCGCGCGACAAAGGCCTTTTTCGCCGCCTCGTAGTCGCCCATGGCGCGCAGCCGGTCATGCAGCGACGGGCTGTCGACGGTGCCGGGGCAGATGCAATTGACGCGGATACCCTGGGTTACGAAATCCTTGGCGACGGATTTGGTCAGGCCAATGACGGCGGCCTTGGAGGTGCCGTAGATGCAGCGGTTGGGCGCCGCCAGGATGCTGCCCGCGACCGAGGCGATATTGACGATGGCGCCGCCGCCGCGTTCGACCATCCCGGGCAGGGCGGCCTGCATCGAATGGAACTGCGAGCGTACGTTCAGCATCATCGCAAAGTCGAAATCCTCGTCCGTCGCTTCGAGGATGTTGCCGCCGTGCACATAGCCCGCGCAGTTGACCAGAATGTCAGGCGCGGCATCCTGCACGGCGCGGGTCAGGGCCGCCTTGTCGGTGACGTCCAGTGCAAAGGTTTCGCAGGGCAGCCCTTCCAGCAGGTCGCCCTTCAGGTCGGTGGCGGTCACGATGGCACCTTCGCGAATGTAGCCTTCGGCAATGGCGCGGCCAATGCCCTGGCCTGCGGCGGTGATAAAGGCGCGTTTGCCTGCAAGTCTCATGTTTTCTTTCCCAAGTTTTCAACCATCCAGTCGACCATTTCCGGCACCATGATATCACCTGCGCCGCTGTCGCGCGCTTCGCGCAGGGTTGCATCGGCGGCCCCGGACATGCGCGAATGTTTGCCCAGATCAGCCGCCATCTGGCGGTAATAGCCGACGTCCTTGGCACCGTTGGCGACGGAAAATGCAAGGTCGATCTTGCCGTCCACCGCGTAGTTGCGCACGAATTCCATCATGCCCGACCGGTTCGGCCCGGCAGCCATCACATTGAACAGGTCGTCGCGTTCGATGCCCGCCGCATCGGCCATGGCAAAGGCCTCGGCCATGGCATTGGCGGTGGTCATGGCGAAAAAGTTGTTGATCAGCTTGATGGTGTGGCCATTGCCCAGCTTTCCCAGGTGAAAGACGTTTTCGCCCAAGGTATCGAGCACCGGTTTCACCTTGTCATAGGCCGCCTTGTCGCCTGCGCACATGATGTTCAACAACCCGTCCTTGGCATGGGCCGGGGTGCGGCCCAGCGGGGCATCCAGATAGACCGCGCCCTTTGCCGCCAGATCCGCGCCGATCTTCAGCGTCGAGCCGGGCAGGGAGGTGCCAAAGTCGATGACGATCTGCCCTGGTTTGACGCCCGCCAGCACGCCGTCGTCACCATAGATGCGGCTTTCGACCTGGGCGCTGGTGCCGACGCAAAGCATCACGATATCCGTCTGCGCCGCCAGGTCGCGGGCATTTGCCGCTTCTTGGCCGCCGCGCGACAGGGCCTCTTCGACGCCGGTGCGGTCGCGGTTGCCCAGCACGGTGACGGGGTGGCCGGCCTTTTGCAGGCATTCGACCATGGCGCGGCCCATCAGGCCAAGGCCGATGAAACCGATGTGTTCCTTGCTCATCTCATACTCCTTTGTAATCGCCGGGAACCTCGCCTGCCTTGACGGGGTGTCCCTGATGCCCCGAAAGCGCGGCGGCAAGGGTCATTTCCATGGCCTTGATGCCGTCTGTGCCGGTGCACAACACATCGTCCCTGGCCCCTGCAACGACTGCGGCGAAACGGTCGATCTGGGCCAGCAATGGGTCGATCCTGTCGAAGGACTGACCGTCGGTGCGGCCAAGCGGTTTGGACCATTCGATTTCCCCGGGGGCGCTGCGGCCCCAGCGGGTCAGCGACGGAAAGGCCAGCGCGCCCGCGCTGCCGACAAGGCGGACATAGTCCTCGCCCGATCCGGCGATAGCGGGGTTTTCGTAGGATGCGGCCTCGAACGACCAGGGCGAAGCGCCCGCGTCGGAAATCAGGAAAGACCCCAGCGCGCCGTTGGCAAAGCGGAAGGCGATGCTGGCGGTGTCTTCGATCACGAACCCGCGCCGGGCCGAGGACAGCAGGGCGCTGGCCTCGGTCATTTCTCCGACGAAAAAGCGCAGCAGGTCGATTTCATGGGTGAGGTTGGTCAGCAGCGGGCCCGCGCCGGGGGCGCGGCGCCAGTCCACATCGTAATAGGTGTCGTGTTTGCGCAGGGACCACAGGCCCTGAACACCGACCAGATCGCCGATGTCTGCCAGCGCATCGCGCGCGGCGATGGAAAAGGGGTGGCAGCGGCGGTGGTGGCCGGTGAACAGCGGCAGGCCCTTGGTTTCAGCCTGTGCCACGATTTCGCGCGCCTCGTCCAGGGTGGCGCCGGTGGGCTTTTCGACGATCACCGCCCAGCCGCGCGACAGGCAGGCCATGGCGCTGGCGTGGTGGTCCTGGGTTGGTGTCGCGATCACGGCGGCGCGGGTATCGGCGGGGACCTCGTCGATGCTGGCGACCATGGGGAGGCCCTGTTGCGCCAGCTTTTCACGCAAGGGCGCGTGGGGTTCGATCACGGCGGTCAGGCGGATGCGGTCCGACAGGCCCGCCACTTCGATATGGCGCTGCCCGATAGAACCCGCGCCGATGACGCAAAGGGGAAGCGGGGCCATTACATCACTGCCCCTATCTGCCACGGCACGAATTCGAAATCGCCAAGGCCCTGCGCCTCGGATTTGGATTTCTCGCCGCTGGCCATGCGCAGCCACATGTCATAAATCTCGCGGCCCACCTCCTCCAGCGATTTGCCATCGCTGAGCATGGTGCCGGCGTTGATGTCCATATCCTCGGTCATGCGGTTGTACATCTCGGTGTTGGTGGCGACCTTCATCGAAGGGCTGGGTTTCGCGCCAAAGGCCGATCCGCGCCCGGTGGTGAAACACACAAGGTTGCAGCCGCTGGCGATCTGGCCTGTGACGGACGCCGGGTCATAGCCGGGGCTGTCCATGAAGGTGAAGCCGCGGGCCGTCACCGGTTCTGCGTATTTGTAGACGCCGGTCAGCGGGGTTGTGCCGCCCTTGGCCGCCGCGCCAAGGCTTTTTTCAAGGATGGTGGTCAACCCGCCCTTTTTGTTGCCGGGGCTGGGGTTGTTGTCCATGCTGCCCTTGTTGCGGGCGGTGTAATCCTCCCACCACTTGATCAGGCCGATCAGCTTGTCGCCGGTGGCGCGATCGACGGCGCGGGCGGTCAGCAGGTGTTCTGCGCCGTAAATCTCGGGCGTTTCGGCCAGCACGCCGGTGCCGCCCTGGGCGACCAGCAGATCGCAGGCATAGCCGACAGCGGGGTTGGCGGTGATGCCGGACCAGGCGTCCGATCCGCCACATTGCAGCGCGACCATCAGTTCGGACGCGGGGCATTCGGTGCGCGTTGCTTGATTGACCAGCGGCAGCATGGCCTCGATCTTTTTGATGCCCAGCTCGACGGTCTTGCGCAGCCCGCCGACGTCCTGGATGTTCATCGACTGGAACAGGGGGCCGGGTTGCAGGCCATAGGCCTCGACCAGCCAGTCGATCTGGTTCATCTCGCAGCCAAGACCGGCCATCAGGACCGCGCCGACGTTGGGGTTTTTCGCGTAGCCCCACATCACGCGTTGCAGCGCCTCGAACCCGTCGCCGCTGCCCGCCATGCCGCAACCGGTGCCGTGCACAAAGGCGACGACGCCATCGACATTGGGATATTCGGCCAGCTTTTCATCGGTGAAATGGTTGGCGATCATCCGCGCGGCGGTGGCCGAACAGTTCACGCTGGTCAGAACGGCGATGTAATTGCGCGTCCCGACCCGGCCGGTGGCGCGGCGGTAGCCCATGAAGCTGTCTTGCCTGGTGGCGGGGGCGACGGGGCGCAGGTTGGTGCCGAATTCGTACTCGGTATCCACGTTGCGGAATTCAAGGTTGTGGGTATGCACATGCGCGCCCTTGGCGATATCCTCGGCGGCATAGCCGATCACCTGGGCGTATTTGTAGACGGGCGCCCCCTTGGCGATGTCCTGCGTGGCCATCTTGTGGCCGCGGGGGATCAGCTGGATGGCGCCGTCGGCGCCGGTTTCAAGGGCGGTGATGGCGGTGACGACATTGTCGGCGTCAGACAGGCGAACGGTTTTCATGCTTGGTCTCATCGGGTTGAGGGAGAAAAGATTTTTCGGCGAAAAATCTTTTCAGCGTCAGGCGCAGGCCGGGGCGTCACCCGTCCAGCGGTGAATGGGGATATGCGGTTTGGGGGCAAGGCGCGCGCGGGTGTCGTGCCACATCTGTTCCCAGGTTTTCCAGTCTTTCAGCTCGGTTTCCGGCGCAGACTGCGAGCGCGCCACGAAATCCGGGAAATGCGCGCGGCCCGTGGGTTGGCCGGTCACGTTGTAACGGATGTCAAAGCTCCAGCGGAACACGCCGCTGGTATTGTCCAGCGAGGCATGCGGCGTCAGCGGGTGAAAGATCACCGCGCCACCGGCCTTGACCGGCAAGGGTGTGGCTTTGGACAGATCCAGCATGCCATCGGCGATGGCGGTCTGTTTCTTGGGGCAGTGCGGGTACATCTGCGGTTTGCCCGGGATCACCTGAAGACAGCCGTTTTCCAGCGTGGCATCGTTGATCGCCAGCCAGACGGTGACGATATCGGTATTGTCCCCCTCGGCATGGGCAACGGCGCGGTCCTGATGCCAGTCGGTGGCCATGATATGGGCCGTGGTCTCATCACCGCGCAGGGTGGTGGCGGGCGGTTTCAGCCGGACGTGCTGGATCGGGTTCGAGGTGATCTCGGGGCCAATCAGGTCCTGAACCATGTCCAGAAGCCGCGGATTGGTCAGCATGTCAAAGACGGCGGGGCCAAAGTGGCAAGGCGTGTCGGTGGCAATCTCACCGCCGGGCAGGCTGATGTCCATGGGCTGGAACCAGTCGCATTTGGCGCGGTAGCCAGTCAGCAGCTTTTGCCAGAAATCCTGGTTCCCGGGCGGAGGAACGCGGCCCTTGGCGTGCCAATCGTCGTACATGGCGTCCAGAAGCGCGCCGTATTCGGATTTGATCGCCTCAAGCGTGGTCAGATCAAGCACGTCCTCGACCACAAGATAGCCCTGGGTTTCAAAGAAATTGATCTGCTGGGGGGTCAGCATCAGGGTCATCTGCGCAGCCTTTGCAGTTTGTCCCGGTCAAAGACGATGCCATGGCCCGGTGTTTCCGGGGCAATGGCCTTGCCTTCGCGGATGTTCAGCGGCGTTTCGATATAGTCCTCAAGTCCAAAGCCATGCGCCTCCATGAAGCTGCGGTTGGGGCAGGCGGCCAGCAGGTGCACGGTGACGTCGTGCGCGCCGTGGCTGGTGACGGGCAGGTGAAAGGCCTCGGCCAGATGGGCGATCTTCATGAAAGGGGTGATGCCGCCGCAATTGGTCACATCGGGTTCGGGAAAGGTCACGCCGCCTTCGATCACGGTGCGGAAATCCCAAAGCGAGCGCAGGTTTTCCCCCGAGGCGATGGGAATGCCGCCCTCGGTCGCGATGCGGGCATGGCCCTGCGGATGGTCGGGGGGGATCGGTTCTTCGAACCATGTCAGGTCAAAGTTGCGAAAGGCGCGGGCGGCGCGGATGGCGCCATCGACCGTGAATTTCATGTTGGCATCGGCCATCAGCGGCATGTCGGGGCCAAAGGCATCGCGCAGGGCGGCCATCTTGGCCACGTCCTCGGACAGCCGTTCGCGCCCGACCTTCATCTTGATCGCGCGGTGCCCTTTGGCAAAGTTTTCGTGGGTTTGATCGACCAGTTGCTGCGGCGACAGGTCGATGTCGATGCCGCCGGCATAGACCGGCACCGCCGCATCGAAACCGCCCAGCAGGCGGTACAGCGGCAGGCCTGCGCGCTTTGCCTTGAGATCCCACAGCGCCATGTCAAAGGCCGACAGCGCCAGCACCGTCGGTCCGCCGCGCCCGCCATAGTGAAAGGCCCACCACAGGTCTTGCCACAGGGCTTCGATCATGTCGGGGTCGCGGCCGGTTACCCGAGGCGGCATTTCGCGGCCCAGGATATCGGCGATGGCCCCGCCATTTTCGCCGCAGGTATAGGTATAGCCGACGCCCGTCGCGCCATCGCTGTCGGTGACGCGGGTGGTGATCACCTCGAACCCGGTCATCACGCCATGCATCGAATCCTCGAGCGCGCGGGGCAGGGGGATCAGGTAGTGATCGGTGTCTAGCTGGGTGATTGTCGGCATCGGGCTCTCCGGCAGCGGGGGACATTCAGGGCCACGCCAGCGCGGAGATGGTCACACCGTCAGGGCAGCACGGGCGCTGGAACAAGGAACCGGGGCGGCAGAACCACCGCCCCGGAGCAGCCTCTGGATCAGAGGAAGATCGTCACGATCGGCGGCCAGATCAGCAGCACCGACAGGGCCAGCAGCTGGATCACGATGAAAGGCAGGAAGCCGCGGAAGATGTCGGTCAGCGAGATATGCGCCGGGGCAACGGACTTCAGATAGAAGGCCGCAGGACCAAAGGGCGGCGACAGGAAACTGACCTGCATGTTCATGCAGAACACCACACCGTACCAGATCGGGATATAGCGCGCGTCGATGTGGCCAAGATAGCCGATCTCTTCGGCCGGCAGCTTGACCACGATCGGCAGGAACACCGGCATGATCAGCAGCACGATGCCGACCCAGTCCATGAACATCCCCATGATCAGGAAGATGAACATCATGACAAAGATCACGCCCATGGTCGGCATTTCCGCGCCAACGATCATGTTGGCCACATAGGTCGGACCGCCCGCCAGCGTATAGGCCGCAGCAAGTGCGGCGGCGCCGATGGTCACCCAGATGATGGTGCCCGTCGACTTGAGCGTGCGCATCAGGCTGTCCCAGACGATGTCAAAGGTCATCTCGCGGCGCATGGCACCGATGACGAAGACCGCGACAACCCCCATGCCGGCGGCTTCGGTGATCCCGGTGATGCCACCGTAGATCGACCCAAGCACGACGCCGATCACCACGGTCGGGGCGATCAGGCCCTTGCCCATTTCCCAGCCCTTGGCGGTGCGCTCGCGCCCGACCACCAGGAACATCGTCGCGGCGAACAGGGCGAACATGCCGATCAGCCAGGGCAGGTCGGACACCATGCCAAGGAAAATCGGATCGACGCCCTCGGTCACGGTGTTTTCGCCCAGCACGGTGAAGAACAGGTTGCGGAAGATCAGCACGCCGACGATCCACATGCCGAACCGCGACACGAAGCCCAGGAACATCAGGCCCTTTTCGCGGCCCTTGGGATCATTGGGATCCTCGGGCGGCAGCGGCGCCAGTTCGGGGCTGATGCGGGTGCGGATGTAGATGTAGATGATGAAGAAGGTGGCCAGCATGAAACCGGGCAGGAAGGACGCGGTGAACAGCGCCTTGATCGAGGTTTCGGTCACCAGCCCGTAAAAGATCAGGACGATCGAGGGCGGGATCATGGTACCAAGCGAGCCCGAGGCGCAGATCGTGCCGATGGCCAGGTTCTGGTCATACTTCAGGCGCAGCATCTGGGGCAGGGCGATCAGGCCCAGCAGGACGACCTCGCCGCCGATGATGCCCGACATGGCGGCCATGATGACGGCCATGATCGAGGTGACAAAGGCGATGCCGCCGCGTACGCGGCTAAGCCACTGGTTCAGCGATGTGTACATGTCCCGGGCGATGCCGGATCGTTCCAGCAGCGCCGCCATGAAGATGAACAGGGGCACCGAGATCAGGACATAGTTCGTCATCTGGCGGTACACCGCCTGGCCCAGGACCGACAGCGGGCCCTGCCCGAACGAGCGGAACAGGATATCCACGTCGAACTTGAGCACCAGCGTGACCACCGCAAGGAAGGCCGAGGCAAAGCCCAGCGGCATCCCGATGGCCAGCAGGGCGAACATGCCCAGCAGGAGGATAAGGGAGAGTGTGCCGATATCGACCATTACTTGGGCTCCTCAAGGGTCTTGCGGATGTTCTCGATCTCGATCTCGTCGATATCGTCGGCCGAATGATGTTCGGGTGCCTTGTTCCAGTCGGCGATCAGGTTCGAAACAGCCTGGATCGTGACCAGCACGATGATGAACAGGATGGCGGGTTTGATCGTGCCGGGAATGGGTGGGTCCCAGGCGGTGCCAAAGGTTTCCATCCGCAGCATCCGGCGCAGCGCGTCGTTGTAGCCGCCCCAGACCAGCGCAAAGGTAAAGACGCAGATCAGGCCGACGGAAATGCAATCCGAGGTCTTCTGCATCCAGCGCGGCATCATGTCGTAGATCACGTAGATGCGGATATGGCTGCGCTGCTGCATGGCGTATTGCCCGGCAAACAGGAACAGAAAGGCCGCGATCCACAGCGACAATTCGTTCGCCCACAGCGTCGGGCGGGAAAAGACATAGCGCGACACCACTTCGTAGAACATCACCAGTACGATCAGCGCCGTTGCGATCATCGCCATGCGGGATGTGACC
The DNA here is from genome assembly GCF_029958925.1 of Tropicibacter oceani. Classification (NCBI taxonomy): domain Bacteria; kingdom Pseudomonadati; phylum Pseudomonadota; class Alphaproteobacteria; order Rhodobacterales; family Roseobacteraceae; genus Pacificoceanicola; species Pacificoceanicola oceani. The sequence goes on from NZ_CP124616.1 coordinate 1,923,747, forward strand.
AGTGACAGGATGTCAAAGAACCCTTCGGGCTCTTGTTCGATCGCGCCCTTGGTGTCGGACAGATACAGCGACGTGAACAACAGCGTCGCCGAAATCGAAATCAGCATCAGCCACACCAGCGGCCGCCCCGAAGGCCGGATCATCTCGTGCATGCCGATCGGATCGCTGCTGATGAACTGGTTGATCACCAGCCAGACGTACAAAAGCGCCGTCAGCCCGGCGAACCCGATCATCGCCATTTTGACAGGTCGCCTGAGCGACCCCAACCATAGGCTGTTTCCTTGCATTTTCAGCCTCCTCCCCCTGCCTTGCGGAGTTGAAAAAAAAGGCGAGCCCCCGAAAAAGGGGCCCGCCGCAAGCCGGAATCCGGCTTTTCACTCGGGCCGGTCGATTACTCGCTCAGCAGACCCAGCTGGGTCAGGTAAGCCTTGTGGCTGGCAAGCAGCGCACCGGCTTCGGGGGAACGGGTGCCCCAGTCTTCCCATGCAACCTGAGCGGCCTTGCGGAAGGCGGCGCGGTCTTCGGCGGACCAGTCGTACAGGGTCACGCCTTCGGCCTGCAGCTTGGCTGCGGCTTCGGCGTTGGCCTTTTCGTTGTACAGGGCGATCTGGAACGCCAGCTTCTGCCAGGCGGTGTCGATGATGCGCTTGTGCTTGTCGCTCAGGCCGTTCCACACGTCCAGGTTACAGGCCAGGTGGTCCGACGGCATCGAATGGAAGCCGGGATAGTTGGCGTGCTTGACGATGTCATACAGACCCAGGCCGACGTTGTTGGCCAGGCCGGATGCGTCGGCGCCGTCGATGATGCCGGTTTCAAGCGCGGTAAAGATCTCGGTAAAGTCCATCACGATGGGCGATGCGCCCAGCTTTTCGAAGATCTCGGTTTCCATGCCCGGGGGCGAACGGAATTTCCAGCCCTTCAGGTCCTCGGGGCCGGCGATCGGCTTGGACGAGGCAAAGGATTCCTGACCGTAGATGGCCCAGCCGACCAGCTGCATGTTCTGGGCGTTGTACAGTTCCTGCGCGGCGGCATAGCCGTCGCCGTGGTACAGCCACGAATACTGCTGCCAGGGGGTGTCATAGCCGCCCATGATGTCGCCGACGAACTGGAACGCGGGGTTCTTGCCGGTCTGATAGGCGCCGCCGGTGGCGTCGCAGTCCAGGATGCCGTTGATCGCGGCGTCAAAGGTTTCGGTCGTGGCGACGACGGAGGACGAGTAGAACATCTCGATGGCGATTTCGCCGTCCGACATGGTCTGGACATCGTCAATGAAGGTCGCAAGGCGCTGACCGGTCGGGTGCTCGGTCGCATAGTGCGTCTGGATGCGCAGGGTCACGTCCTGTGCAAAGGCAGCCGAACCAGTGACGGCAACTGCCGCAACGGCAGCGGATTTCAAAAGGGTTTTGATCTTCATGTTGTCCTCCCCATGGGCAGCCTCCTCAAGCCACCCGGATTTCGATATTTGGCGGGGTGCGTCCCCACCGCTTATAGATGGTATACCATCTTGAGGAACCACGCTAACCAAACCCATGTCGACAGGCAAGGATTTTTGGTATACCAAATTTGATCAATGGGAGGCCGCCTCAGAGAGGGCAGGCGAACGCGGCAAAGCGCGTGAAACAACAGACATAAGGCCGCCGAATGCCGGAAGGAACGCTGCCGGAACAGATCGCGAATCAACTGCGCCGGGACATCCTGCGCGGGAAACTCGCGCCCGGTGCACAAGTCAAGGAACGCGACAACGCCGCGGAGATGGGGGTCAGCCGGACCCCGATGCGCGAGGCGATTCGCATCCTTGCCCAAGAGGGGCTGGTGCTGCTGCGCCCGGCGCGCAGCCCTGTGGTGGCCGAACTGTCGCTGCGCGAGGTGGCCGACAACATCGAAGTGCTGACCGCGCTGGAAATGCTGTCCGGTGAACTGGCCGTGGTGCGCGCCAGCGATGACCAGATCGAGGAAATCCGCGAACTGCAGGACCGCATGGCGCGGCTGTATGACGACATCGACATGATCGACGTGTTCGAACTGGACATGGAATTCCACAAGGCGATCGTGCGCGCCGCGAACAACCCGGTTCTGTCTGAAACCCATGGTGCGATCCTGGCGCGGCTGTGGCGGGCCCGCTATCTGTCGGCCAGCCGCAAACGGTCGCGCGATCGGGTTCTGGCGCAGCACAACGGCATCGTGGCCGGGCTGTGCGCCCGCGACGTGGAGGCGGTCAAACGCCACCTGCACAGCCATCTGGAACACCTGCTGATCAACGTGCAGGATTACTTTGAACACGGGCAAACGGAACTGCCCCCCGAAACCCCAAGCAAACCGGCCGCCTGACCGCGGCCGCCACGGACAAGAGGAATAGGACCCAATGAAACTTCTGCGTTTTGGCCCCAAGGGACAGGAAAAACCGGGCATTCTGGACAGCGACGGCAAGGTGCGCGACCTGTCGGGCAAGGTCGCGGATTTCGCCGGGGCCGGCGTGTCGCTGGAGGCGCTGGAGGCGATCCGCGCCATCGACATCGCCAGCCTGCCGGTGGTCGAAAACCCGGGCCGCATCGGGTCTTGCCTGGCCTCTGTGCCGAACTTCTTTTGCGTCGGCCTGAACTATGCGCTGCACGCCAAGGAAAGCGGCATGGACGCGCCGACCGAACCGGTGCTGTTCTCCAAAGCGTCATCGGCGCTGTCGGGTCCGTTTGATCCGGTGGTCATCCCCCGCAAGTCGGTCAAGGCCGACTGGGAGGTCGAGCTGGGCGTGGTGATCGGCAAGACGGCGCTGTATGTGTCGGAAGACGACGCGCTGGATCACGTGGCGGGCTATTGCACCATCAACGACGTGTCCGAACGCGAATTCCAGATCGAAAAGCTGGGCCAGTGGATCAAGGGCAAATCGGCCCCGACCTTTGGCCCCACCGGCCCCTATCTGGTGACGGCTGACGAAGTGGGCGATCCGCAGAACCTGCGTGTGACGCTGGATCTGAACGGCGAGACGGTACAGGATTCCAACACCTCGGACATGATCTTTTCGGTGCGCCAGATCGTCAGCTACATGAGCCAGTTCATGCAGTTGCAGCCCGGCGACATCATCGCCACCGGCACCCCGTCGGGGGTTGGCATGGGCATGAAACCGCAGCGTTTCCTGAAACCCGGCGACGTGATGGAGATCGAGGTTCATGGCCTGGGTCGCCAGCGCCAGGAAACGGTCGCGGCGGACTAGGGCACCTTGGGGGAGAATGAAATTTCAGCCTGAAGTTTTGTTCTCTTTCGGCACACGATGGCCCGTCCTCCCAGCCTGAACGCCTATCTGCATTTCGAATGCGTGGCGCGGCGCGGCTCGCTCAGCCGCGCGGCGGATGAACTGTCGGTCAGCCCTTCGGCCGTCAGCCAGCAGATCCGCCAGCTCGAAGAGCAGATGGGCGTCAAGCTGTTCCGCCGGCAGGGCCGTGCCCTGCGCCTGACGCTTGAAGGCGAACAGCTGTTTCAGGCCAGTTCCGCCGCCATCCGCATGTTGCGCGACGCGCAGGCCCATCTGGGGCAAAGCCGCGAGTCGCGGCGCTTGAACCTGCGGGTGACGCCCAGTTTCGGGGTGCGCTGGCTGGGGCCGCGCCTGTCGGGTTTTGTCGCCCGTCACCCCGATTGGGATCTGCGCGTCGACGCCGCCCCCGATCCCACCGATTTCGACCGCGAGATCATGGACCTGGACATCCGCTATGGCGCAGGGGGCTGGCAGGGCCATCCGGAACGCGCGGTTCTGGACGATCTGGTTCTGCCGCTGTGCAGCCCCGCGTATCTGGCTGACCTGCCCAAGGACCCCGCTGCCCGACTGGACGCCGCCCGCCTGATCGACAGCGCCCGCGCCCTGTGCCAGTGGGACCTGTGGCTGTGGCGCATGGGGATCAAGACCACGGCCAACCGCAAGACGATCCTGATGGACCGGTCGTCCATGGCGCTGCAACTGGCGCTGGACGGGGCCGGGGTCTGCCTGGAATCGCTGGCCCTTGCCGCCCCCGAGGTCGAGGCAGGCCAGCTGGTGCCGGTGATGCCGCATCTGCCGGTGATCCGCTTTCCGGCCTATTGGGCGCTGTGCCCCGAACGCAACCTGTCCCGCCGCGCCGTGCGGCTGTTCCTTGGCTGGCTCGAGGCCGAGGCGGCGGGTCACGAAAAGATGCTGGCGCGTATCCTGTCCGCGCATGAATTGCAGTGCGAAACGGTCAGCGCCAGCGATTGGCTGGTGGCCGGCGCGGACACCTGAGGGGCCCCCGCGCGTGCCGTGCGGTCAGTGGATCAGCGATCCGCCGTTCACGTCAACCTCGGAGCCGGTCACATAGGCGGCAAGGTCCGACGCCAGGAACAGACAGCAGCCCGCCACGTCCGAGGCCTGACCAGCGCGGCCCATGGGGATGCCTTCAAGGATCTGCGCCATCATGTCGTCGGTCAGCATGCCTCCGGTGATGTCGGTGGCGATGAAGCCGGGGCAAACCGCGTTGGACCGGATGCCGTCGGGGGCCAGTTCGCGGGCCATGGCCTTGGTCAGGCCCAGGATGCCCGCCTTGGCCGCCGAATAATGCGGCCCGCCAAAGATGCCGCCGCCGCGCTGCGCCGAGACCGAGCTGATGTTGACGAAGGCCCCGGTTTTGCGCGCGCGCATATGCGGGATGACGGCCTGCGACATGTACAGTGTGCCGCGCAGGTTCACGTCAAGCACCGCGTCATAGTTCTGCGGCTCGATCTGCATCAGTTTCAGCGGCTGGGTGATCCCGGCGTTGTTCACCACGATATCGACCTGCCCAAAGGCCGCGATCACCGCATCCGCCGCTGATTGGCAGGCCGCTTTGTCGGTGACATCGCAGGCAAGCCCGATGTGCCCGGCCCCCGGCAGATCGGCGGCCGCGGCGGCGGCCTGACCGGCGTCCAGGTCCAGGATCGCCACCCGCGCGCCGTGTTCGGCAAACAGGCTTGCCGTGGCCTTGCCCAAGCCGCGCGGGCTGGCGCCGCCGGTGATGATGGCGGTTTTGTACTTGAGAAGCATCAGGTTACTCTCCTTTGGGGGATTTCGTGCCATAGCCGGTCAGCGCCTCGTAGGCGCGGATCACGCAGGAATCGTCCAACCCGCCAAAGCCCATGCCACTGGCCGCAATCATCATCTGATGCGCGGCGGCGGACAGCGGCAGGGGCGTGGCGCAATCGCGCCCGGTTTGCAGCACAAGGCCAAGGTCCTTGACGAAAATGTCGACGGTCGAGGTGGGCGCAGTGTCCCCGGCCAACATGCGCGGCACGCGGTCCTCGAACATCCAGCTGCGCCCGGCGCTGGTGCTGACGATCTCGAACAGCTTTTCGGGATCACAGCCCGCGCGCGCGCCCAGCGCTATGACCTCGGCGGCGGCCACCAGATGCACGCCTGCGGCCAGCTGGTGCACCACCTTGTAGGTGGCCCCCAACCCCGGCGCGTCGCCCAGCCGGTGCACCTTGCCCGCGATGGCCTCCAGCACTGCATCGGCGCGGGCATAGGCCGCATCGGCGCCCGAGGTCATCAGCGTCAGAGTGCCCGCTTCGGCCCCGACCTGACCACCCGATACGGGTGCATCCAGCATGATGTGGCCTGCCGCCCCGAGATCGGCGGCCAAGGCGCGGGCCTCGTCCGGGGCGACGGTGGAGCACAGCATCACGGTGGCGCCCGGGGTCAGCGCCTGAACCACGCCGCTGTCGAACAGCGCGGCGCGGGCCTGCGCGGCGTTGACCACCATCACCAGCAGCAGATCACAACCCGTGGCGGCCTCGGCGGCGCTGTCGAAAGCGGTGCCGCCCGCTGCGGTCAACCGCGCGCGGGCCGCCTCGGACAGATCGAAGCCGCGCAGGGCGATCCCGGCCTTGAGGATGTTGCGGGCCATGCCCATTCCCATGGCGCCAAGGCCAATCAGACAGGTGTCATTCATCAAGCCACTCCTTTACCCGGGTCGTGATGCGTGGCACCGACAACCCGTATTGATCATGCAACGTGGGCAGCGCCCCCGCATCGAGGAATTCGTCCGGCAGGGCGATCTGGCGGAACCGGGCCTGCACCCCGGCGCGCATCAGTGAGGCACCGACGGCTTCGCCAAGGCCACCGATGATGCTGTGGTTTTCGGCGGTGACGATCAGGCGGCCGGTCTTGGCGGCCTCAAGGCGGATTGTCGCCTCGTCCAGCGGTTTGATGGTGGGCACATGCAGCACGGCGCAATCGACGCCATCGGCCTCCAGCGCCTTGGCGGCGTCAAGCGTGCGCATGGTCATGAAGCCGGAGGAGATGAACAGCACGTCATTGCCGTCCCGAAGGGTCTTGGCGCGGCCCAGTTCGAACTGATAGCCGTATTCGCCCAGCACATCCGGGACATTGCCGCGCAGAAGGCGCATGTAAGTGGGGCCGGGGGTGGCGGCCAGCGCATGGGTTGCTTGCATGGTTTCGACCGCATCGCAGGGATCGACGATGGTCAGGTTGGGCATGCCGCGAAATATGGCCAGATCTTCGGTGGCCTGGTGGCTGGGGCCGTAACCGGTGGTCAGCCCGGGCAGGGCGCAGGCGATTTTCACCGGCAGGTTTTCCTCGGCAATCGCCATGCAGATGAAGTCATAGGCGCGGCGCGAGGCGAAGACCGCATAGGTGGTGGCGAAGGGGGTAAAGCCTTCTCGGGCGAGGCCTGCGGCGGCCGAGAACAGCAGCTGTTCGGCCATGCCCATCTGGTAAAAGCGGTCGGGATATCGTTCGGCAAAGACATGCATGTCGGTGTATTTCGACAGGTCCGCCGACAGGCCGACGATGTCGTCGCGCGTTGCCGCCAATTCGCACAGGGCCTGGCCAAAGGGGGCGGCGATGGTTGCGCGCCCTTCGGCATCGAGCGACGCGATCATGGCGGAGGTGGCCAGTTTTTCACCGGGCACGCTGCGGGCTGCGTATTTCGATTTGCGGCGGGAATGGGCGCCGAAGGGGATGTCGGTCATTGCGGGCGCTCCTGTTTGTGGGGCGGATGGGGGCGCTGCCCCCGCGCCTGCGGCGCTCCCCCGGAGTATTTGGGCCAAGAAGAAGACAGGGGGGTCATGCCGGGATCACGCTGTCGAGATGGGCGAGGGCCTTGGCCCATTCGTCGGCGTCGACGCGGATGAAATGGGTTTTGTCGCGCGCCTCGAGAAAGGGGACGCCCTTGCACATCTGGGTGTTGCAGATGATCACGCGCGGGGCGTCGCCAGGATGGTTGCGGGCATTGTCGAAGGCCCGGACGAGGGCGGGCAGGTCGTTTCCGTCGACCTCTTGCGCGTGCCAGCCGAAGGCCTGCCATTTCGGTGCTTCGGGTGTGGTGGCCAGCGCGGCGCGGCTGGGGCCGTCGGCCTGCTGGTTGTTGAAATCGACGAGGCAGATCAGGTTGTTCAGCTTGTGTTGGGCGGCGGACATCGCGGCCTCCCAGGTTGAGCCTTCGCCCAGTTCGCCGTCTGACATCAGGTTGTAGACAAAGGCGGGGTTGCCTTTGCGTTTCAGGCCCATGGCTGCGCCGACCGCGATGCCAAGGCCCTGACCAAGGCTGCCGCCGGTGATTTCCATACCGGGGGTGTAGGAGGCCATGCCGGACATCGGCATGCGGCTGTCGTCCATGCCGTAGGTTTCGATTTCGTCCTCCGGCAGGATGCCGGCCTCGATCATCGCGGCGTAAAGCGCGATGGCGTAGTGGCCGATGGACAGATAGAACCGGTCGCGACCTTCCCAGCCGGGGTCTTCGGGGCGGTAGTGGGTGGCGTGAAAACAGGCGACGGCCAGCACATCGGCAACGCCAAGCGCCTGACCGATATAGCCCTGGCCCTGTACCTCGCCCATGCGTAGGGCGTGGCGGCGGATGGCCCAGGCGCGGCGCGGCAGGCTGACGTTCGATCCGCGCTGTGGAATTGGCTTTGACATTGTGTGCCCCCTGCTTGCCGGTTTGTTCTATCCTGTCGCGGGCATGGGGCAATTGAGTTTTTCTAATGGGTTGCTTTAGGTCGAGTTAACAATAGAGGCGCCGCATCAGCAGCGGGGTCAGGTACATGGGCAGTTGATAGCAGCCGACAAAGGGCAGGATCTGGGCCGTTGTTTCGGGCGGCAGCGAGACGAGGAACAGCGCGATGTTGCGGTTCCCGGCGATCAGGGACAGGGACAGGGATGTGTCGCGCGGCTGGCTGCGGGTCAGGCGCCGGGTCACGATCTGCGCGCCGAAGTTGACCGCAAAGGCCACGGCGATCCAGAAGACCAGTTGGCTGGTCGAGGTCTGTGCCAGGACCGCCACCGCAGGCATCAGGGCGATCACGAAAAGCGACAGGGCCAGGGCCGAGGCGCCTTGCAGGCGGTCCTCGGTCATGGGCGAGGGGCGGGGGAACAGCAGGCGCCGGGTGGCCATGGCGGCGGCCCCGGTCAGCACGATGGTGCCCAAGAGGCGCAGGGCCGCGGTGGCCACCTGGCCAGCGTCGTCCAGCAGGGGCGACAAGGCAAAGACCGGCAGCACCGTCAACGGCAGCAGCACCGTGCCCGCCACCATCAGGCGCAGGGCGTGGTCGGGTCGGCCGCCCATGATCATCACGATGTTCGGGCTGCCAACGATCGAGGGCGCGGCGGCGACCAGCGTCAGCGACAGGGCGACGGCGGTGGTGGCGGTGCCGGTGGCGCGGGCGGCCGCGATTACCAGCAGCGGCAGGGCCAGTTGCAGCACCAGCGCGGTCAGCGACACGCGCGGCAGTTGCGGCAAGGACCCCAGCAGGGCCGAGGGCGGCATGCGCAGCAGCGACACGAACAGCAACCCGACGACCATCATTGGCAGATGCGGTCTGAGCAGTCCGGCAAACGAGGGCAGGGCCAGCCCGAGGACCAGCCCTGCGATCAGAACCCATTGGCCGTGCCGTGCGGCCAGCCTGAGCGGGTCGGTCACGTCGGTCTTTGCCGGATGTTATCGGGCAGCCATGTGGCCAGTTCCGGAAAGGCGATCAGCACGAAGACCATGACCACCATGATCAGGAACATCGGGATCGCCGCCTTGGCGATAAAGCCCATCTGGTGTTCGGTCATGCCCTGAAGCACGAACAGGTTGAAGCCGATCGGCGGGGTGATCTGCGCCATTTCCACGACCACCACGATGAAGATGCCGAACCAGATCAGGTCGATGCCGGCCTCGCGGATCATCGGTTCGACCACGGCCATGGTCAAAACGACCGAGGATATCCCGTCAAGGAAACAGCCAAGGATGATGTAGAAGACCAGCAGCGCCATCAGCAGCTCGAAGCGCGACAGCTCCCAACTGGCGATCAGGTCGGCAAGGCCGCGCGGCAACCCGGTAAAGCCCATCGACAGCGACAAGAAGGCCGCGCCCGACAGGATCAGGGCGATCATCGCGCTGGTGCGCACTGCGCCCATCAGGCTTTGCGAAAAGGTCGACCAGGACAGCGACCCTTGGGTCATGGCCAGAACCAGCGCGCCGATCACGCCAAAGGCCGCCGCTTCGGTCGCGGTGGCGAACCCCATGTACATGGACCCGATCACCACGACGATCAGCAGCATCACGGGGATTAAAAAGCGCGAGTTCTGGACCTTTTCCATGAAGCTCATCGGCGGTTCGGGGGTGGGCTGCCAGGACTTGGAGGCGACCGAGTAGACCGCCACGTAAGCCATGAACATCAGCGCCAGAACAAGGCCGGGCAGGATGCCGGCAAAGAACAGCTTGGTGATGCTTTCGTTGATGGTCACGCCGTAGACGATGAGGGTCAGGCTGGGCGGGATCATCAGGCCAAGGGTGGCGGCCCCGGCCAGCGTGCCGATGACCATGGGTTCGGGGTAATTGCGCTTGCGCAGTTCCGGGATCGACATTTTCCCGACCGTGGTCAGCGTCGCGGCGCTGGACCCCGACACGGCCGCAAAGACCGTGCAGCCGACGATATTGGTATGCACCAACCCGCCCGGCAGGCGCGCCATCCAGGGGGACAGGCCGCGAAACATGTCCTCGGACAATCGCGTTCGGTACAGGATTTCACCCATCCAGATGAACAGGGGCAGGGCGGTCAGCGTCCAGCTGGACGAGGATCGCCAGACAACGGTGATCATGGCATCGCCCGCGGGGCGGACGGTGAACAACTCCATCCCCACCCAGGCGACACCCATCAGCGCAAGGCCGACCCAGACACCGCTGCCAAGCAGCGCGAAGAGCACGAACAAGAAGATCAGGATCGGTGCAAATTGTTCCATGGGTCTACTCCGCGTGAGACTGATCGACGAGGTCCTCGCGGACGTTCGTGGTGCCGGTGGCCAAAAGGCGAATGAGGTTGTCCCAGAAGGCGATGGCCAAAAGCACCGCGCCCACCGCCATCAGCACCTGCGGAATCCACAGCGGGGTCGCGTCCTGGCCCTGGCTGACATCGCGGAACTTGTGGCTTTCCTGCGTGACCTTGATGGCATAGCGGGCAAGAAAGGTGGTGGTGACGGCGCCGATGGCAAAGCAAAAGGTTTCGCCCCAGCGGCGGTATTTTCCCATGGCGTTCAGCGCCAGGCTGACGCGGATATGCGTGCCGTGGTTCAACGCATAGGCAAAGGCGAAAAAGGACGCGCCCGCCATGCAGTAGCCCGCGTAATCGGTAGCCCCGGGAAAGACCTGTCCGGTCCAGCGCGCCACCATCTGGGCGACGATGATCAACAGGATGAGCACGGTAAAGATGGCGGCAATCACGCCCCCGGTAAGATAGAGCGCATCAAGCATGCGGCGCAGCTGAGCCATGTCGGGCCTCTTTTCCGAAGTGAAAGCGGGAAGGGGCCCCGGCGCATTGCACGCGCCGGGGGTGAACAGAATTTTCGGCGAAAACTCTATTCGTGCTTATTGCATGGCCTTGTAGGCATCGACGATGGCCTTGCCCTCGTCGCCCGCGTTTTCCAGCCACTCGGCGGTCATGGTCTCGCCGATTGCTTTCAGTTCATCGACCAGCGCATCGCCGGCGCGGCCGACTTCCATGCCGCCCTCTTTCAGCCCGTTCAGGGTGAACTGGGTATAGTCCTTGGACATTTGCAGGCCGCGGGTCTTGGCCTCGGCGGCGCAGTCGGTCATCGCCGCCTTGCCTGCGTCGTCCAGCGCGTCCCAGGCATCCTTGTTGGCAAAGATGATGTTGCGCGGCAGCCAGGCGTCGACTTCGTAGAAGTGGGTCAGGTGTTCCCATACCTTGCGGTCATAGCCCGTCGCACCGGAGGAAATGAAGGATTCCGCCACGCCGGTGGCCAGCGCCTGGGACAGTTCCGCCGCCTCGACCTGCACCGGCAGCATGCCGGTCAGCTCGGCCATGCGGGCGGTGGCGGTGGAATAGCTGCGGAACTTGATGCCCTTCATGTCGGCCACGGATTCAATGGGCTTCTTGAAATACAGCCCCTGCGGCGGCCAGGCCACGGAATAGAGATAGACCAGGTTCTGATCGGCCAGCACTTCGGCGATCTTCGGCCCGGCGACTTCCCACAGCTTTTCGTGATCGTCGAACGAGGTCGCAAGGAAGGGGATGCTGTCGACGCCGAACAGCGGGTTTTCGTTTTCATGGGCGGAAATCAGACGCTCGCCGATCGGGGCCTGCCCGGTCTGCACGGCGCGCTTGATGTCGTTGCCCGCGAACAGTGACCCCGAGGGGTGCGTGACGATTTCCGTCGCGCCGCCGGTCTTTTCGGTGACGCAGGCGGCGAATTGCGCGGCGTTCTCGGAATGAAAGTTGGTGGCCGAATAGGCCAGCGGCATGTCCCATTTGTCGGCGCTGGCGGCTGTGGCTGCGGCGCAGGTCAGGGCCGTTGCGGCCAGGAATTTGGTCAGGTTCTTCATTGTTTCACTTCCCTGTTGGTTGGTTGAAATGTGATCCCCGGTTGTTCCGGGGCTTTCTTATGCACTCTTTGCGAAGCGTGACGGAGAATAGGGGGTCACGTCAACATTGGGGGTGCGCCCGGTGATCAATTGCGCCAGCAGGCGCCCGGTTTTCGGCCCGCCGGTCAGCCCGACGTGGTGGTGGCCAAAGCCCAGCCAGGCACCGCTGGCGCCCGGCACCTCGCCGATCAGCGGGATCGAATCGGACGGGGCAGGGCGGTGCCCCATCCATTCGACCTCGCGTTTCCAGGTCAGGCCGGGCATGGCCGCCCTGATGTTGTTGCGCAGCAGATCGAACGGCGCTTTCGACGGAGCCGCCGTCAGTCCGCCGAATTCCACGATCCCGGCCAGCCGCAACCGCCCGTCCATGGGCGTTGCGACGAATTTGCCGCTGGCCACCATGACCGGCGCCTTTGGCATGACTGACGGCTCCCACAACTCCAGGTGATAGCCGCGCTCGCTTTCCAGCGGCACATCCAGCCCCAGCATGTCAGACAGCTTTTTCGACCAGGCGCCCATGGCCAGAACCGCCGCGTCGCAGGCGATCACCTCGCCCCCGGCGCGCACCCCGGTCACGCGCCCGCCGTCCCGCACAAGGCCCGTCGCCTCGGCCTTGATGACCTGTCCGCCCTGCGCCTGCACGTGGCGGGCCAGCGCCTTGACATAGGCGCCGGGGTCGGTGATCCGCCCGTGGTTGCCAAAGCGCGCGGCAAAGCCGATCTGGTCGGAAAAAGCCGGATCATAGGCGCGCCAGTCGTCGCCCGACATCTCGTCCCAGGTGAACCCCTGATCGCGGCGAATGCCCCAGCCGAAACTGTCCGCCTCATAGGCGGCGCGGTCCTTGTACAGATAGACGTAGTCCGACGGGACCACATAGCCCTCGGCCCCGGTGCCCGCGCTCAGCGCCTGATGATCGGCCAGGCTGTCGCCGATGATCGGCGTCATCGCCTGCGCGGTGCGGCGGGCGTCATCGGCATTGGCATGGCGCAGGTACTTGATCAGCCAGGGGGCCAGCCGGGGCAGGTAGCCCCACTTCAGGAACAGCGGTTGGCCGGGGTCCAGCAACATCCGCGGCGCTTTCTTCAGCAGTCCGGGCACCGGCACCGGCACGACCGAGCAACTGGCCAGCACGCCGCCATTGCCATGGCTTGCGCCTTCGCCCGGGTCCAGCCGGTCGATCAGGATCACCCTGTGGCCGTCGCGTTGCAGCCAGATCGCTGTGGACACCCCGACGATGCCCGCGCCGATGATGGCAATGGTTTTGGCTGTGGCGCTCATGCGGCCCTCATGCTTTTGAAATGGCTCAGTTTGTCCAGGTCCGGCGCGATGCCCAGCCCCGGCCCTTCGGGAACGATGACATGGCCGCCCTCAACGGGAAAGGGCGTTTCCAGCAGGTCGTCCTGCAGGTAATAGCGCGCCTGGTAGAATTCGCAGCCAAGGGTGATTTCGGGCGTCGCGGCAATCATGTGCGCGCCCGCCAGATGCGCCAGCCCGGTTTCGAACATGTCGCCGCCATAGGCGCTCAGCCCATGGGCGGCGGCCATGCGCGCCACCGCCTGCGCCCGGGCCAGCGACCCCGCCTTCATGATCTTGACCGACACCCCGTCGCAAATCCCCTCGCGCGCGGCGCGGGCCATGTCCTCGGGGCCAAAGACCGATTCATCGGCCAGAAGGGGGCAGGGGATCTGATCGCGCAGCCGCGCCATCAGGCCGAAATGATGCGCGGCCACGGGCTGTTCGATGAACTCGGGGCCAAAGCCGGCCACATCGCGCACGCGGCGCTCGGCCTCGTCGGGGGGCAGGCCCTGGTTGAAATCGACCCGCACCCGGAAATCCGGGAAATCCTGCGCGATCCGTTCCAGCCGCATGATGTCAAAGGCATGCCCGGCAAACCCGGCCTTGAGCTTGATCAGCCCCACACCATCGGCCTGCAACCGCGCCATCAGGGCGATGTCGGCCTCGAATTCCGGATTGGCGATGGACACCGACAGCGGCAACCGCCCCTGTGCCAACCCGCCCAGCAAGGCCCAGACCGGCAGGCCCGAAATCCGCCCGGTCAGGTCCAGAAGGGCAGTGTCGAGGGCAGCCTTCGCCTCGGGGCAATGGGCGACGGCGCGCGCGGCATCGGCCATGATCGCGGCCCGGTCGGCAATCCTCCGACCGATCACAAGCGGGCGCAGATAACGATCCAGCGCGGCAAAACTGGCCTCAGGCGAGCCGGTGAAAACCACCCAGGGGCTGGCTTCACCCCAACCCGCCGCGCCGCCCTCGGCGCGCAGGCGCAGCACGATCACCTCGACGCTGCCGGCGACCGACCCGATGCCATGATCGCGCCGCGACACCACCGGCAAAACCAGCGGCCACAGGTCCATCGCGATGATCTTTTGATCCAGATCGCCCATGCATCCCCCATTTCCACGCTCAACCTTGCAGCGGGCCATCCATCATTTCAAATACTAAGAATTGCGTTCTCCATCACTTGAACTTATGCATCTCCCATGCCTTTGCGTTTTCGCCAGCTTCAGGCCTTTCACGCCATCATTGAAACCGGCACCGTCACCGGCGCCGCCGCGCAATTGGGCATCTCGCAGCCCGGTCTGTCGAACCTGCTGGCCCAGCTCGAACGCGAGGTCCGCTTTCGCCTGTTCGATCGCCAGCGCGGCCGCCTGATTCCCACCCCCGAGGCCGAGATCCTGTTCCGCGAGGTCGAAACCGTGGTGCGCGGCCTTGATCACGTCGCTCAGGCGGTCAGCGATCTGCAGAACAAACAGGCCGGGCAGTTGCAGGTCGCCTCGCAGCACTCGATTTCCTTTGGCTTCATGCCGCGCCTGATCGCGCGTTTTGCCCGCGAACGCCCCGACCTGGCGATTTCCTTTCAGTCGCAATACTCGACGAAGATCCAGGAATGGGTCGCCTCGGGCCTGTTCGAAATCGGCATCTGCGAACGGCCCCTGATCCAGGACGCCTTTACCGTCCACCCGTTCTATTTCGAAACCCGGCTGGCCCTGCCCGAAGGCCACGCGCTGGCCCGACACGACGTGCTGACCCCGCAGCTGCTGGACAATGAGCCCTTCATCGTCATGGGCCCCGAACACATGACCCACCGCCGCACCCGCGAGGCGTTTCAGGCCGCCGGTGCCCTGCTGCACGCAAGGGTGCATTCCCACCTGTTCCGCAACCTGCTCAGCTTTGTCAAAGAGGGGATGGGCGTCGCCCTGCTGGACCCTTTCGCGCTGGAATACGACGCGGGCGGCGGCTTTGTCTCGCGCCCGTTCCGGCCGCGCATCCTGATGGACATGTGCGTGATCACCTCGCGCGCGCGGCCGCTGTCAGCTGTGGGGCAGGCCTTTCTCGACCTGCTGCTGCAGGAACTGGCGGCCATCGCGGTGCTAGAGCCCGATCTGACCTGACCCACCCTACCGGGTTTCTTTGTGCCCAAAATATCCCGGGGAGCGCGAGGGGCAGCGCCCCTCGCTGCAACATCCCACACCAGGACGACGGTTGGAATTGCCATCACTCCTGCAATCCGGTTCTGGCCCGGGGCTCCGCCCGTGAAAAACCCAAACCCTGCCCCGCAGGCTTTGCCGCGCAGATGCGCGGTCCGGGATATCACCCCATCCACCGCATGACCGGGGCGGCGCTTTGCTCCAGCGGTTGCGTGATCACGTCGATCATGGTCGGCCCGTCATGCGCCAGCGCCTCGGCCATCACGCGGTCCAGGTCGGCGGGGTCCGAGACAGTCCAGGACTTGACGCCAAAGCCCTCGGCCACCTTGGCATTGTCGGTGCGGCCAAAGTCGACGTTGTAATAGCGCCCGCCCTTGTCGTCCTTCTGGCTGGCCTTGATCCAGCCGAAACTGGCGTTGGACAGCACGATGAAGGTCACCGGCACGTTATAGCGCGCCGCGGTCTCCAACTCGCCGCAGCTGAACCCGAACGATCCGTCGCCCATCATCGCCACCACGGTTGCCTCGGGGCGCCCGAACCAGGCCCCGATAGCGGCACCGATGGCATAGCCAAGCGCCCCGTGCGCGCGGTTGGTGATGTAATGCCGCCCGGCCTGCGGGCGGTGACCGTAGGCGTTGTAATAGGGGCAGGTGGTGCCGGGATCGCTGACCACGACCGAGTTTTCCGGCAGCAGCCGGTTTAGCGTGTCGATGATCCGCTCGGGGCGGATCGGGGTTTCGGTGCTGGCTGCAAGCTGGGCAAACCGTGCAAATTTGCGCGCCTTGATGTCCGCCACACGCGCCGCCCCGCCAAAGCCCGGATGCCCGTCCATCCCGTCCAGCACGGCATTCACCATGTCCAGCGACAACCGCAGATCGCCCACCACGCCGACCTCGGTCGGGTAGTTGGCACCGATGGTCATCGGGTCATTGTCGAAATGCACTACGCGGGTGCCGGGTTTCGGCGCGCTCCAACGCGAGGTGGTGGTTGATCCGGCCCGGCAGCCCATGAAGACGACAAGATCGGCCTCTTGCATCATTTCCCATGTCTCGTCCGTCCCGCCGTTCGATCCCACCACGCCCAGGCTTTGGCGATGATCGTCCGACAGTGACCCCTTGCCGGAAATCGAGGTGGCCACCGCGATGTCCAGCCGCTGCGCCAGCCGCGCCAGCCCGTCGCAGCCGCCCGCGATGATCACTCCGCCGCCGCAGACGATCAGCGGTTTTTTCGCCGAAAGGATCGCGTCAACCGCCGCCTTGACCTGCGCCGCCTCTGGCCCTGTCGGGTGCGCCGGGTAGCTGGCGAAACTGGCGTCCCCCCAAATGTCCGAAACCTCGACCGGATCGTACTGGATGTCATAGGGCAGCCCCAGATGCGCCGCCCCCGACCGCCCCGAGGTCATCGCCCGAAACGCCGCGCGCACCATGCGCGGGATATGCGCCGCCTGTTTGATCACGGTGTTGTACTTGGTCAGCGGGCGCATCAGCGCCTCTTGGTCGACCTCGGTCAGGGGGAATTTCCCGTAGGAGCCGACCGAAATATCGGTGGTGATCGCCAGCACCGCATAGGAGCTTTCGTTGGCTTCGATCAGCCCCGGCAGGATATAGGTCGCGCCGCCCCCCGATGGCCCCTCGCAAACGCCCACACGGCCCGTCACACGGGCATAGCCATCGGCCATGTAGGCGGCGCAGCGTTCATCGCGGGTCAGCACATGGGTGATACCGTGATCCAGCTGCAGCATGGCGTCATAAAACGGCAGGGTGGTGTCGCCGCACAGGCCAAAGATATGCGTCACGCCCTGCGCCTCGAGCATGCGGACCATCGCCTCGGCGCCGTTCATCTGATTGCTGTCCGTCATCTTTACCCCCTATGCGCGCAGCGCCTTCGCAGGCACAGTGCGGGGGAATGGCGCCACATTGCAAGAGAGGTTGGCATGGGCAACGAAGGCAGGATCGCGCGCGGCGGCAAATCGATCTACGGCGCGGCGGTGGGCATTTTGATGCTGGACGCCCGGTTCCCGCGCATTCCCGGCGATATGGGCAATGCGGGAACATGGGATTTCCCGGTGCTTTACCGCGTGGTGCGCGATGCCTCGCCCGACCGGGTGGTGCGGGGCGGGGCGCAGGGGATGTTGCCCGCCTTCATCGACGCGGCGCACGATCTGGTGGCGGACGGGGTGGACGGGGTCACCACGAACTGCGGGTTCCTGTCGCTGTTCCAGGATGAACTGTCCAAGGCGCTGCCGGTTCCTGTCGTGACTTCGTCCCTGTGTCAGGTCGACATGGTCAACCGGCTGTTGCCGCATGGCAAACGGGCGGGAGTGCTGACGATCTCCGCCTCGACCCTGACGCCGGCGCATCTGGCGGGCGCGCGGGTGCCCGAAGGCACGCCCATCGGCACAACCGAGGGCGGGCGCGAATTCACCCGCGCGATTCTGGGCAATGAATATCAGTTGAACGTCGATCTGGCGCGTCAGGACAATGTCGATGCGGCCAGGGCGCTGCAAAAGGCGCATCCCGATCTGGGGGCTTTCGTGCTGGAATGCACCAACATGTGCCCCTATGCGGCGGATATCACGGCAGCCACCGGGCTGCCGTGTTTTTCGATGGTCAGTCTTGTCAGCTGGTTCCAGTCCGGGCTGATGCCGCGGGCCTACTGACGGGCCTCAGGCCACATGCTCCAGCTTGACCGCGGGCGTGACGCCCAGGGCAAAGCAGACATCGCGGGTCAGTTCCGGGCGGTTCAGCGTGTAGAAATGCAGGCTGTCCACGCCGCCTTCGATCAGATCGCTGCACAGCTCGGTGCAGATGGCGGTGGCCAGCAGGTCCTCGCGGCCATCACGCTGCGCCTTGTCAAAGGCGTCGTCGACCCAGGCGGGGATGTGGGTGCCGCAGTTCTGGGCAAAGCGGCGCGCGCCGGTCCAGTTTTCGATCGGCAGGATGCCGGGAATGATGGGCGCGTCGATCCCGGCCTTTACGCAGGCATCGCGGAACCGGAAAAAGGTTTCGGCCTCGAAAAAGAACTGGGTCAGCGCCTCGGTTGCGCCGGCGTCGATCTTGCGCTTGAGCCAGTCGATATCGGCCTGCTGGCTGGAGGCTTCGGGGTGGCGGTCAGGATAGGCGCCGACGCGGATGGTGAAATCACCGGTCTCGGCCAGCGCCTCGATCAGTTCGACAGAATTGGCAAAACCGTCCTTGTGCGCCTCGAAACCCGTCGATCCCTTGGGCGGATCGCCGCGCAGCGCGACGATGTCGGTGACACCGGCAGCGGCGAAATCGCGAGCAATCCCAAGGGTTTCTTCGCGGGTGGCGTTGACGCAGGTCAGATGCGCGGCGGTGCGCAGGCCCGAATGCTTGTGCAGGGCGGCAACCGCGTCGCGGGTCAGATCACGGGTGGTGCCACCGGCGCCATAGGTGACGGAAACAAAGCGCGGGTCCAGCGGCGACAGAACCTGAACCGTGTCCCACAGGCGAAAGGTTGCCTCGATGTTGCGGGGCGGGAAGAACTCAAAGGAAACTTCGGGACGGATCATTTTGCTGTACCTCGTTAGCGTTGTCCCCTTGTTGCACATCCCGTAATGTGAGACAAATTCATAAATCTCATCATCTTTATGAGCTTGACCATGCATATCGAATTTCGCCACCTGCGCACGATCAAGGCCATCCACGACTGTGGCGGGCTGGCCAAGGCCGCCGATCAACTGAACATCACGCAATCGGCCTTGTCCCACCAGATCAAGGGGTTGGAGGATCAGGCCGGGATCGAGCTGTTCATCCGCCGCTCCAAACCCATGCGTCTGTCTGCTGCCGGAATGCGCCTGCTGCGGCTGGCCGAACAGGTCCTGCCGCAGGTCGAAGCCCTGCAAGAAGAGTTCATGGGGCTGCGCAGCGGCAAATCGGGTCGGCTGCATATCGCCATCGAATGCCACGCCTGTTTCGAATGGCTGTTCCCGGTGCTCGAAGCCTTTCGCAAATCCTGGCCCGACGTCGATGTCGACATTCGCCCCGGCCTGGCCTTTGACGCGCTGCCCGCGCTGATGAAGGAAGACGTGGACGTGGTGATTTCCTCTGACCCCGAGGATCTGGCCGGCGTCACCTTCAGCCCGCTGTTCGACTACAGCCCGGTCTTTGTTGCGGCCTCGTCGCATCCCTTGGCCGAAAAACCCTATATCGATGCCGAGGATTTTCGCGGTCAGACGCTGATCACCTATCCGGTGGACCGCTCGCGGCTGGATATCTTCAACCAGCTTCTGACCCCGGCCAAGGTCGAACCGGCCGCGATCCGGCAGGTTGAACTGACGGCGGTGATCCTGCTGCTCGTCGCCTCGAACCGCGGGGTTTCCGTGCTGCCCGACTGGGTCGTGCGCGAGGTGAAATACAGCTCAGACTATATCACCCGGCCGCTGACCAAGGATGGCCTGACCCGCCGCCTTTACGCCGCCACGCGAACCGAAGACCTGGAAAAACCCTATATGCAGGACCTCATCCGCCTTGCCGGGCAAGAGGCGCGGCGCCTGCAAAACGCCTAGGAACAGGCCGCAGTGGCCTGCGTGCGCGCCAGGTCCCAACGGTCCGCATAGCTCCAGCCCAGGGCGCGTTCGTTGGTTTCGGCCAGGATCTGGCTGGCCTTTTGCGAAAAGCAGGCGCAATCGACGCCCGGCAACTGGGCGCGGCAGTGGCCATAGCCGCCGTCACTGCCAAAACCGGACAATTCCGGGCTTTCCTTGATCTCCCGGGGCGTTTCCCAAGAGGTCAGCGGCGCAACCCGGCTGACCCCCGCAACAAAAAGCGAGCCACCGAACAGAACGGCAAGGGCAATGGTCAATTCACTGGTCATCCCGACCTCCTGCATTGCACGAGATCACTGTATCGCGCCGCACCCGCCGCGCGAAGGATTTAGCCCCTTGGATTTGAATCGAAAGCGACCAAAACGGGGCGCGGGCCGCGATTGGCGGCCCGGACCGGTCTTGCCTTGCAGCGCCGGCAGGCGCGTCAGATCGGCTTGATATCCGAGGCCATTTCCCGGCCATCGCGGCCTTCGCGCAGCTCGTAGCGCACCTTTTGATTGTCGGCGAGGCCGGTCAACCCGGACCGCTCGACCGCAGAAATATGTACAAAAACGTCCTTGCCGCCCTCATCGGGTGCGATAAAGCCGTAACCTTTGGTGGTGTTGAACCATTTCACGGTGCCGTTCGGCATAGTTCCCGTGCTCCTTTCCCAGTCCTGTTCAATTCCGGCGGCCCAGCAGGGTGCAAGGCCACCCTGTCACATTCGCCTTTCAGGAAAGAACAGGCCGTTTGGCACCGCACCGTTCCGTGACTGATCGTCGAAGGTCACGATCTTCAGATTTGCAGCAGATTTGTAAAAATCAAGCAAAACTGGCTCGTATTTCAAGCTTTCGGCCACTATGTGAACGCAAATGAAAGGAAAACAGCATGATCCTTTACGGCCTCAAGACCTGTGACACCTGCCGCAAGGCCCGCCGCGCGCTGCCCGATGCGCAGTTCGTCGATGTGCGCGATGATGGCGTGCCCGCCGCGGTTCTGGCCGATGCGCTGGCGCAGTTCGGGCAGGCGCTGGTCAACACCCGTTCGACCACCTGGCGGTCCCTGGACGAGGCCGAGCGCACTCTATCGCCCGCGCAATTGCTGGCGGATCACCCGACGCTGATGAAACGCCCCCTGGTCGTCGATGGCGACCGGATGGTTCTGGGCTGGGACAAGGCCGCGCAAAGCGCGCTGGGGGTCGCCTGATGCGCAACGCGGCACTGACACTGGGCATCATCGCGGGCGTTTTCGCCATGGTCATCGGCTTTTTCGGCTTTGGCTATACGGAACTGGCCCGCAGCTATGACGGGGTCGAACAGACCTTTGGCATGTTCGACAACCCGGACCTGGTGCGCGTCGTCTCTTTGCTGTCCCCCATGCTGGCGATCGCGGGCGGTGCGATGGCAAAGGCGCGGGCGCTTTGGGGCGGGATCTTGTTGCTGGTCTCGGCGGCGGGAATGTACCTGGCCTTCGGGTTCAACGTCTTTACCATGTTCCCGATCGCCTTCGCCGGCCTTGGCGGTGTGCTGGCCCTGGCCGCCGGCAAACCCGACGAACCAAAGGCGCATTTCTAGGCGGCCTTGGCGCCCATCCGGACCGCCAGCAACCGATCGACAGACAGCGCCCCGGCGCCCTTGACCACCAGCGTGATCAGCAGCAGCACCCAGAACGCCCGCTGATCCAGGATCAGGCTGTCGGAGGCGCGGTCGAACCATGCACCCAGTGTGCCCGGGTGACCAATCCCGCCATGGCCGTAAAGGTCGGTCAGGCTCTGCACCACGACAAAGCCGATCATCCCCAGCGCCGCCAGCCGGGTGAACAGCCCGATCACGATCATCAGCGGCAACAGGAATTCCGCCCAGGTCCCGGCCACAACCACCAGCCAGTGAAACACCGACAGCTGCGAGACGTCGTAGGTCACCGCCTCCATCGCCTTGGGAAAGATCTGCGCATAGGCTCCGGTCGACGGCCGCAAAAAGCCCAGCAGACCATCGCCCAGCTTGGTCATCCCCGAGGCCCAGAAATAGCCCAGCAAGGTCGCCGCAAAGACAAAGCGCGCCAACAGCGGCAGCAGCCCGCTGCCCAGACGTTCAATGGCGGCAAAAACGCGGCCGTGCAGGGTGATGATCCGGTCCATGGCGATGGCTCCTCAGTGATGTGTTTCGATGTCGCTCAGCGCGCCCGCGCGCAGCAGCAGGCCCAGCGTCGCGCCCAGGTCAAACTCCGCGCCCGCCGCGGCAAGCGCGTCGCCGAACGGCTGCCCCTCCAGCAAGGCCTGCACGAAAGCGCCGCCCCCGGCGGGCAGGGCATGGGGGGCCGGGTCAAACCCGGGCCGCGTGATCAGAACATCCTCGGCGCGCGCCTGCGGTTTGGGGCTGCCCGGGGACATGGTGTAGCGATAGACCGACAACACCGGCCAGGCCGAGCGCAGCAACTGCACCGAAGGGGCCAGCACCAGTCGCGCCCGATCCAATGCCTCGTCAGGAAGACCCTGCAGCCGCGCCGGGTCCAGCGCCGGGGCATCCGCCGCGTGATAGCTTTGCCGCAACAGCAACTCCAACCGGGCCACATCCGGCAGATAGCCAAGCCCCTTGAGGGGCTCGAGCCCGGCCAGGAACTCGGCAAACCCGGCGCCATAGTGCATCATCAACGGGGACCGGGGCGGCGCCGCCCGCAGGAACATCCCCGCCGCCTTGGCAAAATTCTCGGGGCCGATCAGCCGCGCCACCGCCGGAAACCCGGCCTCCAACGCTTCGCGCAGCGACACCGCCACATTGTTGCGATAGACCGCATAGCGCCGCCCGGCCGCGCGTCCCGCGCCATCCAGCAGCCCCTCGGGCACCGGTGCGGACCCATCCAGAAGGCCCGCACGAAACGCGGCCTCGACCAGGCTCAGGGCTTCTTTGTGCTGCAAATATCCCGGGGGGGCCGCGTCAGCGGCGGGGGCAGAGCCCCCCTTGCCGGCGTCAGACAGGCTCATGCCATCACCCGCGCCAGCGCCGCCTCGGCCCGTCGCGCCTCGTCCCTCAAAACCGGCCAGTCCGGCACATCGGTATCCCATTCGACCAAGACGGGCTTGGGTCCGCAGCGGTCCAGAGTGTAATCCAGCAGGGTCCAGACCGGATCGGCCACGGCGCGCCCGTGGCTGTCGATCAGCAAGGGCGCGCCATGATCGGCCTCGTCCTCGTCATGACCGCCCAGATGCACTTCGCCGACGGCCTCCAGGTCAAAGGCGTCAATATAGCCTTGGGGCGAAAATCCAAGGTTCACGGCGGATACAAAGACGTTGTTCACGTCCAGCAGCAGCCCGCAGCCGGTCCGCCGCACGATTTCGCGCAGGAATGCCGGCTCTTCCCAGCTGCTTTCGGCAAAGGCCAGGTAAGACGACGGGTTCTCAAGCAGCATCTGGCGGCCCAGGGCCTCTTGCACTTCGTCGATATGGTCACAGACCCGCGCCAGCGTCACATCCGTATAGGGCAGCGGCAGCAGGTCGTTGTAGAAATGGCTGTCATGGGTCGACCAGGCCAGGTGCTCGGAAAAGCTGGCCGGGTTCAGCCAGCCGACCAGGTGTTTCAGCCGGGCAAGGTGGTCCGGATCAAGACGGCGCGCGCCGCCGATCGACAGGCCGACGCCGTGCACGGAAATGGGAAAGCGTTCGGACAAGGCGCGCAGCTGCGCCAGGGGGCGGCCACCGTCGCCCATGTAATTCTCGGCATGGACCTCCAGCCAGCCGACCGGGGCGGCCTGGTCCATGATCTGCGCATAGTGCTGCGGTTTATAGCCGACGCCGGGCAGGGGGGGCAGGGTCTGGGATTGGTCGAACATGGCGGCCTCGTGGTACAATGCAAGGTGGGGCGGGGGTGATCCCCCGCCCCGGGTCTTCGACTTACATCGGGATGTCACGCTCCAGCGCTTCGAGGCTGCCCATGCGCATCGTGCCATCGGCCATCGCGGGCAGTTCGATCTCGGCGCAGGTGCCGGCATCGACCAGCGTCCAGGCGTTGCCCTGGTAGTCGACTTTCGAGGTGCCAGCGCAGGTGGTGCCGGGGCCCGCGGCGCAGTCGTTTTCACCGGCCAGGCTGACGCCAAAGCACTTTTCCTGCTCGGCGGCCTGCACGCCGCTGGCGGCAAAAGACGCGGCAACGGCACCAACGAGGGCGGCGGTCTTGAGGGTCTTGGACATGGAACTTCCTTTCACTTGAGCGAGTTTGAAACTTGGCCGCCGGACGATCTGTCCTGCGGTGAACCAACTCTGCCCCGTGGCCGGTTAACAGGCCACTCACGGCCCCGTGCATCACGCCCCTGTCAGGAAACTGCCCTGCGGCGTGACCCTTTGCGCGCGCAGCAATCCAATGAAATCAGGCGCAAAGCAAAAGGCCCCGAAACGTTTCGGGGCCTTTCATCATGCTTCCAGTGCTGGAATGTTACAAAAGATCGGGCGGGGTCGCGTCCTGGGACAGCGAACTCACGATCTCTGTCAGCGATGTAACAGAGGTCTGCTTTTCCCCAAGCCGGCGCACGGTGACGGTGCGTTCCTCGACCTCGCGGTGGCCGATGGCCAGGATCACCGGCACCTTGCCCAGCGAATGTTCGCGGACCTTGTAGTTGATCTTTTCGTTGCGGATGTCCGCCTCGGCCCGCACCCCGGCTGCCTTCAGCGCGGCCACGACCTCGTGCACATAGTCATCGGCCTCCGACACGATCGAGGCGACGACCACCTGGCGCGGCGCCAGCCAGAACGGCAGCTTGCCGGCGTGTTCCTCGATCAGGATACCGATGAACCGCTCGAACGAGCCAAGGCAGGCACGGTGCAGCATCACCGGACGGTGTTTCGCCCCGTCCTGCCCGATATAGGTGGCGTCCAGCCGTTCGGGCAGCACGAAATCCACCTGGAAGGTGCCGCATTGCCAGACCCGGCCAATCGCGTCGGTCAGCGAAAATTCCAGCTTGGGTCCGTAAAAGGCGCCTTCGCCCGGGTTCATCGTCGGCTCGATCCCCGCGGCGCGGGTGGCCGCCAACAGCGCGGTTTCGGCCTTGTCCCAGACCTCGTCCGACCCGGCGCGCGTGTCCGGACGGTCCGAAAACAGGATGTCGAACTTGGCAAAGCCCAGGTCGCGATAGATATTCGACAAAAAGTCGATGAAGCGCTGACACTCCGAGGCAATCTGGTCCTCGGTCGCAAAGATATGCGCATCGTCCTGGGTAAAGCCGCGCACCCGCATGATGCCATGCAACGCGCCCGACGGCTCGTAGCGTGCGCAGGATCCGAATTCGGCCATGCGCAGCGGCAGGTCGCGATAGCTTTTCAGCCCGACCTTGAAGATTTCCACGTGGCAGGGGCAGTTCATCGGCTTGAGCGCGTTGACCGCCTTTTCGCGGGCGTGTTCTTCGTCGACTTCGACGATGAACATGTTTTCCTGGTACTTTTCCCAGTGCCCGGATTTTTCCCACAGCTTGCGGTCCACCACCTGCGGGGTGTTCACCTCGACATAGCCGCCCTTTTCCTGCTGGCGGCGCATGTAGTCCTGCAGCGTGGTGTAGATCTTCCAGCCGTTGGGGTGCCAGAAGATCTGGCCCGGGGCCTCTTCTTGCATGTGGAACAGGTCCATCTCGCGGCCCAGCTTGCGGTGGTCGCGCTTGGCGGCCTCTTCCAGCATGTGCAGGTGGGCGCGCAGGTCTTCCTTGTTCTTGAAGGCCACGCCGTAGATGCGTTGCAGCATCTGGCGGTTGCTGTCGCCGCGCCAATAGGCCCCGGCCACCGACATCAGCTTGAAGGCATCGCCGGGCACCTGGCCGGTATGTTGCAGATGCGGGCCGCGGCACAGGTCCTGCCAGTGGCCGTGCCAATACATGCGGATCGGTTCGTTGCCGGGAATGGCCTCGATCAGCTCGACCTTGTAGGGTTCGTTGTTGGCCTCGTAATACTTGATCGCGCGGTCGCGTTCCCAGACCTCGGTGGTCACGGGATCGCGCTTGTTGATGATCTCGCGCATCTTCTTTTCGATCTCGCCCAGGTCTTCTGGGGTGAAGGGTTCGGCGCGGTCGAAATCGTAATACCAGCCCTTTTCGATCACCGGGCCGATGGTCACGCGCACGTCGGGCCACAGCTCCTGCACGGCGCGGGCCATGATGTGCGCCAGGTCGTGACGGATCAGTTCCAGCGCCGGGGCGTCGTCTGCCATGGTGTTGATGGCGATCTGGCTGTCCGCCTCGATCGGCCATTGCAGATCCCAGTGCTGGCCGTTGACCACGGCCGAGATGGCCTTTTTGGCAAGGGATTTGGAGATGCCTTCGGCGACCTCGGCAGGGGTCACGCCCTTGTCGTAGCTGCGGCTTGCACCATCGGGGAAGGTCAGGGAAATCTGGCTCATGTGCCATGCTCCTCGTCAGTTTGGCGCCCACGGAACGCCCGGTTGCGGGTTATGTTTGTCGCGCTCTTTTGGCGATGCCGGGCGGGGCTGTCAAGCTGGGCCGGGAACCATCGGTGCGCGGGCGGCGTTTCGTCCCCGGGTGCGCCTGCCGGACCCGCAGCGAAAAGGACCCCGCATGAACGACGCCGTCGAGCAAGCCTATGAAACCCTGTCCGGAGCCAAGGCCCATGTCCCCGCCCCTGAGGCGCGCAACGGGCTGCGCCACGTGGTGTCGCTGTCCCTGACCAAGGTGGCCGATGGTCTGATCGACCCCAAGCTGGTGCTGTCCTGGCTGGGCGCTGCGCTGGGCGCGCCTGCCGCCGTCACCGGCCTGTTCGTGCCGATCCGCGAGGCCGGGGCGCTGTTGCCGCAGATCGCGCTGGCGGGCTGGGTGCAGGGCATGGCGCGGCGCAAATGGGCCTGGGTGCTGGGCGCGGCCGGGCAGGGCATCGCGGCGGCGGGCATCGCGCTGGCCGCGTTGACGCTGCAGGGGCTGGCGGCGGGTCTGGCGATCTGCGCCGCGCTGGCCGTGCTGGCGCTTAGCCGCGCGGCCTGTTCGGTCAGCTACAAGGACATCCTTGGCAAGACGATCAAGGAACGCCGGCGCGGCGCGGTGACCGGCACGGCGGGCAGCGTCGCCTCGGTCGCGGTGCTGGGTTTTGCGGTGCTGCTGATGTCGGGGGTCTTGCGCGAACAGACGCCGGTGATCCTTGCCATCGCGCTGGCCGCCGTCCTGTGGCTGGCCGCCAGCGCGGTCTTTTCCACGCTCGAGGAAGATCCGTCCGAAACCGGGGCGCGCCAGGGCCTGGATCTGACGCCGCTGCGCGAGGACGGTGATTTTCGCCGTTTCATCATGGTGCGGGGGCTGTTGACGGTCACCGCCCTTGCGCCGCCCTATTTCGTGATGCTGGGCGGCGGGCAGGGGGCCTTGCAGGGGTTGGGCGCGCTTTTGCTGGCCTCGGCCGGGGCCAGTTTTGCCAGTTCCTATATCTGGGGGCGGCTGGCCGACCGGTCGGCGCGCCGGGTGCTGGCGCTGTCGGGCGGCTTTGGCGCGGGCTTTGCCGCGCTGGCGGTGCTGGCCGAGCTGTCGGGCTGGACCCAAATTCCCTATGTCGTCCCGGCGATCCTGTTTGGCTTCATGCTGGCCTATCAGGGCGTGCGGCGGGGGCGGTCCACCTATCTTGTCGACATGGCGCCGGAAGACGCGCGGTCATCCTATGCGGCGCTGGCCAATACGGTGATCGGCGTGCTGCTGCTGGCGGTGGGCGCGCTGGGCGGGGTGCTGGCGCTGGCCGGGCCTGTGGCGGCGCTGGGCGGGTTTGCGGCCCTGTCGCTGGCCGGCGGGCTGTTGGCGCTGCGGCTGCGCGATGAAAAGCAGGGTCCGGCGTAATCGGTCCTTTCCCGGCGCGGCGCCGCGTGCCACTCTGCCCCCTTCAGCGGAAAAGGGGACGAAATGCGCAGTTTCAAGGACATTCTGACATTCGCAGAGGACCGCAAGGGCAGCCGCACCGCCGTGCTGGACGGCATCGTGCCCCCCAAGACCGCCGACGACCTGGCCGCCATCCCCGATGACCGCTGGCTGGCGCAGATGGCGCGCGGGATCATGCAGGCCGGGATCAGCTGGCAGGTGGTCGAAAACAAGTGGCCCGGCATGGAAGAGGCCTTCCACGGCTTTGACGTGGACCGCTGCGCGATGATGTCCGAGGATTGGGAGGACGAGCTGCTGGACGATCCGCGCATCGTGCGCAGCCCGCCCAAGGTGCGGGCAATCCAGCACAACGCCGCCTTTATCCGCGAGGTCGCGGCGGAACATGGCAGCTTTGGGCGGCGCATCGGCGACTGGCCCCCCAGTGATTTCGGCGGACTGCTGGACTGGCTGCAAAAGGAAGGGTCGCGGCTGGGTGGCACCACCGGGGCCTACATGCTGCGGATGATGGGCAAGGATGGCTATATCCTGTCGCCCAGCGTCATCGCCCGGCTTCAGGCCGAAGGCGTGATCGACAGGCCGCCCACCTCGAAAAAGGCGCGCGCGGCGGTGCAGGCGGCCTTTGATGCCTGGGCGCAGGAAAGCGGCGAAAGCCTGACGGTGATCAGCCGCGTCCTGGCGCAAAGCATCGACGCCTAGCCCGCGCCCTTGTGCGCAAGGATTGATCGGTTTGTTTCGATGGATTAGGAACAAGGCGGCCAGTCCCCGGCCCGTCATCCCCGGAACACCCCCGCCATGCCGCCCAGCCCGCCCCGAAAGGATCTCAGCCTCAGGGCGCTGGAACTGTTCCAGATATGCGCTCAAAAAGGCTCGCTTATGGCGGCGGCCGAGGAAACCGGGCTAAGCGTCAGCACCGTGTCGCATCACCTGCGCAACCTCGAAGAGCACCTGGGCACCCAGTTGTTCAACCATGCCCGCAGGCCGATGGTGCTGACCCCGAAGGGGCGCAGTTTCTTGCGCAACATCGACGAGGCACTGCATGCGCTGCGCAAGGCCAAGGCCGCCGCCATGGGCGGCAGCGTCGCCGACACCCGGCACCTGCGCATCGGCACGATCGAGGATTTCGACAGCGACATCACCCCCGAACTGGCGGTCTATCTGAACGAACGCATGCCGCTGTGCGATTTCACCTATCACACGGACGACAGCCATTCGATCATCGAGATGCTGAGCAACCGCAAGCTGGATCTGGGCGTCACCAGCAAACCGTCCGAGCGGATGCGCGACCTGCAGGACCAGCCGCTGCTGCGCGATCCCTTTATCGTGGTGCTGCCGCAGGGCCATGACGACGCGCCGGGCGATATCCTTGCGGGCAAGGGCAAGCTGCCGTTCCTGCGGTTTTCCGGCAACCTGATCATCGCCCGCCAGATCGAGGCCCATCTGCGGCGGATCGGGGCCACGCTGCCGCACCGGTTCGAATGCGGCAACAACCAGACGCTGATGGCGATGGTGGCCGCCGGGGCGGGCTGGACCATCACCACACCGCTGTTGTTCGCACGCGCCCGTCGGTTCCAGCCGCGGCTGCGCATGCATCCCTTTCCGGGCAAGCGGTTTTCGCGCACGCTGGTGATCGTCAGCACGCCGGAATGCGCTGACACGGTGGTCGGGCTGGTGCATCACCGGTTGCGCGCGCTGATCACCGAACACGCCCTAAGACCCATCCACGCCAGCGCCCCATGGCTGGTGGATCGGTTCACCCTGATCAGCTAGGCGTCAGCCTGAAGGATGGAGAAAGCATCGCGGATGGCCGCATCCTGCGCCTTGCTCAGGTAGGCGGGGTGGTGCGTTTCCAGGATCTCGCGCGCCCGGGTTCTTGCCCTTGACCAGATGTCGGTCGCGCCCCCGGCTTCCCAAGTGCGCGGCGCGTCGCGGTCGGCCAGCGCCGGATAGAAATAATCCCGCTCCATCGCGTCAAAGGTCTGCTGGCCGCCCAGGAAATGGCCTTCGCCCAGGACCGCCGCGACGATGGCGTCATAGCCCAGGTTTTCCTCGGTCACTTCGATGCCGCGCAGGGCGCGGTAGATGTGGGAATGCATTTCGTCGTCGATCACGAAGCCTTCGAAACTGGCCCCCAGCAGCGATGCGGTCATCCCCGAGCTTTCGTAGATCAGGTTGCCCCCCGCCAGCGCCGCCGCCATCGAGGTCAGCCCCTTTTCAACGCCGTATTGCGCGTCGATGGCCTTGGCATCGGTCATCGAACAGGCCACCCCCGACGGCAGGCCCAGCCAGTTCGACAGCTGCGCCGAGGCCGCGTTCAACACCGCCGTTTCACCGCTGCCGCCGCAAAAGGCGCCGCTGCGCAGGTCGATCACCAGCGGCCAGTTGGAAAACACCATGGGAAATCCGGGCCGGATGACATGCACCATCACCAGGCTGGCCAGGGTTTCGGCCAGCGATTGCGCCAGGAACCCCGCCAGCGTCGCCGGCGCCGTCGCCCCGGCCTGCGCCGCGGTGATGCAGGACATCGGAATGTTGTGGCGGATGCATTCGTAAACCACGTCGACCGCGTCCTCGCCAAAGCGCATCGGCGAAATCACCGGGCTGATATGCGCCTTGAGAAAGGGGCGTTCGGAAAACTGGCCCGGGCCCCCGGCGGCAATGTCCAGCAGATGCACGATGGGGGCCACATGGCTGGCCAGCGTGAACGAGGTCGCCACCGGCTTGGTTGTGTTGCGCACCAGCGCATAGGCGGTGTTCACGTCCAGGTCGAAATTGTCCGGTACATCGGTGGCCACGCAGCAACGGGTGAACCAGCTGACATTGGCCAGGGTATCCTGAAGTCTTGTGAAATCATGCAGGTCCTGCAGGGTCGAGGGCCGGTAAAGCCCGCTGTCGATGTCCAGCGTCTGAACCGCCGCGCCGCCGGTGCCGAAATAGACCCTGTCGCCGCCAACCTCGATCGAGCGGTCCTTGTCACGGCCATGCAGGACAAAGCGTTTTGCCGCCTTGTCGATGGCCTCTTCGACCAGGGCGCGCGGCAGAAGGATCCGGCCTGCGCCATTGTCTTTGGCCCCTGCGGCCAACAGATCGGCACGCAGGCGGGCGGGGACCTCGCCCATGCCAAGGTTGGCCAGCAGGTCCTGAGCGGTGGTATAAATCCTGCGCAGGTCGCCATCGGTCAGGGGTTTGTAGCGGCCGCCGGGCTGGCCGGGCGGGCATGGGTCGAACAGCGGTTTGCGGGCGCGCTTGGCCAGACGCGCCTCGCGTCCTTCGCGTCTGACCGGCTGCGCTGCCATGCTGTCCCCCTTGCCTGTCCTGTCCCTGATCCCACTGAGGCGGCGCCGCGCCCGGGGCGCAACGGATTTGCCCTTGTTGCGGAATCTTCAAAGAAGAACTTTGATGATTTGAGAGTAGAAGCAATCATTTTGCCTGTGCGCGCGCCCTGCGCCTCTATCGCCGCAAAGGCTTTGACGGAGACGAAATCCATGAAATCGCGCACAAAGGTCGTGGTCATCGGCGGCGGCATCGCCGGATGTTCGACGCTGTATCATCTGACGCAGGAAGGCTGGAGCGATGTGGTCCTGGTCGAACGCAACGAGCTGACCAGCGGCACCACCTGGCATTCGGCGGCGCAGGTGACGAACTTTGGCATGAACCAGACGATGGTGGGGCTCAAGACCCACTCGATCAACCTGTACAAGGAACTGTCGGAAGATCCCGACTATCCGATCAACTATCACCACGGTGACGGCGGCATCCGACTGGCCAATACGCCGCAGCAGATGCAGGGCTATCGCCACTTTGCCAGCATGGCGCGGGGCATGGACGTGCATTTCGAGGTGATTGACGCCGAGGAATGCGCCCGCCGCCATCCGCTGATTTCCACCGACAACCTGCTGGGCGGGCTGTGGGACCCGCTGGATGGCGACATCGACCCGGCGCAGCTGTGCCAGGCCCTTGCCCGCCGCGCCCGTGCCGCCGGGGCCGAGGTCTATCGCAACACGCCCGTCACGGCGCTGACGCAGCACCGCGATGACACCTGGACCGTGCATACCGAACACGGCGATATCGACTGCGATATCGTCGTCAACGCCTGCGGCTATCGGGTGAACGAGGTCGGCGCGATGATGGGCGTGCATCACCCCGTCATGTCGATGGAGCACCAGTATTTCCTGACCGAGGAAATCCCCGCGATCCGCGATGCCGGCCACCGCATGCCGCTGCTGCGCTGCCCGATCAGCGATTATTACTGCCGCCAGGAAAAGAACGGCCTGCTGCTGGGCTTTTATGAACAGGGCTGCAAGACTTGGGGGATGGACGGGATCGACCCGCATTTCGTCAATGCCCTGTGCCCCGATGATCTGGACCGGGTGACCGATGTGCTGGAGGGCGCCTTTGCCCGGATGCCGGCGCTGATGGAGGCGGGCATACATACCGTGGTCAACGGCCCGATCACCTATACCATCGACGGTGCACCGCTGGTCGGGCCGATCCCGGGCAAGCGCAACGCCTTTTGCATCATCGGACTTCGCGCGGGCCTTGGTGAAGGCGGCGGGCATGGCTGGCTGCTGGCGCAGCAGATCGTGCATGGCGAGGCCTGCTATGACACCTGGGTGATCGACCCGCGCCGCTTTACCGGCCACGCCAACGTCGAGCTGACGGCGCTGAAGGCGATCGAGGATTACCAGAACGAGTTCCGTTTTCACTTTCCGCACGAACACCGCCCCGCCGGGCGGCCCGCGAAAACCACCCCCCTGACCCCGGTGCTGGAGGCCGCGGGCGCCGAGTTCACCGTGGTCAACGGTTGGGAGCGGGTCGACTACATCAAGCCCTCGGCAGAGTTCCACCCGACGCTGGGCTTTGCCTTTGACGAGGCCTTTGACGTGGTCGCCTCCGAGGTGCGCAGCGTGCAGACCGCCGTCGGCCTGTGCGAGGTCAACGGCTTCAACCGGATCGAGATCACCGGCGCCGATGCCCATGCCTTTCTGGACCGGATGGTCTGTGGCCGCGTGCCCAAACGCGGCGGCCGCGTCGGGCTGGCCTATCTGTTGAACCACCACGGGATGATCAAGGCCGAGGCGACGCTGGCCACCCTTCCGGCCAGCGACCGCGGCCCGGCGCGGGTCTGGTACGGATCGGCGGCCGCCAGCGAATACCACGACATGGACTGGTTGCAGGCGCATCTGCGCCCGGACGAGGACGTGCAGCTGCGCAGCCTGACCAATGACCAGACGATCCTGGTGCTGGCGGGGCCCAAGGCGCGTGACGTGCTGTCGGCCTGCGCGCGCGGCGATTGGTCGGCGGCGGCTTTCCCCTGGCTGTCGGTGCGCGAAAGCTTTGTCGGGATCGCTCCGGCGACAGTCATGGGGGTCAGTTTTTCCGGCGAGTTGGCCTATGAAATCCATGTCCCCAATGCCTCGCTTTACGCGGCCTACCTGGCGCTGCGAAAGGCGGGCGCGGCGCATGGCCTGACGCTGTTCGGCGCGCGGGCGGTCGAATCGATGCGGATGGAAAAGGGGTTTTTGCACTGGAAGGCCGACCTGATCACCGAATTCGACCCTTTCGAAACCGGGCTGGACCGCTTTGTGGCAATGGACAAGGGGGATTTCATCGGCAAGGCGGCGCTGATGGCGCGGCAGGCAGAGGGTCCGCGCAGGCGGCGCGTCTGCTTGCGGATCGAAACCGACAAGGCCCCGGCGCGCGGCGGCGCTTCGCTGATGCTCGATGGCGCGGTGGTGGGCACGATCACCTCGGGCGATTGGGGGCACCGGGTGGGGATGAACCTGGCCTATGCCTTTGTGCAGCCGGGCCTGGCAGAGCCGGGCACGCGAATGCAGCTGGACCTGTGCGGCGATCTGATCGGCGCCGAGGTGATCGCAGAGGGCTGCTATGATCCCGGGCATGGCCGGATGCGCGGATAGGCCAGCCGCTTTGCGGCGGGGCCAGAGGGGGCGCTGCCCCCGCCGTGCAGGCACGGCCCCCCGGAGTATTTCAACAAGGAGAAATGCGGGTCAGGGGCTTGGGTAATCTGTCGGTCTGTCTATGCTGAGCGCAAAAGACGGAGGCCGACATGGCTGAGATTTCCTATCTTGATGGGCCGCGCGGCGATCGGCTGGCCTATGTTCTGACGCCGGGGCGGGGGCCCTGCATCGTATTCCTGTCGGGCTACCGATCGGACATGGAGGGGACCAAGGCGGTGCATCTGGAAGCCTGGGCCAAGGCGCAGGGGCGGGCGTTTCTGCGGCTGGATTATTCCGGGCACGGCGCATCGGGCGGGGTGTTCGAAGAGGGCTGCATCGGCGACTGGGCGGCGGATGCCGAGGCGGTGATCCGCGCAGCGGCGCCCGGCCCGGTGGTTCTGGTCGGCAGTTCCATGGGGGGCTGGATCGCCTGCCTGCTGTCGCAGCGGCTGGCGGCGGTGGCGGGCTTTGTCGGCATTGCCGCGGCGCCCGATTTCACCGAAGACGGATTTTGGGCCGGGTTCGACGAAACCCAGCGCCGCGCGGTCATGGAACAGGGCCGTGTCGAGCTGCCCTCGGCCTATGAAGACCCCTATTACGTCTCGCGCAAGTTGATCGAGGACGGGCGCGCGCATCTGGTGCTGCGCCGGCCCTTGCCGATGCCCTGGCCCGTGCGCCTGTTGCAAGGCACCGAGGACGAGGCGGTGACGCGGCAGACCGCCCTTGCGCTGCTGGATCATGTCGAGGGCGACGATGTACGCCTGACGCTGGTCAAGGGCGCGGACCACCGGTTTTCCTCGGACGATTGCCTGGCGCTGATCGAGCAGGCCATCACCGAGGTGCTGGGCGAAAACCCTGGCCGATAACCGTCCGGGCCGCGCGCCCGGACCTGCCAACTGGAACAGGAACAGCAGATGGACCAAAGGATAAGCCTGATCACCCTGGGCGTGCGCGACCTGGAAAAGGCCGCCGGTTTCTACGAGGCGCTGGGCTGGACCCGGGTCGAGGCGCAGGACGGGGTCATCGCCTTTGACCTGATCGGCCAGACGCTGGGGCTGTACCCGATCGAGATGCTGGCCCGCGACATGGGGGTCGCGGTGGACAGGCTGGGGGCTGGGGCGTCGACCCTGGGGCACAACCTGGCCAGCCGCGAGGCGGTCGATGCCCTGGCCGCGCGGGCCGAGGCCGCCGGCGCCACGGTGCTGCGCCCCCCGCACGAGGTGTTCTGGGGCGGCTACATCGCCTATGTGGCGGACCCCGAAGGGCATGTCTGGGAATTCGCCCACAATCCGTTTTCGCCCCTGGGCCCAAAGGGCGAATTTCGCTGGAACGGCTATGGCTGAGGCGCGCCCATGAGGTCCCCGCGCAGCATGCGCGGGCTGGAAACCCTGGGTCGGGTGCGGTTGTCGCGGCATTTCTGGATGCGCGAATTCCTGTGCTCCGAGATCGGCAACATCCATGCGATCCCGAACGTTCCGGTGCACCCCGACCTGGCGATCGAGCGCGGGCGGGCGCTGTGCGAAACCTTGCTGGACCCGATCGAGGAAACCTTTGGCCGGGTGTTCGTGCGCTCGGGCTATCGCTCGCCCGGGTTGAACGCCTTTGGCAATGAAAACGGGCTGAACTGCGCGCGCAACGACTATCTGCTGGAATGCCACATCTGGGATTTCCCGGATCTGCCCGTGGCCGGGGCCTCGATCGTCATTCCCTGGTTTGCGGACCGATACGCGCAGGGCCGCGACTGGCGCGACCTGGCCTGGTGGCTGCACGATCATCTGGAGTATTCGGAGCTGTGGTTCTTTCCGCGGCTCTGTGCCTTCAACATCGCGTGGCGACCAAAGCCGCAGCGCCGCATCGACAGCTATATCGCGCCCAGGGGCTGCCTGTTGAAACCCGGCGCCGCGCCGGACGAGCCACCACGGGAACGCGCCGCGCGCTATGCCGATTTCCCGCCGTTCCGGGGGATTTCGCTGCCCTGAGGCGTTTACCATAATGGACCGGCAGGGTTGCCGGAGCGGGCCGGGATGGCCATGTTCCGGGGCAACAGGGAAACCGGGGGGTGCGCGTGTCGCAGGGACAAACAGGGCCGAAACCGGCGGCAGAGGCCGTCACGCTGCCGCAGCGGCGCGTCGTTCTGGAATGCGCCGCCTACCTGGCCCGGGTACTGCCATCCGAGATGGAGCGCGGCCCCGAAGGCCTGCTTTGCACCAACGGCACCTCGGTTTTCGAAAGCGGCTGCGCGGCGCTGGGCGCGCTTGGCATTCTTGGCGCAACCGAGCATCCGGCGCTTTGGTCGCAACAGGTGCCGCAAGACCGGATCGCCCCGCACCTGGAGGCGCGCCCGCTGCTGCGCCGACATTTCGACAGGACCCTGCAGGCCTTTATCGACCATGCGGCGGGCCATGCCGGCACCTTGCCCGATACCCGCGCCGGTTTCGTGATGCCCGACCTGCATGCCCGGCAGGGCGCGGCGCTGCTGCGCGCGGGCTACCTGGTGGCGGACGGGGGGCATGTCATCTGGTCGGAACAGATCGGCCCCTACATGCAAGAGGCGATCCTGTGGGATGCCAAGGGCCAGTGCCTGTCGGAAATCTGGGTCGCCCAGGAAGAGGCCGAGGCGCGGCATTTCCTGGCGGCCCTGCCGGACAGGCTGCGCGACGATCTGCGGCGCACGGTGCTGGCGCGCGGCGGGCTGGCCGGGATCGACCTGTTGAAACGGCACTGGACACCGGCGGGCTGGACCGTGCTGCGCCAGGCCCGCCCCGGCGATCTGACCGAGGCGGGCTTTCGCGTTAACGTTTTCACAACCATCGTAAGGTTAATCCGGGAAGGGCGGGCCTGACGTCGCGGGGCAGGGCCGCTCTGGACCCCGGCCGCGGGGTCGCCTATGCA
This sequence comes from Tropicibacter oceani, assembly GCF_029958925.1. NCBI lineage: Bacteria > Pseudomonadati > Pseudomonadota > Alphaproteobacteria > Rhodobacterales > Roseobacteraceae > Pacificoceanicola > Pacificoceanicola oceani. The sequence goes on from NZ_CP124616.1 coordinate 1,960,285, forward strand.
ACCCCAAGCTGATCGTCCTGTCCTGTCCGCAGGATCGACCGCCCAACGATACGGAGAACGCCCGATGTCCGATCTGCCCCGGCATGCCGCACCGCAAAGCCGCCGCGCATGAACGAGGCGGTCAAGCAAACCGTGCCGCCGCTGGGCACGCGGGCCATGGCGCAACCGAAACCGGTGCCGCAGCCGGATGGGGAGTATCCGGCCTTTCTGACCCGCACCGCGCAGGTGCTGCGCCGTGAACGCAGCCTTGGCGGCGCCTTGAAATCGGACTTTCACGCCCAGGTGATCCGGCGCGATGCGCTGGGTATCGGATTTGGCCGCGCGGCGGTTCTGGCGGACCTGCATGGCCAGATGAACGCCTGCCCCGACCAGCAGGCGCTGAGCGAGGACGTGCTGTGTTCGGGCAACGATCTTTTGGGCATGCTGGGGGCGCAGCGGTTGTTGCTGCGCGGGCACCATCGCGGGCCGGGTCCCTTTGGCGCGCCGACGGGCCGCCCGCTGATCTATCGTGAAATGTCCGAAACCTATGCCAAGGGTAACCGCATCAGCGACATCTGGGTGGTGCGCGACACCGGCGCGATCTGCGCGCAACTGGGGCTGGAGCCCGAAACCCAGGCACGGCGCCTGCTGGCCGCTGCCGACCCGGAAACCGCGCCCTTTCGTCCCGAGATCGACGCCCAGGGCCCCTATACCGGTGAGGGCAATGAAAACCAGTGGGGCAAGGCCTTTGCCGAACTGGTGATGCGGGTGATGGACGACGAGATGCAGACCATCGCGGCGCAATACGACGATGCCTGCCAGCTGGACTATCCCGAAGGGCGTTGCCTGCATGGCCCGGACGAGGCGTTGAATTTCTGGATGGGGCTGCGCGCGGCCTTTCCTTCGGCGCGGTTCACGGTGCAGCACTGCATTGGCGTCGAAGATCCGCTGATGTCGCCGCGCGCCGCGATCCGCTGGTCGCTGGAAGGCACGCATGACGGCTGGGGCCTGTTCGGCGCGCCTTCGGGGGCCTTTGTGCATGTCATGGGAATGAGCCACGCGGAATTCGGCCCGCTGGGGGTGCGCCGCGAATGGACGCTGTACGACGCGCTGGCCATCTGGATGCAGATCGCCCGGCACCGGGGATGACCGCGCTGTCGGACCAGACCCGCGCGATCTATGATCGCGAGGCGCAGCGCTATGACCTGGGGCGCAATCGCAGCCTGTTCGAGCGGCCCTGGCTGGACCGGGCGCTGGCCGATGTGCCCAAGGGCGGCGCGGTTCTGGACCTGGGCTGCGGCGCGGGCGAACCGATCGGGCGCTACCTTGTGGATCAGGGCTATGACGTGACCGGCGCGGATTTCTCTCAGGCGATGCTGGCGATCTTTCGCAGCCGCCTGCCGCAGGCCCGCGCGGTTCTGGCCGACATGCGGCAGCTGGACCTTGGGCAAAGTTTCGATGCGATCATCGGCTGGGGGTCGTTCTTTCACCTGACCGCGCAGGACCAGCGCGCCGCCCTGCCGCGCATCGCGGCGCATCTGGCGCCGGGCGGCAGGCTGCTGCTGACCGTCGGCCCCGAGGCCGGCGAAGCGATCGGCAGCGTCGGCCGATCGCAGGTCTATCACGCCTCGCTTGGCCATGAAGACTATGTATCGATTCTGTCGAATACGGAGTGCCGGACCGAGGAATTCGCCCCGAACGACGCGGGTGCCCAGGGTCACAGCCTGCTTTTGGCGCGGCGAAATCCCTGTTAACGGTTTGTTAACCATAGGCAACCTGTTGAAGTTGCTACCACAGATTGCGTAGCGGTTGACTGCACGCCACTACATGCGCCAGTTTCTCAGGATCAACTCTTGGGGGACATGAGAATATGCTAAGACGTGTTTGCACGCTTGCAACCGCATTGATCGCTGCCACGACGGTATCGACTGCGGCTCAGGAAACCTGTGGTGGCATTTATACGGTACAACGTGGTGATAGTCTCTCGCTCATCGCAGACAAACTATACAAGGACGTCGGTCAGTGGACCGCGATCTACCGAAACAACATCGACATCATACCCAGCCCGGACAGCATCCGGGTGGGGCAGAGTTACCGGATGCCCTGCATCGACGGGCTGCCCACCGGTCTGAAGGGCGGCACCGTCATCGACAAGACCAGCGTCGCCGCGCCCAGGATCACGGCTGCTGCGGCGCCCGTCACGGCGCAGGACGAACTGGCACAGCGCCAGCGCGAGGCCGAAGAGCGCGGCAAGGGCGTCGATGTGCGGCTGCTGGCGGGCGATGATTTCCGACCTTTCACCAACCGGTTGCAGATGAGCTCGGGGATGATCACCGACCTGGTGAACCGCGCCTTTGTCGCCGATGACAGCACCGGCAAGCACAAGTTCTACTGGATCAACGACCGTTCCGTGCACCTGGACCCGATGCTGTCCGACGGTATGGTCGACCTGGCCTTTCCCTGGAAAAAGCCGCAGTGCGCCGAGGGCGATACCGCCAGCATCTGCACCGACTATGTCTATTCCGAACCGATGTTCGAAATGCTGGTGGTGCTGTTCACCGCCAAGGGCCGGCCGGTGACCTTCAACTCCGAGGCGGACCTGGCCGGCATGCGCGTGTGCAGCCCGCTGGGCCATGACGCCGGCAGCCGGCAGGGTGGGGCCAGTTATCTGACCAAGGCCGGGGCGCGCCTGCAACAGCCGGTCACGGCCGAGGAATGCTTTGAGCGGTTGGTCAGCGGCGCCGCCGATGCGGTGGCGATGAACGAATTCACCGGCCGCGTCGTGCTCAAGGACATGGGTCTGTCGGCGCAGGTGGAACTGATGCTGCGCCGCCCGCTTGCGATCGAAGGCCTGCACGTGGTCGCGCACAAATCCAATCCGCGCGCCGAGGCGCTGATCGGCGCCTTTGACGCGGGGCTGGCCGAAATGCGCGAAAGCGGTGAATACCTGTCGGTCATCGACACCCATATGTCCAGCATCTGGGCAGGGCTGTAAGCATGACACATCTGAAACGACTGGCGGCAACCCTTGCGGTTGCCGCGCTGCCGCTGTTCGCCGCGGGCATGGTGCAGGCGCAATCGGGCTGCGCGCCCGATGCGCACCGCGTGGCCCAGGGCGAGACAATCTTTACCATCGCGCAGGCGCGCTATGGCGATCCCGAGAAATGGACGCTGATCTACTATGCAAACGAGGCGGCGCTGACCGCCTCGGTTTTTCAGGTCAAACCGGGCGACATGCTGATCATCCCCTGCGAGGCAGGCAGCCAGGAAGCCGACGCAACCCCGCTGCGGCAGGACGAAAACGCCGAGATGAAGCTTCTGACCGGATCTGACTTTGCCCCGTTTACGGACCGGACCTGGCAAGGGCAGGGGCTGGTGACCGAACTGGTGAACGCCGCGATGGAGGCAACGCCCGACCCGGTGACCTATTCGATCACCTGGGAAGACGACTGGTCGCAACACCTGTTCCCCAAGCTGGACCGCAAGGAATTCGACATGGGGTTCCCCTGGTACAAGCCCGATTGCGACGCGACCCCGAACAACGAACGCTGCGCCAATTTCCACTTTTCCGATCCGCTGGTCGAGGTGCTGGTGCTGCTGTTCGTCAAGCAGGGATCGGGCTTTGTCTATGAAAGCGACGCGGACATCCCGGGCAAGACGCTGTGCCGGCCCAAGGGTTACTTTACCCATGATCTGGACCGCGCCGGGCGGGAATGGATCAGCAAGGGGCTGATCACGCTGGTGCAGGCGGACACGCCGCAGGCCTGTTTCGAACAATTGCAGGCAGGCACAGTCGATGCGGTCACGGTGAACGTTTTCCTTGGCGCCGAAACCATCGACAAGATGGGGCTGCGCGGCGCGGTGGTTCCGCTGGAAAAGCCGCTGTCTTCGGAAGGGCTGCATGTGATCATCTCGAAAAAGCACTGGCGCGGGACGACCTTTTTGTACCGCTTCAATGCCGGGCTGGCGGCGTTGAAGGAAAGCGAGCGGTATAACGAGATCGTCTCGAAGCACCTGGGCATCTTCTGGGACCGGATGAAGGTCAATTGACCCGATGCAAGGTCTGATTGACACGACAGCAGGCCGGCGCGAATTCGCGCCGGTTTTTCGTTTGTGCCTTTTCCCTGACGCTGGCTCTGTTAGGGTGCTGGCAACACGGGATTTTTGGGCCCGCAGCGCCAGAACGGCGCGCCAGGGCAGGCAGGGGCTGATCGGGTCAACATGCGTGAAGTAGTGGTTTTCATCCCCGGGTTGATGGCGGACGCGCGGGCCTTTGGCCCCCAGATTGCCGACCTGTCCCGGGATGTCGCCGTCATGTGTGTGCCGCCGACGCGCGGCGAACGGATCGAGGAAATCGCATCGGGGATGCTGGATGTCCTGCCAAAGCGCTGCGCGCTGGTGGGGCATGGCATGGGCGGCATGGTGGCGATGGAAATCCTGCGCCGGGCCCCGGACCGGGTGGCGCGCGTCGCCTTCATGGACACCTCGCCGCTGGCCGAGACGCCGCAACAGGCGGCGCTGCGCGACCCGCGCATCATCCGGGCCAAGACAGGCAAGCTGTTCGACGTTCTCAGAGAAGAGCTGCCGCCCGAGACCCTGGCCCCAGGGCCCTATCGCAACGACATCCTGGCGCTGGTACGGGACATGGGGGCGGTTCTGGGCCTTGAAACCTATTTGCGCCAAAGCCGGGCGATGCAGCGGCGGCGCGACCAGCAGGGCACCCTGCGCAAGATCGCGGTGCCGACGCTGGTGATGTGCGGTGCCGGCGACAAGCTGTATGAAATCAAGCGCCACAGCTTCATGGCGGAACTGATCCCCGGCGCAACCTTGCAGGTGATCGAGGGCGCCGGGCATTTGCCCGCGCTGGAACAGCCCGAGGTCGTCGCCGACGCGCTGCGGCAATGGCTTGGCACGCCGCTGATGCTGCGCTGACCTTTTCACGCTGATCTTTTCACGCTGACCTTTCCAGATCGAGCGCGCCTTGCGGCGCGCGCCGTCCTGTCTCGTCCGGCGGCCTGCGGCCTTGTCCTCGGGCGGGCGCGTGGGGCGGGTGGATCGCGCCATGACGGCGGCAGGCGCTTGGGGGATTGACCCGGGCGGGCTGGCTGACTAACTGGGCGCTGCGCGGAAGGCCGGACGGCCGCTGCCCCGGAAACGGGGGAGAGGAAAGTCCGGACTCGCTGAAGCATCGGTGCCGGGTAACTCCCGGGCAGGGCAACCTGACGGAAAGCGCCACAGAAAACAAACCGCCGTCGCACCCGCGGTTCGCCAAGGGAGCCTGCGACGGTAAGGATGAAACGGTGGGGTAAGAGCCCACCGGGGGACTGGCAACAGGCCCCGCACGGCAAGCCCCACCGGGAGCAACGCCAAATAGGGACGTCGCGCACGCCTGATCCTTTACGGGATATCGGTGCAGGGCCGCTTCAGCCCGAGACGTCCGGGTTGGCAGCTAGAGTTGGCAGGCAACTGTCCGCCTAGAGGAATGGTCGTCGAGGGGTTCGGGCAACCGGACCCTGAACAGAATCCGGCTTACAGGCCTTCCGCGCATGATTTTCCCCAAAACCCCGTTGACTCGGGGGGCGGGAAGGGTAAAAGGCAGGCTGATCGGAATTTCACGGGGCCGCAGCCCTGTTGCAGGGGACGTCCCCAGGAGATTTTACCATGGCGAAGCCGACCACAATCAAGATCCGCCTGAACTCGACCGCAGGCACCGGCCACTTCTATGTGACCAAGAAAAACGCACGTACCATGACCGAGAAGATGTCGGTTCGCAAGTACGACCCCGTTGCCCGCAAGCACGTGGAATACAAGGAAGGCAAGATCAAGTAATCTTGCCAAGGTTCCATCACGGGACATGAGATTGGGCCGCGCAGGGCAACCTGCGGCGGCCTTTTTTCTGTCCGCTGTCATGGGGCCGGGGCAGGGCCTCTGGCCTTGCAAGGCGGGCGTGGTGCGCATGTGGCCACC